>CAVXPR010000010.1:0-116845 GCA_963763585.1 uncultured Acidobacteriaceae bacterium | reverse complement strand
TGACCCTGGGAATTTTGCTGATACTTCAGGCAGCCAGCAACGAGTGCTGCCGCTGGAGCAGCAGGCAGGCAGCCAGTTTCTTGAGCAGGTTTTGCGCAAGCAGGATGAGGCCTTTCTGGCGGAATTCGACGTGAATGTCGACCTTCTGCAGGACTTTACCAACAGCCCGCACATGCTTGCCCGCGCCATGGAGAAAGCGCAGATCAATACCGCCGGCGGTAATGGCGGAGGCGTTCCTGGCCTCGGTGGCGGCCCGGTTCCCATCAGCGATCCCAAGGGCACGGTGCTCTATGACGCCATCTATGAGGCGGCCAGCAACAAACTCAACCAGGAGACTGGCCGCAAGGCGCTCATCATCCTGACAGACGGCGAGGATGAAGGCAGCGAGCACAAGATCAAAGACGCTATAGCCGCGGCGGAGAGAAACAACATCATCATTTACGTGATCCTGATTGCCGATCGGGCGATGTACTGGAGCCAGGGCGAGGGCTACTACGGCTACTCCCCGGCGAAGCAGATTTCGGATGAGAGCGGCGGCCGGATCATTGACGTGGGCAACAACGGCGCCAAGCTACAGTCCGCGTTTGAGCAGATTGAAGCCGAACTGCGTACCCAGTATGTAGCCAGTTACACACCCAGCGACACCAAAGAGGACGGGACTTTCCGGCACATCGGGCTGGAGTGCCACGGCGATAACGGCGATGCGCTCAAAGTGCAGGTGCGCAAAGGCTACTACGCTCCGACGCCGGAGAACTGAGAATCGTGCACTCTGCTTGACCTGATCGTTGATCCGCTTGTTGATCCGCTTCCCCAGGTATGCGCGGGCTTTTGAAAGGATCTCGAGATGAAAATTGTTATTACTCTCGCGGTAGCCGCCGGAATGTTTACTTGCATTCCCATACTGGCGCAAGACTCCGGCGCAGCGACGAATGCAACCTCACAGACGAATGACGACGCAAAAATGACCTACGCGTCTACCGCTGGAGGATTCGGCGATCAGGCGGCATCGCACGCCTGGGAGATGAGCCCAGTCACGGGTGAACTGGACGGCAAACTGGATACAAAGACCGCCAGGGTGGGCGATCGCGTGGTGCTCAAGACGTTGGACAAGGTGCTGACATCTGGCGGCACATTGATCCCCAAGAACTCGCGGCTGGTGGGCCACGTGACCGAAGTGCAGGCATACGACTCTGTACACGGGACCGCGCGAATCGCCATTGCATTCGATCACGCAGAGCTGAAAAACGGCCAGAGCATTGCGATATACACGCTGATTGGAGGAGTGGTCCCGAGCGGCGGCGCTGTGATCGATCAACAAAATCGCGCGAGACTTGAGGACGACGGCGGCGGCGGCGGCATGATGGGAATGCCGGCGCCCGCGGGCGCAATGGCCAACGGCGGAAGGATGGACGCCGGCCGCGGCGGCGGAGCACCTGGAGCGGCGACCAGCGACATTGACCGAGCCTCTGATACGGCAGTTGATGAGTGGAGAAGGGACCAATTGAATCAAAACTCAACGCCGGGGTCGTCACCGGGCTTGGCGGGAAATACTACGGCGCAGGGTGGCGGCTCAAGCAATCCTACCGGCGCCCATGCGGTTGCGGCGGCCCGCGCTATTCCTCGTACGACGCAAATTCCCGGCGTATTGCTGGCTGGAAACAGCTCCTCCTCGGGAGTATTGCTGTCTCTGATCAGGAATATTCAATTTGAGAGCGGAACGTTGATTCAACTGGGCGTGGCGAGGAGCAATTAGAGGCGGCCGTGACAATCGATCAATGATCGTTAGTTTTGGGTCGTTAGTCATCGATCATGCAATCGCGCATAGATCGCGGGTCATTAGTCATTGGTGATTGGTCGGGGGTAACCGGCAACCGTCTCGTTTTGGGACAAAGTGTCACCACCGGGCCATTACCAAATTGGGAATGGTTGCGCGACTCCGTAATCTGGCGCAGATGAGAAAGCTTCAATACTATCGGCAACAACAGGAAAAGCTTGAGGCCGCCGGCAAACATCCCCTGGCTCCAGGCAATTTCTCCTTCGAGGTTCATTCATGGCCACTCAATTCGCTGCTCAAGAAGGCTTCGAGATGAGTCTGGGGTTCCGGAAAGCGATTCAGGAGCGCATCGCGCAGTTGGAGAACGACGCCACTCGCGATGAAGCACAACTGGACCGGCTGAATGACATTGACCATATTCGCCGGCAGATGCGCCTTGTAGCTGTGCAGCGCGCCGAAGCTCTGCGCTTGAGGATCTTCCTCGATCGCGCCGACGCCGGAATTTCGCGCCCGTTGGTCAGGCCTTAGAAATCCTTCCTAGTCAATCTCCAATGATCTAATCCACAGGAGCGCGGGTTTCCACAACCACGCTCGGTTCTGTTTTGGTCGTAAACTGAAGCGGTTCCACAATTCACGTGCCCTTTGCAGCTTCTTGCAAGTTGGCTTTTTCTCGGTGAAAAAGCCACTGGGCTGTTGGGATCCCGAGTAAAGCAATTGTGGACCCGCTGTAGACCACTTCGGAGGCGCGTTGCGCTTTGTTGACGCTGGACTATTTCGTTGTGGACGCATTTACCACCGAGCCGCTTGGCGGCAATCCGCTGGCCGTGGTGATGAATACGTGCGGTTTGGCGACCGAGCGGATGCAGGCCATCGCGCGCGAGTTCAATCTCTCTGAGACAACATTTGTCGAGCGCAGGACGGCGGAGATTGAGCGGGCTGAGGGGGTGCGCGTACGCATCTTCACTCCTCGCGAAGAGTTGGCTTTTGCCGGGCATCCCACCCTGGGCACGGCAGCAGTGCTGAAGATGTTTGCGCCCGAAACGATCGAAGGCGATACGGTGAGGCTGGCGGAAAACGTTGGGCCGGTGCCGGTTCGCTTTGAGGAAGGGAAGGCCGGCGCAGCAGGACTTTTCGGCGAGATGACGCAGCGCGATCCTGAGTTCGGAGCTGAGCTGGATCCAAAAATTGTTGCGCGGCTTGCCGGCCTGTCGGCGAACGACCTCGATCCGGCATTGCCGCCACAAGTGGTTTCAACGGGAACGGCGTTTGCAATTGTTACGCTGCGTTCTCAGGCGGCGCTGGAATGCCTGAAAGTAAATCAGGATGAGGCCACAGCCTGGCTGCGCGAGCGCGGAGCGAGGTGGTTCTACGTCCTGGCCCCTTCGGTCGGCGAAAACTCACTCGGGCAAAACTCACTCGGCGAGAAGCCGGACGGCGTGAAGTTCAGGTCGCGGATGCAGTTCTACGGCGGCGAAGATCCGGCGACGGGCTCGGCGGCCGGTTGCGCCATTGCTTACCTTGTGTCTCGCGGCGCGGTTGCGTCAGCGACGCGCGTACATCTGCGTCAGGGAGTTGAGATGGGCCGGCCGAGCGATCTTTTTCTTTTTGCGAAAAAAGATTCCGCGAAGATCACGGATGTGCGCGTTGCTGGCAGCACAGTTCTCGTTGCAAAAGGACAGCTTTTCCTGCCGTGATGCACATGCTTTCAACAGATATTCATCTTCGCAAGTGACGTTGTGTCTTGCTGCTACGAGTTTTCCACTTGTTTCAATCGGATTTTCAGCTGCGTCTTCGCTTCGTTTTCTCTCTTTTCATGATCCGCCTTTACTCGTACTGTTTCGATTCGTAGCAGACAATTTTCTGACGCGTGATGTCGGAATTTGACTGACGCGTCAAACCGCTGAGCACTCGACCGCGAAGCAGGGTTGAGCCGTTGAGGGTCTCGTGCCGGTTGCCTGGAAACGTGTGTGGTTGCACCCCAAGGTGCAAGCACTCGCGCAGGCGATCCGTGCGCACAGATCCGAATCCAACGAGCCTGCCCTGTTGCCGGCTACTGGGCCAGACACTCTTGCTGTACCTTGAATCCGCCAAAGCGGGGAATCCGCCATAACGGGCGGTGAGCTGTTGCCATGGAACAAAGCCTTGAGATTTGATTTAGGAGCAATCCCCTTACCATGCGTCCAAAGAAAGTGATTCTCTGTGTAGACGACAACGAACAAGAGCTCTCCGTGCTCAAGTTCACGCTGGCAACGAATGGCTATCGCGTGCTGGCGGCTACCAATGGCCAGGAGGCGATCGCGGTTTTTTCAACGGCGCCGCAAATCGACCTGGTGCTGGCCGACACCAATATGCCCCAGATGAGTGGAATTCAGCTTGCTGAGCGGCTGAAGCGCATGCGGTCGCATGTGCCCATGCTCCTGCTTGGCGATGCGCAGGCCGCCGGCGGAGAGATGCATGTGGCCGATGCAGTGATGGCGAGGAAGAACTGTTCATCGCTGGAGCTGCTGGAGCGCGTGAAGGTGATGAGCGCGCGCAAGCGTGGCCCGCGCAAGGGCGCGCAGCGCATTCCGCAGGACGACGCGCTGGCTGCGGCTTCGTGATAGATGCAGGGAATCGGGAGTAGGGAACAGGGATCAAAACTGCTTCGACGCATCTGCTTCAATCGTTGGATTTGCCCCCGGCTCCCTGTCGCTCCTCCCTGCTGATTATTTCCTCTCTCATCAGCTCCCTCTTGACGATGGTGAGTCGCAATGGGCATACTCCCCATCGGTGACTTTAGAGTGTGATTTGGGGCCGGCTGCGAGATTTTGCTGCCTGTGAAAGTGGGTTCGTATGGACCTGGTTCTTTTACGTCTTCTTTTTGTCTTATTGCTTGCCGCGGTTTGTTACTTCCTGCGACCCTTCGGGCTTCAAACAGGTTGGGAGGGCGCAATCGCGGGTGCGGCCGCGGCGGGCGCGGTCATAATCTTCGAGCTGCGCGTGCGGGCGCTTACTCTGCGACGGCTGATCGGCGCGGTCGTTGGCAGCGTACTCGGTATCGTGGGCGCTGCGCTTTTCTGCCTGGTACTGCGCACAGCTCCGATCTCCAGCGCCAACTCCGCCGTGCTGCAGATTTTCGTGCTCTTCTTTATGACCTACGTGGGCCTGCTGGTGGGCGCGAGCAAGGGCGACCTGCTGAATCCCGCTGCGCTGGGGACCATTTTCTCGGGCGATAAGCCCACGCGCCGCAGCGCCAAGGTGCTGGACACGAGCGTGATTATCGACGGCCGCATCGCCGACATTGCCGAGGCGGGATTTATTGACGGCATGCTGGTGGTGCCGGAGTTTGTACTCCGCGAGTTGCAGATTGTGGCCGACTCAACCGACGGCTCCAAGCGCCAGCGCGGTCGTCGCGGCCTGGATATGCTGCAGCGCATGCAGTCTAACGAAAGGATTCAGGTGCAAATCGTTCCTGATGACTTCCCTTCCATCCGCGAAGTGGACCTGAAGCTGCTGGAGCTGGCAAAAAAGTGGGAAGCGAAGGTGGTCACCAATGACTTCAACCTGAACAAGGTGGCTCACCTGCACCACGTAGATGTGCTGAACATCAATGACCTGGCCAACGCTCTCAAGCCCGTGGTTCTTCCGGGCGAGCGTATGAACGTGGTGATTCTGAAAGAAGGCAAGGAGTTCAACCAGGGTGTGGGCTACCTGGATGACGGCACGATGGTGGTGGTGGACCACGCGCGGAAACTTATCGGACGGTCGGTTGGGATCTCCGTGACCAGCGTGCTGCAGACCGCCAGCGGCAAGATGATCTTTGGCAAGGCAGAAGAGAACGGGAAGCCGATGGTGGAAGCGTCCTGAGAGCTGCGGCGAATAGTTGCCACCGGGCGGTGAAGATCCCTTAGAGGTTAAGACCCCAAAATTTTTGGGCTTTGTCGGCCCGCGACCCAGCCACCGGGTGGGCACCCCGGCCGTGCCCTTGTTACAAAGCTAATTTTTAAAACAGGCTCTAGGCCGGCAGCAGGCGCTCCGCAAGGCGGCGCTTTACTTCGGGCCACTCCGCCGCAAGAATGGAATAGCGCCAGGAATTTCGGGCCGTGGAGTCCGCGCCCATCTTGTGCGCGCGAAGAACTCCTTCAAATTTGCCTCCTATGCGCTCGATTGCGGCCTGCGAGCGCTTGTTGCGCGCATCGGTATGCAGGCAGACACGAAGCATCTGCCACACTTCGAATGCATGTGTCAGCATGAGCAGCTTGGCTTCAGTATTCGCCGCGGTGCGGATGGCCGCGTGCGAAAGCCATGTGTAGCCGATCTCACAGACGTCAGGATTCTCGTGCGCGTGACGCGGGTGACTCACGGGCCAGTCAAAGCGCTCAATGTCGAAGAAACGCGTGGATCCGATGACGACGCCGTCCGCAATGCGCATGGTAGCGAAGGCCTGTGCTTTCCCGGCCTCGCGCAATGCGAGCGCAGTCTCAATGTAGTCGAGAACAGCGTCACGGCCGATCGGCACGGCGCTCCATTGATAGAGCTCCGGATTGCCCGATGACGCGGCCACAAGCCCGTCTGCGTGGGCCGGCGACAGCGGCTCGAGACGAATGTGGCTGCCGGTGAGAACAGGCGTGTCGAGAATCATTTTCATTATTATGCGGCGCGTGCAAACCGGGCGCAATGAAACGCCGGATTAGTATTTGGTTATTTTGGGATCGATGTGGTCGGCCCAGGCGAGGATTCCGCCGGCTAGATTCTTCACGTTCGGGTAGCCCTGCGCGGCAAGAAATTCAGCGATACGCTGGCTGCGGGCGCCGGATCGGCACTGGACGATGATCTCGCGTTCGCGGTCGATCTCGCCAAGCCGCCGCGGAACTTCGTTCATTGGGATGAGCGTTCCGCCGATGTTGGCGATCTGGTACTCGAACGGCTCGCGAACATCGAGGATCATGAGATTTTCGCCGACATCGAGACGCTGCTTAAGTTCGAGCACGGTAATTTGCGGAATGCCGTTGTTCGTCGCGGTGCCCATGGTGCGGATTCTCCGGTCCCAATCAGTGTATCGACTCCAGTATATTGGGCCGGCGTTCGACAGGCTCCTGCGCCGGCGGCTCCGGAGTTATTGAGAGCCGCCGATGCGAGACGTTTGATTGAAAGACGCTACTGTGCTGGTTTCGCAGCAGGCTTGGCTGCAGGCGCAGCGGCCGGCTTCGGCTTCCAGAAGTCGGGGTCTGCCTTGACCCACTCATCGGGCGGATAGCTCTGAGCAGGATTGATGGCAAACAACTCCGAATCCTCGCTGTCGACGCAATCGGCTACCAGCTCGTGGAGTTTCTTCATGCCTTCCTCGCCCATAGCATCGTTGAACTGCTTGCCTTCCGCATAGCCGGTATCAATGTCGGCCATCGACTTGTCGTCGCTAAAGACAACGTACTCATCGCCGCCGCCGTATGCGATTTCAAATGTGGCCCAGTGCGCGCTGTCACCGGCTTTCTTGTGCGCATCGATCACCAGATTGGCGAGCTCGTGCCACTCTTTATCGTGGCCGGGCTTGATGTGGAATGACGAAATCTCCATCAGCTTGGCGTGGCCAAGAGTCGCGCTGGGCTTATAGCTTAGATCATCGTCATAGAAGAGAACAAACTGGTCGATCCCATCGAGCAGTTCGCCGTCGGCAACACTGTCTTTGTCCAGCTCGGCAGAGAGAGTCTTGTTCTTCATCGCGGCCAGTGTATCGTCTTCCCACGCCTTAAACGACGGATAGCCGGTGAGGTACAAAGCGCGCGATTTGCCAGAGAGCGACTGCAACGCAAAGTAATGAGTAGGCCACTTGGCGGCAGCCATGGCGGCCACAAAATGGCTCTCAGACTTGTCGTGCATGGCGCCGGACCTGCCCGGCTTGATGAACTCCCGCGTTAATTCGATAACCTTGGGCGGGCCTTGCATGTCTTGTGCCGCGGCAAACAGACTTCCACCGGCCGCGAGAGTGAGTGCGAACAGGGCGGGGCGCATGATTTTCATTGTGTGTGAATCCTCCTTGACTTGCTTGGAGTTTCATTGCGATGGGGAAGGGGATGAAGTACGTGAAGCGCAATCTCTCCAAGGGAGTCGATTATGAATCTGTTGACCGTGCGGTGTAAAGAAGTTTTTGTGTTTCCACAGCCTAGGGACGAGTGGATTTCGTGTCGAGATCGAGTTTCTCTTTTGCTGGAACCAAACCAGACCCGGCCTGCGGGATTTGGCCTACGCGCGGCAAAGGGGAATTGCGGCGCACATCGCAAGTGTGCGAGATTGGAGTTAACGAGACTTGAACTACGAGATTGGACCAGCAAGGATTCGCCGGTTTCCTTCCCTATCCTTCCAAAAGTGGCTGACCTCATGAAAAAGAAATTCTCCCATCCCGACTTCGACCAGACTCTGGAACTGTTGCGTGCACACTCTTTCGATGTGACTCCATATGCGGGCGTAGCCGGAGGCACGCTAGTGAGCAAGTACGGAGTCGGAGCCGTTCTGGTGCCTCCACGCCGCGCCGACGATTCGGAAGACGAATCTACGGCGTATGCAGTCCGCCCCGGAATTTTGGTGGGTGGCGAAGTTTCTCTGCTTCTGGATCGGGGCTACCAGAAATTCATTAAGACTTCCAAATACGAACTTCCGGCCACGGCCACTCAATTGCAAGCGATACACGCATTCAGCGAGGAGTTGACGCAGCTCATCGGCGCAATCAGTTTGTACAACGAATCGCTGGGCACAACCAGCGACGTGTACCGCTACGACCGCCTGATGGGACGCGAAGCCGACGATGCCGCGCCCGCCCAGCCATGGGAGCTAACCGACGGGCACTGACTTCAGGGCATTGGCTTCTGGGCATTGGCCTCCGCTGAGTGATGAGCGGAGCGTGCCATGGAGCCGAGAGAAAACAGGGGAATGCTGGCGGCGCGGCAACTTGAGCGCCGTTCCGATCTACGCTACTCGGTCGACGAAGATTCCGTCGTTCTTTTCGTTGGTCATGGCGTTCCGCAGGAAGCTCGTCTCGTCGATTTGAGCCAGGAGGGTTGCCGTCTCCGCACCACAGAGCCGGTTCTCGCGCGTGTCCGCCTGCCGGTCGAAGTTTTCTTCAATGTCGATGGAATTTCATTCCGGTTTCGCGGAGTGCTGCAATGGACCGACGGGCACCGCCTTATCGGCGTCCGTTTTGTGAATATCATTCCGCAGCGCATGGTTGAGCTGGCCAACATCGTATGCGGGATGGAGAAAACCGCGGCGGTCCGGGCCGAGGCGGTGAACCTGCTGGTTGCAGAATATGAGAATTCGAAGCGGACCGGCCGGGAAGCGATTGAACGGGCAGTAAACGGGAATCCGCAACTGATGGCAGAGGCGCGAATGCATCTACAGGAAGACGCGCGGGCAGTTAAGCCAGCATTGATGGCGGAAGACGCGCAACAGGCGTCGCACGCTCCCGCAGGCCGCGAAAGGCGCCAGCAAAGCCGCTATGAATTGTCGTCCTCTGCGACGATTCTTTTGGTCAATGCTGGATCCAAATTACAGGGCCGCATTCTTGACATGAGCGTCACAGGCTGCCGCATTCGCACCGACGAACGCTTTCCGGCGGGCATCTACGCGCGTGTGGAAACGGAGTTTCTGCTCGAAGATCTGCCGTTGAGGTTGGGCGGCGTCATCCAGTCCATCTACGATAGCAACACTGTTGGGATTCGCTTCCTGGATTTGAACGAGCGCGAACGGGAGCAGGTGCTGGGTTTGATCGGCGAGATCGAGCAGCTGCGCACATCGCAGCCTGCGGCCGGTGCAGGCTCCGTCTGACGGTAAGCGAACAGCGAAGTTCATTCTTCCTGTAACGGCAGGCAATTCACGCGGGCGACAGAAGACGCGCCAATTCCTAACGCTGCTATTGAACTTTTGTGGCGGAGTTTTCTGCGCCGGCTGCGTTGCGCTCGATCTCGATATAATCCAGCGCGGCTGGGTCACTCGCGTCGGGCATACCTTCTACGCGCAGCACGTCGCCAGGCTTTAATTCGATGCCTCGTCCATCAGGGCCGCGCGCAGTAAATCGCGTTGACGTATCGCCCGCATGGTTAGAGGGAAACAAAGCGTCTGCCGCCCACGAGACAATCTGCGTACCGTCGATTCCGAGTGTAAAGTGCGCGATGCCGCCGCGAAGATCTAAATATTGAACTGCAATGTCGAAGCGTCCGGGCTTGCCCGCATATGTCCACTCTGCGGCGCAGGTCCTTTGTGACGGGTTCGGATCGCAGGTCACAATCTTTCCGCCGGAGGCGTTTTCCCACGGCGTGATATCGACGATCTTGTATCCCGTAAGGCGCGCATCTTCAGCTTCGAGGCGGCCGGGATAATGTCCGGCGCGGCCGAGCGCGTCGGGAATGCCAGATTCCTTTAAGAAGTACTGCACGATCGCATCGCGCCAGACGATGGCGTGGCTGGCCTGGTATTCGAGACTCGCTCGCTCGTCTTCGTAGAGTTGCGGATCGATTTTGCCTTTGAGAGTCGCCCACTCGTCGCCAAGCTGCGCGGCCTCGGCTGCGCCCTGGTAATGAATGTCGTAGACATACTGAATGATGGTTTTGCCTGAATGCAATTTGTAGGTCCACGGCAGGTGATGGAAAAACAGCAGCAAGCTATCCGGAGTGGTGGCTGCCGACTCGTACATCTTCGCCACCTCAGGCGGGTATTGGCCGGCAAATCCGGTACCAGTGGCGACGGTGCGATCCATGCCGATTCCTTGCGCATCGTCGCGGTGCCATTGGCCCCAGCCGTTGCGCTCGCTCGCTTCAATGTTCGGTCCGTAGTGGCTGCCGGTAATGTCGGTGAGCGTCTGCGTGCCCAGGAATCCCGTGTAGTGCACGTAAGTTTGCCACGACTGCATCAACATGTTGTCGACGGTCGCAACTACTTCGGGTTTGGTGCTGATGGTTTGCTTTGTCCACTCGGCGGCGATCTGCTCGGCTGAGAGATTTGGATTCCACGCGAGTCGGCCAAATGCATAGAGGTTGGCCATCGCCATCGGCGCGCCCAGCCATCCGTCGCGCCCAACGCAGGAGACGCCGATCATGCCTCCACCCCACGAACGAAGACCTGTTCGTGGGGACCCCGAATTGCCTCCGAGCGGCTGGTTGAAGCTTTTTCCTTCGATGATTTCTTTCACTGGTGTCGAACGGTTCTCGGCGCGCAGATCGAAGTCGAGTTTTTCCTTCCACAGCGGCGCGAGATACACGAGGTGCCGCTGCTGGCCGAGATACTCCTGCGTGATCTGTAGCTCCATGGTTTCGCTTGTTTTGTGCAAGCCGGCGAAGAGCGGCGACACGGGCTCCTCCGCCTGAAAATCGATGGGGCCGTATTTGATCTGGACGATGACGTTGGGCGCGAACTGGCCATCGAGGGGATGAAAGATGTCGTAAGCTGCGCGCGCGCGGTCTGCCTTCATGTCGTTGTAGTCGAGGTGATTGTTGTAAACGAAGGCGCGATAGAGCACCACACCGCCGTGAGGCGCCAGAGCTGAAGCCAGCACGTTGGCGGCATCGGCGGGGCTGCGGCCATAGCTGGCGGGACCCGGCTCTCCTTCAGAATCGGCCTTGACCGTGACGCCGGCCAAGTCTGGAATCTGCTGGTAGATCTGGTTGATCTTCGCTGCCCACCAGGCTTTCACATCTGGATCGAGGGGGTCGAACGTCTTGAGGCCGCCGATTTTTTGTGGGCTCGCAATGTCGACACTGATGGCCAGGCGCACGCCCCACGGCCGCATGGCGTCGGCGATGCGCGCGAGGCCTTTGATCATTTCCGGAGTAAGAAAGGGCGCCGCGCCGTTCACATTATTTACGTTGCAGCCATTAATGCCCACCGATGCAAGCAGCCGCGCGTAGGTGGTGACATCACTCAGATCGTCGCGCACTTTTCCGCCTTCGAAGAAGATCGAAGGGCCGCCATAGCCGCGAGTGACCGTGCCGTCGGCGTTGTCCCACTCATCGACCCAGCGGATGGGCATGGCGGGAGCTTCGCTTGCATCGAGGTGCGTGAGGTCTGCGCCCGTTGCGATCCGGCGTAGCAGGTCGAATGCGCCGAAGAGCGCGCCATGGCCGCTCGAGCCAGCGACGATGACCAGCGGCTGCCCGTGCCATGAAGTTCGCTTGAGCCAGAATCCGTGCGCTGCTATGTGTGCGGGAACCTGAAGGCCGGGAAAGGCAGCGCGAACTTCATCGAGGGTGCCGACGACCGTTTCACCGGCGCTCGCTGTCATCGCGCCTGGGGTGGCCGTCGTGCCTGTCGTGCTCGCGATTCCGAGTTGGATTTCCTGGACAGCCGACTGCTCCAGTATGCTGCTGCCAAGCGCGCGAACCGATGGAGGAATCGGGAGCCGCTCGTGCACGTCCGCATAACGCAGCCACGCCTGGTCATTTGTTTGGGCGTGGGCGACCGGTGATTGCGCGGGCGCTACAGGTGCTGCGGCAAGAATGGCCGCTAATAGAATCGCCGCGAGAAAGGCCTCTCTCCGCCGCGCGTCAACATTCGATTCCTGCTTCGATTCCCGCGTCGGTTTCGGCTTCGCTTCGACCATGTCTCAACTCCCTACAACGTTCTACCACTTCGATAAGGTCGACCGATTTACTGGGTTCAGATTGTGGCGAAAACTCGCGCCAGTCAATCTTGGCGCGGCAAAGGCTCAACCCGGCGCAGGCCGCGAACAGCGTTGGCGAGATAGATCGCGTCGGCACTGCGCAGATCGTCGATGAAAAGAACGCGCTCCTCGATCTCCGGCCGCGTCTCGAGCAGATGCCTGCGATACACGCCCGCCAGCAGACCGCACTCGACGGGAGGCGTTGACCAATGATCGCCGTTCACGACAAATACATTGCTGATTGCGCCCTCGGTAACTTCGCCGCGCAGATTCATGAAGAGCACATCGTCGAACCCCTCGCGCGTGGCTTGCTCGAATGCATGGGAGTAGATCGGCCGGTGCGTGGTCTTGTGATAGAGCATTGCGTCGGCTGGATCGGTTCGCACGTTGGAGATGGTCACGCGACCGATGCGGTTTGGATCTATGTGACGTGAAAGCGCTTCGCTGCCGATGTGAATGTGGCCTTGGTCGTCGAGCAGAAGAAGGCGCACTCGCCGCTGCGGGCGGGGGACGGGGTCTGCGGAGTTTTCGGTAGGAGATTCCTGATTTGTGAATTGGCTGGCGTGATCGATCAGTGCTGCGCGGACCTCGGCGCGATCACATGCGAAGCCGAAATAGTCGGCTGAATCCTCAAGCCGGTCGAGGTGCAACTCAAGCAAAGGGTAGCTGCCATCCCAGAGGATCGTCTCGATGAGGGAAAAGTTTTCGGGCTGGCTGATGATCGGCGCGGTTTCGCTGATCGGGGCGGCGATGCGAAGCGCGGGACTAGAGAGAAATTTTGCCTTCAGCAGGCACTCCCGAAATTCCTGGGCCGGATCGGAGTCAATGACTACGCCGCTGCCTGCGCCCATGCTTCCACGGGTCCCGTTAAGCTCAAGCGTGCGAATTGCGACGTTGAAGACCGTCTGATGCGGCGAGAAAAATCCGATCGCGCCCGTGTACACGCCGCGCGGCGCGTCTTCAAGCTCAGCGATAAACTGCATGGCACGTACCTTGGGCGCGCCTGTCACCGATCCGCAGGGAAACAGTGCGCGGAAAATGTCGTGGAAACCAACTTCGGGCCGCAGCTCGGCAGTGACGCTCGAAGTCATTTGCCAGAGCGTTGGATACCGCTCCACGGAAAAGAGTTTTTCGACCTTGACGCTTCCCGTGCGGGCAACGCGGCCCAGGTCATTGCGCACGAGGTCGACAATCATCACGTTTTCGCTACAGTTCTTGGGGTCGCCACGCAGCCAATCAGAAATTTCGCGGTCTTCGCGTGTGGTGCGCCCACGAGGCGCGGTGCCTTTCATTGGCCGTGTGGTGATACGTCTTGTTGCGCCGTTCTGGGCGGTCTGATCTATGCGAAAGAACAGCTCCGGCGAAAAGGAGAGAATGCGCCGGTCCTGCTGCCAGTGCAGAAATGCGCCGTAATCGACTGGCTGCCGCGAGCGCAGCCGCGCATAGTGGGTTGCAATGCTGCACGCAATGTTGACGGGGGCTTCAATCGAAAACGGGGCCGTGAAGTTCAGTTGATATATGTCACCGGCACGAATCCACTCGTGAATCCGGGCAATGCGTTGGATGTATTCGGCCTCGGCGAGCGCGAATGTTGCGGCGAGTTCGGGCTCGGGCGGTCGAGCTGCTTCAGAAGCAGGGGCGGTTTCAGAAACTCGGGCCGGTCCCGAAATCTGTTGCGCGCGAAAACGCGCCAAATCCGGCGGCTCCCCGCCCACGAATTCACCTGTTGCGTGATCGAATGCGTAACTCTGCGCGTAAATACCAAACCAGGCCAAAGGTTCGCTGTTTTTTGTTGCGCGCGTTCCCGCCTTCGGCTCAAAACAGCTTGCGCACTCGTAGCTGAAAAATCCCGCCGCGAAGTGTCCGGCGGCCACTGCGCCCTCAATCTCTGCAAAGAGCGCAGGAATCTCCGCGGCGGAATGTGCTGCGCACACGCGCAGGGGGGCCGTGAACAATTGCGTCCACGGCTGCTCATTAGAATGCCCTGGTTTTCCGCCTTCAAGCAGTACGGTGGCCGGCGTCTGCTCCACCAGCGCATAGACTTCCGCAGGAAGGGACTGCCGCCGCGTCATGCAGGCAGTGTAATTAAGAGCCGCCGGTTACGGTCAGCACCATCGTGGTGTTGTAGGTAATTGCGGTGACACCGTTGGTCGACTGCGCGGTGACGGTGACGTTGTAAGTGCCGTTGGGAGTCGCGGGAGGATGCGGCGGACCAAGTTGATAGTAGTTGTAGAGCGGCTTGCAGGCGGTTGTTCCGAGCGCGGTGACCAGGCCAACTAACGCGAGCAGCGAAAGGCGTTGCAACCAGCGGCGGCGGCGTGCGCTCCACGCCAGTCCGCCCAGCCCAAGCGCGCCGGGCAGCAGAATCGCCCAGGCTACGGGGCCGCTTTCGATTCCAGAATGTGCGGGCCGCACGAGACGAGTGCTCACATGCTCTGAAGTTTGCAGCAGCATGGAGCTGACGGGCGGGCAAGCCGATGGCGGCGAATTAGAAGGGCAACTCGTGGGAGTGGTGGCCAGAATCTCCACGCTCTCCGGTGTAAAAGTGCAGCTGGCCTCACTTGGAAGGCCCGAACACGAGAGCGTGACAAACATGGGCGCGGTAAGAGCCGCATTGTCTTCAGGGATTACGTTGACGGCGATTGTGCCAGCCTGGCCGGCCGTGAGCGTGAGCGGCAGCGTTGATGGCGCTACAGGGGCAAGCGAGAGCGTAAAGCTCGGAGTGGCGCTGGTTACGGCTGAAACATCGCTGGTGGCGGAATCCGAGCTGAGGTGCGATCCATCGCCTGAATAAACGGCGCGCAGGGCGTGATCTCCGCCTGCCAGCGAAAACGCCGGAGTTGCTTCTCCAGTGGAGTTCAAGGCCGCTTCGGCCAGCTCGCGGTTTCCATCTTCAATGATGATGACGCCGGATGCGGGCAGGCCATCTGCGCCGGTGACGGCGACGCTCGCGGTTGCCTGCGTATGCCCGCCCTGCTCGGTGGTCTGCACGGCCAGGACTGTATGTGTTGTAACTCGTTGGGTAGCCGCGATTTGTTGCGCGGCCGCCGGCAGCACGGCGAGCGCCATTGCGATTCCAAATCCAGCAACAAACTGAAGCCGCAAAACGCGGCGGTTCAACCCTCTCACTCGCACCTGCTCCAACTCTCCAGAATGATGGCGCCTTCGCCTGGCAGCGCACTTTTGATGAACTATTCGTAAACCCCTATTGTATCTGGCCGGGGCGGACGCCTGCCAACCTCGCGGGCCTGCTCGGCGGCCTGCCTACCCGGGCCTTTGTTGGACGTATGAGGCGGCGGAATGCCATCCGGCTGCCGCATGGAGTGCGGGGCGCGCGGAGGGATTACGCGGAGAAGCACGCAGCGGGCACTTTGGAGTTCTACAATTGGGCCTGAATGATCGCTCACCTGCGCGGCAAACTCATTTCCAAGCAGCCCGGACAGGCTATCGTCGAGGCCGGGGGCGTCGGCTACGACGTGGCCATTTCCGTGCCGACGTTTACGGCGCTGCCCACGATTGGCGCTGAGGCTGCGCTCCATATTCATACGCAAGTGAGCGACAGCCAGATCGCCCTGTTCGGCTTTTTGGAGACTGACGAAAAGCGCCTCTTTGAGCGGCTGATTACTGTAAGCGGGGTCGGACCGAAGCTTGCCATCAAAATCCTGAGCGGGCTTAATTCCGAACGTGTGATTCAGGCCATTCGCGGGCAGGATCACGCGCAGCTCACGCACATTCCGGGCGTGGGCAAGAAGCTGGCCGAGCGCCTGGTGGTGGAGCTCAAAGACAAACTGGATGATTTTGCTGTCGTTCCTACGCGGCCGTCGGCGCAGGGTCCTGCGGTTGACGACGTGCTCTCCGCGCTGACGAATCTAGGCTACCAGCGACCGGCTGCCGAGAAGGCCATCGAGCAGGCGATTGCGAAAGAGAAGGCGCTGGCTGCGGATTTCGATGGGTTATTCAGAGGCGCGCTGAAGATCATTCGGTAGATGCGCGGGCAATTGCGTGCGAAGCATGGGTTGATGCCGGCTTGACTTATAGTGCGGCATTGCCGCACACTCTATCCATGCCCGCATCTCTCCCGACCGTGGTGGAGACGAGTGTTTTTCGGCGCAAGGCAGAGAAGCTGCTCACGAGCCAGGAATACGACGATCTGCTCCTCTATGTTTCGAAGTATCACCTGGCAGGCGACGAAATCCCGGGGACTGGCGGCGTGCGCAAGCTCAGGTATGCAATCGGCGGGCGCGGCAAATCAGGTGGGGTACGGGTCATCTATTACTTTTTCGACGAAATAAACCCGATCCTTGCACTCTCCCTTTACGCGAAGAATGAGCAAGGAAATCTAACTCCGGCGGAAAAGAAGGTTGTAGCTTCTCTAGCCGCGGCAATGAAAGCAGAAGCAAAGGCAAGGAGGGTTAAGCAATGAAGCGGAAAAGCATTGGCCCCGAGTTGATCGAATCCATGAAAGAGGCGCTGGCCATCGTTCAAGGCAAGGTCAAGCCGGCGCGCGTTACTACCTTTAAGCCTTCGATCGCGCTGGAGATTCGCGCGATCCGCCTTGCTACAGGATTAAGCCGCGCAGAGTTTGCCCGCCGTTACGCACTCGATGCGCGCGCCTTGCAGGAATGGGAGCAGGGCCGCCGCCGTCCCGACCGCGCCGCGCGCGCGTATCTCACTGTGATCGCACGAAAACCAAAAGCTGTGGAAGAGGCTCTGGCGAGCTGAGAGCGTATTCGCAACGCTGACGAATCTAGGCTACCAGCGACCGGCTGCCGAGAAGGCCATCGAACAGGCGATTGCGAAAGACGAGGCGCTTGCGGCGGATTTCGATGGGTTATTCAGAGGCGCGTTGAAGATTATTCGGTAGATGCCGGGCTATTGTCTGCGAAGCCTGCTCGCAACATCATTCGATCCGCGATGTGTGTATTTTTGGGGGGGGCTTAAGCCTGGAGTTTGTGAGTCTTTCTTCGCGGCTTTTGCTCTAAACTATAGGTAAACAAGCAGCCGATTCGCTGTTCTGCTGAGCGACGCGCTCCCCCGCCCTCAAAGGATGTTTTGATTGCGCATCATTGTCGCCGCCCTCAGCCTTGGCATCGCCTTAAGTGTCCCCGCGGGAGCTTCCGCCCATGCCGGGATCACGCCGATTTCGAATTCGATGCGCCTTGGGAGCCTGCCGGCAGCCTTCAGATTTGCGTCCGATGGAGTCGCGGCTGACGATGTTGCTGTTGATTCGGGACTGATTCTAACCGCGGCTGATTTTTCGGCCCCGGCCGAAAACGAGCTGGAATTGAAAGCGCCTGACGAGGCCCAGTCCACTGCGGGTGGGCAATCGGGCAACGCGAATGCGGGCGGCACGAATTCGGACAACACACAATCAGGCGGCAGCTCGGACAGTAATCCGGGCAGCGCAGGCTCCGTGAAGCAACCAGCGCCCGCTCCTAACGTTCCTGTTGACGCCAACGGGAATCCCATCCCGCTCGAGCGTGTTCAACCGCAGCGCATCCTTGGCTTCATGCCGAACTTCCGGTCGGTGTCTGGTGGCTCGAAGCCGCATCCGCCGGGATGGAAGTACAACTTCACCGTTGCCACGCACCAGGCCACGGATTATTCGTCTTTTATTTTTTTGGGATTGACTTCGCTTTCGGCTGAGGGAATTAACGAACATCCTGTGCTGGGCAAGGGTGTGGACGGCTTTTGGTCTTACACATGGCGTGGTTTTTTGGATAAGACCGACGGCACCTATCTCTCCGCGTGGTTTTTGCCTTCTCTGATTCATGAGGACACGCGCTTTTACGCGCTCGGCGCAGGGCACGGCATTCTCATTCGCGAGCTCTACGTCATTAGTCGTCAGGGCGTAGCGCGCACCTACGGCGGGCACCAGACGCCGAATATCGCCGGGCTCGGCGGCAAGATTCTCACGCAGCTGGTCTCGCGCCAGTATTACCCGAGCAGCGCAACGACGTTTCCAGTGCTCGCCGAGAAGTTCGGCTATTCGGCGATGCGCGATGTGATCTTCACCTCGATCCGCGAGTTTTATCCTGACGCGGCGGCGCACTTTATTCGCGAACACCGCAAGAAGATGGCTGCGAAGGCGGCGGCGCGGGATGCGACGGCGCAGTGAGGGTCATCCGTTAGCGACGAAGTTGGCCTGAACCGCATCTCTAAAAGAGGGGTCTGCAATGCCCATCATCCGGAACTGTCCATCGTGCGGAAAGCCGAATCGTATTCCCGCAAAGCACCTTGCCGACATTGGCCGATGCGGAGCGTGCAAAGTCGCTTTGCCGCCGATGTCGGAGCCGATCGCGACGGGTCCATCTGAGTTTGACGAAATCGTCGGCGCAAGCAAGGTTCCTGTACTGGTAGATTTCTGGGCTGCGTGGTGTGGCCCTTGCCGCATGGCGGCGCCACACGTTGCACAAGTTGCACGCGAGATGGCTGGTCGCGCGGTTGTGCTCAAAGTCGATACCGAGAAGTTCCCAGAGCTCGCCGCGCGCTTCAAAGTCCAGGGCATTCCCAACTTCGCCGTCTTCTCGAACGGTGAGCTCAAGTTTCAGCAGGCAGGCCTGGTGGATGCGGATACGATGAAGAGCTGGCTGGCGCGCGCAGCTTAGCGGAACAACCGCGCGATTCGCGAGTTCTGTAGCGACGCGGTGACGGCAGTTCCGCGCCGCGCTCAAAGGGACTGGGTCGACACGGTGTATCGCCTAAAATCAGTGGCATGTCGGAACATTACTCCCACTTGTTGATCCCAGTACATCCTGATTTTGTACCCCAGCCAGCGCAGGTGACTGCCTTCTTCGAGGGTCTGACACAGTTTGGCAGCGCACCATTGAAACCGGCAATCAAGATCGCGAAGCTTTCAGGTAAAGTGCGCACTGGTAGGAACGTGTTTACCGGGGAGACTATAACCATCCCAGCGAGAGAACAAGTCTCTTTGCCCAGTCTTAATTCGATTTCGGCGTGCTTGCAGGGTCTCGAAGATTACACCGTGCGGCTTTCTGGCGAGGGTCCGGCGGCTAATCGACCGTTCAGTGTCTACTTACCATCCGATCCTGAGTGCCGATCAGAAATTGAAACTGAGCAGTACTACGAAGTGAGCTGCAACCTGCGAGAGTCGACCGTTTCGATGTTCGATGGCTCCTGGATGAAACCGTGCGCTATGGAAAGTGGTGAGGGCGTTTTCCGGAATCCTTGGAACAATGAAGCGATCCATGTGCAGAACGCGGCGTGCGCGCGATTCTGGATTGATTTCATGTTTGGTAATGGGTTAGTTCCCAGGATCGAACGAAGCCTCGATCTTCTCGCGCCCGAGATTTTGTCATTGGCAACCGGAAGTTTCGGAGTCGGGTTTGCACAGGGTTGCCATTTTGATTGATTGCCATCGCGTTAAACTTCATTTGTGATGGCTACGAAATCCAAATCAAAAACGACCCCTGACACAGCGCCGCCCTATTTCCGTCCGGAAGCTCTCGCCTTCCTGCGTAACCTTGCGAAACACAATGACCGCGCGTGGTTTCAGCCGCGCAAAGCGCAGTTTGAAGCGGAACTGAAGGAGCCGATGCTGGCCGTGGTGCGCAAGATTACTGATGCGATGTCAGACTTTGCGCCGAATCACGTTCGGCCGGCGGAGAAGTCTTTATTCAGGATTTATCGCGACACGCGCTTCTCAAATGACAAGCGCCCCTACAAAACTCACGTTGCCGCGTGGTGGACGCATACTGGCCTCGATAAAACTTCAGGCGCGGGTTATTACTTTCACGTGAGCGCGAAGGAAGTGATCATCGCCGCCGGATCTTACATGCCGGAGAAAGAACAACTGGCCGCGATTCGCCATTGGCTGCTCGATCATCACGCTGAGTTTCGCAAGCTGCTCAAGAGGCCTACGGTGCGCAAGCTCTACGACGAATTCGAGGGCAACGCGCTCACCCGTCCGCCGAAGGGATTTCCCAGCGAGCATCCGGGGATGGATCTGATTCGCTGCCGCCAATGGGGGCTGGCCGCGGAGCTGCCCGCAAAGTCCGCTCTCAAGAAGGACCTTGCGGACGTGGTGATCCGCTACTTCAAAGTCGCCGCGCCGGTGGTTGACGCGCTGAATACGCCGATTGCGGCGACTCTCGCGCCGAAAAGAAAAGTGCTTTTCGGACTTAAGTAGCGCAGGGCTGAATGCGTCTCCCACCCTTCGCACAAGAGACGCGCGAAGGATGGGGCGACGAACTTTCTGGCGTGCCAAACCCGCTCCAAATGCGGGTTTCAGAGGTCCCGAAGCCCAAAATCCGGCAAAAATCGGTGTTTCACCCATAAAAACCCAAGAAAACTGTGGAAATCGCGTATTTTCCCATTGACTTTGTACCTGCCCAGGCCGCATGGTAACCATCGGCAGGGTTCTTCGTAGCCGCATGAATACAGGGTTTTCGCGCATTCGGTAGTTTGATCTGCCCCTCTCTCTTGCGGTAAGTGTTGTTGCGCGGAAGCCCACCAAACAGGCAGCCCCGAGGGCTCGCCGAGAAGGAGAACATTCAATGGCATCTGGACTTACCAAGACGGCTCTCACACGGCTCCTGGCCGAGAAGCTCGAACTCACCAACAAGCAATCCGCAGCCTTCCTTGACCTGCTGGCAGAAACCGCCATCAAGGAAACCAAGAAGAGCGGCGTATTCGTAATCCCCGGAATCGGCCGTCTGGTGAAGGCCGAGCGCAAGGCCCGCATGGGCCGCAACCCCCAGACCGGCGAGGCCATCAAGATCAAGGCCAAGACCGTGGTGAAGTTCCGCGTGGCAAAGTCCGCCAAGGACGTCATCGCTCCGCCGAAGAAGTAGTCCCTTCCCCAAGCTGTACAGAAAAGGGAGAGCCTTGCGCTCTCCCTTTTTTATTTGCGCGGCTGACGCGCGAAGCGATTTTCTGTGGTGGGTCAATTTGAAGTGAAGGCTTGAGCTCGTGAAAAAGCAGGCTTTACGGAAAGAACTGAGAGGCCTCTTTTCATTGTCGTGACTAGACTGCCCCCTCTCTCTTCCTTTCCAAGAACCGCCCGTAGTAGCCGAGGTAGTAGTATTTCGCAATGCGAATCTGTGTGACCGTACCTGCTCCGGTAGGACATTTGAACGCAATGACGGCGCTCGCCCGGCGGCTTGAGAGCAGAGGGCATGAGGTGATTTGCATTGGCACTCCTGATGGCGCCAAGGGCGTAACTGCGGCAGGATTGCGTTTTGAAGAATGCTGCGGGCGGCAGTTTCCGCTGGGATCGTACGCGGAGCGCGCAAGGATCCTGAGCACTCTCACCGGCGATGCGGCCGTGGCCTACACGTTCCAGTGGATCAGCGACGGATGCCGCGCGGAGTTGGATGAAGCGCCAGGCTTGCTCGAGAGGCTTGCGCCGGATGGAGTGGTGGTGGACCAGATTACTCCGGGGGTGTCGACCGCGGCGATCGGGATGGGACTTCCGTTTGCCACTGTCTCTTGCACACCGCTGACGGACCTCACCGGGGTCACTCCGCATTGGCTGTTTCCGTGGCCGCATGAGGACAGTGAGGCCGCCCGCGAGCGCAATCGCGCGGGTGTAGCCGGATTTCTGAAAGTGATGGCTGCAATCCAGACGATGGCGACCGAATATCTCGAGAGCAAGGGCGTCCATCCAGACACCAGCGATGTGTATTGGAGAGTGTCGAAGCTGGTTTACGTGTCGCAAATACCGGCGGCGTTGGACTTTCCGGGCGATCACTACCCTGCGCACTTTCACCGCACGGGGCCGTTTCACGATGGGGTGGGGCGCGAGCCGGTAGCATTCCCGTGGGAGCGGCTGACTGGGGAGCCGCTGATTTACGCATCGATGGGGACGCTGCAGAACGGACAAGCGGATACGTTTCGAGCGATCCTGGCGGCAACCGAGCGGCCGGGATACCAGGTCGTGCTGTCGGTGGGGATGAACACCGCGCCCGAGAGCCTTGCACTCGCGCGGCCGAATACGGTAGTGGTTCAACGCGCACCACAGCTTGAACTGCTTAAGCTGGCGGCGCTATGCGTGACCCATGCCGGGATGAATACAACGTTAGAGTCGTTGGCGCAGGGAGTTCCGCTGGTCGCGATTCCGATCACAAACGATCAGCCGGGTGTGGCGGCGCGGATTCTGGCGAGCGGGACGGGATTGTTTCTGCCCCTGGCGAAGTTGAATGCGGAGACTCTGCGTGGGCTGGTGGATGAGGTGCTGACGACGCCGTCGTACCGCGAGCGGGCGCTCGCGATGAAGGCGGCGATCGCCGAGGTGGATGGCCTGGGAATGGCGGCCGAGTTGATTGAAAGGGCGTTTGGAGCGGATTAATCAGACTAAAGTGGTGGGCAGACAGCACCCGAGCTAAAGTCCCAACCTTCGAAGTGAGCGGTCGGCTCGACCGAACATTCGCGATATAGGTCGCGATACAGGCCGCGATACAGGGTTTTGACCAGCTTCATTCGCTCCGAACTTCAAGCTGACGCAGCTATTTTTTCGCACATTGCGGGCAGGCAGGTTCATCTAACGGACTATGACAACGGCTTCGGCGGTCCCTGAACAAAATGCGGCGGCTCCGGCGCGCAGCTCATCGATTCTCATTCTTCTGCGTCTTGAGGGCCTGGTTGTGGCGGCTGTTGCAGCGCTGCTCTATGCGCGCACGGGCGCAAGCTGGTGGCTCTTCGCGGCGCTGTGGCTCTTGCCTGACCTTTCAATGCTCGGTTATTTGGCTGGCTCTTGCCAGGGCGCGCGAATTTACAACGCGCTCCATTCCTATGTTGCACCCGGGGCGCTGGCTCTTGTGGCGCTGCTGCTGCCGGGAGCGCACGCAGCCTTGCCAGTTGCGTTGATCTGGGCCAACCACATCGGCGTCGATCGGCTGCTGGGCTACGGGCTCAAGTATGGGAACGGTTTCGGATACACGCATTTGGGGCCGGTGGGAAAGAAGCGAGCCTGATTAAGCGGAGTCGGCTTTGGCTTCGTTCAGTTTCGAATCGCCCACTTTCGGTTTCTGGGGCGGCACCAGCGCACGCACGATCAGCCAAACACCGAGTGCGATCAGGATCGACCGTGGCCAGTTGAGATGAAAGTAAGCGAACGCGGAGATGTAAACCACTGAGGCGACCAGCGTCGGAATCCACGCCTTCATCATTCCGCGCGCAAAGAGCGAAGCTAGAAAGCTCCAGAAAAGCCCTTCCAGCATGAGTTGCTGGTCATAGAACCAGGCGAGAACCGCCATGGTGACGAACATGCCGATGGGCATGAGCTCAGTGAGGAACGCTGTGAGCCAATGCGGCTTGTTGCCGGCCGTCGGCAAGCTCGAGCGCAGGAGTGGAATGAGTCGAGGCACGGCGCGCAGATAATCCTGATAGGGCTGGCCGAGTTGTGTGGAAAGGAATGCTTCTTCGCCCAGAATCAGGCGCAGGAAAAAGATGGTCAGCAGCACGATGCTGAATAATGCGCCGGATGGCGGCATGAGCAGCGAGATGGCGAGCATCATGAACCACCCGCCCAGGTAGAGTGGATTGCGCATGAAGCGGTATGGCCCGTCGGCCATGACTGCGCCGGCCTGCATATCGCCATGGTGAACCGTGGCATAGCCCAAATAGGCTGTGCCCCAAACGCGCAAAACCGCGCCGGCGAGCGCAATAAGCGCGCCGGTAACGATGACGATGGGCGTTGCAACCGCGAAGCTGACCAAGCCCAGCCTGCTTGCTTCAAGCGGAAGCCACTCGAGCGTTGAGATGCGCCGGCCGAAGTCCCAACCCCCAAGCCAGGGCGACCAGAATCCCACGAAGACGATCACAATCATGATCAGCATCCGCAGGCGAAACTCGATGGCGCTGGCGCGCATGATTCTCTCCGAAGCCGAAGTGTGTTTTCTGGCTGTTTGCAACATTGGCGGCCGGGCGGCGAAAAGGATTGCTGGACCAGAATGCCGGTTCGGCGCCGCGCTATTTCAATTTCTTGATCGTTGCTCCATCGGGAATCTTCACCTCAAACTGGCTGTCAGGAGCGTCGACATTCTCGTGTACTGCTTCAAAACTCAACACCAACTGGATTCCCTCCTGCGGTCGCTTGATTGTGACTTTCGAGGGGTACTTGCCGGCGCTGAACGTGGTGTAGTTGGTGTAGAAGATCTGCGTCTCCAGCACGCCTGCGCTGTTGTAGACATACTGTTCATAGGGCAGCATGTCGTCACGATGGAACGTGATGGTGCGGACAGGCAGCAGCTCCTGGCCGCTTTTATGGTGCATGACGCTCAAAACATATTCGGGCTCTGTGTACAAATGCTTATTCGAGGCATCCGACACCGTTTCGGTGTCGCTGGCCACCATGTATTCATCTTCAGGGTCCAGGCCACGCACGGCGATCGCATCGAGAAAAAAGTCAGGACGAAGATTTAAGAGCGCGGTGGGCGACTGCTCCGTTACAGTGTTTGTGCCCTCGATGGCCATGTTCTTCGATGGAATGACGAGCGTGAAGTTGTTGCCGTCGCTGGCCATGTCAAAGATCATCAGGCCGAAGTACGTTCCCCTGACGCGCAGCATCTTGGGTTTGCGCATGATGATGATTCCGCGGCACGAAGGGAGATCCTCCGTAATGCCTTCGCCGGTTTTCGTCTCGGTGGCGTAAATCTCTACAGTGGCGGTCAGGGTCTTCACGGCGTCCCAGCGCTGATTGAGCTGCCTCACCAATTCTTCAGGCGTAGCCGTTTGCACGATCGGCGGTGCCTTGGGAACAGGCAGATGCCGCTTGGTCGGAAGGAAGTAGGAGCATCCGGAAAGCATGAACGGAAGAACCAGCGCGACTGCGAACCGAAACACGGGGGCGAAGCGAGCGCGAATCTTCATCGATCGCCCGCCTTCTTTTGCGCCTGGCGATAAAGTGCCACGTTGCGGTTCTGCTCGTCGAGGGTTGCGGCAAAGAGAGAATGGCCCTGCGCGTCGGTTCCGGCGGCCACAAAGTAGAGGTAGTTCGTCTTTGGCGGATCCATGGCAGCGCGCAGCGATGGAAGGCCGGGATTGCAGACCGGCCCTGGCGGCAGCCCGGCATGCAGATAAGTGTTGTACGGTGTGTCGCGCGTAAGATCGCTCTCGTAGATCGCGCCTCGCCAATGCCCTGTGAGCTCTAAGCCGTAGATCACAGCGGGATCGGTGTTGAGCGGCATGTCTTTGGCGAGCCGGTTCTGAAACACACTGGCCACGAGGGGGCGTTCGGCATCGACGGCCGTTTCACGCTCCACGAGCGACGCAATGGTCACAACCTGATGCACATTCTCACCCAACCCCAACTGCGTGGCCTCCACGCGGAAGCGCTTGACCATTGCACCGACAAGCCCAATCGGCGTGATCTTTGGCGAAAAGCGATAAGTATCCGGAAACAGGTAACCCTCCAGGCTTTTTGCGCCAGGGTCCAAATCTGCCACCAGATCGGTTTGGCTAACTGCCGCGTCAAGAAAGCCCTGCCGGGTGCCCAACTTCGCCTGTTCCACTCGCGCTGCAATTTCGAAGATGCTGGCTCCCTCTGGAACCGTCAAAGCAATGGTAAAAACGTCGCCGCGAGCGATGCGCGCATAAACTTCTGTTACCGGCGCCTCATGGTCGAACCGGTAGGTTCCCGCGTGCAATGTTCCGTGTCGGTACCAACGCACTAAGTCGAATGCGTACCGGCTGCGAACCAGGCCCGCCGCTTCCAGTTGGCGGCCAATGCGCACGGCAGATGAGCCAGGCGCAATCTCAACAAACGTCTCAGAATCCGGCCCGTAGGGAGTAAACACCAGCCACGCTGCGGCACCAGCTCCGATGGCCGCAACTAGCAGCAATACCAGCAAGATAGCTGCCGCACCGGAACCTTTATTTCTGCCGCCACTCCGTCTGCGTCCAGCCATCCTGCGGTTGTGAACCCTTCCCTAAAGAATAGGAACGCGAATAAGGCTGCCGGCGTTCCACCCTACCTGGATTGTACCGGGATCAAAGCCCCTCCGCGGCCCGTGAAAGGCGCTCGGAGCAGGCGGCGACTCAAATGCGTGAGGGGGTGCGTAAGCGGGCCTTAGTGCGAGCCGCAAGCTGGTCGTAAGCTGAATATGAGGTGAGGAACACGTGCAATCCGGCGGACGATTACCCAATCCGGCGCGCTATCTCGGTCTTGATGTCGGCAGCCGCCGCATCGGAGTTGCTGTGTCGGATGAGCTTGGGCTGACGGCGCAGCCTGTTATGACACTGGAGCGGCGCGGCAGCGGGCCGGCCAACCGAAGAGAAGACTTGCGTTCGCTGGCGAGGCTTTGCAGGCGATTTGGAGTGGCGGGAATCGTGGTCGGCAACCCGCTGCATCTCTCTGGCGAGTCAAGCCCGCGGGCTGCCAAAACGCAAGCCTTTGCCGCCGAACTGGGCGAGCTAACGGGACTGCCGATTCACTTTTGCGATGAGCGACTGACCACCCACGCGGCGCACGAGATTCTCTACGAGGCCGGGCATGAACGGCAGAAGCACGGCAAAGTGGTGGACCAGGTGGCGGCGACGCTGATCTTGCAGTCGTTTCTGGACGAGAAGCAGAGACATAGAGAAGTAGTGACCTAAGGACACATCAGATGTGGTGGACAACGATGGGCAGATCGTTCAGACGCGTTTATTAGTGGCAACGGACGATTGGGTTGACGATTGCGGTTTACCGATTCATTTCTGCTTTCCCGTCATTCGAAGATTTTCGCCCGACCAATCTGCGGCGCCTGCGTTTGACGAGGATGGCCGTAACTAATACCACGCCAGTGACGCCGATTGCAGACAACGTGAACCGCAGCGCGCGTCGAAGCCTAAGTTCCTTAAGCTCGCCGGCCGCATGCCCGTTTGAAGGATCGAGCAGTATTGCAAATCTGTAGCTGATGATGGCGAGATTCCTCTCGCCATTCACTTGATAAGCCTCACCCAAACTGTCGAATGCGTTTGAAGAAACCGGGTGCTCCTTCGCATTCAGCTTAAAGACTGCGATGGCGTCACTTGCCCGCCGATCTGGGTATAGCAATTGGTATCCTAGGGAATTCAATTCGGACTCGCCGAGGTCGTAGTCGCCGCTTCTCTTCAGGGTGCGGAATTGTTCTAGAGCAGCTCGAATCCCCGATTCGTGGATGATCTTATATAGTTTCTCGGCGCCCGATTGCTTCGGCAGAACATAGGGCTTATCTGCCAGGATGTTCTGGATAGCGGCGTTTATATCCTGGCGCTTACTGTTTCCTTTGTTCGTGAGCATGATGACGGTGACCCTGTTTGCGAGCCGGCGGGCAATAAAGGCCCTGAACCCGGCATTGTTCCCTGTGTGCCAAAGGTACTTGCCGCCGCCATCCTGTTCTATGTTCCATCCGAAGCCATAGCTCGATGTACCCTGCTGCACTTTGCCTGGCGTAAATGCCTCGGCCAGCGTTGACTGATGCACGAGCTTCTCTGTGTACAGGGCCTGGTCCCACTTAAATAAATCATCAACAGTCGAATAGATGCCGCCGTCGCCCGGAATCGCAGTCGGACCACTGTCATCGACTTGCCCAAACTGCCCGTAGCCAACAGCTGTCCCAACTTTCTTAACCGTTGGGCTGTCATCGACGAAAGTGTTACTCATGCCAAGGGGCGCGAAAATCTCTTGCTCAAGAAACTCGCCAAACCGCCTGCCTGAAACTCTTTCCGTAACGATCGCCAACAGGGCGTATCCGGGATTGCTGTATTGGTACTTCAGCCCGGGCTCCGCGAGTTGATTGTCCTTTTTCACGAGCGCGAGGATCAGACCTTGTTGGCTCAAGCCGGAGTCGTCAATTCCTAAATCGCCGTAATCGGGAACGCCTGAAGTGTGGTTTAAGAGCTGTCTCAAAGTTATCTGGCTAAGATGCGCTGAGTCGGAAAGCTCCGGAATGTATTTGGAGACCGGGTCGTCGTAGCTGAGCTGCCTTCGCTCCGTCAGCATCATGATCGACAAAGCTGTGAATTGTTTTGTGACGGAACCGGTATTGGACGGAGTCTCAGGAGTGAAATCTGCGCCTGTCTGGAAGTTCGCCATTCCAAACCCTTTGCGATAAATAATGTTTCCTTGCACGGCGACGAGGATGGCGCCATTGAACTGGCCTCGTTGGTACAACGTCGACATCAGCCCATCGATTTCGGCGGTTTGGCTGGCGGGGACAGCATATGCCTCCGCGCACCAAATCAACAGAGAAAAGAAGGCGGCTAGCACACATAGCCTTTTTCCCATCGACACATGAACCATGCTGTCGCACATCTCGCGAATAATTACGCACATTCAACGTGCGATGTTCCCCTGGCGTCACGACCGCCTCCTATGTGCTTATGCCATTGGCTCCTAGTACCTGCCGTATAATCGACGGTTAGGAACATATATCTTTTGCGGTTGGAGCAGCCCCTACTGCGCCGCTGGACGATACCGGAAGACTGATGCCCGATCAAATCAAAAAGCAGCTCCTCGAGGAGATCAAGCAACTCGAGTACGAGCTCATCACAGAGTTGCCCGCCGAGATCAAGAAGGCGCGGGCTCTGGGAGATTTGTCGGAAAACGCCGAGTATCACATGGCCAAGCAGCGGCAGGAGTTTGTGAATGCCCGCCTCGGCCAGCTCAAGAAGCGCATGGGCGAACTGTCGCTGGTGAACCTGGCGAACATTCCGCGCGACAAAGCGGGATTTGGATCGACGGTAGTGGTTTATGACTCGACGAAAGACGCAGAGATTGTCTATCGTCTGGTTACAAGCGAAGAGGCCGACGTTTCCAAAGGCTTGATTTCAACCACTTCACCCATTGGCCACGGAATCGTGGGGAAGAAGGTGGGCGATGTGGCGACCATCGTAACGCCCAACGGC
The DNA here is from genome assembly GCA_963763585.1 of uncultured Acidobacteriaceae bacterium. Taxonomy (GTDB): domain Bacteria; phylum Acidobacteriota; class Terriglobia; order Terriglobales; family Acidobacteriaceae; genus Telmatobacter. The sequence goes on along the minus strand of CAVXPR010000010.1, from coordinate 87,617 downwards.
AAACGCCAACTTGAAATTCTGAAACTGACGACGATCCACGACGAAGCTACCGAGGCCGCTGCGGCAGAAGCCGCTGGCGGCACAGGGGACGGCGCAGCGAAGTAGCAAGGAAGATTTTGAATGACCTGGACTAGCGCTTTTGGCCGTGCCTGCGGCTGGCTTCTTGACCGCATCGTGCATGGGCTGGCGCTTACGCGTATTTCGCCCAACGCGCTTACCTTCATTGGGCTTGTGATCAACATCGTCGCCGCGTTTTTCTTCGGCCACGCCAACTCCACAAACGGCGACATCATGTTTTTCTACGCCGGGCTGGTCATCTTCGGCGCGGGCATCTTCGATATGGTTGACGGCCGCGTGGCGCGCCGCATCAATAAGGTCACCGTCTTCGGCTCGTTTTTTGACTCGGTGATTGACCGCTACTCCGACGTGGTTCTCTTCTTTGGCCTCCTGGTCTACTACGGGCGCATCAATCGTTTTCGTTATGTAGTGCTGGTGGCTTTTGTCATGTGCACCTCGCTCATGGTCAGCTATACGCGCGCGCGTGCCGAGGCGCTTATCGGATCGTGCAAGGTGGGATTTATGGAGCGGCCCGAGCGAATCGTGCTCATCCTGTTGGGCGCGCTGTTCAATCACTGGGGCGTGATGGCTCCGGTGCTGTGGCTGCTGGCTGTACTCTCAACTGTTACTGTGGTTCACCGCGTGGTCTACACTTACCAGAACACCAAGCACCTGGCGCCATTAAGCCCGGGATGAGCGCTTGAGCCTTTCGTTCCTCACTTGGCATCTAACAGAGAGTTATGAGCATAGAAAAAGCGACATTCGGAGCAGGATGTTTTTGGGGCGTTGAGGCTGCGTTTGCGGCCATTCCCGGCGTAACGGCGACGGCCGTGGGCTATGAGGGCGGAAAGCTCGACAGGCCGACCTACAAAGATGTTTGTACCGACACGACGGGCCACGCGGAGGTCGTCGAGCTGGACTTCGATCCCGAAAAAGTGAGCTACGAAAAGCTGCTCGACGCATTCTTCGAGCTCCACGATCCAACCACGATGAATCGCCAGGGTCCGGACTGGGGCGCGCAGTATCGGTCGGCGATTTTTTTCCACTCGCCAGAGCAGGATGCGCAAGCTCGCGCCAAGATCGAGCAGCTAACCGCCGATGGCCGCTACAAACCGCGGAAGATTGTGACCAAGGTTGAACCGGCGCAAACTTTCTGGCGCGCGGAAGACTACCATCAGCGGTATTTGGAAAAGCGCGGCCAGGCGAGCTGCCACATCTAAAAGCAGTTCCCCGTTCTTAGTTCGTAGTTCACAGTTGTCAGTTCGTAGTTCACAATTGTCAGTTCGGAAGATGAGTGCCGTCGCTCTCATCCTGCAGGTCCAAGTTCTCAAAAGCATCGGGCGATTCCGTTGACTCTGTTTCTCCCTTTGCTTCCGCCGTGGCTTCGGCGTCGGTCTCGGCTTCTGAGTCCGCATCAAGCGCAGCTCCGGGCTCGGCAGGCTCGTCAATCCAGAGGCATGCGATCCACCACAGCACCACGCACAGATAAACCACGTCGTTGGCGTGGATTAGTTTGTCGCGGAGGCCTAAAAGTCTGTCGTACTCCGCTTGCGAGTGGATCACACTGTGAGTGCTGATGGCTTGAAAAATTCCGCGCATGATCAGTTGATCAAGCGCCAACGTCGAAAGTCCGACCAAAATCCGCTGCGCGTGGCTGTGCCATCCGCCCCCGAAGCGTCTCGCCAGCAGCGTCACCAGCAGGCCCAACTCGATGGTCAGCACCTCAGTCAGCAACGAGCCCTTGTCCACGGCAAACTGCATCACCCGGATCGCAGCGAACTGCGATTGAGCCGTCAGTGTCAACCAGGCCGGCCACGGGCCCCACAGCACAATTGCCGCCACGCCCCCGGCGAGCACCGCCAGCGTGCCAATGATCCAGCCGAGTTTCCTGGCTCCGCGAAACGACTGCCGCGCCAGTTCCACCAGCACGATGAGGCCGATCACAACGTTTAAATTCGACAGCGACCAATAAACCTCAAGCCCTGTGATGCGCGGCAGCCTGGTCAACAGGAGCTGCTCTGTGAGTTTCAGCAGCCCCATGGTCACAATGCTTGCGGTGAACCAGGGAAATCGCTTAGCCCTGTCGCGCCCCAGCAGCACAACAAGCAGCACAAGCAACGCCGCAAACGTGAGCGTCCAAAGTATCTGAGTAGCCGAAAAATCGAAGTTGCTGAAGTGCATTTGAACCTTGTCCGGGCGCGGCTTTACTCGGTCGCAAGCCCTCAACAAGTCTAAATGGGCAAGCAGGTATTAGAGCGGAGCTCGAGCAGCCTGCCATAATTCCATCATGCTGGTTCTTGCATCTGCTTCGCCGCGCCGCAGTGAACTCCTCACCCAGGCGGGCTACCGATTCCGGGTGCATCCGGCACATATCCCCGAGGACCCGCTGCCAGGTGAAGACCCGATCGCCTATGTGACCCGACTGGCGCGAGAAAAGGCCGAGGCGGTCTTTCGCAAGCTGACCGCCGGCGACTCTCAGGAGCTTCGCCGCGACGGCGAATCCCAACTTGCAGTGCTGGGCGCAGACACCACCGTCACCCTCGACAACATAATTCTGGGCAAGCCGGCGGATGCGGCCGACGCCGCACGCATGTTGCGCCTGCTTTCTGGCCGCACGCATCGCGTCATGACCGGGGTTGCGGTCGTCACCGCAGACGGCACTGAAGTGGCCGCGGAAGTGACTGCGGTTCGCTTTCTCACGCTTTCCGACGCGGAGATCGCAGATTACGTGGCCAGCGGCGAGCCCATGGACAAAGCTGGTGCTTACGCAATCCAGGGCCGCGCCGCACGATGGATCCCGCGCATTGAAGGCTGCTACTTCAATGTGGTCGGGCTGCCGCTGGCGCTGGTCTCAGCGATGCTTGAATTGACGGGGCTGGAAACGAAGGATCTCGAATCGCGCAGCTTCCAGGAATAAGAGGCCCGTGCCAACAAAACTCCCTGGTTGATGAAGAGACCCTCGACCCGAATTTGCATCCCGCGCTTTTCGCGCTAGAATGGTCGCGATTTCAAAACAGGTCTGCTCCTATGCGGAAATTTCTCTTCCTCTGCGGCACTGTAGGGTTGATCGCTACTCTGTCGCCCACGGTTCTTTGCGCGCAATTCCAGGCGCCGAGTCCAGACGAGCTCAAGATGACTTCGGACCCCAAGGCGCCGGGTGCCGCGGCCGTGTATCTCGAATACGAGGAAACCGACAACGACGCTCTGCATAGCCAGATCTACTATGCCCGCATCAAGGTGCTGACCGAAAAGGGCAAGGAAGCGGCGACAGTTCAGATTCCCTACCGCGGCGGCGAGTTTTCAATTGGCAGTGTCAGTGGCCGCACCATTCACTCTGATGGCACAATCGTCCCTTTGACCGTCAAGCCTGAAGATCTTCTCATCCAGAAATACGAAGTCGGGGTGGGGCACGAAACTGATGGCGGGCAAGTGCGGGAACAGCGTACTGTTTTCACGTTGCCCAGCGCAGAAGTCGGCTGCATTCTCGAATACTCCTACCAACTGCGTTTTAATGCGCAGTTCTACTGGCACCTCGATCCGGATTGGCAAGTGCAGCAGCGATATTTTGTACACAAAGCGCATTACCTGTTCACGCCCACCGTCATGCTCAATTTGCTATGGTGGCCCAATCTTCCCCAAAGCGCGCAAGTCATCACCGACGCCGCTGGCCGGTACATCCTCGACGTGAAAGACATTCCGGCTGCCCCAGACGAGGAGTGGATGCCGCCGACCGAAAGCGTCCTTTACAAGGTGCACTTTTATTACAGAGGCCCCGCCGATTCGATGGACGTGAATGACTATTGGAAAGACGAGGCTAAAGACTGGTCGAAGGACGTAGACCATTTCGCCGAGCCCACCAAACCCATTCGCGATGCGGTCGCCGGCCTGGTTGCGCCCGGCGATAGCGACCTGGTGAAAGCGCAAAAACTTTACGCCGCAGTTGAGGCCCTCGACAATACCGATTACTCGCGGCAAGTTGGCACCACAGAACTGAAGCAGTTGAACCAGAAGGAAGCCACTCGCGCCGAGGATATCTGGGCGCAGAAGCGCGGCAACAGCAACGACCTCGCTCAGCTCTACCTCTCTTTGTTGCGCGCCGCCGGCCTGACGGCATACGCCACCAAGGTAGTCGATCGCGATCGCGGCATCTTCGACGCCAGCTACATGAGCCTCGACCAGCTCGACAATACGCTCGTGATCCTGAACACCGGAGGCAAAGATGTTCTTCTTGATCCCGGCGAAAAGATGTGCCCCTTCGGCACCGTCAATTGGAGGCACTCCGACGCCGGTGGCTTGCGGCAAAGCGCCGATGGGCCGGGCAGAGCCGTTACTCCGGCGCAGATCTTCGGCGCGAACACAACCAAGCGCTCCGGCGACATCACCGTCGATCCGCACGGAGGCATCACTGGAACTTTGCAGATTGTGATGACTGGCCAGGAGGCGCTGTTGTGGCGGCAGACGGCACTCGAAGTCGATGCGACGGAGTTAAAGAAGCAGTTTGATCGCGGCCTGGGGAAGATTGTGCCCGAAGGCACCGAGGCTCACGTTGATCATTTTCTGGGACTGGATGACTCGAGCAGCCTGTTGATGGCTGTCGTCAAGGTGACAGGCACGATCGGCTCGGCAACTGCCAAGCGGCTGATTCTGCCCGGTTTCTACTTTGAGACCCGCGAAGCTGAGCCCTTTGTGAACGAAGAGACGCGTCTGGAACCGATCGATATGCACTACGGCGAACAGGTCACGGAGCAGTTGACGTATGATCTGCCGGCAAGCGTTTCGTTGGAGGGCGCGCCCCAGGATTCGAGGATTTCCTGGGAGGGCCACGCCGTCTATGTGGTTAAAACCAAATCGGATCCAGGCCAATTGACCGTTGCCCGCGTGTTGGCACGCGCGTTCGATGTGGCCAAGCCAACGGATTATCAGGACTTACGCGGCTTCTACCAAAAGGTGGCCGCGGCCGATCAGGGACAGCTCGTCTTCACCGTTGCGGCCGGTCAAACGGGCAATTGAATCGCCGGCCAGTTGAACAGCCAGCATGGACCTAATCTCCAGCAGTGACCTTCGGTGTCAGAAACAGACTACAGCTCTTTGAATTCTTGCGCTCGCCGGAATGGTTCCGGGGTAGAATGATCGCACCTCGAAGACCAAGGCTCATCTTCATGCCTAAATCGATTATCTTGCGTGGCGCAGTTCTGCTCTGCGCCGTAGTGTCGCCGGTTCTTGTTTACGCGCAGTTCCAGCAGCCCACCGACGAAGAACTCAAGATGACTGCCGATCCCAAGGCTCCCGGAGCGGCGGCAGTCTACCTTGATTACGAAGAAATCGCCAACGATCCGTTGCACTACCAGAGCACCTATGCTCGCATCAAAGTGCTCACGGAAAAGGGCAAGACGCTGGCCACCGTTGAGCTTCCCTATTTTCTGAAGGGGTCCACCAAAATCACAGGCATCAAGGGCCGGACCATCCAGCCGGACGGGACGATCATTCCGCTTACCGTCAAACCGGAGGACCTTGTGGTCGTGAAGAACGGCGACTTTCAGGTCGAGAGGAAAGTATTTACTCTGCCCAGCGTTGAAGTCGGCAGCATTCTGGAATACCGCTACGACCTGAATTATGACGACAACTCATTTTCGTCCCCGACGTGGGAGATCCAGCGGCCTTATTTTGTGCACAAGGCGCATTACTCTTTCACGCCGGAACCCAGCTACATGCCCAGTGGATCAGTCGCAGCTGGCCGCGCGGATTATGAACTCACCGATAGCCGTGGGCGCATCATCAGCAGCCTGATCTGGTGGCAGCACCTGCCTCCGGGGGTGAAAATGCAAACCAGCATCAACGGCAATTACACCGTGGATGTGACCGACGTTCCGCCCACTCCCGACGAGGACCACATGCCGCCCATCCAGAGTTTTCTGTACAAGGTGGGCTTTTTCTACAGCTATGCCAATGACCCGGCCCTCTACTGGGCAAACGAAATCAAGCTCTGGTCGAAGGATGTCGACAAATTCGCATCGCCGTCGAAAACCATTAACGACGCTGTCAATGGACTCGTCGCTACGGGCGACAGCGATCTCGACAAAGCCAGGAAACTTTACGATGCCGTGCAGGCCCTGGACAATACCGATTACTCACGCAAGAAAAGCGCGTCAGAGCTGAAGGAGTTGAAGATCAAGGAAGTGAAGAACGCAGTTGATACCTGGACGCAGAAGAGCGGGTCCAGTGACGACATCGCGACGTTATATTTGTCAATGTTGCGCGCCGCAGGTCTCACCGCATACGCCGTCAGGGTCGTCGACCGCAACCAGAACACCTTCGATACCAGCGACATGAGCCTGGACCAGCTCGACTCCACGCTGGTGGCCTTGACCGCAGGCGGCAAGCAGATCGTGGCCGATCCCGGCGAGAAGATGTGTCCGTTTGCGACCGTGAGCTGGCAGCATTCCGATGCCTCAGGCATTGGCCAAAGCGCACAAGGCGGAACGTTTGTAACAACGGCGATGCAGCAATACAAGGACAATGTCACCTCGCGCCTGGGGGATGTTTACCTCGACGCGCAGGGTGGAATTACCGGGCACATTAATGTCATCATGATCGGGCAGGCGGCGCTCCACTGGCGGCAGAAGGCGCTCGAGGAAGATGACGCCGAATTAAAGAAGGACTTCGACCGCGAAGAGTTGCAGGGGAAGGTGCCGGACGGCGTGGAAGCGCACGTTGACCATTTCCTCGCGATGAGCGATCCGTATTCAAACCTTATGGCCGTCGTCAACGTGACAGGATCGATTGGCACGGCGACTGGCAAGCGCCTTATTTTACCCGGGTTCTTCTTTGAAACTCGGAGCAACATTCCATTTGTCAACGAGGATAAGCGCCTGGAGCCGGTTGACATGCACTTCGGCAATCGCGTGACCGATGACATCACCTATCACCTGCCGGACGGGATGACCGTGGAGGGCGCACCCCAGGATACAAACATTCCATGGTCCGGGCACGCACTCCTTATTGCCAAAAGCGTGACGCAACCCGGCCAAATCACCATCGGCCAAACATTATCGGTCGGGTTCACGATAGCCAAGCCGGAAGAGTACCAGGATCTGCGCGGGTTCTATCAAAAAGTCGCCGCCGCCTATCAGGCGCAGTTGGTCTTGAGTGCGTCTCCAGCCACTCCGGCAGGAAAAAGCAACTGATGCGAGCCCAAACGGGACTTTCACGCTTTCTGATTGTCGCAATCTGTGGCGGAACGACCCTTGTCGGCTCGCAGTCGGCTGCTGCCAAAGACAAACAGGAATCGATTCCGCAGTGGGGCCTGGACGCGGCAAAGACGCCAACGCCGGATTACGCCAGGAACTCCGGTTCGGTAATCTTGTACGACGAGTACCTTGAGACCATTGACAATTCTGGTCGCGCAGTCGAGCGCAGGCGCGAAGCTTTCCGCATTCTTCAACCGCAGGGCCGCAACGATGCCAACTGCGCGGTCGTATTTGATGTGGACGAGAAGATAAATTCCTTTTACGAGTGGACGATCGGCGCCGATGAAAAGCAATTCCAGGCGAAGGACACGGACTTTATCGACGTAGGCGACCCTAACCGGCCCGTCATGCTCTCTACTGAAAAAGTGCGCGTGGTGCGCCCACCTGCCGCCGATCCCGGCGCAGTTGTTATCTGCGAGTCAGAAGAATTGCTCGCCCCATACGAGCAAGAAAAAATCTGGGAGATTCAGAACGACACGCCGAGGGTTGCTCAGGCGCTGGAGGTTGATCTACCGGCCGGCCGTTCTTATGCCGCGTCCTGGCACAGATACGATCCAATCAAACCGGTCGAGGTTGCTCCCGGCCACTGGCGCTGGGAGATCAATGATATGCGGGCGCTGGATCTGCGCGACGTAAGGTCCACATTGGAGGAAGCGGCTCTGGATGCACGCATGTCAGTGGATTGGGGAGATGCGGCCGTAGACGGAAAGGATAATGAATGGCGGGCATTTGGCGAGTGGACGACAAAACTGGAAGCTGGCCGCCCCGACCCCAACCCTGAGATCACCGCCGAGGCCCAACAACTCGTTGCCGGAGCGCCGGACTTTTACGCCAGGCTCAAGAACATCACCGAATACATCCAGAAAAACATCCAGTACTTCATCGTTGAGCGGGGCATTGGAGGATTTCAGGCGCACTATGCGGCCGACATCTATCGCAATCGCTATGGTGATTGCAAAGACAAAACAACGCTGCTGATTTCCATGCTGCAGGCTGTCGGGATCAAAGCATATTACGTCCCAGTGGATGATCGCCGCGGCGTGGTCGATCCTGATGCGCCATCGCTTGCAGGCAATCATATGATCACGGCCATCGAGATCCCCGCAGACGTGAACGATCCGCGCCTGATGGCGGTTGTGAAAGCCAGCGATGGCAAGCGCTACCTGATCTTTGACCCCACCAACGAGCGCACCCCAGTTGGCAACTTGCCCTCGTACGAGCAGGGCAGCTATGGAATTCTCTCTGCTGGCGCCGCCAGTCAGGTGATCGCTCTGCCGGTGCTTCCGCCGGATGCAAACGGGAAGGAACGGAAAGGAAGTTTCTCGCTCTCAGGCGACGGAGTATTGACTGGAACAGTCGATACCTCGAGCACAGGGCCTGAAGGAGCGGAACTTCGCCGGTTGCTGAAGGAGACCGACGAGAGGGAGCGGCGCGAATCCGTGGAAGAGTCCGTGTCGCGCGACCTGCCCGGAGTGGTACTGGATTCATTTGAGTTTGTGCAGCCGCCGGATCTCGACAAGCCACTCGAACTTAACTACAAAGTAACGGTGCCGCAGTATGCCCATCAAGCAGGACCGTTATATCTGGTGCGAACGCGCGTGGTTGGGGATGATGCCCTGCCCTTTGACGACAAACCGCGCAAGCTGCCGATTGACCTGGAAGAAACCGGCCACTGGCGCGACAGCTTCGACATCGCCCTGCCGCCTGGCTACACGGTGGATGAGACGCCCGACCCGGTAGACGTTGACACGGACTTCGCCAGCTACCACTCGGCCACAACAGCCAAGGGCAACGTGCTCCACTATGAGCGCGATTATGTGGTGCGGAAGGTGGAGATTCCACCGGATAAGGCAGCCGACTTCCGCAAGCTCGAAAGCGCAATCCTGTTTGATGAGAAGGGCGCGGCGGTGCTCAAGAAACAGTAGCTTCTCGTCGAGGACTTTCTACTGCATCTCCGGGTGCGGGAAATTCTGGCGCGGGCTTGGGTGCGGGGCGGCTAAATCGCTTCGACGTGTTGAATCCCTTTTGGGAATGTTGTGTCTCTTCGTTGAATCGCATTTGGGCAGCTATCATCTGAACTAGATATGACGGCTCCGCTTTTTTCTCCCTTCCAACTTCGGTCTGTTGAATTCCGCAATCGCATTGGCGTTTCGCCCATGTGCCAGTACTCCAGCCAGGACGGTTTTGCCAATGACTGGCACCTTGTGCACCTGGGCAGCCGCGCGCAGGGTGGAGCTGGCCTGGTGATGCTTGAGGCCGCCGCGGTTTTGCCCGAAGGCCGCATCTCGCCAGCCGATCTTGGCATTTGGAAAGACGAGCACATCCCCAATCTTCGCCGCATTGCGGAGTTCATTCACAGTCAAGGCTCTCGCGCCGGAATGCAATTAGCGCACGCCGGGCGCAAGGCCAGCACGGCGTCGCCGTTCGAGACGAGACCTGTGCTGGTAACACCTGCAGAGGGTGGCTGGCAGCCGTTTGCGCCAAGCGCGATCGCATTTGCGCCCGACTATGCTGTGCCTTCTGAGCTCAATTTGTCCGGCATCCAGGCCGTTGTCGAGGGCTTTCGCCAGGCCGCGCGCAGGGCTCTCGAGGCTGGCTTCGACTTCGTCGAGATTCATGCGGCTCACGGTTATTTGCTGCATGAGTTTCTTTCACCGCTTGCAAATCTCCGTACGGACAATTACGGAGGCAGCTTTGACAATCGCATCTGCCTGGTGCTCGAAGTAGTGGATGCAGTGCGCCGCGACTGGCCGGAGCGCTTGCCGTTGTTTGTCCGCGTCTCCGCGACCGACTGGGCCGAAGGTGGTTGGAACGCCGACGAATCAGTCGAGCTTGCGAAGCGGCTGCGCGGACACGGCGTCGATCTTGTAGACGCTTCTTCGGGTGGGCTCGTTCCCAACGCAAAGATTCCCGCCGCTCCCGGTTTTCAAGTTGGCTTTGCCGCGAGAATTCGCCGCGAGGCAGGAATTGCCACGGCTGCGGTTGGACTGATTACCGAGCCGGCACAGGCCAGCACCATCATCGCGGAGGGCGAGGCCGATCTTGTATTTTTGGCGCGCGCCATGCTGCGCGATCCCTACTGGCCGGTGCATGCAGCCGCCGCACTGGGCGAACAGGCGAGCTGGCCCAAACAGTATTTGCGCGCCGCGCCGCCGGGTTCACCCGCACGCTCTGCGACGGCTCGCGAATAGACCACGAAGCCGGTGTATTGAATTTCGCCTAGTTTTTCCTCTGTTCAGGTTGGTTCGCCACCCCATTTTGCCCCACAAAGGGCGAATACGGTGGCCTATACTTCGTCTAGAGCGAAGCTTTTTCAGCGGCTGATGCAGTTTTCGCTCACTTAAACTTATGGCAACGCAACTCAATCGGAAGCGCGCTTACGAGCCACCGCCGATCCCGGATCGCCTCTATTTCAAAATTGGAGACGTCGCTGAACTCTGCGGCGTGGAGACTTACGTTCTTCGCTTTTGGGAGTCGCAGTTTCCGCAACTGAAGCCGAACAAAAGCGGCACCGGACAGCGGCTTTATCGCCGCCGCGACGTGGAAATGGCGATGGAGATCAAGCGCCTTGTCCACGCCGAGGGCTACACCCTCTCTGGCGCGCGCACGGTTCTTGGACACGAGCAGCGCAAGCCTGACCGGAACAAGAAGCATGATGCGCAGGCCAACTTGCCGCTCGTTGCCGGCGAGAGCAAACGGCTCGACGCAGTAGCAGCGGCCATTGGCCATGCGCGCGCCGAGTTGCGCGAAATTGCGAATATGCTGGGCGCAACGGTGCAGCAGCCTGTGCGCCGCCGCAACCGCCTGGCCCCGATTCGCGCCACTTCGGGCTCGCTGTTTAGCTCGTAGCGAATTGCTCGGGCCGCGCGCCTTCCGATTTTCATTCGCACGATGGGGACGCAGGGTGTGGTCTATGCTCTAGCCATGCGGAATGAGTTCACTGCGATCATTGAACGGGATGGCGAGTGGTTTATCGCATGGTCGCCTGAAGTCCCTGGCGCGAATGGGCAGGGCCGCACCGTTGAGGAGTGTCGCGCGAGTCTCGGAGAAGCGATTCGGCTGATTCTGGCTGACCGGCGCGAGGACGGCCTGCGCGGAATTCCTCCCGAAGCCATTCAGGAAACCGTCACGGTGCAATGAAGCGCGAATCTCTGCTTCGCCACTTGCGCTCGCATGGCTGTTATCTGAAACGCGAGGGTGGCGCACACTCGCTCTGGTGCAATCCCAACACAGGCAAGATAGAGGCAGTGCCCCGGCATACTGAAGTAGCCGACATTCTCGCGCGAAAAATCTGCCGCGGGCTTTCAGTGCCCGAGATCGGCCGATAGTCTCACGCCTATTGCCGGGAAACCAGCAACAGGCGCGACACATTTTCTTGAAAGAGCTACTCGGCCGTTGCTTCTTCCACCGCAGGCTCGGCGGCCTCTTCGGCCGACGCGGCTCCCGCGGAAGCGGCGTTCGCTGCTGCTACTTTCTCTTCCTCTGTCACTTCGGCCTGGACCTTTACGGTCACACGCGCGGTGACTTCGCGGTGCAGCCGGACGGCCACCTTGAAGTCGCCGACAGCCTTGATCGGATCGCCCAACTGAATTTTGCGGCGATCGACTTCGTGGCCCTGCGCAGCCAGCTCCGCGGCAATGTCAGACGAAGTGACCGATCCAAACAGATGGCCCCCCTCGCCGGATTTGCGCGTGAAACTGAGCACGAGCGGCTCGAGCTGTGCGAGCAACTCTTCTGCTTGCGCCTTCTCGCCGGCGGAGCGTCGCGCGGCAGCGGATTTCATTTGTTCGATTACGGCTTTGTTGGCCGCGGTGGCCTGCATGGCCAGCTTGCGGGGCAGCAGATAATTGCGCGCGTAGCCGTCGGCAACCTTCACCACTTCTCCGCGAAAGCCGAGGTCGGCTACATCTTCTTTCAGAATCACTTCCATAAGAAACTCTCCATTCATTTGTGGGCGCATGGGGGCACGACCGGAGCCGATTGAAAACCATCCCCCAGGGGCTGAAGCCCCCTTGGTTTTTGCGCCTTACACGGCACGGCTAAAGCCGTGCCCTTTCAAAACTGGCCTTACGCAGCCAGTTCCAGTGCGTCCAGTTCTAGTGCCGGGTGGCAAACGGCAGCAGCGCGATGTTTCGCGCCTGCTTGATGGCGCGCGACAGGCGGCGCTGATGCGTGGTGCAAACACCGCTCAGGCGACGTGGAACAATCTTGCCGCGCTCGGCTACAAACTGCTGCAGAAGCCGCACGTCCTTGTAAGGAATCCCGTCGATCTTCTCCGTGCAGAACTTGCACACCTTCTTGCGGCGGAAGAACTTTCCGCGACCGCCAGGTCCGCCGGGTCCGCGGCCCGGGCCACGCGGGCCCGATCCTGGTCCGGATGAACTGCTCGGTCCCGATGAACTGTGCGGCGCTGAGCTCGAATGGCTGGGCGCTCTTTCTTGGTTTTCGTCAGGCATCTTGTCTCCTCATTCAATTTCTTTGTTCCGGCTTAGCCGGAGGATTTCTTGAAGGGGTCAGGTTTCTGGGCTCAAGTTTCTGGATTCAGCGATCAGGAGAACGAGTGTCGTGATCCGCTTATTCAGACTTTCTTGTTCCCTTGGTCCCTAGGTCCCTGTCTTTTATGCGCTGGCCTGAACCGGCGCGGCCGGCTCTGCTGGCGCAGCTTCGGCAGCCACGGGCGCCGGAGTTGCAGGCGTCGCGGGTGCGCTTTCAGCCGGTTTGCGGCGTACACCGCGTGCAGCCTTCACTTTAGCCAAACGCTTCTCTTCCTCATCAACGCGCACGGTGATGAACTTAATCACCGGCTCGGTAACGCGCAACCGGCGCTCCAACTCCAGAACCACAGCGCCATCGGCTTCGATAGTCATCAGCACGTAGTTGCCGTCGTTGAACCTGCGCACCATGTAGGCCAGCTTGCGGCGGCCCAGCTTCTCCACCGACTTCACCAAACCGCCTCCGCCTGTAACAGTCGAGGAAAAGTTGGCAATCAACTTGTCAGCTTCTTCGTCATCCACATCGGGACGGATAATAAACATCACTTCATACACACGCGACATCGGTATTCCTTTTCCGCCGGAGCGTTTTTCAATCGCTCGCAGCTAACAGCCTTCGGTTCTTCTCAGCCTTCAATCGAAACTTCGAATGATCGGCTGAGCTTTCTGTTCCCTGTTCCCTAGTCCCTGTTCCCTGTCTTCTCGTCTTTCCTGTTGAACTCATTCATCGCGGCTGCCGGCCCCAGTTCGAGGATGCGCCGCGTGGCCGTGGCCACTTTGTCCAGCACTTCGTCTAACACCGCCAACTCCGCCTTGCGCATGGGCGACAGCAGATAATCTCTGCCCGGCCGCTTTCCTGCTCCGGAAGCAATCGCCTCCTGAGGCAAGTCATGCCCCACGCCAATACGCAAGCGCAACCACTCTTGCGTGTCCAGAGCATCGGTTACGCTGCGGGCTCCGTTGTGCCCGGCGGGTGAACCGCGCTCCCTTATCTTGAAGGTGCCCAGCACCAGGTCAAGCTCGTCGTAGATCACGAGCAAGTCCCGCGCAGGATCCACTTCAAATTCCTGAACCAGTGCGGCCACTGCAACGCCGCTCAGGTTCATAAATGTCTCCGGCTTGGCCAGAACCACTTCGCGCCCTGCAATACGGCAGGTCGCGGTAGTGGCCCGGCATCGCCGGTTCTGCACCACAACGCCCTCCTGTTGAGCGATGCGGTCGATGGCCATGAACCCCGCGTTGTGCGGGGTCCACAGATACTCGAGACCCGGATTGCCCAGCCCCACAATCAGGAAAGGGCCGGACTGAATAGATCCAGGCCGAACAGGTTCGGGCCGGGAACCGGTCTCGCTTGCTTCAGGCAAGGCTTACTTCTTTGCCTCGGGCTTCTTTGCGCCCGCGGCGTCGGCATCGCCCTTGCCCTTCTTCGCTACCTCAGGCTCGCCCGGCGTAGCAGCATCACCCGCTGCAGCCGCCCCTGCCGCCGCCGCATCCGCAGCCTCCGGCGTTGCCACCACTTCCTCGCGGATGGTTACAACGTGAGCGACAGTGGCATCTTCAGCAGTTACGTATTTGATCTTGTCGGAGTGGGGCAGTCCGCTCACGCGGATCACCTGGTGCATTCCGAGCTCGCTGACATCCACATCGATGTGGCCGGGAATGTCCGCAGGCAGGCACTCGACCTCAACCTCGCGCAGCACCTGGTCCAGAACTCCGCCCTCGGTCTTTACGCCCACCGGAATACCCAGCAGCTTGATGCGCACACGTACGCGCAGAAGCTTGTCGAGCGCGATACGCTTCAGGTCGATATGAATGAGCCGGTCCTTGATCGGCTCCCGCTGCCAGTCGACGATCATGGCTTTGGTCGCCGGATGGCCTGCAACTTCGACATCCAAAATCGTGTTGTGGCCGGTCTCGGAGTAGAGGATCTTCGAAATCTGTTTCGGGTCTACTTCCACGGCTACGGGATCAAGCCCGGAACCGTATATCACGGCCGGAATCTTGCCTGCTACGCGCACGCGGCGGGCAGCATTTTTATTGAATTTTCCCTCACGGGGCTTGGCTACGACTACTTCTGGCATTTCGTTTTTTCTCGTTTCTTCTTAAGATCGGGCACAGAGTGTTGCTCCGCTCCCTTTGTAAAATGCAGCTTGCAGCTACTAGCTCCTAGCCTCTAGCTGCATGTTGATGTTGCGCGGCGAATCAATTTATTCACCGCCTTTACAATCATCGCTTCGCTAAAACGCGAAGGTCATTTTCCGAACTGCGCAGGCTAGGAGCTAGAAGCTGGTAGCTAGCGGCTAATTGAACAGCGTGCTCACGCTGGTCTCCAAATGAATGTTCTCGATCGCAGTACCCAGCAGGCCGGCAATCGATAGCACTTTAATCTTGGGCAACTTCTGTGCCGCCTCGCGCAACGGAATAGTGTCTGTAACAACCACCTGCTCCAGTCGCGATGCGGCGATGCGGTCAATGGCCGGGCCGGAAAGCACGGCGTGGCTGGCGCAGGCATACACGGCCGTTGCGCCCGAAGCGTACAGTGCGTCGACGGTTTTTACCAGCGTCCCAGCCGTATCGATAATGTCGTCAATGATCAAGCAAGTTTTTCCGTTTACGTCGCCAACCACGTTCATCACTTCGGCAACATTGATGTCCGTGCGCCGCTTGTCGACAATCGCCAGCGGCACTCCCATTTTTTGCGCAAAGAATCGCGCCCGCTCCACGCCGCCTGCATCCGGCGAAACCACCGTCAGGTTGGGTAGCTTGAGCTCTTTGAAGTAGCTCACCAGCACCGGACTGGCAAAAATGTGATCCACGGGAATATTGAAGAAGCCCTGAATCTGCGCAGCGTGCAGATCGACAAACAGTGCGCGATTGGCGCCTGCGGTCGTCAGCAAATCGGCGATGAGCTTGGCGCTGATTGCCACGCGCGGCCGGTCTTTGCGATCCTGGCGGGCGTACCCGTAGTAGGGCACCACCACCGTGATCCTTGCCGCCGAAGCTCGCTTGAGCGCATCAATCATTACCAATAGCTCCATCAAATGCTGGTCCACCGGATAGCAGGTGGGCTGCACTACAAAAACATCCACTCCTCGCACGTTCTCGAGAAGCTGAAAATAAACTTCGCCGTCGGCGAAACGCTGCATCTTTACTTCGCCGACCTTGACGCCAATGTGCTCGCCGATGGCATGAGCCAATTTTGGGTTGGCTGTGCCACTGAACAGCTTGAAGCGCTTGTCTTCGCTCAGCTTCGAGCCCTTCTTGCGCTCCGGAGTCGGCGTCGGCTTGGCATCTTTGCCCTTGCCGCTATCGCCTGACCCGCTACCGGATCCGCTGCCAGATCCACTTTTCGGCGCGTCCTTCGCGCCTTCAGGCTTCTCGGGATTTGTTTCGCCCGGCTTGTTTTCCGGTGTCACGGCTAACGTTTGCGATTCCATCGTAAGTGCACCTCCATGCTGGTTGGCTATGGCTGTGTTCCGTGTTCATCGTTCACAATCTCTGGCTGGGCGACCAGGATTCGAACCTGGATAAATGCCTCCAAAGGGCATTGTCCTACCATTGAACGATCGCCCACCATGACGGTCAGCCGTGGGTGAGTCTCGCTTGCCCAACGGTGGACTGTCAATCAACGTTTTTCAACATTTGTTCCCAGTAAGCGGATCGCGGAATGGTGCGCGTGATTGTCGTACTCCGCACACCCAAGTTCTGGACTCCATTCGTGATCCGGTTTACAGCCGCTTCAGCATCTCCGCGGGTCAGGTACAACCCGAAGAGCGCGGAACCGGAACCCGACAGAGAGGCAAGTAGGGCTGCCTCCGGTGTACCGGAGCCCGCAAGAAGACGCTTGATCTCTGCAAGGGAGGGATGCTGGGGAAAAATGACTCGCTCGAAGTCGTTCTCAATCCAGCTCATGATCCCGGTGCGGACAAGCGCAGACTCTTGAAGTCCGGCCAGGTCTTCTCCCGCGGAGAAGACACCGGAGGAGCCGTCTCCAAACCCACCTTCAGGAATCTCTCCCCGAAAGGCGCTGGCGTAGCTTCGGCTCAACTTCTCTAGTCTAGCGGTCCCTGCCTCTGCGGTCAAACCTTCTGCGGCGCAAAGCGCGTCCCAATCGCGAAAAGCCTGCGGCGTGGAAATGCCAATTTCCGGCACGGCAATTACGCACCATGTTGGCTCGATATCGGGGAGTGGATAGACTTCCTGCCCACGGTCGACGCCGAGCACCGTTCCGCCTACGAGAAACAGCGGCACGTCGGATCCAACTTTGGAGGGAATCTCGAGTTTTTGGGTGAACAGGCTGCGGAATTGCGTGCCCAGTTCGGCGTCCAGGCCAACGAGCGCCGCCACTGCGTTGCCCGATCCAGCACCCAGGCCGCCTTGTACGGGAAGCCGCTTGTCGATATGAACCTCGACGTCTGCGGTCGAATCAAACCGCTCCAACGCAAGGGAAAGAATCTTCCAGACGGTGTTGCGTTCGGCGAGATTGTTTTCCGTGGTGGGAACGCGGGGGTCGTTTGAGCTGATTCGAAGCGAGGTTGTGCCGGCACGTCTCGCCTTAACCGTCACTAAATCATGCATTTCCAGCGTCTGATAGACCGTGGCAAGCGCGTGGAACCCATCCGGACGCGGAGGGCCGAGGAACAGGCCCAGATTGATCTTGGCGTGCGATCGGACGATAGTTGGCGCAGCGGTCGACATACCGAATCATTGTAGAGGGCGACCGCCGCCGGGCTAGCTTTCCCTGTAGACCGATGCTCCGGCAAGGGTTCCAATAACGACTTCGACAATCCCGCCGAGCGTGGTGTAGAGCGTCAGGTGTTTCGAAAACAGCTGCGGAACGTACATGAAGCCGACGTTGGGCAGGAAGACTCCGATAAACCACACGGCGAGGCCGGCAATGATTGCGGTCTTCGGTCCCGAGCCAAATCGGGGCCGGATTGCCGCATAAAGCCATATGGCTGCGAGTCCGCTCAGAAGTCCGAGCACGTCGAACCAGATGTCCTGGACCTGCGAGAATCCGGGCTTGCCTAGCAGGGCCATTCCATCAGCCCAGCGCTGCGCCAGCCATACGCCATCCACTAGATAATCCAACAGATCGATGGCGATGCCTGCGACAATTCCGCCCAGGATCAGACGGGTTACGTTGATCTTTCCCATGGTGCGCTCCTTTTGGCGTTTCGGGGGACCGCGGAAGTATACTCGCGGGCAGTAGGTCGCGCAATGAAAATATCTGTATTATTTTCATATACTTAGGGACTGAATGTCCGAAATATTTCCTTTGCGCGCCCTCTTTGCCGCCCTCAATGTCGCTCGTTTGGCGGCTTCGGATCCTCGCGCTGCCACGTGTCGCAGGAGCTGCGATGACCGCGCTTTGCCTATCCGCTGGAACATGATCTTGCTGAGGAAATGAACTTCGGCGCTAAACTCTCCGTAACAATGTTCGAACACTGGGTTTGAACACGAGCGGAGTTCTTATGCACTTCCTGATCTTCGGCGTCGGACTTTACTTCCTTCCTGCAATCATTGCGGCTGTACGGCACACGCACAACTCCACCGGAATCCTGCTGCTGAACCTTTTTCTCGGCTGGACGATGGTCGGCTGGTTTGTCGCGCTTCTTATGGCGATCTTTTCGATGCGGGATTATGGGCCGTATTATGGGCCCCATTGCGGGCCTTATCGCGACGACTACTACTACTATCACCGCGGATGGTAGAGACTGGGGTTGAGCCGCCGAGCCCAACCAGTTGACGCCCCGCTTTGCATTCCGAGATTTGCCCGCCGCAGTCAGCCTCTTCGCTGCTACGGCGTGCGTCGTGCTTTGGCAAAACGCGCACGTGGCGATTCTGTGGGACACGAGCTACGTGCTCGACAGCGCGGCGCGCATCGCAGCCGGGCAAATGCCCTATCGCGACTTTCCTTTTGTCCATCCGCCGCTTACTTTTCTCTTTCAAGCGGCCATCATCCACTTCACCGGCCGCGTCTTCTTTCATCATGTGATCTATGCCGCAGTGGTGGGCGGGCTGGGCACCGTGCTCACCTGGAGAATCGCTCTCGCGTCGCTCGGCGAACGTGTTGATGTCGTGTCGACGCGCGGGCCTGTTGGCGCAGCATGGCCTATCGCGCTGCTTGTGGCAGCGCCGATTACTATTCTCGGCATCTACAGCATCATTCCGATTCCCGAATACGACGGCGAGTGCGCATTCTGGATTCTCATTGCCCTCTGGCTCTTGCAGACGGCCGAGGCAAAACGAACTGTGGCAAGTGGTTTCGCCGCCGGCGTGGGAATCTGCGTTCCGCTCTTCTTCAAACAAAATATGGGCCTGCCATTTTTGCTCGCAGCAATTAGCGCGGTGTTGCTCGTGTTTGCGCTTACGCTCATGCGGCGCGGGCAAGTCGAGCCCGGTGAACTTGAGGTTGAAGCGCCTGAGAAGCGAAGCACTGCTTGCGATTCTGGCTGGCGCGTGCGCTGCTTTGTTTGCAGCTGCGCTCGCTCTGCATTGGACCGCGGGCATCGGCAATTACATTTACTGGACGATCGAGTTTGCCGGCAAGCGCCGTTTGCCGGGACTGGGCAACATGCTCGCCGTCTTTCGCGATCCGTCGCTGCTATGGACGCTGCCTTGCGTTGTTGCTGGCTTGGCGCTGCTGCGCTTCGCGACTGAAAAATTCCGCTGGGCGCGGGTGGTGGCATTTCTCGCTGCTGGCCGCGCCGTTCATCTACACGCTCGCTTCGCTGCTGATTTACGACGACGCCGACGAGCGTGGCGACAGCCTGCTGGCGCTTTGGCCGCTGCTGCTCTTGCTCGCAGCTGCGCTGGCCATCGCGAATCTGTTCCGCCTGCGGCGACAGCTGTCACTGCGCGCATTTTTTCCGCTCATGATTCTTGCCGCGATCGGCGGCACGTTTATGTCGCAGCAGCTTTGGGGTTCTACGTATGCGATTTGGCCGCTGCTGCTTTTGCTGGTGGCGGAGTTGCTTGCAACGCTCGACGGATTTGCGGGGCAGGACGCCGCGCGCGTTACCGCACCCGATTCCGCAAAATGGTTTGTACCGGCTCTCGCCGTTCTAATCTCGGCGACGCTGCTTGTGTGCGGAGGGTTTTACATTGCCAGCGAAGAGCGGCTCTCGTATGGGAATTTTCCCGACGGGCCAGTGCAGCACTCCGCATTTCCGCAGCTCGCGGGCATGGCCACGCCGGGACAGTATCTCCCGCAATTTGACGAGTTGCTGCGCTACGCGCAGGCAAACATTCCGCAGGATGACGGGCTGATTCTGATTCCCGGCGAGGATCCGTTCTACTTTGCGACTGGCCGCGTGCCACGTTTTCCGGTGCTGCTCTTCGATCCCACGACCGATCCGTATTCGCCGGCCGAGACTGCTGCCTTGGCGCGCACTCAAAACATTCGGTGGCTGATTGTGAAGCGCGATCTGCAAATCAAAATGGATCCGACGCCTGACCGCGCCGAGACTGATGACTTTGCTGATGAAGGAATTTACGCTGGCGGCGCATTTGCGAGGATACGACGTGTATCGGCGCTAGGGGAGCGTCGCATCAGAGATTTACTTTCGACTAAAAGGACAACAACAGAAGGACTCTTAGCTAGCTCGCGTCCCGAGTCCGGTCCCGTTTGTCTTTGGTCATCTTCCTGACAAGTTCCATGGTTTCCTCCCATGTCCTTGAAGGAGGAGGCCAATCGGCAAATATGGCATGTTCGCGCGCTACGCCTTCTTCTTCGCCCGGCCCGACCGCTTCAGCTCTTCCCAGTCTTTTTCGGTCTGCGCGGCGTAGACAATGCCGAACTCGGCAATTGCCTCGGCGAACGCATCTCCCGAGCCGATGTAGCCGGCGATGGTTTGCGCGTCGCCTGAGCGCGCATGGCCGCGGGCCAGTAGCTCGCCGCAGACCTCGGCGTAGGCCTTGAGATTCGCGCCGGCCAGGTCCTCAATTGTGATGGACCCCTTGTGGTCATTGAGCTGGCGCACCAGATATTGCCGGTTGCCGATGTGTGTCCAGCCGAGAAACGGGTCAGTTTGAATTTGCATGAAGCGCTGCCCCTCAGCCACGCGCCGGCCACCATGCGCATTGGGTCGCGCATCGGGGAGATAGGGCGCATAAGCCGATGCAACCTCTTCTTTGATTTGCAAGAACAGCGGATCGCCGGGCCCATTGCCCTCCATGTGGATGGAGTAGTCGCGCAGGCCAACCGAACCGGTACCCACGACCTTGAATGCCACATCCACGGGTTTGTAAAAATCGAGCAGATGCTGCCGCTGCGGCTCCAGCATCTCGCGATACGGGCCCAGCGAGGCCACCACAGCGGCGGCGCGAGCGCCCGTGACCCGGAAGAGCATCGGTTTTAATTCCTTGAAGCGGCGGCTTGAACCAGAACGCGACGAAGACGGAGTGGTCATCCGTTCAAACAGGTGCAGTGGCGTGGCGCGTTCAGCTTTTGCAGAGGGCCTCGTGCACTGGCCGGGCAAGGTCGAGGCGATGCACCTGAAAGCGGTTCACATCCAGTTGCGGCATGCGGGCGAAAGCGCGCATCTGCTCGGCGTAGCGCCTGGTGCAGACTTCGGCAGCTTTGCGCGCGGAGTTGTTCTTGTGCCCAGCGGCGCATCCGGCCAGCACCAGCGAAGCCGCCATGCGTTTCAGGTCCCACTCGAACGGGCCGCGAATGGTCTCGTCAAAATCGTTGAGGTCGAAGACCAGGCGCCCATCGGGCGCGGCGAATGCGCCCAGGTTGCGCACATGCGCGTCGCCGCAGAGCTGGCTGATGATTCCGGTGGAAGGAAGCTGCGCGAGATCGGCGGCCATCACCGGCGCAGCGCCGCGAAAGTACCCGAACGGCGACTCCGCCATGAGCCGATATTTGAGCTGGATCAGATCGGGTATGCGGCCGCGCATCGATCGAGCGACAAGCTCAAGAGCGCTGGCTGGCCGCGCTTTGGGATGCAACGCTTCTTGCTGGTGGCGGCCCACCTGCTTGCGCCGCGCCTGGCCAAGTGCGCGCCGTTCTTCGGGAGTTGCCCAGTGCATACTGCGCAACATACACTGCCGACCCTTCCGGCAACAAACGGCGAATTTGTATGTCAATTCGAATTGCGGAGTGGCGGCGCAACGAATCCTGCAACGCAATCCGGCGAGTTCACTTTTAAACGCGTTGATTTACACTGATTCTTCCGGTACCACCCACGCCCTCCACTTAAGCCTTCATGCCAGGCCGGAATCTCAATCGAGGAGGATTTCTGTTGACACGAAAATCCGCCTTCCAGTTTCCGTTGATGGCCGCAATCGCTCTGGGCGCACTTTCAGTGCCCGCGCAAGCTCCGGAAAAGCCGCTCACGATCGACGCGATCTTTGCCCATGGGCCGCTCATCGGCGAGCCGCCCGATCAACTAACCTGGTCGCCTGATGGAAAGCATTTGACCTATCTCGATGGCGGCGAATTGATGGATGTGGATCCCGCCACCGGCAAGACGCATGTATTGGTGAGCGCCGCCAAGATGGAGAATCTGAACGGCAGCAACGGCTCAGAGAAAGACCGTGATCATCGCGAGCGTTACAACCTGGCCAGCTACGTTTGGGCTCCGGACTCCACGCACATTCTCTTCGACTCCAACGGCCGGGTTTGGCTTTACGATCTGCGCAACGGCACTGCAATCGAAATCGGCTTTTCGGACCTGCTCTCCGGCGACGACCCCAAGTTCTCTCCCGACGGTTGGTCCATCTCCTTCATCAAAGATCACGGCCTGGCCGTCATCGCGCTTCGCGACCCCGGCACACCCACAATGCCTCTGACTCCCGCGGCGAATCCCCCCTCCAGCGACGGTCAGGTCTTGCTCAACGGCGAGGTGGATTGGGTATACGAGGAAGAGCTTGACGTGCGCAGCAATTATTTCTGGTCGCCGGATTCGAAAAAGATTGCCTATCTGCAGATGAACGAGACTCAGGTGCCGCAATATCCGCTCGCTGACTGGATTCCAAGTCACGCCACGGTGGATTGGCAGCGCTTTCCGCAGCCCGGCGACCAAAATCCAGAAGTGCGCCTGGGCGTAGTGCCTGTGGGCGGCGGCAAGACTGCATGGATGAGAATCCCGTTGCACAACGGCGACGACTACGTGCCGCGCTTTGGATGGGTCAACAGCAAGACCGTGTGGATTGAAACGCTGACGCGCGATCACAAGCACCTGGCGCTGTTCTTTGCTGACGCCGAATTAGGCGAAGCGCGACAGATGCTCGAGATCAGCGACGATAAGTTCCTCGATGAGAATTACGATGTGACGGTGGATGACGGAGCGATCGTGCTCAGCAATTGGAGCGACGGGCACAATCAGCTCTATCTGTATAGCTATGACAAGTCGAAGCCGCTCGGTTCCGACGCGAAGCTCGATCGCCAGTTGACCAAAGGCGATTTCGAAGTCAGCGATGCATACAGCGTGGACACTGCGCGCAAAGTTGTGGATTACACTTCAAACGAAAACAATCCGTTGGAGCAGCAGCTTTGGCAGGTGAGCTTCTCTGGCGAACGCAGGCAATTGAGTGCGGGTGCGGGATTTCATCAGGTCACCTTTGCTCCCGATGGCGGCGCATTCACCGACAAGTTCTCCTCGCGCATGACGCCGCCGGTAATGCGCGTGTGTCGTTTGACAGACAAGCCGGGCGAAAAATCCGGCGCGGATTCGTGTCGCGTCTTTTGGGAGTCGCATGCGCTCGATTCTTACCATTTGCACTCGCCGGAGCAGATTGAGGTGAAGGCGCACGACGGAACCACGCTCTACGCCACGTTGTTGCTGCCGGAAGGCTCGACGAATCCCGCAGGCCGACTCCCTGGCGGCACGCCCCCTGCCGTCATCCCTTTGATCGTGAATCCCTACGGTGGACCTCACGACCAGATCGTAGTGAACCAATGGAGCGGCGCGCTGCTCTTCGATGAGCTGCTGGCGCAACGCGGTTTCGCAGTACTCCACGCCGACAATCGCGGAATGGGCAGCCGCGGGCGCGCCTTTGAGCAGGCCGCTTATCGCGACTTTGGCCCCGTTCAGCTTGAAGATCAGTTGACGATTGTGGACGCGGTGCTCGAAAAATATCCGCAGTTGGATCCGAAGCGACTGGGTTGGTGGGGTTGGAGTTGGGGCGGCACCTTCACGGTTTACGCGATGACTCACTCAGACCGCTTCCGCGCCGGTGTGGCCGTTGCGCCGGTTACCGACTGGCGCAACTACGATTCCATTTATACCGAGCGCTACATGGGCTTGCCTGCAGATGACCCCGACGGCTATCGCGATTTCTCAGTGGTGAATTCGGCATCGGATTTGAAGGGCCGGCTGCTCATCGCGCACGGAACCGGCGACGACAATGTGCACTTTGAAAACACTGTGCAGCTGGTGCAGCGGCTTATTGACGCCGGCATTCCTTATGACTTGCAGATCTTCCCGCGCAAGACGCACTCCATCGCGGGGCCGGAAGCGCAGACGCAATTATTCTCGAGGATCTTGGCGCAGTTTGAAACTTATCTGAAGCCGGAAGCCCAGGCGGCGGGCGGGAACTGATCTTTAATTAGACCGCGCGGACTTGGAATGCGCGGATTTGCAAAGCGCGGAGTCAGATCGCCTGGATCTAAACTACGTGGACTTAAACTTCGTTGCGATGGAAGAGCGAGTCCTTCTTGCTCTTTGGGCAGTGCGTGCACTCGAGGCAGGCGACAAGCAATACGGCTACGCCCACCGTGACCAGCACGGCAAGAACGCTTCCATTCACCGCAATCCAATGTGCCAGGGTCCGCATCTTCGATCACCAATCAGGGGGAGGATCCGGCTATCCAGTTGGACTCCGAAACTCAATGGAATGTTACCCACATCAGAGATTAGACGATATCCCTCCCTTTTGGGTCAGTAACTAACACTTTTGGGGAATCTATCGGCCGTGTCGAAGAAAAATTCCGATTGCAAAATAGCAAACAAAAGGCGAAGATAGTAGCGAGCGAATGGCTGCTTATCCCAATCCGGCACCCTCACCCGCTCCGGATGAGTGGCCGGAGGAGCTTGCCAACCTTCGCTTCGCCGCCGAGGACGCGCCCAGGAATCCGGAAACTGTTCCAGCCGGCGAATCTGTCCCAGCCGAAAGTTCTGCTCAGGTGCCGCTACTGAACTGGCTCTTCGTCGATCTGAACTCCTACTTTGCGTCAGTGGAGCAACAGGTCCGGCCCGAGCTTCGCGGCCGACCTGTCGGCGTGGTGCCCATGATGGCCGATACGACTGTCTGCATTGCTGCCAGCTATGAAGCGAAAGCCTTTGGCGTTCGCACCGGCACCGTGGTCGCCGACGCCAAACGCATGTGCCCGGAGATCGTGCTGGTGGAAGGCCGCCACGAGATTTACACCGAGTATCACCATCGCGTGGTCGAAGCCGTCGAGAGCTGTGTGCCGGTCACTGCCGTTTGCTCCATCGACGAGATGGCCTGCCGCCTCATCGGCCGCGAACGCCACTTGCGTGGGGCCCTCGACCTCGGCATTCGGGTCAAACGAACAATCCATGAGCGGGCCGGCGAGTGCCTGCGTAGCTCCGTCGGCATCGCCACGAACCGGTATCTGGCCAAAATCGCCAGCGACATGGAAAAGCCGGATGGGCTGGTGGCGCTGCCGCTCGACATTCTGCCTGCGGCGCTGCATCAACTCACCCTGCGCGATCTGCCCGGCATTGGCGCGCGTACTGAGAAGCGGCTGAATGAAAAAGGCATTCGCACCATGGACGATCTGCTGGCGCTCGACCGCGAACACGCGGGCGAAATCTGGGGATCGGTTTGGGGTGAGCGGCTCTTTCACTGGCTGCAGGGCGAAGACTTCGATCACGCAGAGGCCGAGCACCAGAAATCCATCAGCCACTCGCATGTGCTGGCGCCCGAGATGCGCACCGCGGAGAAGGCCTGGGCCGTGGCTCACAAGCTGCTGCACAAAGCGGCCATGCGCCTGCGTGCAGCCGAGATGTGGGCCAGCCACATTGGTCTGGCGATTGGTTTCGCTGTGCCGCGCGGCGAAAAGATGCCTGTTTCGCGATTCGGCGCGCCCACGCGCGGCTGGCGCAGCGAGATCAAACTGAGCGAGTGCCAGGATAACCAGACGCTGATTGCCGCGTTGCGCCGCCTATGGGAGTCGCGGCCCAGCGGCGAGCAATACGATCATCCGTATTTCATCGGCGTGCAGCTCAATAAACTAGTTCCCGACCGGCTGCATACGCTGGCGCTCTTTGACGGCCTTGAAGATGAGCAGAGCCGCACACGTTTGCTCGCAACGATGGACCAGATCAACGATAAGTACGGAATGAGCACGCTCGCGCCCGCAGCAATGCTCACCGCCTACAAGGCCGCACCGACGCGGATTGCGTTCAACAGCATTCCGGATTTGTTTTGAAAACAAGGACAGGGACCAAGAGATTTAAGCGGGCCGGTGAGAACAGAGTTTTTGCGCAATACCGATGAGGTTCTCCCGGAGGGAGGGGCGAAAATAGCCCAGGCCGGAGCATAGCGACGCCCTGGGAAAACGATGCCGTGGCTGAGCGCGCCCCGCAGGGCCGCGCAAACCTCATCTCATCCCCACACGTAGCGCGGGTCGTACTTGATTTCATGCTTCTTCAGAAAAGCAATGAATTCGGCTTGGAAATCGTGTTTACGGTGGTGTTCTTTCTGTCTGGCGATGTATTTGAGCGTGGTGTCTACCTGTGACCGACCAATCGAGAATGCTCCATATCCCTCCTGCCATTCAAAGTCTGCTATCGCGAATTCCTCGCGCATCCATCGCGACGACTCACTCTTAATCTCCCTCATCGCCTTCGCAATTGGCAGGGACGAAGGCAGTGACAAGAGTAAATGGACATGATCATCAGTTCCGCCTACGCCAAGCGCGGTCATGTCGCGTTTACGCGCGACTCCTCCCATGTAGGCCCACAATCGGGCTTGGATCTCGGAGGTGATTATCCTGCGCCGCTCCTTGGTAGAGAATACGCAATGGAAAAACGCGCAGCAGTAGGTGTGAGACATGCTGGACTCCTACCTCAGAGCTTGCCGATTCGCCCGGCCCTACGGGGCGGGCGGTGTTGGTGGCCCGCTATCCCAGGGCTCAGTCCGCTATCGCGAACTTCGGCCTGGGCTATTTTCGATCCGTCCCTCCGGGACGGTTCGGTGCGGTCAACCTTTCTTCTAAGAGGGCTTAACGTGCGGTCTGTTGGAGCGCGTGCGGGTTCAGCTTTCCGATGCGCCCATGCGGGCCAACGACGAAGGGCAACGATAGAGCGTTCCAGTTGCGGTCGGCGTCAGGCGCTTCATGCGATGGGAGGTCCGGATCGAGCGCCCGCCAGTTCTTACCGTCGTCGGTGGAGATGTCGGTACCGTTGGGGCCGACGGTGATCCAGGTTTTCGCATCGGCGTCGTAGGCGACGGCGGAGCGGTAGCCGTGGGGTGGGGTTTGGGCTGGGACACAATCGTAACGAACGAAGACTCCCTGCTGCTCAGGGCGACAGGCTACTGCTGTTCCATCTGTTGCGTCAGCCATTTTGAAGTCGCCGCCCACAGCCATCACAACGCGGGATCCTATTGGTGGATTATCTGAAAGAATGAAGTAATTGGCTGCCAGGGAAAAGCCGCCAGCCGTTTTGCCAGACGCGAGTTTCAAACTTCCTACGCTCGGATAGACGCAGTACCCACCACACTCCGCTGGCAGAGGTAGAGGTCCCGTGTAGAGCGGTGAGTCGACGAAATACTGCATGTAATGTAATGCGCTCGCCTTACCGCCCGTAACAAAGAGCAGCCCATAGGGAACCAGCACCATCGAAGAATTACTTGCCGCGAAAATCGACTCACGCGCTTTTCCGCTCCTGCCGGCTTGCGAAGGAAAGAAGCCGTCAAGGTGTCTGGTCCAGGTCGTTCCCCCATCTCTTGTTTGATAGATAGGGAATACTGGCGATCGCTTCCGCATGAAGAAATACCGAAACTGACGCCCGTCTGGGATGGGATCCCCAATCAACATGCCACTAAACGCGTTCCCGTGTATTGGGGGCGTCAGGATCACGGTGTCCCAAAACCCATCCTTATCCGGATTCGTGAACATCAGCTTCCACGTGTGGCAGCCGTCGGTTGTTTTATAGAGGCGCGACAGATCGCCTTTACCACTCGACATCACGATGGCCGTGTTCGCGTCGAAGGCCTGGATGCCGCGAAAATCCAGATGCTCAGCGTCGGGCGGAATCGCGCATGTCTGCCACACGTAACCGCCGTCTTCCGTACGCAACACCGTCCCGTTCGTGCCCGAGGCCCAGGCCACCCCTCCGCCCACGTTGAAAATGCCGCGCAAATCGGCCGTCGTGCCGGAGTTCTCGATCGTCCATTGCGCCCAAGACGCGGCGCAAGGCGCCAGAGCCAATGCAACGATCAATCCGCATCGTGAGCCGCATCGCATGACGATCAGTCTATCGCCAGTGGCGTGATCGGGTTGGATACTTGTGGCAGGGGCTAAAGCCCGGTCGTTCTTATGCAGATGTTGTGGCCCGGCTAAAGCCGTGCCCTTATTACAAAACTCCCGTGCTTGGCGACGAGGACGCCGCCAGGACAGCCGGCCAGAGGCCGGCGCTACCCATTCGTGCCGCGCAAGCGGCACCGCCTGAACTTTTTCTCGCCAGCCGCGTAACTCTCTGCATCCCATCCCGCATCCCTCTGCGGATTAGAAGGTAGCAGCGAGTTTTATGGCCGACGACTGGCAGCCCGACTTCGAACAACTTGTTGACGAGCACCAGTCCATGGTCTTTTCGCTGGCGCTGCGCATGACCGGCGACCGCGGCCTGGCCGAAGAGATTGCGCAGGATGTTTTTCTGGCTTTGGACGGAAATTTGAGCAAGATCGAGAATTCGCAGCACGCAATCTTCTGGCTGCGGCGAGTGACCATGAGCCGGGCGACCGATGCGCTGCGCCGGCGGAGAGTGCGCGGAACGGATTTGTGGGTCGAGATCAACGAAGCGCACGGCGCGCGGGAATTGGAACGCGGATCGCCGCTTGGCGACCGAATTGAAGCTTTGCTGGGAACACTTCCTGAGGCGCAACGCGCGGCGATCATTCTCCGGTATCAGGAGGATCTGACGCCGGAGGAGATTGCGGCCACACTCGGCGCGCCGTTGGCCACTGTGAAAAGCCAGTTGCAGCGAGGATTGAAACTGCTGCGAGCCAAGGCCGAGAGTCAGTTGAAGGAGTACATCCGTGCCGTTTGAGCCAATCAACGAATTCGAACGCGAGTTGAGCCGGAGCCTGGAGCGCGAACCAGCACCCGCGAGCCTGAAGCGCAAGGTGATGGAGGGGCGGCAGAATCGCGTGCGGCTTCACTTAACTCGTACAGCTGCGCGGCAACGCAGCCGCATGATCTGGTTCGAGCGCATCGCGGCCTCACTGGTCCTGGCCGGAGTGGCAGGCGGGGCAGTGATGGGGCATTACGCCATCGAGCGCCGCAAGGGCGAAGAAGCAAAGCAGCAGGTGTTCACGGCACTGCGCATCACTAATCATGCGTTCGAGGTAATGAACGAGCAATTGCAGGAGCGAGACAAGAGTTCGCAGTAAAGGCGATTTGGAATGGCCGCGATGCGCAGCTGCAAAATTCGGTGCAGATGGGATTCGCTGCAAAACGGAATTCGAAACGACAAGGAGAATCGAGCATGAAATATCGCATTGCAACAATCATTCTGGGAGCCGCGGCGCTGATTGCGCCGGCGCTGGCCCAGCAGGCACCGTCATCGACGAGCTGGTTCTTCGCGCCACAAGTTCAAAAGGAGCTGGCCGCGCGCGCTTCGGACGTGACCGAGGTGACGCTCAGCAAGGACATGCTGGGCTTCGCCGCGAAATTCATGGACAAAAACGACAAGGACCAGGCCGGGGTGCAGCAGTTGATCGAAGGGCTCGACGGCATTTATGTCCGTGATTACGAATTCGATAAAGAAGGCCTGTACTCACCGGATCAGCTCGAACAACTGCGCCAGGGCTTCTCAGCTCCTGAGTGGACACCGATGGTGCACGTGCGCGAGATCAAGACCGGCGAGAGCACCGATGTGTTGATGAAGATGGTCAACGGCCAGCCGCAAGGAATTTTTGTTCTCGACGCTGAACCGAAAGAGTTGACCGTCGTGCTGATTCTCGGCCCCATCCGCATGGATCAGCTGAGTGAGCTTAAGGGATTGAGCGGGCTCAGCGAGCTGGGCGACATCGGCAAGGATAAGGGCGGCAAGGATAAGACCGACAAAGACAAGTCCGGTGAGAAGGCCAAGAAAGGCGGCGACCAGTGAGCGTACAAACAGGGAGCACACAAACAGGAAACGGGCGCATTTTGAACCGGCATTTTTGGATTCCTTTGGGTTGCGCCGCTCTTTGCGTACTGCTGGTCGCTCCAAAATGGGTTGTTGTGCGGGCGGCTGGGGGCGGCGAAGGCGGATTTGACAGTATCGTCAGCTCCATCGAGAACCGCTATCACCAGCACGCGATGCGGATTCCGCTGCTGGGCCTGGGCAGCTTTGTCGCGAACGCGGTCACACACGGAGGCGTCGACGGCGTACACGTTGCCGAGTTCGAGCACTTCTCGGCTCCCGTTGACGGCGATGATCTGAACCGCATGGTCGAAGAAAAGCTGGGCCAGGGATGGGAGCGGATGATTCGCGAGACCAGCCGCCATGGCGGCGAGCAGTCGCTGATCTTCTCGCACGCCGAGGGCAAGCGGATGGGGCTCTTCATTCTCGATCTTGATGGCACAGAGCTGGATGTGGTGCAGGTCTCCGTTGATCCCGACCGATTGAATGAGACGATCCTCAAATACCAGCACCACGATCACGGCGATGACGAACACGGAACCGACTGATTCCAGCAGGCAACCTGGTGCGAGCGAACAACGCTGAACGCAGGCAGTATGAGCGGGCCAATGGTGGGCGCTAGAACTGCGTTACGCTTAGCACGTTTCCATCGGGATCTTTGAACCAGGCGACACGGGCTCCGCTCGGCGCATTCCAGATTCCTCTTGGATCGCCATCGTTCATTCCCGGGTAGCGTTGAAACTTGACTCCGGCGGCCGTCAACCGATCCACCGTGTCTTCAATCGAATCCACTTGCCACCCCAACACGGTAAACGGCGCAGGGTTGTGTTCATGAACAACCGTTACCCTCAACATCACTCCATCGGCGTCAAAGACTAACGCGAACGGCTTTTCATCCTCAACGAGCCGAAGTCCCAGCAGGCCTTCGTAGAACGCTCGAGCTCGATTGGGATTTGTTGTGGCGACAAAGGCCACCGGCTTGCTCGTTCCAAGAATCGATCCCTGCGTCATTCTGCACCTCGGCGAAGAGTTTCCATCGGAACCTCTATTTTGCTTCAATTCGCGTCATCAGATCGACAAAATCCTTTTGGAAGCGCGGCAAGTCCAGGTCCATTTGCGCGTGGGCCAGGCGCACGCCGGTCGCCGGCTTCAACGGCTCCGGCCATGCAAGCGTATCGCCGTAGCTCGGGCCATGGCTCAGGTCGACATCCATATAGACGTCTGCTTCTTTGGTGATGATCGCCGGATCGAGCCAAGCGCACGCTTCCAGCTCGTCCCACATATCCGTGCGACGCTGGCTCCATGCGGCAATGTAGCGGGCCGCAGGTGTCTGCGATTTCGCAATCGAATCCAGCATCTCTTGCGAGAACGGCGCCTTCACTGAAACGTCCTCAGTCGTCACTTCAATGTGCGGCCAGTTGGCATGCAACACTATGTGCGCTGCCTCAGGATCGAACCAGAAGTTGAACTCGTGCCGCGGGTCGGAAATTTCAAGATCGGCGGTCCCCGTATCGTTCGTCTGGGGCCCATTTGTCTGCGGGTTGATGCTGCCGCCCATAATCAAGATGCCTTTGGTCAGCGACGCAAACTCAGGATCGATCGCGGCAGCCAGCGCAATGTTTGTCAGCGGCCCGGCGGCGTAAATCGTAACCTCATGCGGATGGGCGCGCACCTGGCGAATAAGAAAGTGAGCCGCGTCTTCATCGAGCGGCTTCGTGGCCGGTAAACCCTCGGGCATGGTTGGAATTTCGTAAGAGCCATGCGATTGCGGTTTCACAGCTCCAGCCGGCGTTGCCACGACCCCGCCCCAAGCGCCCAGCCACGCCACCTTGCCGTTGAGCGCTGCCTCGATGCGGGTTTGGTCCTCGTCGCGCACCAGCGGAAAAACAGCGCCACGAACGACGGGAACATCGGCGTGCCCGGTCAGCTCTAGCATGCGCAGCGTGTGCAGAGTCTCTTCGTCGCGCCACGCATCGCCGGTCACCACGGTGATTCCCAGCACCTGGACGCCTGGCGACTGAAGCAGAACAAGCATTGCCATCTGATCGGAACCGCCGGGGCCAGCGCCATCCTGATCGATCAAAACAAGGTGCCGCTGCGCGGGAGGGACAAGGCGCTTTTGAGCCGGCAGCGCAGGCCGCTCTTGAGCGGCGCACATCGAGATGCAGGCCAAAGCAACAAGCGCGAGAAATCTCTTCATAAATTGGATTGTGGCACAGCTTTGCCGACTGCCTTCTCAATTAAGCGCGCCGTTCCGACTACTGACAACGGATTAGCGACGGCTATCCGGTCGCCGTTCGCGCCCAAACCCGCGCGGCTTGAACTGCGGCTCGACAGGCAAGTCAGTCTTGCCTTCGGGATAGACCACGAGAAAGCGGCCCTGCCCCTCGCCCACGCTGGCCGTTTCAATGCCCTTCAGCGACTTGCAGACCATATGCAGCATGCGCCGCTCACGGCTGTTCATGGGCGGGAAACTATACGGCTGCCCAGTCTGGCGGACTTTGTCGGCGGCGGCTTCAGCGGAGAGGCGCAGCTCCTCGGCGCGCAGAGCCTTGAAGTTCGCGGCGTCAAAGCTCACCATGTCGTGCTCGTGGTGGTCCAGGCGCAGCATTTGCGCGGCCAGGGTTTCGATGGCCCGCAGAAGCTCGCCGTTGTGCTGGATCACCAGAGGTACATCGGGCCCGGCCAATTCAACGCTGATCTGGCGCGGCGAAGCGACTTCGCCTTCTTGCGTTCCATCGGACGCGCTGATGCGGTATTTCAAGCGCAGCCCACCGAGCTTGTTCAGGGAGTTCAGGAATCCGGCAATTTTCTGTGCAGCCTGTTGCAGGTCATCAATCGGCATAGCAATTAAGTATCTCAGACCGGCCGAGTATCGCAGGCCGGGCGGGCCGGGCGCCGGGGGCTCCCGGTCAAGAAAATCCGCCGCCATCGGGATCTGTCAAACCAGTCGATTGCGCCAGCCCTGAGAAACAAAATGCTACCTTGGACCCTGGACCTGCCCGTGATCGCCCGAAACCCAATTTTGCGCGAGTCTCTCGCCACGCACATGCGCCGCCCTTTTCCAGTTCTCTTGCTGCTGCTGCCGCTTTTAGGCGCGGCGTGCGCGGGCGTGCAATGTTGCGCACAGGGCGGACCGCCATTTATCACCGACGACCCCGGCACGCCCGGCAATCACCATTGGGAGATCAACTTCGGCTGGACTGCCAACCACAATCCCGGCCAGTCCTATTACGAGATTCCCGACGTCGACATCAACTACGGCTTGGGCGATCGCATCCAGCTCAAATACGAGATTCCGCTGGCTGCGGCCACTGATCCAAACAACTCCACTGGAGTGGGACTCGGCGAATCCTATCCGGGCATCAAGTGGCGCTACTTCGAGATCCATCGCGCCCGCGAGCCAAAGACAGACGCGAACCTGCTCTTTTCTCTGGGCACCTACCCGCAGGTGATGATCAACAATCCCACCAGCTCGGTGCGGCGCGGCATTGTCGCGCCCGGCCCGCAGTACTATCTGCCGATTGAATTTACGGCGCAAATAAAGTGGCTGGCGCTCGATGGCGAAGTCGGCCGATGGATTGGCAACCGGAACGCGCCTGACCAATGGGGCCGCGGCTTGATTGCTGGACATGAATTCAACGATCGAACGGAAATCTACGCCGAGCTCTACGATCTGCAGGCGATTGATCGCATGGGCAGCCAGCCGAAACAACGATCATTCACGCTCGATTTCGGCG
This sequence comes from uncultured Acidobacteriaceae bacterium, assembly GCA_963763585.1. Taxonomy (GTDB): domain Bacteria; phylum Acidobacteriota; class Terriglobia; order Terriglobales; family Acidobacteriaceae; genus Telmatobacter. The sequence goes on along the minus strand of CAVXPR010000010.1, from coordinate 53,751 downwards.
GACGCCAGACCATCGACCGCGCCGGCCATCTTCGTCTGCTATTTATGGGCGGCCGCGCCATCCAGGCGGTCACGCGCACTAACGGCGAGCCGAGTTGGATCGCCTACGTTGGCCTTCAATTGCTGCTTGGACCAAAAGGGAAGGAAGCGCCGGGCAAGCAACCCTAGGGCGAACATTCGAGTCTAGGCCCGCTGCATCGGCGCGGAACGCCTTCTGAAAACTGCGCCGCAGATGAGCAGTCCGAGCAACAACAGCGTGGTCACGGTAATTCCCCAGTCGACCCCGAAGTACATCAAGGATCGAACCGTCATCGCTGGATCTCCGAGGATCAAATACGCGCGGACAATTCCGCCGGCGAGCGCGACCACAGGCGCAACTATTGTGATGATGCGAATTTGCGCAGGCGTATAAGGTTCCGTGGCCGGCAATTCAACCGGCTCGGTCGCGCGATACCAGGACCATATCCAAACCGCAACAAAGACCAGGCCAAACAATGTGCTGGCATATTGCAGCACCTTGAACATCTGCATCTCCCCCGCAACGGGCACTTGCACAACGTCGCTCAAAAAGCTCCAGTGCCGATAGGGCCAATAAAACGGGTGCGTGAATGAGTCCCACAAAATGTGCGTCGCCGTTCCAATCAGGATCGAGACCACGATCAACGCCAGGCGCGACGGCGGCCAGAAGCTGAAATCGCCGTCCCCAGGTTTCAGCCTCATACGAACGCCCTTCGGCAGCAGCATTAAAAACGGCTGCCTCACGAAGGCAAAAAACAACCAAAGCACCGCAAGGCTCACCGGCAAATCGAAGATGAATGCGCCGAGCAGCGAGTGGCCGATGGCTCCGCGCGACCGAATAAACATGAAGTAAGCGAAATCAGGCGCGAAACATCCGGTAAGTAGAGCCGGCATTTCAAGGCGCGTTTTTCGAAAGGGCCAGGCGGCGGCGGCGTGGGAAAAAGTAAAGGGCATTGATTAAAGTATCTCGCACCCAGGGGTCGGCGAAGATTTTCGAGCGGGGGAAGATTTGTTGTATTCGTTGCCGCGTTCCGTATTGGCAAGGTAGGATGACCCTGAAAAAGTTTCCAGGAGATTCCAGTCGTGAAAATTCACTCGCTTCTAACTGTTGGCGCTCTCGTTTTGGGATCCCTCACGGCTGCGGCGCAGACCGCCCCGAAAATCTCCGCGAAACTCCTCCAAAAGTCTGCCCCACCGCAAGGACCGCAAGTGGCGTTGACTCCGCCTATCCACCCCAACGAAAAAATGCTGTCGTCGGGGACCCCGCCCATGGGCTGGAACAGCTGGAACTTCTTCGCCGGCCGCGTGACCGACAAGGACATCCGCGACGCCGCCGATCAGCTTGTCGCCTCGGGAATGAAAGACGCCGGCTACGTCTACGTGAACATCGACGACACCTGGGAAGGCGAACGCGACGCCGACGGAGTGCTCCACACAAATGCGAAGTTTCCCGATATGAAGGCCCTGGCCGACTACGTGCATTCTAAGGGGCTGAAGCTTGGCATCTATTCTTCGCCGGGACCAAAGACCTGCGCGGGCTATGCGGCCTCGCTGGATCATGAGACGCAGGACGCGCAACTCTACGCTTCGTGGGGCGTCGACTATTTGAAATACGACCTGTGCAGCTTCATCCCCGCCGTGATGATGAAGCAGGCGCCGGGCGATAAAGCCGCGCAGATGCGCCTGATGGTTGCGGCCTACGCGAAAATGGACAACGCGCTCAAGGCCACAGGCCGTCCCATTGTCTACTCGCTGTGCCAGTACGGCTGGGACGCGGTGTGGGAGTGGGGCCCCAGCGTTGGCGCGAATCTTTGGCGCACGACCGGCGACATTCAACCCAATTGGCAAAGTATCTATTCGATTCTTAATGAGCAGGCAGGACTGGCAAAGTACGCGGGGCCGGGCCACTGGAACGACCCTGACATGCTCGAGGTGGGCAACGGCAAGCTGTCGATGGCCGAGAATCGCACGCATTTTTCCATGTGGGCCATGCTCGCCGCGCCGCTGCTTGCGGGCAACGATCTGCCCAATATGACGCCTGAAGTTCGCGCCATCCTGACTAATCGCGATGTAATCGCCATCGACCAGGACCGCCTGGGCCGCGAGGCCACGCACGCCTACTCTGACGGCGAAGTGGACGTTTGGACGCGGCATTTGTCTGGCGGCGCATTGGCTATTGCGGTATTGAACGCCGGGTCGGATCGCTACGAAACGCACCCGTTTCATTTGAGCCTGGCCAAGCTTGGCCTGCACGGCCCGCAAAAGGGCAAGAACCTGTGGACGGGCGAGCAGGTCACGCTCACCGACGATATGCCGATCGAAATCTCAAGCCACGACATTCTGCTGGTGCGGACTCCGGCACCGAAATAGACCAAACGCAGGACGAATTAGGCCAAACGCAGAACGCGGCAAAAGGCTTTTGATCGCGCGAACGATCTCGCCGTGGAGACATCAGAATTTTTTCCCAACCGTCGCTAAAACCGGGTAAAGTAATCCCTACCGGTTCCCCCCTGCCGAACAATATATGTTGCTTTGGTTCTGACGCTTTTTTGTGACGCTTTTTGAGCGCCGCTGTGGGATGTGCTGTCTGCTGGCGATCTCAAGTTCTTTCACATACTTCGTCAAATTAGCCGAGTTTCAGTTTGCCGATTACTGAATTTTTCGCCGCGCAACCGGATTAGGAGTGCTCATGGCCACCACCGCACCAGCGCTGATCTGTCCGCAAGGACACGGGCCCGGAGTTGCCGGTTCGCGATTCTGCACCTTCTGCGGGGCGACGCTCGTTGCCCCGACTTCTTCGGGGCAGGCGGTTCCGGCAAATCCCGCAGTCGCTCAGCCGGCAAACGCTTCGCAGTGGCAGCCGGTAAATACAGGGCCGGCCCAGGCGAACGCCGCAGCTCCCGCTTCAATTCCCGCCGCACAGCCGTGGCAACCACCACCAGCGACGTCAACCCAACCGCCCGCCGGAGCGCATTGGCAGCCACCAGCCGGATCGACAACTGCTCAGGCGCCTGCCGCGGTTTCAGCGCCAATTCCGGCGTCGGCGGCTGCGCCGGCGAATCCTGCTCCGATTTCGACCAAGCAATCGCCCGCCTGCAAAGTTTGCCGAAACACCGGCGCAGGGCTCAGCGAAGACACGATCGTCTGCTCGGAATGTGGTTGGTTGCGCCCCTTGCTTCCCGGTTACACGCTCGATCGATCGGTCTTTTTGTGGGCGCAGGACGGCCAGGCGATGAACAAATTGCAAAGCATCTCCGCGCTTCATACGGCAGCAAAGTCCATCTCAGAGAAGGTGGGCCGGCCGTGGATTGAATCGACGTTCAACGGCATTCGCCTGGGTCCTAGGCAGTTCCCGGATATCTGGATTCGAGCCGTTCTGGCTGCGCGTATTCTCGGTTTGCCCAAAATGCCCGATGTCTATATCTCGGGCGACTCGCAGTGGAACACCTACACCTATGGCACCGACACCAGTGCATTTGTTGTACTGGGCACTGCCATCCTGAACAATTTTCAGAATGACGATCTGCTCTTTGTGCTGGCGCGCGAAATGGGGCACTGCCGCGCCGGCCATGCGCTTTGGAAAACAGTAGCTCGTTTTCTCGCCGGCGACGACAGCGTGCACAAAGGTCTGCTCTCCGGCGGAGTGTTGAACGCGATCAGCCTCAGCCCTACGAAATGGATTCAGGATGCGGTGGATTTGCCGCTAATGGCGTGGTCGCGCCAGGCCGACATCACCGCGGACCGCGCGGCGCTGCTTGCCATCGGCGATGAAGCTATGGCGCGACGCGTGCTTCTGGCCTGGTCCATCCGCTCTTCAAGGCTGCTCAAGCAAGTCAACATCGAAGAATGGATGAAGCAGGAAGAGGGCAGCGACGATCAGATGACGCGCTTCTCTGAGATGACAACTTCTGCTTCTATGTACACCACGCGGCGTTTGCGGTTGCTGGGGCAGGCCGCGCGCGAGCCCGAGCTCATGCGCTGGAGCCAGAGCATTCAGCCGATTCGCAAACGCCTGACGCCTCCGCCACAGCCGCCGATATCCGGCCTGACCGCTGCCGCGCCTGTCGTGCGACGCCCGCTGCCGGCTCCGGGGACTGTGCCGGCGGCCGGTCAGGCTCCTGGTTCTGTAACCAATGCGGTTCCTGGGGCGGCGGCTCGTTCCGTACCTGTCCCGGCGGCTCCGCCCGCGGCGGCGCAGGCTGACTCCGTTCGCGTGATTTGCAACAAATGCCAGGGTGCGATGCGGATTCCTCTTGCGGTTTTGCGTGGCAAGACTTCGCTGAGCGTCCGCTGTCCGAAATGTCAAAACATTTTTACGATTCGGCCCAGACCCGCTTCTGGGGCGTCCACTTCGCAGGCACCGGCTGCTCAGGCGCCAACTGCCGCTGCACAAGCCAAACCGTCTGATGCAAAGCCATCGGGCTCGAAACCATCTGCCGCAGCATTGCCAGCACCTAAACCGTCGGGACCGAAATTACCTGGGACTTCGCCGAGCGAGAAAACAAAATCGCCCGCACGACCGTCCGTAGTTGTAGCCCCACATAAACATGCCAAGTGATCGAGAAAAGAAAAGAGAGGGGTAACTTATGCCTGATGATCCGAATGAAGTAGTGGTGATTGTCCCCGATGCAGCCGCGAATTCGCCCGACGGCTCAAGCCCTTCAGACGAACCCGTCGTAGTCGAAGTTTTTGATGCTGTCGTCGATCCCGGCGAGAGCAGTGGTCTTGGCGGAACGAGCGATCCGGCGGACTCAACCGGAACAACGACAGGCGATCCGGAAGTGATCGTCGTCGAAGAGGGCGCGGCACCCGATGGCGGACCTGAGGTCATCGTGATTGACCCCGAAGCCGAAGCTCCCGGCACTGATGGAGGGACAACTTCCGATCCGACGGGTAGCGGCGATCCGACCGGCCAGACCGATCCGACAACCGGCGACCCGACCTCCGATCCAAATTCCGACCCGACAGGCAGCTCCGATCCCGTTACCGGCACACCTGACGGCGGAGACACGCCAACGGTGGGCGATCCCGGCACGACGGATCCCGAGACGACAGATCCGGGGGCAACAGATCCTGGAATAACGGACCCTGGAACGGCGGAGGGAGTTGTAGACCCGACCGGTGGTTCTACTGATCCCGGAGACGGAACAACGACGCCTGATGGATCAGATCCAACAGATCCGACCGTGGGCGACCCAACCGATCCGACTTCCGACCCGACTGGCAGCGGCGATCCGACCGTAGTCGGCTCCGATCCTGATTCCACCCCTGCCGACCCGGATGCACCGGCCCCGGTCGACACGACGTCTGACCAGCAAACGCTGGAGCAGACGGAGCAGCAAGAGGGTCAGGCTGCTCAATCGGGCGACTACTCAACCGCTTCTAACGATGCCCAGTTGGCCTATCAGGAATCGCAGACCATCGCGAACGAAGGCGGCCCCGACAACACCGACCAGACTTGGGCGGCGGAGCAGAACGAGAGCCAGGCGAATTGGGATCAGCAGACGGCGGAACAGGACCAGACGACCGCCGATAGTTACGCCAACGATCCTAACGCGCTTCCATCCGATGCAGCCGACGCGCAGCTCTATGGCGACGCCGCTCAAAACGAAGAAGGAACTGCCGACAACTATGGCGAAGCGGGCGCGTATGGCGATCCGGTCGGCGAGCCGGTGGATACGCCGGCGGACACAACGGAAGACGCACCGGTAGAAGACGCTCCCGTGGACGATACTCCGGTGGATGACTCTCCACCAGCCGAAGACGCCCCGGTCGACGACGATTCGTCGGCGAGCTAAAGCGATTCCGCGCGGCCGAGGCACACCGCAAACCAGCCCTTAGGGTCGGTCCAGGTTGCCTCGGCGCGGAAGCCCGTCTCTGCCAGCAGCGCTTCGACCTGACCGGGTTGATATTTATAGCTGTTCTCGGTGTGGATGGTTTCGCCGGCTGCAAAATCGACCGTTAAATCGAGCGCGGCTATGTTCACGCTCTGGGCGATCCGGCTCACCAGGTGCATCTCCATCCTTGACGCCGCTTTGTTCCATACCGCGGCGTGCGCGAATGTCTCAACGTCGAACTCCGCATCCAGCTCGCGATTCAGGCGCACGAGGATATTTTTGTTGAAAGCCGCTGTGACTCCTGCAGCATCGTCGTACGCAGCAACGAGTGTTGCTTTATCCTTGGCGAGATCCACGCCGAGCAGCATGCCATCGCCAACTTCAAGACCGGCGCGAACCCGGCTCAAGAGCCGCGCGGCTTGGTGCGGCTCAAAGTTTCCAATGCTCGATCCGATGTAGAGCACGAGGCGGCTTTCGTCTTCATCCATCGGCCCAAGGTGGAATTTGCGATCGTCGCCATCGGTGTAATCCATCACGCGCGGCGTGACTGAAACGCTGGGAATCTCGCGCTCGATTCGTCTTTTTGCTAAGTCAAGCGCGCTCGCAGAAACGTCGACAGGCTCATAGCGGACTGTTCCCTGCCGTCGAACCGCCGCCTTCAAAAGTAGCCGCGTTTTCTCGGCAGATCCCGCGCCCAGCTCCGCGATGCGCAGTCGCCGGCCGCTGCACGCCCGTTCAAGAATCTCCTCTGACGCGCGCAGAAAAATCCCGCGCTCAGTGCGCGTGAGGTAGTACTCATCGAGCTCGGTAATCTCGTCGAATAGCTGCGAGCCGGCCTGATCGTAAAAAAGCCATGCAGGCAGGCGCTTGGGCAGCGAAGTCAGTCCTTCGCGCGCCACTGCTGCGATTCGTTCATCAAATTGCAGATCGTCGATTTGTAGAATTGGGGCACGAGAAGCAGCTGCGCTCATGGGCTCTCAGTTAGTTCGCTTTCAGTTTGGATGCAGCCGGCGCGCTTATGTCGCCAGCCGGATGCCGGAAAACTGCCATCTTGTCTCAGGAGAGAAGAAATTGCGGTAGGTCGAACGGATATGCCTCGCCGGCGTCACGCACGAACCGCCGCGCAAAACCATCTGGCCGCTCATGAATTTGCCGTTGTACTCGCCCAGCGCACCATCCAGCGGCTTGAAGCCGGGATAGCCGAGGTAGGCGCTGCTGGTCCACACCCAACAGTCTCCATACCAGCGGTTCGCACCGTTCTCGTTTTGGTGCTTCGCACCGCTTTGGTTCTGGACGAGATCTGAAGTAGGAGCAGGCATCAGCAGCCCGGAATCAAGCAAATTTCCCTCGACCGGCTCTCCTTCGACTGCGGACTCCCATTCGAACTCGGTGGGTAATCTTTTGCCCGCCCAGCGCGCGTAAGCGTCTGCTTCAAAATAGCTCACATGGCTCACCGGCGTCGCAGTGAGCTGCTCGAGCGGCAGTTCGCCGCGCAGCGTAAACACGGACCAGATTCCGCTTTTTCCGGCGCCGTCTTTTTCGGTCCAGTAAAGCGGCGCTCGCCAGCCATTCGCTTTCACTGCGTCCCATCCGGCAGAGAGCCATAAATCGGGCTTGCGATAACCACCATCGGCCATGAATTCGGCGTATTCGCCGCAGGTCACAAGCCTGTTGGCCAATCGAAACGACTCCAGCCAAACCCGATGGCGCGGCATTTCGTTGTCGAAGCAGAAACCGTCGCCGGAGTTCCCCGTTTCTTTCAGGCCGCCCTCAAATTGCGCAAAACTTAGTGGCGTTGCTTGGTCCCTCGGTCCCTTGTTCCCTTGTTCCCTATATTTCGGTCGCAGCGGATTGGTAAAGAACGCATTCAAAATGTCGGTCAGCAGCAACTCCTGGTGCTGCTCCTCGTGGTTCGCGCCCAGCTCGATGCGCCGCAGCGCCTCAGGTTCCGGCTCGCGCTCGAAGAGCCGTTCTATCGCCGCGTCCACGTGCTCGCGATAACGGAGAATTTCGTCAAGTCCGGGGCGTGAAAACGACGACCGCAGCCGTTTTTCTGGGAACGCCGAAAAACCTTCGTAATAGCTGTTGAAGAGCCACGGAAAGTCCTGGTTGAAGACGCGGTAGCCGGGCAGAAACTCACGAAGCACAAACGACTCAAAGAACCATGTGGTGTGCGCCACGTGCCACTTGGCGGGCGAGGCCTCAGGACACGACTGCACCATCATGTCCTCCGGCGTCAGCGGCTCACAAAGGACGATCGTGCTTCGCCGCACATCATTGAATCGGTTGAGAATCGCCGATTGGGACCCTGAAAAAGTGGTTGTGCTCATGGCCCGCCCTCCCGCATCCGCCGAGTGTATGAGTGTAGACCATTTTGATGCAATTCATGGTTATTTCGGCTTCTTTTCCTATGCCGAACCGCCGACGGTTGAACACCAAAGGCCGCGCCATCCGTCCCATCATCGTGGGACGCACGGCCTTAAACGAAGGTTGCGGCCTTTGCCTCCCATTCGGATTTGGCCCATGAAAGGCCCGAGACAGGGCTTTGGGGCTGGCATCTGAACTGAAATAGTGCTTTAATTCCTGCGAAAGACTTGCGGGATTCCTTATCCCCTCGCACGAGGCCAGGAGGGAGTATGAACGCCGCGTTCAAGCCGAGCCGCTGGGTCGAATGTGCGGCTCTGTTCGTGTTCTCATTTGCGGTTTCGCGAAATTTGCATGCCCAGGCGCCCGCCCCGGCAAATGCATCGGCTCCGGCTGCGTCAACATCTGCCAGCGTGCCCGCGACAGCTGCCCCAAGACAGCCGACCGACGAAGAACTCGGTGACTCGCTTACCGCTCACCAGCGCTACCAGGCCGCCATTGCCGCCTACTCCAAAGCGCCCGAAATGACAGCCGACATCTGGAACAAGATGGGAATTGACTACCAGATGATGTTCAACTCCAATGACGCTTCGCGCTGCTATAAGGAATCGCTGAAGCTCGATCCGCGCAACCCTCAGGTTTTGAACAATCTGGGGACCGTCTACGCCTCGTCAAAGGACTTTGGCTCGGCCGACCGCCTTTACCGCAAGGCACTCAAAATCGATCCACGATCGGCGCTCATTCTCAAGAATCTGGGCACCAACCTTTTGGCGCAACATAAGTACGACAAGGGCTGGGCAGCCTACCAGCGGGCATTGGCCCTTGATCCGCATATCTTTTCCGATAACGGCTCTCCATCGGTTCAGGATCCGTCTTCAGTAGAGGAACGTGGCGCGATGAACTACTACATGGCGGCGGGTTGCGCGCGCGCCGGCTACGCCGATTGCGCCCTTCAGTATCTGCGCATGGCACTTGACGAGGGCTTTACCACTCGCAAAAAAGTCGCGAACGACAGCGAGTTCGCCAGCCTGCACGACAATCCCGACTTCAAGAAGCTGCTTGAAGAGCAGCAGCAGAAGCGCGCACAGTAAGCCGCGCCGGCTCAGGGCTTGTCGTCGACTCACCCCGCATCTCATGCGTCTATCTGATAGGCAGGCCGTTTTAGGCCGATTTAAGTCGATCGTTTTTGACCGATCTGGTTTGAGACCGATCTGGCCGCCTTCCTGGGAGATTCGATGAATATCCGCTTTTTGCCCGCAATTGTTATCTCCATCGACGTTCACCGCCGCAGCGAATTCTCAGAGTTCCGGGTCGGCGGTTCAAAATTCCAGTCCAGCGGCACAGGATTCCGGCACCGCGCCGGCATCCGGACAAAGTTCGAGCCAGGGCGCGAGCCCGAATGCGGGGCAAAATGCTGGCGCGGGATCAGGCGGTGGCCACGGCCAGCGCGGCGGGCAGCGTGACGGCAGGGGCGGATTCGGCGGCGGAATGGGCGGGGGCGCAGGAATGATGGGCCGCGGTTTGATGGGCACCGTGACTGAAGTTGCGGCCGATCACTACACCGTTAAGACTGACGCTGGCGACGTCTACACCATCCATTTCAGCGCGGATACGCGCATCTTCAAGCAGGTGGCTGGAACGCGCGCGGGCGGGGGCGCGGGGAACAGCGCGGGCGAAGGCCAGAATGGCGGACAGGGTCCTGGCAACGACGGTCGACAGCTTTCCGGAGGCGGACAAGGTAGCGAGCCGGGCAGAAGGGACCGCGGCTACGGCGGCGGCAACCCTCCGCGGCAGATCAAGCCGTCTGACATTAAAGTGGGCGACGCCATCACCGCGATGGGCAAAGTGGATGCGACCGCCAAATCAGTGGCCGCTAATCGAATTGCACAGCTCGATCCCGCGGTCGTCCAGCAGATTCACGCCATGGAGGCTAACTTCGGCAAAACCTGGCTGATGGGAAAGGTTACAGCCATTGACGGCGCAAAGATCACGCTGACCGGCGTGCTCGACAATGCTCCTTACTCCGTTGTCGCGGATGAGAATACGGCCTTTCGCAAGCGGCACGACCCGATCACTCTTGCCGACATCCAGGTCGGCGATACCGTGCGAGCCGATGGCGGCGTGAAGGATGGAGTGTTTACCGCAACGAACGTGAACGTCTTTGGCGGGTCGGGCGGTGAGACGCCTTCGGTTCCGCGCGCCGAGACGCCGCAAGCTCCGCAAAGCGCGCAGCCCCAAAACTCGCCGCCGCAATAAGCAATTTCTATTCGACGAACTGCAGCGTCCACGCGCCTGTCTTGAGCAATATTCGCCGTTGGGGCTCGCCTTCAGGGTTCGGCGGCAGCTCAGGGGTGGGCCGCGTAAAAACTCAACGCGGCATCGCCTTGCTCGAGCACGCGAGTTCGTTTCAGGTTGCCGTATTGCCCCTCAAGAGACTGCTTGCGCCGGTGCTCTGCGACAACCACCGCGCCCGGCGCGAGAATTCCCTGAGCTGTCCCGCCCAGCAATTCAAGCGTTATCGCATACTCTTTTGCTTCTTCATATGGAGGATCGAGAAACACTACGTCGTAGCGTTCTGGATTTGGACCGGCTGATTTCGTATTAGGTTGGCTCGCTGATTTCAGAAACGCGCTCACGCTTTTTGCGTGAACTCGAACACCACTGCTGATTCCAAGCCGCTCCAGATTGGCGTTAAGGATTTTCAGGGCCGCCGGCGCACGCTCGACAAATGCCACGCGCGCGGCGCCGCGGCTGATCGCCTCCAGACCCACAGCGCCCGAGCCTGCATAGAGATCGAGAAATGCAACATTCTCAATGCGCGGCGCCAGCACGTTGAAGAGCGTTTCGCGCAGACGATCGCTGGTGGGCCGTGTACTCATTCCCGGCGGGGCCGCGAGCGTTCGCGAGCGAAAGGTTCCTGCAATGATGCGCATCGCCAACCAGCATAACGGAAGTGCCTCAGAGGAATTGCTCGCCAGCCACTTTGCATGAGCGAACGCTTGGTTGATCTGCTGATTTTTCACGATTGATCCCTTTTATGAGGCGAACCGCCGACCTGCGCGCGCAACGAAGGCTGATAGCTGAAGGCTGAAAACTGCATTTCCGCAGCCCTGCCACTACAATCGGTGTATGCGTGGCTGGTCAATTCCGCTGGGCCGATGGATGGGTGTGGAGATGCGCGTCCACATCTTCTTCCCTCTGCTCGTCCTGGTGTTGTTTGCCATCAGCGGCGCTGACGGCTGGCCGCGTGCGCTGGCTCTATTCCTGTTGCTGATTACGGCTGTGCTCGTCCGTGAAACCGCGCGCCTCATCGTCGCCGCGGGGCTCGGCCTGCGCCTGCGCGCCGTGCTGCTGCTGCCCATCGGCGGACTTTTTGCTTACGCAAATCCTGAAAGCCAGGAGATTGCCAATAGCGGCAGCGGTCAGTTTATTCTGGCCGCGACGGGCCCGCTGGCCAATTTGAGTGCCGCGCTCATCGTTGCCGGTATCATCCTCGGCGCCAGCCCGGATGTGCGGCTCTTCGATCATCCCTTCATCACTGCAGGCCATCTGTTGCGCAGCATGGTGTGGATGCAGGCATCCCTCGGCGCGCTGCATTTGTTCCCCGCGTATCCGCTCGATTGTGGCCGCCTCATCCGCAACAGTTTTGCGCGAACCCACGGCACGGCTCCCGCTGGACGCGCCGTTTCCGGCCTGGGCCAGGTGCTCGCGCTGGTTGCAATTCTCGGCGGCATGCTGGCGCAGGAGCCGTGGCTCATCCTTGCCGGCTTCTTCATCATGATCGGCGCGCAAATTGAAGATCAGGGTGTCTTCTTCCAGTCTGTCGTTGACACTGTGCGCATGCGCGAGGTGATGCTCACCGACTTTGCCACGCTCTCGCCCTCTGACACGCTCGCCGACGCGCTCTACCGCTGCGTGCATTCCCTTCAAGAAGACTTTCCCGTCGTGCGCGGCCCGCAGTTGGTCGGCATCGTCTCGCGCCAACGCATTCTGGACGCTCTGCGCAGCGACGGTAACGGCTATGTGCAGTCCGTTATGTCGCGCGCGTTCCAGGTTGCGCGGCCTGAGGACACGCTCGGCACCACGATTCGCCGTCTCACCGCAGGCCACGGCCTTGCGCTCATTCCCGTGACCGAAAGCGGGCGCGTGGTGGGCATCGTTAGCGTGCAGAATTTGATGAGTTCGATGTCGCTGCTCGCCGAGCAGCGCCGCATCGAACGCCAGGAAGCAGAGAACTAGAAAGAACAGTTCACAGTTCGTGGTTCACAGTTCGAACAGACGGATCGAACGAAGCTACGAATTAAGAGCTGAACAAGCCTGCTAAATCCCCTAGTATTTTGACAGCCAATCATGCCCGCCGAAAACTCACTTCTCGCTCCCGGCCTGTATCTCGTCGCCACTCCCATCGGCAACCTTGGCGACATCACGCTGCGCGCGCTTGAAGTTCTCCGCAACGTTGACCGCATCGCCTGCGAAGACACGCGCCAAACCCAAAAACTTCTCAATCATTTCCAAATCGAGAAAAAAACCGTCAGTTATCACCAGCACAACGAGCGCACCCGTGCCACGGAACTAATCCAAAACATAAAGGCGGGGACCGCTGTTGCTGTTGTCTCCGACGCAGGAACGCCGGGCGTAAGCGACCCAGGGTCGTGGCTGGTGCGCGAGGCCATCGCCGCAGGCGTGCAAGTCTATCCCATTCCCGGCGCGAACGCTGCCGTCAGCGCTCTGATCGCTTCGGGCCTGCCTGCCGATGAATTTGAATTTCTCGGATTTCTGCCCGAGAAGGCCGGAGCCCGCCGGACGAAACTTGAAAATCTCGCCGCCATTCCAAGCGAAACTGCGCGGACTCTGATTTTCTACGAAGCGCCCCACCGTTTACTCGATACGCTCGCCGATTTGAGGATAGTTTTTGGGCCGCAACTTCGCGTCGTTGTGGCCCGTGAGCTGACCAAGATTCACGAAGAGTTTCTGCGCGGAACTGTCGCCGACGTTCGCAGCGAACTTGCAAAACGCGACCGCATCCGCGGAGAAATCACGTTGCTCATCGAAGTGCCGACGAGGGCCACCTTATCCCTCGGCGCGCAGGACGCTGCGCACGAATCGATCGCCGCGCGAGTCGTCCGCATTCAGGCCGAAAGTGGTATCGACGAAAAAGAAGCGCTGAAGCGACTGGCCCGGGAGTTGGGCCAGTCGAAAAGCGAAGTGTACCGCGAGCTTCAGCGCGAGCGCGCCCGCAAGCGTTAACGTCCTCCCGCCGCTACCAGTCTAGTGTCAACCCACAAAGTCCCTAACCGAATGATTCTACGCATCTTCCATTTGCCGGTAATTACCCCTACTTGGCGCATACTCGTCGTATGAGAGTTCAACCACGTCTCTACCTTCACCTACCGGCCGTTTCCAGTCTCCAGTTTCCTGCGGCCCTGGAAATTGGTATGGAAGGTATGCATACGGTATGGACGAGGTATGGAAAAGGTATGAGGCCCTCCCTTAAATCCTTCGCAATCAAATATGGAGGTATGGCATACCGGGGGGGGGAGGGGGCGGGGGTTACCGATCAGTAATAGTGCCTTCATTTTCGACCTTTTGAGGGGGTGCACCGGGGCCTGGCTTGAGCCAGCCTTTACGCCTTTGCTACTTCGACCAGGGTCGAGTAAAAAGTCGCTCCGCGGCCGATGTCTGTCAGCCGTTCGCTGGTGAGCGCGTTGATGTTTGCGCCGTCGGTGTGCATCTTTGCCCAATCGAGGCGAGCAGCGACCACGCCGGCAGGCAGGCTCGCGTTCAGCATTGCCGTCAGTTCAAGCGAGCCGCGATCGTTGAAGACGCGGACGAGTTCGCCTTCAGCAACCCCGCGCGACTCAGCGTCAGTAGGGTGCATTTCGATTCGCTGGCTGGTTCGCGCCTCCATCTTGCGATGGCCCGGCAAATTCGCGAAGGTCGAATTCATATAGTTGTCGCTCTTGCGAGCAAGCAGTTCCAGCGGATACTTTTTCGCGGCGTCACCCCATCGCGACTCGAGCGGCGGAATGAATGCCGGAAGGCCGTCGGCGCCCGCAGCGGCGAGTGTTTCAGAAAAGAATTCAATCTTGCCGGAAGGCGTTGGCACCGTGCCGGAAGTGTGGGGCAGGAACGGCCGCTTCTCAGGATCGGAATAAAACGCGAGCGGAATGTGTCCTTCGCGATCCAGATCTTCGAATGTAATATGCTCCATGTTCGCGTTCTTTGAGTGGCCGTCCGCGCCGATCGCAAGCGCCTGCCTGATCATCTCTTCTGGCGTGTCGCGGAAGCAGGCCTCGGTGAATCCCATGCGTTGCGCGAGCTGGCCGAAGAGCCACACGTTTGGCCGCGCTTCGCCCGGCGGTTCAATTGCTTGTTTTGAAAGCTGCACGAAGTAGTGGCCGTATGCGCCCTGCACGTCGGTGTGCTCGAGAAACGTTGTCGCAGGCAAAATGTAGTCGGCGTAGTCAGTGGTGTCGGTAAAGAACTGTTCATGAACGACCGTAAAAAGATCCTCACGCATCATTCCGCGGCAAACTGCGTTGTGATTTGGAGCCACTGCGCCCGGATTCGAGTTGTACACAAACAGCGCCTTCACTGCCGGGCCGTCTTCGGCATGCGAGCCAAGCTCTGTGAGCGCTCGGCCAAGCTCCGACATGTTCACTACGCGCGCAAGCCGTCCGATCGGCGAGGCGAGCGCCAGATCTGGCCGCTCGAGAGCCTTCTTGTCCCACTGAAACGCGCCCGAAGTCGAAAGTTGTCCGCCGCCGCCGCGATGCTTCCACGCGCCGGTGAGCGCGGGCAGCATGGCGATGGCGCGCACGGCCGTGCCGCCGTTCTCGCATCGCTGCACGCCGTAGTTCAGCCGTAGCATCGCGGGTTGGGTTGTCGCGTACTCGCGCGCAAGTTGTTCAACCTCGGCCGCGGTCATGCCTGTCCATGCGGCCACGCGCTCCGGCGTGTACTCGCGCGCTCGCTCGGCGAGTTGCTCGAAGCCGCGAGTCATTTCAGCAATGTAGGCGCGGTCTTCAAGGCCCTCGTTGAGAATCACATGCATCATGCCCAGCGCCAGCGCCGCGTCGGTTCCGGGACGGATGGCAATGTGCCAGTCGGCCACCGCAGCCGTGCGTGTGCGGTAGGGATCGATCACGATCAGTCGCGCCCCGTTGCGCCGAGCCTGCTCGACGAACGGCCACAGGTGAATATTGTTGCCGTGAATGTTCGCGCCCCACGCGAGGACGAGCTTTGCCAGCCGCACGTCCTCCGTCGGCGTGCCGTACTTTTTGCCGTAGACAAGATTCCACGCCTGGCCGCCGGCCTCGGAACAAATCGTGCGGCCAAGCTGGCTCGCGCCCAGACGATGAAAGAAGCGCCGATCCATCGATCCAAAGCCGAGCACGCCGATGGTGCCGGCGTAGCTGTAAGGCAGAATCGACTCTGGCCCGAATGTCTCGCTGATCTGCTTGAGCCGCGATGCGATCCCGTCGAGGGCCTCGTCCCAGCTGACGCGCTCAAAGGATTCGTGCTCGCTTCCGCGTTGCAACGGCCCCTTCGCCACGCCGGCTTTGCGGCGCAGGGGATAAAGAATCCTGTCTGGCGCATAGACGCGATCGAGATACTTGGCCACCTTGCCGCACAGAAATCCCTGCGTAACCGGCTGCGATGGGTCGCCCTCTACTTTCACCGCGCGACCTTCCTCATTCACCGTTACCAGCACCGCACATGAGTCAGGACAGTCGTGCGAGCAGACCGTGTGAACAATGCGGAATGGGGCGGAAGTAGCCATGAAGTGATTGTAAGCTGAACACGGATTTTGCTCGCCCAGCCTGGATGTACACTGGACACGCCATGGATTGCGTTTTTTGTAAAATTGCCGCCGGAGAGATTCCCTCAACCGCCGTTTATCAGGATGAGCTGGCGTACGCATTCGCGGATATCAATCCGAAGGCGCCGGTACATGTGCTCATTATTCCGCGCGAACATATCGGATCACTCGCCGAGGCTGGCACCGACAAACGCGCTCTGCTTGGCCACCTGATGGGTGTGGCAGGGAAAATTGCCCGGCAAAAAGGCCTCGCAAAGGGCTACCGCGTCGTGGTGAACACGGGCGAAGACGGCGGCCAAACCGTGGAGCATCTCCACTTGCACTTGATGGGCGGCCGGCAGATGACCTGGCCACCGGGGTAAGAACAGGGACCGAAAGAGAAGTGATGAAAGACAAGAAGGGCACGCCAAAACGGCGAGCCCTTCTTTTTTGCTCCCTTGATGTTCTTGTTCGCTTCGTGCCTACGTCGATATCTCTAGAACACCGGCTGTTGCGAGACTTCCTCTTCTTCTTCCACGCCGTAGCGGCGCAGCAGAATGGGCAGGCTTTGCGAAAAGGCCGAGCGCGGCATCACTGAGTCGCATCCCGCCTCGACGGCTTTCATCTTTAAATCACCTTGAAGATGATTGAGGAAGCCGATGATCGAGACGGCCTTTTTGAATTTGGATTTGAATTTTGGAATTAACGTCATGGGCTTGGCGTTCAGGTTGTTCAGGTCGAAGACAAGCAGCGCGGGCTTTTCGTTTTCCGGCGCTTCGCAGATGCGTGTGACTGCATCTTTATTCTCGCCCTTGATGAACTCGACCTTGACACCTAGTTTGCGCGCCGTCTCCTGAATTTTGGCGAGGAAGAAAAGATCCTCGATGAAGCAGAAGATGCGGGTAGGTGCGTCTGCGCGGATGGGAGCCGGCGCCTGCCCAGAATAAACGTCGGGATAGTAGCCGCTGCTATGGCCGTTGCTCGCCGTGGGGATGGTCGATGCCGGACCGTCGGCGACATTGCCGTTGGCCACGCGATAACTGTGGTCCATGGGGCCAACAAACGCGCGCGGTCCCTTTTGGCGTCCCCGTCGCTTGCCTTGCGACGAGCCATTGATGCTGTTACCAGGCTGCGCCGGAGGAGCCGAGCTCTTCTGGAAGAATTTCTTCTTCTTGCGGCCCTGTTGCTGGTGGGCTGGGCGGTGCTGCATGGGTTGCGAAGAACGCGGCGGCGACGATTGCTGCTGGTCTTTTACCTGACCCGGCACATGACCGTTGGGCGTTTGACCATTGGCCACTTGGCCCTGCGGCTGTTGAGGTTGCGCCCCAGCCTGTTGGCTGGACTTGTTCTTGCGGCGTCGGCGACGGCGCCGGTGCCCATGCGACTGCGCCTGACCATTGTCAGAAGGAGGCCCCTGTTCTGTCGGGGGCTGGGTCGATTCTATTGTCATGATGCTTATGCTTCCTGCGGCTTTGCTTTCTGGAGTATTGAGTTGCGATTTTTACCCTGGTTACGCTGCTGCGTGGCCCTGCGCAAATGCTCTCTGAGTTCTTGCGGAAAGCGGAGCAGATGAGATCATCAACTGCTCAATTCTTAAAATGGCGCGACCGCTACTCTACCTGTGAGGAAGTGCTGCGCGAACGGTTCTCAAACCAGCCCAACGCATCAGCTTCTGTGTATCTAACCCTTGAGCCTCTGTGAGAATGTTATTGCCGCTTCAAACGCCGGAGTTGTCAATCGACTCGGTCCGACAGCCGGACTTTTCCCGGCACAGCCTCTGCTTTTCTCTGAGAATGCCCTTTCCTATGTGAGCCTTCGTCACGCACAGCCTGATCGCAATCAAACTGCCGGACGATGTTTTCCTGGCTCTGCGGCGAACACGCTCTACCCAATTCCCCGGGTGGCCTGCGTCAGCCGCTTGATAGGCAACTCCGATAGTACAGGGAAGGCTATCCAGTGGCAAGTAGGCGTTTTGGCAGGAACCGCCTTTGGTAATAAGCCTGGAAAACTCGGGACACTGGCTCGATAGGCCGCTCGGTGCCGCGAGAAAAATGCACTTACGTACGAAACGCCACTCTTAGGAGAGTGGCGCCTGGTTTTTGCTGGTCACCGGCCTCCCAGTGATGTTGAAGAGCGGGGGTATTTCCTCCGCTTCGGTTGCAGGCTTCCCGGCTGGCTCTTCCCTTTTTTGGGCCGCTCCCCGATGATCGCCTTGAGGCGATCGCTCTGGTGCGGTTGCTCTGCCGGGTACCTGGTGCTGATCAGGCTTGTTCGATGCTTACTTGAGCAGCCGTAAATCACTGGCGCTGATAACAGAGCAATCTGAATACCGTTGACAAAATCGTTTGTTTGCAACGAGTTATGCTGGATTTTAACAGCCGATTGTCTGGATTCTGGAAGTCAAAAAGCGATAATTCTTCAGAAATGCGTAGGGAGCTCCGGCATGGCGGGGCGTTGCCGGCCAGCGATGCTCGGGGCGGAGCTTGCGTTCGGGCTCAAGTTGGGCAGCCATTGCGGCGGCATTAGCTTTGGCATTTGGGGCAAAAGTGGGTTCCGCGGCCGGCGACGATGACACGGCGGATCGGCGTTTGGCAGCGGCGGCAAGGTTCGCCCGTGCGCAGGTATACACAGTGTTCGAGTTGGAAGAATCCACGCTCGCCATCGGCGCCAACGTAATCAGAAACAGACGAGCCGCCCAGCCGAATTGCATGCGTAAGGATTTCGCGCAACGCCAGCCGCAGCCGGTCGAGCTCGGCACGGGCGACCCGGTTGGCGCGACGGCGAGGGCGAATTCCGGCATGAAAGAGACTTTCGTCGGCGTAGATGTTTCCTACGCCTGCAAGCAACGTCTGGTTGAGCAGAGCGGCCTTGATGTATAAGCGACGGCCACGGAAGAGCGCAGCGAATTGATCGGGACCGATTGTGAGCGGCTCATCACCCGGCGCGCCGAATCCGGGGCCGTGACGGAGATCGCGGAACTCAAGCCGGCCGAACCGGCGCGGATCGACGAAGCGCAGCTCGCGGCCGCTGGCCAGGGTGAGGCGCGCATGAGTATGGGGAGCAACCGGAGATTCGGGCGTGGTGACGAGCAACCGGCCGGTCATGCCAAGGTGGACGATCCATTGTGCGTCTGGCTTGAGCGTGCCGAATTTTTGAACGCCGGGCTTGGCCTCGGACGAACTTAATTCGCAGACGATGTGTTTGCCGGTGCGATGAACAGCGAGAATGGTGCGGCCGGCGAGCTCTTTGGCCTGGCGGGCGCGCGGCGTCTTGAAGGGTTGAGGATGGCCGCTAAACCAAACGTGCGAAATGCGATCGCCACGAACGCGTTTATCGACGCCGCGAGCGATCGTCTCTACCTCAGGCAATTCCGGCATCGGCTTATTGTAGAAGATTGCGATCGTGACGGCGCGCCAGCCACAACGATGTTGCGATGAGGCGCGAGACACTACACTGAGTTCAACTCATGGCCGCGACCGATCCCGTTTCCGACAACGCAACCGACACAATCGCAGCTATCTCCACGCCGCCGGGACGGGGCGGTATAGGAATCGTTCGCCTGAGCGGACCGCAAGCTGCATTGATCGCGGCGCAGCTGGTGCGGCCGCGGCAGCCGCTTGAGCATGCGCGTGCGCGATTGGCCGATGTCGTCGATGTAAAAGAAGCCGCAGGCGCTATGAATGAAGCCGCAGGCGCTGCGCCGAACACAGAAGATGCCGATAATCCGCATGACGATTTCAAGATTATTGACGAAGCCCTTGTGACTTTTTTTGGCGCGCCGAATTCGTACACGTCGGAAGATCTGGTTGAGATTGCAGCGCACGGTTCGCCGGTTGTGCTCGAGCTTTTGTTACGGCGCGCGCTGGAGCTAGGCGCGCGGCTGGCCGAGCCGGGTGAATTCACTCAGCGGGCTTTCCTGTCTGGGCGACTTGATTTGACGCAGGCTGAAGCGGTTCGCGACCTGATCGAAGCACAAACGCTGACGCAGGCGCGCCAAGCGGCGAGCCAGATGGGCGGTGCACTGAGTCATCGCGCTGCGCCCGCAAAGCAATCCCTTGTTGAACTGATCGCTCTGCTTGAGGCGGGTATCGACTTCGCGGAAGACGATATCGACGTGACGGGGAAAACGGAAATTGCGCGACGAATCGGCGAGATCACGCCGCCGCTCGAGTCGCTTGAAGCATCCTTCGCGCGCGGCCGCATTGTGCATGACGGGCTGACTCTGGCCATCGTGGGGCGGCCCAACGTGGGGAAAAGCTCGCTCTTCAATCGCCTCGTCGAGCGCGACCGCGCTATCGTCACCGCGTCGCCGGGGACTACGCGGGATCTGGTTACTGAACGGATTTCAATTGACGGCATTCCGATTGAACTGGTGGACACAGCAGGGTTCCGCGAGGGCGCGCGCGAACTGCTGGAAGAGGCCGAGCAGCTCGGTATTCTGCGCAGTGACGAGGCGCTGGCGGACGCGGCGCTGGTTTTGATTGTGCTGGATGCAACTCAGCCGGTGACGGACGAGGACCAAAGGCTGCTCGCTGCGGTCGAGGGCCGGCCGGCGATTGTTGCGCTCAACAAGAGCGATCTGATTGCGAATGAAAAGCAGCCGATTTCCAAATTCGAGTGGGCAATCGCCGGACTCACTGCGCTCCCGACTTCAGCCCTCACCGGCGAGGGGATTGCGGCGCTGCGCGAACGAATTCTGACTCTCGCGACGGGCGGCGCAGCGGCCGAGCCGGGGATGTTGACGAATCTTCGCCAGCACCAGGCCGTTGCAACAGCACTTTCGGCGCTGGCCGATGCCGCGAAAGCCAATAGCGATTCGATTCCACACGAGATGATTTTGCTCGATCTCTATCGCTCGCTGTGGGCACTGGACTCGCTCACTGGGCAGACGACTTCCGACGATATTTTGAACTTGATCTTTTCGACGTTCTGCATCGGAAAATAATCTGGCGAACTCGCCGCCCGCGGATTATTCGCCGTAGGGCACCCAGATGTTCTTGACTTGCGTGGCGTGCTGAAGGAACCAGCGGCCCTCGGCTTGCGCGGGATTGAACCAGTCGTACTGGTGGCCGTCGTTGGTGAAAACCTGCTTCATGTTTCCGATTGAGGCGACGCGGACCGCGTCGGCTTCCTCGTTGCTGCGGAAGCACCAGATGGCGTCAATGCCGTCATGCTCGGCGAGAGTCTTGGCCAGCTCTGCGGGACGGCCGGCTACGAGATTCACAACGCCAGCGGGCACGTCGCTGGTGTCAAGCAGTTGATACAAGTCGCCGATGATGAGCGGATAGATTTCCGACGGAACTGCGACAACTGTGTTGCCGACGGCGATGGCGGGCAGCACGAGCGAGAGCAGCCCGAGAAGCGGTGCCTCGCTGGGCGCGAGAATGCCGATGGCCCCGATGGCCTCATTCATGGCGATGGCGATGTTGCGGCCGGGAGGATTGTGGACCTGGCCATCGTACTTGTCAGCCCATGCAGCGTAGGTGAAGATGCGCTGGATGGAGAGGTCGACTTCAAGGCTCGCAGATTCGACACTCGATTTTTGGGAGCTCGATTTTTCTTGGCCGGCGTGTTCTTGATTCAAGCCGGCGGCGCGGGCGAGCCGGTGCGCGATTTCGTCGCGGCGCTGGATCATGTTTTCGGCGAGGAAGTAAAGGATCTGCGCTCGATTGTGCGCGGAAGTTCTGGCCCAGCCTGATGCGTTGCGCGCGGCTTCAACGGCGTTGCGAATGTCTTTGCGGTTGCCGAGCGGCGCTTCGCCGAGCAGCTCGCCATCGCTTCCAAACACCGGGAACGAGTAGCCAGAGTCGGGACGGGCCTGCTTGCCGCCGATGTACTGCTTCACAGTGCGGTCGATATTGGAGCTTGAGGGCAGTGCTGAAGGTGAGGTTGATGCGGCGGCTGATGACGATCCCTCCCCGGTCCCCAAAAGCGAGGGACCGGGGGCACCCGCGGATTCTTCGTCATCATCCGGAGCTTCAATTTTCGCCGCTTTCGCGGGCGCGGCGGGTAGCGTGTGCAGCCACTTCGGTGTGAGGTATTCGTACATGCCTTCGCGACCGCCTTCGCGTCCGTAGCCCGATTCGCGATAGCCGCCGAATCCGCAGGCTGCGTCGAATTGGTTGGTGCAGTTGACCCAGACCACTCCGGCCTTGACCTGCGAGGCGAGATCGAGAGCCACGTTGATGTTCTCGCTCCAGATGCTCGCGGCGAGGCCATAGATGGTGTTGTTGGCCAGCTCCGCGGCTTCGGCGGGTGTGCGGAAGGTCATGGCGACAAGGACAGGCCCGAAGATTTCTTCCTGCACGACTGTCGAGCCGGGATGAACGTCAGTGAGCAGAGTGGGCGGATAGAAGCTGCCTTTTTGCGGCACCGGATTGCTGGGCTGCCAGCAGTGAGCGCCCTCGGCTACTCCGGCATCGACCATTTTGCGGATGGATTCAAGTTGTACCGGCGAGACGATTGCGCCGATGTCGATGGCCTTGTCGAGCGGCGGACCAACGCGAAGGGTTTCCATGCGCACGCGGATTTTTGCGTAGAGCGTTTCGGCAACGCGCTCCTGCACGAGCAGCCGCGAGCCGGCGCAGCAGACCTGACCCTGATTGAACCAGATTGCGTCTACGAGGCCCTCGACTGCCGAGTCGAGATCGGCGTCGTCGAAGACAACGAACGGAGATTTGCCGCCCAGCTCAAGCGAAAGCTTGCGCGGCGAGTTAGCGGTGACCTTGCGAATGATGCGGCCCACTTCTGTTGAGCCGGTGAAGGCGACCTTGTCGACGTCAGGATGCTCGACCAATGCTTGCGCGCTTCTGTCGTCGCAGGTGAGCACGTTGAGCACGCCGGGAGGTAGACCGATTTCGATCGCCAGCTCAGCGAAGGCCAGCGCGGTGAGCGGAGTTTGCATTGCGGGCTTGATGACGACGGTATTGCCGGCTGCGAGGGCGGGGGCGACCTTCCAGGCAAACATCAGTAGCGGAAAGTTCCAGGGAATGACCTGCGCGACGACGCCGCAGGCCTGGTAGTTAGGAAATTCAGATTCGAGAAGCTGCGCCCAGCCTGCGTGGTGATAGAAGTGACGCGCGACCAGGGGAATGTCGATGTCGCGGCTCTCGCGGATGGACTTTCCGTTGTCCATGGTTTCAAGAACGGCGAGACGGCGCGAGTGCTTTTGGACTTGCCGGGCGAGAGCATAGAGGTAGCGGGCGCGCTCATGGCCGGTGAGCGCCTGCCATGCCGGCAGAGCTTTGCGCGCCGCGGCGACGGCGGAGTTGACGTCAGCCGGATTGCCGAGAGCGACTTCGGCGAGGGCGTCTCCGGTGGAAGGATCGGCGGTTGGAGTGTATTCGGCAGATGCGGGCGGGACCCACGCGCCGCCGATGAATTCATTGAAGCGGCGGTGATGGCGCTCGAGCCATTGATTGGCTTCTTTGGGATCTTCCGGCGCGGCGCCGTACTCCATGCTGTAGAACTTTTCCGCAATGCTCACAGCGTCTCCTTGTGACCCCGAGCGAGACCTCTACGCGATGGGATGACGGTACGTGGCCGAGTAGCGCCCAGTTAAATGATGCTCCAGTTGGCGCTCGATATCGCCCAACATTCCGCTGGCGCCGAACCGAAAGAGTGACGGCTCGAGCCACGGCCGGCCCAGCTCGTCTTTTATCAACGCGAGCCAGTCGAGCGCTTGCTTCGCCGTGCGAATGCCGCCGGCGGGCTTGAATCCGACCGCGCTGCCGGTGCGCTCGGCGTAGTCGCGAATGCAGCGGACCATGACGAGGGAGACGGGAAGCGTGGCGTTGACGCTCTCTTTTCCAGTTGACGTTTTGATGAAGTCCGCTCCGGCCATCATGGCCACCCAACTGGCGCGTGCAACGTTGCGCAGGGTCATTAGGTCGCCGGTGCCGAGGATTGCTTTCAAGT
The DNA here is from genome assembly GCA_963763585.1 of uncultured Acidobacteriaceae bacterium. Taxonomy (GTDB): domain Bacteria; phylum Acidobacteriota; class Terriglobia; order Terriglobales; family Acidobacteriaceae; genus Telmatobacter. The sequence continues at coordinate 29,815 of CAVXPR010000010.1, read as the reverse complement.
GTGCGTTTGGCCCACACGCGTTTTTGAACGCGGCAACTTCGTCGTAGAGCGCCTGCCACTCGCCGTTGAAGACGTGCGCACGCGTGATGACGATGTCGATCTCCTGCGCGCCCGCTTCTACGCTGCGATGAACTTCGTCTACGCGCTCGGCCAGCGGCGAAAGGCCTGCGGGGAATCCAGCCGAAACGGCTGCGACGGGAATGCCGGAGCCTTCCAAAGCTTGAACGGCAGTTTCAACGAACGCGTGATAGACGCATACTGCGCCGACGGTAAGATGCAGTTCCTCAATGCCGAGGCCTTCAACGATGTGGCGCTGGAGCGGGTTGCGCGCCTTTGAGCAGAGACGGCGCACGCGGTCGGCGGAGTCGTCGCCGCTGAGGGTGGTCAGGTCCATGCAGGCGATGGCGCGCAGCAGCCAGGCGGCCTGGGTTTCTTTCTTCACGGTACGTCGGGCAACGTGCGTGGCCACGCGCCGCTCGACGGCGCTGGTGTTTACGCGGACGCCTTCAACCCAATCAAGATTGAGCGGAATACGGCGGTTGGATTCAAGGGTGCGCCCATTCAGGACGACAGGGACGGCGCGGGCGATATGTGACGTGGGGTGAGACGCGTTGTTTGAGGTTGCGGGTTGGAGGGCCATGATGCTGTCTCCAGTTGGGTAAAGCAGCCTCGACAAAAGAGGAGCGACGAAGGAATCACAAGTAGACATGAAGGATAAATCCACCGCAGCCCCAAAGCAACCGGCGAGGCATTCTTTGAAAACCTCAGTAATGGGGACGAAGGCTGCTCACCACTTGAGCAGCAGCAGCGATATGGCCTGTCGCGGAAGGCTCGCGCTAATCGTCACTTTTCCTTCGTCAACGTCGAGCCAGGTTGGTGAGTTGAGGAGCTGCAATTGGCCGGCGGCTTTGAGCTGTGCGTATTGGTCGGGTGTGGGCGATTGCGGCGAGCCCATGTTCTTCCATGCGGTGTAGGCGTTGCTGTACGTCTCGTCAATACGGTAGTGCTCCAGCAACACTCGTTTCACGCCTGCCGGAATTCCAGTGACGGTGACACGCACTTCCGCGCCTGACGCAGGCAGGTCGTCAGCCTGGTAGTTCCAGGCCATGACGGCTGCTTCGCGATCGGCTTTGGTTGCGAACGCGTCGATATCTGGCGTTTGCGGATCGGGCGCCTGGCGCGCGCCGGTTTTGACGAGGTCGTCGATGGGAATTGCGCCTGTGCTGGCGGTCTCCACGCGATCGCCCGACATCAGACCCGCCATGCGAAATAGATTGAGGACCGGCTTGTCGATTCCGTTGGTCGAGAGCGTGCGAAACCCTTCGAAATAGTCCTTGCCCTCAAATTCGAAGGACCAGGACAGCATGGCGATCAGGTTGACCTTGTTCGCGTCCTGCAACTGGAAAAGTGCCTTGATGGCTGCCGCCGTATAGGCGGCGTAGAGCGGCCCATTGCGGTAGGCGTTGGCAGGATTGTCTTTCATGGAACAGGCCGCGCAGCCTTCGGGGTCAGCCTCGCTCAGGATGATGGGCAGATGGCGATATTGGGGATACTTCGCGACGATGCGAAATCCGGCGTCGGCAGCTTGCAGCTCGTTCGAGAGGCCCATCCTTACATGACCGCCGAGAAAAATGGTGCGGCCCTTGGGATGAAACGAGATGAAGTCGAGCGGGACGGGCTTGCCGTCGGCTGCGCTTTTGTCGTGCAGGCAATGATCGAGAAAGGCTTCGAGGAAAGCGCTGGCCTTGGCGTTACCGGGCCCTGTGGTTGCAGGGCCGCCGACCTTCGCATCGGGCAGCGCGGCTCGCACGCCGGCAACGGCATAGTCGTAGAGCTTGAAGTAATCCTGCGGCGTGCCGTGCCAGTAAAGGATGTCCGGCTCATTCCAAACTTCGAAGTACCAGGTGCTTACCTGCTGACGGCCGTAGCGCTGGACAAGATGCTCGGTATACTTGCGCACCAGCTCGCCCCACATTTTGTAGTCGCTGGGCGGATTGTTTGACGCGCCGCCCATCGTTGGTTTGGGATAGTGGAGCTGATAGTCAGTGATGCCCGGAATCGACGCTGCCAAATCTTTGGGCATGAAGCCCAGCTCGACCATCGGCCTGACGCCGGCCTTCTCAAATGCGTCGAAGGTCTGGTCGGTGATGGTGAAGTCGTAGACCGGCTTCCCATCTTTGTTGAGGCTGAATACGTTCGACGAGCTCCACTTGAGCTCGGGCACGCCATTGCCTGAAGTGAGCAGATGATGAGTGCGAATGTAGACGGGCGCGGGGCTTAGATCGTGCAGCTCGCCGAGCAGTTGCCTACCGTATTTCATCGTGGTGTAGCCGGATTCGTCATAGCCGAACCAACTGGTGATGGGCTTGTAACTGCCCACAGGTTTGGCGAGATCCACAGTGATAGACACGGGACTTGATTGCGGAGCCTGGCCGATGGCGAGGCTTGCGGCGAATACAGCGGAGATGAACAACGCCGAAGTTTTCATCATCGAATCCTGCCTAAGAAGAACACTGGAGCTAGGGCTTAATTACGGTCAATCCTCGAACGGCCGCGAAACGCTTGGTGTTGAAAGTGACAATGGTAGCGCCGGATTCCTTCGCGGTTGCCGCGAGGATCAAGTCGTGAGCGCTCATCCTCTGCCCAGCAGACTCAATGTCTGCCCAGAGTCGCGCGTGTTCAACAGCAGCCTTTTCGCCGAACGGAACAACCTCAAACACTGGGAGCGCTTGTTGCAGGTATTTCTGGCGCCGCGTACGGCGGGCGCCGGTGGCGCGCTCCACACTGCGCCATAACTCCGCAACAGTGATAGCCGCGAGCTTGATCTCCTCCTCAGGATGCGACAGAAGCCACGCGCTGAGATCGAACGCTTTGCGCTCGGATTGAATGATGACATCGGCATCGACTAGAAACGCCACGGCTAGAATCTCCAGGGACGGCCTTGCGTCTGCATTGCTCCGCGCGCTTGCTCCAGATCATGTAGCCATGCAGTGGCTTCTTCCTCGCCAACGTGCACGTCTTCGACAGCCTCGACGAATGCCGCGGCCAATTCACGTCCGCGTTTCGGCTGAGCTTCTGCCGGCTCAATGCGTGCGACTGGCGTGCCACCCTTGAGCAGCACGAAGGATGTGCCCTGATAGCGCGCGCGGTTTACGCAGTCAGAGAAATTCCGCGAAGCTTCAGTTACGCTGATGGGAACCGGATCCATTAAGTCAGATTATCAGATTTTGCGAGCTAGCCCAGTTCACGCTCAGCAACTTGCAAGCTCATCCGGGATCGAGAATTATTCGTTCACCTGCATCCGCTTATTCGGCGGCGAATCGCTCCATCAACGCGTCGAAGTCTTCAAGACGCGCGTATTCAATGATCACTTTGCCGCGGCCGTTGCGATCCTCAATGGTGACCTTGAGGCCAAGGGAGCGCTGCAGGCGTTCCTGGGCATCGCGAACATTGGCGTCGACCGGCGCCGGCGGCTTGGGGCCCTTTTTCGCCTTTTGGCTGGGGTCGATGAGCTCGTGTACAAGGCTCTCTGTTTGGCGAACAGACAGCGAATGTTCGGCGATTCGCTGCGCCGCCTTTTCCATCTCGTCGACGCTTGGGAGCGCGAGAAGAGCGCGTGCGTGGCCGAATGTAAGCTCGCCGGATTCGACGCGGGCCTGCACGGACGGAGGGAGCTTGAGCAAGCGGAGGAAATTGGCAACGGTAGCACGGTCCTTGCCGGTGCGCTGCGCCATCTGCTCCTGGGTCATGTGGAACTCGCGAGAAAGCCGCTCGAAGGCCCGTGCCTGTTCCATCGGGTTCAGGTCTGCGCGCTGCAGATTCTCGACGATGGTGATTTCCATCGCCTGCTCGTCGGAGACCTGGCGCAGGATTGCAGGCACGGTGGTTTTGCCGGCGATTTGCGACGCGCGCCAGCGGCGTTCGCCGGCAATGAGCTGAAAGCGGCCGCCTGCGAGAGGACGAACAAGAACTGGCTGCACAACTCCGTTGGCGACGATGGATGCGGCCAGCTCGGCGAGTTGGTCTTGATTTACCGTCGAGCGGGTCTGGAAGGGATTGCGGTCGATGAGGTCGAGAGGAATCTCGCGGGGCTTGCCTCCGTCGGATTCGGCTGCGGGAGCGGCTGGAGCTTGTGCGCGCGGGAGAAGAGAGTCAAGGCCTTTGCCGAGGGCTCGGCGTTTGGGGTCGATTGCAGCGGCTGTGGTCATAATACTGAATCCTCAAAGGTTAGTGACTGCAACGAGGGATGTATCTTAGCGCTTGTATGGGGAACTTGATTGGGCCTTGATGGCTTATAAGATCAGCCACTGATCAGGTGTAGGGCCAGAAGGCGCCCTTGGCCTTGGGACGGTCCTCTTTGAGTTGGTCGTCTTTTGGGCGGTCATCATTGGGGCGGTTGTCGGCCGCTGCTTTGCGATCCGTATTTGCTTTGCGTTCCGCGGCGGCTTTGCGTTCGGCAGCGCGCGGGCTTTCGATCTGATTGCGGGCAAGAAACTCGCCGGCCATCTGGAAGTACGCGTCAGCGCCGCGGGAGCGCGGGTCGTATATGGCGACGGGCTTGCCGTGGCTGGGCGCCTCTGCCAGGCGGACGTTTCGGGGAATCACCGTGTGATAAATGATCTCGCCAAAGTGCTCGCGCAGGGTTTCGGTGACTTGTTGGGCGAGGTTGGTGCGGTCGTCGTACATGGTCAGCAGCACGCCTTCGATGGCCAGGTTTGGATTGTAGGCGGAGCGGACGCGCTCGAGGGTCGAAATCAGCTCAGAGATCCCTTCGAGGGCAAAGTATTCAGCCTGCATGGGAACAATCAGCGTTTCAGCGGCAGAAAGGACGTTGAGGGTGAGCAGATCGAGGGCGGGCGGGCAGTCGAGGAAGATCAGATCGTAGCTGCCCTTAATCGGTTCAAGGCTCTGGCGCAGGTGGAGTGCACGATCGTCGGCGCCGGAAAGCTCGATATTTGCGCCAGTAAGGTTTTTCGAACCGGGCAAAAGCGAGAGCCCATCGACTTCAGTGGGCAGAATCACCTGCTCGGCGCTGCTATCGCCGATTAGAACGTCGTAGACCGAATGGCGGCTGTCGTCACGCTGGAGACCGAGGCCGGAGGAGGCGTTGGCCTGGGGATCGCAATCGACGAGGAGGACTTTGAGCCCCTCAAGCGCGATACAGGCGGCAAGATTGATGGCAGTGGTGGTTTTGCCCACTCCGCCTTTTTGGTTGACGAGCCCGACGATCTTTCCCATGGCATACCAGAGTAAAGCGAGAGAGGGAGTGCGCGTTTGCGGTAGCGTTGTGGGAAACGGGCCGAAGCTGTGGAAAGCGGCCGGAGCGCCGGAGATAGATTGGGGAGCAAATCATTGCGGGGGAAAGGCTTCGGGCGGGATGGGGCGAATTGGAAACGTAAGGCAGAAAGGGGGGCCCGAAGTGGAAAACTTTCCGTGGTGGGGGTCGATGTTCCACGTGGAACGATTGGGAACTGGAGTGGTTCAGGGTCGATTTCAGTGTGTCGATTTCGGTGGTTTAGCGTTCCACGTGAAACAACGCGACGGTGCCAGTGAGGTTAATGGGGTGGCCGGCCTTTACAGTCGCTGTCGCTGAAAAAAGGACGCCCCCCTCCCCCCCGGTATGCCATACCTTCATATTTGAGGGCAAAGGAGTTACGAGGTGGCCTCATACCTTTTTCATACCTGTTCCATACCTTCCCATACCTTCATACCTCGCGGGCCAACTTCCGGGCCCGGATCCGACTGCCGAAGATTGACCTGTGCTGATTATGCGCCAAGCATGCGAAATGATCGGCAAACTTCGGGATGGATTTTGGTCGAGCGTTTTCAGAGCTTTATGGCGGGCCGGTTGAACTCAGAGCTTGACAGAGGCAGGGAACCGGTCGGGAGCTCAGCTGATCTTCTGGCCAAGGGCAAGGACTCGCGAGTCGCTGCCCGGCAGGCGAATCGATTCTTTCCACTTGAAATGCGGTCCGGCGGACGTTTGAAGCTCGGCTAGACTGGCATCCGTTGTCATCAGCGCAAGCCAACCTTGGGGCCTGATCAGCTTTACGGCTGCCGCGATGGCCTTTGGCATCTTCTCGACGGCCCGCAAGACGACGCAATCGAAGACCCGGTTGGAGACTTCGCCGAGCGTTTCGGCGCGGTCGGAATGGACTTTTGCTGAGATTCCCAGCACGCGGACGGCCTCCTGGAGGAAGGCGGCTTTCTTGATCTGCGATTCGGCAAGCGTGACGGCAATGGGCATTCGGCCGGTCTCGGGGCGGCAGAGCGCGATCGGGATTCCGGGCAGGCCTGCTCCGGATCCGAAGTCGAGGAGGGTCGCGATTTCAGAGGGCAGTGACTGCGCAACTGCAATTGATTCAATGAAATGGCGCGACATAATCCCTTCTTCGTCGCGGACGGAACTGAGGTTCAGTTTCTTGTTCCAGCGAACAAAGAGCGAAAGATAGCCTCGAATTTGCTGGGCTGTTTCGTCGTCCAGCGGGTGCAGGCCGGCCTTTTGCAGCAGCTCATTTAGCCGAGGACCTGTTCCTTCCGCCGTCATCGGGCGATTTCCGTTTTCTGGAACTTCCCAATTGCAGGTTCCGCTTCAGGCTTCCCGGTTTCCGGCGTCGCGCTTTCAGTGGAGTTCACTTGCGGCGCTTGCCACGCGGCGGCTGCCTGGACAAATGCGCAGAAAATCGCGCGAGAGAATTCACTTTGCGCGTAGGTGCGCTCCGGGTGCCACTGGACGCCGACGACAAAATGATTTGGCGCGTCGAGTTCAACCGCTTCGATCACGCCATCGTTCGGGGAGACCGCAATGACGCGGAGATTGTTGCCGGGCGTGCGGATTGCCTGATGATGACTTGAGTTGACTTGCGGATTTGATTGGCCGGCGTGCGCAAGAATTTCTGTGAGTCGCGAGACCTGTTCAAGTTTGACTGGATGCGCTTCGGCTACTTCGCGGCCGGGCATGTGATTCACCGTTAGTCTTCAAATCCTGAATCAGCGCGCCGCCTCGCCACACATTCAGCGTTTGCGTGCCGTGGCAGATGGCGAGGATCGGCTTGCGAAGATTGAACGCATCCTGCAAGAGCAGCTCGTCGGCCGCTGCGCGCAGGGGATCGTCGGTTGCGGATCTCCGGCGCTCGCGCTTCGCCGTAGCGTTCCGGATCGACATCGTGGCCACTGCCGGGCAATAAAATTCCCTGAACGGACGCGAGCAATTTGGCTACACTCTGTTGCGGCTCGCGGAGCGAAATCACGACAGGTTCAGCGCCAGCGGCTTCAACGGCGGCGATGTACTGCGGTAAGGAGCGCTGGTTGTATTCGGGCTCGTCGCTGGTGGGTTCGGGAATGGCGATGCGGGGGGGCATGGAGACAGTGTAAAGGGCGTGGTGCGACAGGTAAGGCACGGGGATAATGCTTACTACTTCACTTTTCGCGGCGCTGCGACGCTGAACTTTATTGTGATCGCCACTTCGGTCGGTTTCCCATCGCGTTGCGCCGGTTCGAATAGCCAGTCATCGACCTGCTCTTGAACGGTCTGCATCAACGCCTTTGGCGCGCCTTTGATCTTGGCGGACTTAACTGTGCCGTCTGTCCCTATGACCAGGTCTGCTCGGACCGAGGGAGACCCTTCGTTTCCATCCAAGGTGGGGTCAACTGCGCACTCAATGCACACCAGTCCCATGACAATCTCAGGTTGTGTTCCAAGTCTATAAAGCCTATAAGGCCCAACTGGTTCAGGGGCAGGCGCTGCGGGTTGCGCTTCTACATCGCTTGGAGTGCTCGCTGAAACGCACTGCAATCCGAAGTTCAAGGTACAAACCGTTCCGGGTATTTGAGCCCAGCGCGTAGTCAATTTCCCTTCCGGAATCGAAGCGTAAGAAGTCTCTCCGTGGAATGGATCGAGGACGAGTGTAGAGGAAGCAATGCAACCACTTGCGTTGCAGGCGCGGCAGACTTCCCAATGGCACGCGTGTATGTTGTTCTTCGTCCTTTCCCATTTCCGCCCGTCAAGTGACGACATGGCCAGCGGAATACCACCCCCATTAACTACTTCGTGCCCCACAGCCCAATAGGAACCGGAGGCAGACAGAAAGCTACGAATCCCCGCACTCGGCGGATCGTAGAAGGTCCATGTCGATCCGCCGTCAGTGGTGGTTAAGAATCCACCTTCAGAGAATTCCCCTTCTCTGACCAGAGCGCCAAACTCTTCGTTGTTCAAAGACGCTACGCCTGAGACGTAAGAAAAGCGATTCAAGATGCTGTCTTGGTTCGGCACTTCGTGTGGAGTCGCACTTCCTGTGAAGAACAACAGTTTCTCTCTGGTGCGAACGATGCCAAAGTAGGGGGCTGAAAAGGCGGCCGAAAGTATAGTTCCACTCTCTACAGAGTGATTTGTCCATGTTGTTCCGCCATCCTCAGTCGTGAGAACCGCACCTGCCACTCCATAGGCATAGCCGAACTTGGCAGACGCGAAGCCGATCCCAAGCAGTAAGGGACCGGTGTCTTCATGTGGATGTCGAATTTCCCAATGCTTCCCATCGCTGGAAGAAGATATTGAGCCGCCCGCTCCGCAGATCCAAAGGTTACCGTCAAGAGCAGTGAGATCCGTGACCCGAAAACCTGGATGGATTGTCTCCCACTCGAGGGGCTGGGTCGCACCTTGGGTCGCGGCGACGAAAAGGACAAGTCCTAATATCAACCTGAGAAGATCACGCATCGTGCATATATTACCAATGCCGTAAACTTTGGCGTTTCCTTTTCAACATTTTCAATTCAACACCCAATCAATTGCGGAGTATTTCTTCCGCATGTCCAACCCCGATATGCTCCGCAGGAACCAGTACTAAGTTTGTGGCTATATCGTCGGCAATCGGGAAGCTTGGGGATGTACGTCGCCTTTTTACGCAACAGGCGCTGGCGATTCTGGTTGGGCCTGTGCGGGCTGGCCGAGCATCTCGGCTATTGCAATGCGGACTTGCTCGGTTAATTCGCCGTTCTGGCGGACGTTCATTCCTTTAGTGTCGATGGGCTCGCCAACTTGCACCGTGAGCGGGGTTGGATAGAACTGGTTGGTGTGGATGGGCAGCAGATCGTAGACGCCGCTGAGCGCGATGGGAACGATTGGCACCTGAGCGCGAATGGCGAGATACGCGGCGCCGGCGAGAAATGGGCGAAGCGCGCCGTCGGACGTGCGGCCACCTTCAGGAAAAACGAAAAGCGGCATGCCGGCGCGCAACGCTTTCACCGCTCCGCCCAGGCTCGATAGCGTGGCGTGCGGATTTTCAAGGTCAATGGGCATTTGTCCGGAGCGGCCGAGATACCAGCCGATCATGGGCCACTGCCAAAGATCTTTCTTAGCGAGGATGCGGAACTGGAAGGGCAAAGAGCCGAAGATGACGGGCGTGTCCATATACGAAGTGTGGTTGGAGACGTAGACCGCGACTGGGTGCTTGCGGAAGTTTTCCGCGCCCTTGATCGTGAGCCTCGAGAACATAAGACGCACCGCGTTGCGGCCCCAGAAACGGGCGATGCGATGCTGTACGCGGCCGTTCTTGTCAAAAACTGAGGCGACAAAAGCGGTGGATGCGCAAACTGCGGTGAGCAGAAAAAGCAGCGGCCCCTGCACGCCGTAGCTAAGCCAGACGTAGATGCGCGGCAGCGGGTTGGGGCGGGGGCTCATGATTCGGAAGTGCCAAGCAGCAAAGTCCGCGCTTCGCCGACGAGGTAGACCGAGCCGGAGATTACGGCCAGGCCGCCGGCTGCGCCTTGTTGGTTCATGCGGGCCTGATTGTTGATGCGTTTCTGAGCCATGCGCAGAGCCTCGCTCACCGATTCCGCGGCGATGGCCGGAGTGCCAGTCTTGGCGGCGGCGGCGAGAAGATCTTCGACAGATGCTGCGCGCGCATTCTGTATGGGAACAACAATTACTTCATCAAAAAGAGGAAATAAAATCTGCGCCATCTCGCTGATAGGCTTGTCGCGGAGGCAACTGAAGATGAGCACGCGCGGCGAATGAGCCTCAAGGATCCCGCGGATGCCCGCGCGCAGAGCCCATGCGCCGGCTGGGTTGTGGGCAACGTCGAGGATCCATTCGATGTCTTTTTCGTCGACATCGTTTATTGCGCCGTTTTTTGAGATGCCATTCGAGAAGCGTGCCGAGATCCGTTCAAGGCGTCCCGGCCAGCGGGTGCGGCGAATCCCGTTTTCGATTGCAGCGGGCGTGATTGGATAGCCGTGATGCGCGGCAAGCTCGACCGACGCGGCGATGGCGAGGGCGATGTTGCGCTGCTGGTGAGCGCCAGCCAGCGGCGAATCGACTTCGATTGTGGCGCCCGTCACTCCGAAAATCTGGGGGACGTCAACGAAATATCGGCCGCTGACGCGAGTACGGCCCGCTGGTTCCGGCTGCCGGCAGGTAGGGAACTGCGCTGACTCCGCGGACATCCAACTCGACGGCGACTTCACCAAGAATCTGGTTTGCCTCGGGATGCTGCGGCAGAGTGATCATAGTTCCGCCGCGGCGCAGGATTCCGGCCTTCTCGCGGGCGATGTCGGTGATGGTGGGGCCGAGCCACTCCATGTGGTCGAGCGAGATGTCGGTGACGATGGAGAGGAGCGGGTCGACGACGTTGGTTGCGTCGAGACGGCCGCCCATGCCGACTTCGAGAACGGCAATGTCGATTTTGTTCTCGGCAAAATAGAGGAAGGCCAACGCGGTGAGAATCTCAAAGTAGCTGGGCAGTTGCGGCAGGCGCGAGGAGAGCACCAACTCCTGGCCGGCATCGTGCACGCGGAAGTAGAGGCGGGCGAAATCGGCGTCGGAGATGTCAGATTGGGTTTCTGGACTCCCAATGCGGATGCGTTCATTGGGCCGCTTAAGGTGGGGCGATGTGTAAAGGCCTGTACGCTGGCCAGCTTCAGTCAGGACCGAAGCGAGGGTTGAGGCGGTTGAGCCTTTTCCGTTGGTTCCTGCAATCAGCACGGTTGGGAAATGAGTGTGGGGATTGCCGAGCGCATCGAGAAGGATTCTGACCTCATCGACTGAGAACTTGCGGCGGGGCAGCTCAGCGCTCGCATAAAGCTCGGGCACCAGAGAATTGAGTTGAGCTACCGCTGCCATATAGGACGAGGCTGTGGCGTCAGGTGGGACTCGAGTGTCGGATGTGGTGGCTGCGCGGGGCATGAAAGATCAAGTATAAGAGGCCGATGAGCGAGGGGTTGGGGTTTGTGCTTTCCCACCCTAAACGCAAAAGACGCGTTTAGGATGGGGCACCCGCGCACCTGGGGCTAATGTGCAAGACGCGCCCGCCGCAAGCGGCTGCGCTGTATGACTTTGGTCGCAGGGTTCACACAACGTCAATACATTCCACAGGCGATTTTGAAGTTGATGTGGGAAGAGCGGAAAAGACCACACCAACTGCGATGATGGTGACCGATTATCCAATTGCCCAGAATTGCACAGCGGAGATTTAGAAAACGCAGCAGACCATCAACTCGCTTGGCCTAAGCTACATTGCGCGGATTCCCACTTTTCCGAGCATAACTACGGGTACTACTGCTTTATATCTATTTCTTCTCCTACTTTACTAACCCCTAATCGCAACTGGCCGTGAGGGGCGCCGATTAACCCTTGCCGAGAGGGACGAGCTAAGGGCTCGATCGAGCGCGAGGAAATGCGCATGAGAAAAGCTACCCCCCATGGAATTCACAGAATCAGCCTTGTTTTCCACGCGCATGGAGTTCGCAGGATGACTACAATCGGGAGGAAGAAAAGCTGCCGCTTCCGGTGACCTGCAAGTTGTTATAGAGTGAGGGCATAGGGCGCGGCTTGGCGAGTTGGGGTGGGGAAATGCCAAGTGCGGAAGCTGAAGTCGAGAAGCCAAAAGGGCGATCTGGGATCGGGTCAGGGATCGAAAATGGGGCCGAGGGGGCAGCGATGGAGATTACCGTAAGCCGCCAGGATCTGGTGAAGGAACTTACCGCGACACAGAACGTGGTCGAGCGCAAGACAACGATCCCAATTCTCTCCAACTTTCTGCTTGAGGCCGACGGGGATCGCCTGAACATTACGGCGACCGATCTAGACCAGGCTATTCGCACAAGCGCGGCTGTCAAGGTGAAAAAAGCTGGCTCATGTACGATTCCCGCGCGCAAACTTTACGACTACATCAAGCTGCTGCCAGAGGGTGACATTTCCATCAAGCTGCTTGAGAACCACTGGGTGCAAATCAGGAGCGGCCGGTCAAACACGAAGATGGTCGGCATGGCGCGCGCCAACTATCCGCAGGTTCCCGAGTTTCCATCGATCGCTGTTACGAGCATTCCGCTTGTGTCATTGCGCACGCTGATTGCCCGCACGATCTTCGCCATCTCGAACGAAGAGTCGCGCTACACGCTCAACGGGGCGCTGCTGGTTTTGAAGGCTGAGTCGCTGGCGATGATTGCGACAGACGGCCACCGGCTGTCGTTTGTTGAAAAGCCGGGCGAGAGCCTTGAAGGCATCAGCGGCGAAAAGCGCGTGCTGATTCCGCGCAAGGCGCTACAGGAGCTGCAAATCCTATTGGCGAACACTGAAGCCGAGAAGGTGGAGTTTGCCGACGATGAGCACACGCTGTTCTTCCGCGTGGGCCATCGCACACTGAGCAGCCGAAAGCTGACCGGGCAGTTCCCTAACTTTGAGGCGGTGATGCCGCGCGATAACACTAAGTTTGCAGTGGTGCGCTCGAGCGAGCTCTCCGCTGCCATCCAGCGCGTGGCGCAGTTCGCCGACGAGCGGTCGGGCGCGATCAGGATGAAGCTCGAGGACAACGAGCTGAAGGTAAGCGCGAACTCAACTGAATCGGGCGAGAGCGAAGACACCATCGATACGCCGTATTCGTCAGAGGCCATCACGGTGGGCTTCAACTCGGGTTACATTCTCGACTTTCTCAAGGCGCTCGATAACGCGGGTGAAGTTCGCCTGGAATTTAAAGACGCGCAATCGGCTGGCCAGATGCGCCCCGAAGACCCCGAGGCGGAGTACAAGTATCGCTACGTGCTGATGCCCATGCGCATCTGATTCGTGCGCGTCTGATTTGATCTGTTCGCGGGAGCGCTTCTCTTGATGACCTCTCGTCTCTCCTTTTTGTTAAGGCTGTTTGCGCTGCCAGTGTTTTTCTGCGCGGCCGTTGGACTACACGCTCAGACCGATGCGGCGTCTGAGAAGCCATCCCGATTTGAGCTTTATGGCGGCTACGCTTTCCTCAGCAATTCACCGAATGGATTGCCGGGAGAGCGCCAAGCTTTGAACGGATGGGATGCAGCCATCGCCGTCCCGCAGTGGCGATTTATCCGATTCAAGGTGGATGTGTCGAGCTACCGCGGAACGAACCAGGGCGCGCAGGAAGACGAGTACGCCATCATGGGCGGCGCACAATTCACGCGGCGATTCGGGCGCGAGTCGGCATTTCTCGAGGGGTTCGCCGGCGATGGCGGAGTCAACCGATACTGGGGACCCAATGGCGCTCCGGGTGAAACGGCATCGTTCGCGACGGTGCTCGGCGGCGGCCTGGATACGCCGATATCGCGGCGCATTGCGTTTCGGGTCAGCGGCGGATTTCAGTGGAGCAATTATCAGCTGATCAACGACGTGAAAGATAACATTCCAATTAAGACGCCGGGGTTGCCCAACAACTTCTTCCGCGTGTCGACGGGGCTGGTGTGGGGGTTTTAGGGCGGGCGCGCATGCGATATGGGCGCGATCCTGTAGCCATCCTGACGGCACGGACATCAGGCGGCTGGAAAATCGAGCGGCAGAAAAATCAAATTGAAAAGGGAACTTGAGGTTACGCTGCCGCGGGCGCTTTGAGGAAGTTCAGGGCGCGGATCAGGTAGGCCTTTAGGGCGTGGCGATGCACGACTGCATCGAGAAATCCTTTTTCAAGCAGGAATTCTGAGCGCTGGAAACCTTCTGGCAGTTTTTGGCGGATGGTCTGCTCGATGACGCGTGGGCCGGCGAAACCGATCAGCGCGCCCGGCTCGGCGATATTCAGGTCTCCCAGCATGGCGAAGCTGGCGGTGACGCCGCCGGTGGTGGGATCAGTCAAGACGCAAATATAGGGCACGCGATCGTCGTCAAGTTGCGCGAGCGCGGTGGAGATTTTGGCCATCTGCATCAGGCTCACAACGCCCTCCATCATGCGCGCGCCCCCAGAAGCGGTGACGACAATCAGCGGCTTCCGCGCGGCACGAGCGCGGTCCACGGCGCGTGCGATGGTTTCACCTACTACTGCTCCCATTGACCCGCCGATGAAGGCATACTCCATTGCGCTGAGCACCACTTCATGCGGGCCCATTTGGCCTACCGCGTTGAGAATGGCATCGTCGAGGCCGGTGTCATGCCGTGCCTTGCGCAGGCGCTGCTTGTAAGACTTGACGTCGGTAAAGTTCAGCGGATCGGTAGAGCGCAGGCCAGCGTCAACCAGCGAGTAGCCCGGCTCAAGGAGCGTGTCAATTCGCTCCCGCGCGGAGAGCTTGAAGTGGTGCTGGCATTTGGGGCAGACCAGCAAGTTGACTTCAAGATCCTGTTTATAAATGGGTTGGCGGCAGCCGGGGCATTTGACCCAGAGGCCCTCGGTGCGGACGTTTCTGGTACCCGCATCGGGTCCGTTTTCCGCTGCGGGGCCGCCCGCTTCGGAAGAATACTCGCCGTCTTCGCGCTTAAACCACGACATATCGAACCCAATTGTAAATGGATGGCGCGGCAGGAGCAGCGGCTCTCGTTCAATTACGTCCCTGCACCTGTTACTGCGGCAAAATCCGCAACCAAAGACAACTTAGTAGATTCCCGGAATCAGCCGCTTTGTATTGCGGCTGTAGTCGTCGTAATCGGCTCCAAAGGCGAGGCGGAGCGCGGTCTCCTCAACGTGAATGCGATACAGCAGGGCCAGCGTTGGCGGAATGAGGACGACGGCAAAGCAGGCCCAGTTGCGCGCGTGAAGCGCGCAAGCCAGGAGAATGAGCTCGAGGCCGAGATAGGAGGGATGTCGGACGAAGCGATAGAGTCCGCTACGGTTTAGTTTCTGGCCGGAGCGCAGGGCGACATTGGCGCTGAAGGCTTTGCCCAAGGTAAAGAGTGCTACAGCGCGAATTACCAACCCTAGAATCAAAATCACAATGGCCGTGGGTCGCAGCCAAGTGGAACTACCCGGCATGTCCGGCTGGAAAAGGTGGCGCATCCAGCCATCGATCGAGAACGACGCAACGATTGCAACCCAGAGAATGATCTGCGTTCCTCTATCCTGAATCTTGCCGCCGCTCCTGCGCGTGGTTGTGAAAAGGAGAATGAGAACTTCTCCTACGAGCCATACTTTTGTGAGCAAATTGAAGAGGAATTCGAGACTCATGATCGACCTCGCGTGAGCGTTTGGGAAGAATGCGGCGTGCGGCGACGAAAAATCACGGGCACAGTTTTATTTTCTCTCTTTTTTCTCAAGGGAACGGTCTATATGAGGAAGCGGTGAGGAACTGGCCTAAACTTTGCTACCCCGCAGATACACAAGGTCGAGGTCGATCGAGTCCTGGAACTGTGGGTCCTGCAGCTATGGGATGTTAAGGCCACATGGAATCATGTAAATTGGTCGGCATATTGCAGAAGCTCAAAATTCGGATCCGGCGGACAGTTCATGTTTGAGATCTCGCGCACAGTAGTTTCGATGAGCACCGCGGGAGTGCTTGTGATTGTGGCCGGTGTGGTAGCGCGCCGCGATGGGCTGACTCACGGTTCGTTGACTGACAGAGCGATCGCGCTGGGGCGGGTTTTTGTGGCAGCGCCTCTGGCGACCTTTGGCGCGCTGCACCTGGCTGCGGCAAACGGGCTGATGGGGATGATTCCCACGTATTTGCCGTGGCCATTGTTCTGGGTTTACTTCGTCGGCTTCGGACTGATCGCAACGGCGCTTAGCCTGATCTTCGACCGGTTTGTGCGCTGGTCGAGTTTGCTCTGTGGCGCCATGTTTTTGTTATTTGTGGGGATGCTGGATATTCCAGCGGTGGCCGGCGGGCAGCACGATCGATTTGCGTTTACGCTGGTTGCGCGCGAGGCGGTATTCGGTTGCGGGCTGTTGGCGCTTTCCGGCAGCATGGGGGCGCGCAGGTCAGGACTCGATTCCTGGCTCAGGTTGCTGGTAACGCCGTGCCGCGTCGTTATCGGAGTGACGGCGGTTTTTTATGGCGTTGAACATTGGCTGCATCCGGGATTTCTGCCGGGCGTACCGCTGGAAAAACTGACGGCGGCGTGGGTGCCTGCGCCTCGGTTGTGGGGATACTCGATGGGCACAGTGCTGGTGGTGGCAGGATTATTGATCGTGGCAAACCGAAAAGCGCGGCAGGCGGCGGCGTGGCTGGGGATCGCGCTGGTGGTGACGGAGATTTTTCTTTATTTGCCGATGCTTGGGCCAGCTCATGGAACCGACCAGGTCGTCGAGGCGATCGATTATATTTTCGACACACTTTTGTTCGCTGGCACGGCACTGATTCTTGGCGAGGCGCTTGGGCGAATGCAAACCGGCGACGGGAACTGGGCCCGGCCGCATTGAACGCCCCCCATTCAATGCCAAGCAACGCCTTTCAAGCCGACTACTTTTCCGTTACACCACGCAGATAGGCGTCGTCGCCGTCGATCCAGTCCTGGCGCGGCGGATTGAAGATGTCGAGCG
Organism: uncultured Acidobacteriaceae bacterium; assembly: GCA_963763585.1. Taxonomy (GTDB): domain Bacteria; phylum Acidobacteriota; class Terriglobia; order Terriglobales; family Acidobacteriaceae; genus Telmatobacter. The sequence continues at coordinate 13,124 of CAVXPR010000010.1, read as the reverse complement.
CCACAGAGTCTTCAAGCGCGATTACTTCGTGCGGAACATCCGGCGGAATAGTGAGAATCTCGCCCGCGTGCACGATAATTTGCTTGCCGTCGATCGCGAAGTTCAGCGCGCCCTCAATAACGTGACTAATCTGCTCGTGAAAGTGATGATGCGTGGGCACCTGCGCGCCTTTTTTGAGCACGATTCGCGCAAGCATCGTGTTTGTGCCCACGAGATATTGGCGGGTGATGAGCGGGTTCAACGGCTCAGGCTCGATGTCGGCCCAGCGATGGTGCTTGGCTTCCGCCACAACTCCTCCTCAATACTCGATACCGCGCTGCGCGAGAATGCCCTTCTGGTATGCGTGCTTTACTTCGCGCATCTCGGTGACGGTGTCGGCCAATTCCACCAATAAGGGATGGGCATTGCGCCCGGTCAGGATCACATGCACCATCTCCGGCTTCGCTTTCAGGGCCTCGGCCACCTCGGCAGGATCGAGCATTCCGTAGCTGATGGCGTAGTTGATCTCGTCGAGCACCACCAGGTCCCATTCGCCAGAGTCGATCGCGGCGTGTGCCTCATTCCAGGCTGCCTGCACCAGGCGAATGTCTTCAGGGTCCGCTTCGGCGCCGCCGATCTTCACAAAGCCGCGGCCCATCTGCCGAATCACAAAATTGCCGGTGAACTTTGGGCCGAGAGTCTCTGCTGCATCCAGCTCGCCGTAGTGCCACGAGCCTTTGATGAACTGGAGCACGAGCACCTTCATGCCGCATCCGACGGCGCGCAAGGCCGTGCCCAGAGCGGCTGTGGTTTTGCCTTTGCCGGGGCCGGTGTTGATGAGGATGAGGCCTTTGCGCGTTTCTGCCATTTCAGTTCACAGTTCTTAGTTCATAGTTCGCAGTTGCTCAGGACCGCGCCTGTCCCCGCCGGGGTCCTGGCTTGTTCTGTGAACTACGAACTGCGAGCTGTCTTTCTTCAATGCCCCTTGTGATACGGATGACCCGTGAGAATTGTACATGCGCGGTAAAGCTGCTCTGCCATCACTAGCCTTGCCAGTTGGTGCGCGAGCGTGATGGGCCCAAACGAGAACAGCCCACTGCGGCGCTTGGCCTCGGTTCGCACATTCTCAGACCATCCATCCGCAGGCCCGATGGCGACGACGACGTGTTGGGAGCCCTCATCGCGGCGTGCACCGAGCCACTCTGCCCACGCCTCGGAGCTCATCTGCCGGCCGCGCCCATCTAAAAGCAGAACAACCGGCTCGGTGCGGCCCTTTTGCTTGCCGAGCCAGTCAAAAAGGGCCGCTTCGGTGCGAAACGATTGGCTGTCGCACCGCGCAACCCCAACACAACGCTTGAGATAATCGCTGACCAACCCCTCGTATGGGTCCTGTTTTCGCATCGGGGCACCAATATGGGCGAGGGTAACCTGCATGGTGAGGAGAATACCTTAAAAGGCGCTTCGAGAATGCGCCGCCATCTCCATCAAAATCTGAAACTTTCGCCTGCATTTTGGATTATTCATATAGAAATATATGAATAATCATAGGGACGATCACAGGATCGAAGGGGCCAGATGCATGTACCACCAAAATGTGAGGTACAACCTCTTTATTATCTGTTAACAAGGTGCTAGTGGAGGCTCTGGGACGAATGGCCCCCTGCGTGCAAACATATCCACAAGGATTTGTTTCTTGTGTGCACGGCTTTGGGCTTTAGTTTAAGCGCGAAGCGCCGAGGACGGTACGATCCATTCCTCGATTCACAGCATTGAGGTACTTTGCGGCGTTTGCTGAATCGAGTGGTTCTTCAACAAGCAAGAAGGGAAGCGAGCATGCAGTTCGGGCTCCCCTTTTTTAATTGAAAGATTCCCAGGTCTCTGGAGGAAATAGGATGCGGATTTTCCGGTTTCAAACTGCGATTTTGGCGGTCACCCTTTTGGTAGTTGGTTCTCTCGCGTTCGTAAACGTCCCGGCTGCAATGGCCCAGGTCACCGCGGCTTCGATTCACGGTACGGTCACCGATCCCAGTGGCGCAGTGGTTCCAGACGCCAAAGTGACAGCCCTGAACAATGCCACGGGCATTTCGACAGATACCACCTCGAACAAGACTGGATATTTCACCTTTACCGACTTGCAGGCGGGCGGTCCTTACACTGTCACTGTTTCGGCTGGGGGCTTTCAAAGCTTCGTGGCGAGCGGACTGACACTGAACGCGAACGACAACCGCGAAGTGCTGGCCACGTTAAAGGTCGCCGGCAGCGGTGGGGAAACCGTCCAGGTGACAGCCACGGCGATGCAGGTTGAGACGGCCAATACGCAGTTGGAACAGACTGTGCAGGCTGTACAGATCGAGAATCTCCCGATGCTGGGCGGCGACGCAGCATCGCTTGAGAAGCTGGTTCCCGGCGTGATGGAGTCCTCTGACCGGTTCGGCGCTTTCTCTGTGAATGGAGCCCAGACCACAGACGATTCCTACCTGGTGGACGGCATCGACAACAACGACGGCCCGCTTCAGGATGAGGGTCTTACCATCAATCCCGATGCGCTGGCCGAGGAAAACATCATCACCAGCACGTTGAATCCAGAGTTCTCGCGTAATGGCGGCTCGGTTGTTAATCAGGTGCTCAAGTCCGGCACCAACCAACTGCATGGCAGCGGCTCAGAGTTCTACCGCGACACATTCATGAACAACGGAGACTACTTCTCCCAGGTTCGTCCGCCCTTCCATCAGAATCTTTATGGCGCCACTCTCGGCGGCCCGATCATCAAAAATAAGCTCTTCCTCTTCGTGGCCTATCAGGGCTTCCGCAACCGCACGGGCTCCACCACTCAGACGGCGGTCTTCCAAAGCGGAATTCTTCCCACGGGATCGAATCCGGGTGGAAACTTCAGCAATGAGTTCAACGATGCCAACGGCGATACCAACTTGAATGCCGGCCTGACCGACAATGACATTCCGTTCGACATTACTGCCGGCCCCGGCTCGGCGAATACGCAGGAGTGATGTGCGGACCCGGGACAACCTACCTGGCCTGGACAGACTGCTTCCCCGCAGGCACAGCGGTTAACATCGCGCCAAGCAGCTTCAATAGCGTTGCCTTGGGCCTGGCAAAGCAGTATGTACCGTCCGGCAACTCCGGCACCGCCCTCGCGCCGTTATACAACTTCAACACCGCCGATACAGGCGCGGGCGATCAAGGCATTCTTCGCGCGGACTACCACCTTGGCAGCAAGGATAGTTTCTATGGCACGGGTGTCTTCCAGTCCAGCCCGACAACCGACTCGCTGAGTTTCGGCGGCTCCGATCTGCCGGGGTTCGGCCAGATCAACGCGGAGCACTTCAAGCTCTTCTCTGGAACTGAAACCCACACCTTCAATGCCAACAATCTGAACGAGCTGCGCGCCGGCTACTTCCGCTTCAACTACGCGGCGGTTTACCCGGCCAAGGTGGCCTCTCCCAACAGCGTCGGCTTCGACATCTTTCCGAATAACAAGCTCTCCGGCGTGCCGTACATGAATATCAATGGCTTGTTCAGCCTGGGCTTTAGCCGTGAGGGCCCGCAGCCCCGCAAAGATACCAACTTGTCGTTTGGCGACAACTACACGAGCGTCTTGCATAACCACACTCTGAAGTTTGGCGCCTCTGTCGAGCAGTTCCGAGTAAACAATCCTTACTCGGCCGATAACGCGGGCTCCTTCGGGTTCGATGGCGCCGGCACTTACAGCTCGGGCGACCCCGGCATCGACTTCCTGCTCGGCATCCCCGATACCTACCAGGAGACCTCCGGCGGATTCACCGACACGCTTGCCTATGAGGACTACGCCTACGCGCAGGATAGTTGGAAGGCATCAAGCGATCTGACCGTTAACTACGGCGTCGCATGGGATGCGGAGACGCCAAACAAGAACGAGCAGTTCAAAGGCGAAGGCATCACCTGCTTCCAGGTCGGCGGCCCTACTTCCAAGGTCTTTCCGGGCGGATTTCCGGGTCTTCTGTTCCCCGGCGACCCTGGTTGCAACACAGCGGGTGGCGCGACCGCGAAGTACAACCACTTTGGACCGCGTTTTGGATTCGCCTGGTCGCCCACCAGCGGCCCGCATGGACTCATTGGCGATTCCGGCGCGCACAAGTTTTCTGTTCGCGCGGGCTTTGGAATGTACTTCAACCGCGACGCGGAAGAAGGCCAGTTGCAGAACCTGGGCGATACGCCCAACTTCCTCAACTCCTTTGGCGCAGCTGACTTTGGCGGCAGCCCCGGCTTCGTTAATCCCTTTGCCGATGTGACTGGCTGCGCTGGTTGCTCAGAGCCAAGCCCGTTCCCCTACACGCCTCCGGCAGCAGGCGCCGCGCTCGACTGGGATCAATATGTGGAGCAGGACACCAGCTCTATCGCAAAGAATTACACCGCGCCCTACAGCTACAACTTCAACCTGAATATCCAGCGCCAGCTCACCAGCGCGATGATTCTTCAGATTGGCTATGTGGGATCGGTCGGGCATAAACTCGCCGTTGCCTACGAAAGCGATCCGGTCACGACGGCTGGTCAAGCGGCGTGCCTTGCAAACCCTGCATGCGTCGCCCGTATTTCTGCGGTTCACTTGTTCTTCCCGCAATACACTGCTGAGCCGGTAACTTTCGGGGGCGCCCCGGCATACCTGAGCATGGGAACGCTGGGCACCGCGGGAAGTTCAAACTACAACTCCCTGCAGATCAGCGTGAACAACAATCTCTGGCACGGGCTGTTCTTTACCTTTGCCTACACCTACAGCCATGCACTCGACGACGCATCGGGCTTGGAAAGCTCAGGCTTTAATGGCCCCGGAACGAATTACTTTCCCGGGTACCATCACCTGAGCTATGGCAGCTCGGACTTCGATGCGCGCCAGCGCGTTGTGGTCTCTTACGATTACGGCATTCCGCTGCTTGCCGCGATGAACCATCAGGCAATTGTGAAGGAAGCGCTGGGGAGCTGGCATTTCGCCGGGTTCTCGGTCTTCCAAACCGGCTTCCCAGTCGACATTACTGACTTCGGCGCCTACCGGTCGGGCTTCTGCGACGAGTTCAGCTATTACGCCTGCCCGGACGTTCCGAACACCACCAACTTCCACCTTGCGAAGCAGAACATTCGCTCGAACTACCAGAGCACCGGATCAGGGACCTACTTCAGCAACAGCTCGTTCTCGCAAGAGGCGCTCGGCACCTTTGGCAACGTAGGCCGCGGCCTTATCCACGGTCCCGGATTCAACTACTCCGACCTCAGCTTGTATAAGTACTTCCCGCTGGGCGGCGACGGTACGCGGGCAATTCAGATCATGATGCAGGCCGCGAACGCGTTCAACCACGCCAACTTCGACAACCCTGACGGCAACTACACCGACGGCCCCTTCTTCGGAACCGTCACTGCGGTAAGGGCATCGGCTGACTACAACGGCGATCCGAAGGGCGGACGCACGGTGCAGCTGGTTGCGAGAATCCGCTTCTAAAAACTGGCTCGGGTTTCATTCCGAAACACAAAGGGCGCCCCGACAGGGACGCCCTTTCTTTTGCTCGCGAGGAAAGATAAGGACGCCCGCTCGGCCGGCGCGCCGGCCTGGACAGATTAGCCAGACGTTTGAGCGGCGCAGGCTGCGGCAAGAACCTCAAGATCCCAGGGACCCGGAGCCCGCAGGTAGGCTTTTCGGGGATGCGATTGATTGAGACTCGGGAGTAGATGGTCTCGATCTGATGTACATTTATTGCAATATTATGGTTATGAGCTACGTGTTTTCATATTTTATTAACACTTTCGGGTTAGCCCGAAGACTTAAATGTCATTTCTTTTCAATTTGTTGAGCATATTAGCTCCTTCTGATCCAATTGGCACGCGAAATGCTCTGATAACCCCAAAGAATACCGCAATATCACTGGCTTCGAATCCAACGAGCATAGCTCGCAGGTGTGCGCAGTCGTGTGGAATTTTTTGGTAGTCGTACTTCTTGTTTGTTTCTATCAATTTCCGAGACCTGACTTGCCTTCCCATCAAGTCACCCAAAGCGCCCAACCCGGATGGTGAGGATTCAACCCTAAGGCTTCTCAAAATCAGACCGACACTGGAGGACATCTATGAGGCTGTTTCCGCGGCAATTTCGATCAGTTTCTCAGATAACACCATCGAATCTTCAGATAGCAGCGTCGCTCAAGGTTGGTAATCGTTTTTCAGCCTTTGCTTTTGCTGTTTTGGGCCTTTTCGCCCTCACCTCGGTCTGCGGCACAGTTGCCCGGGCCCAGTTGGAAACCGGCCAGATCTCCGGAACGGTAATAGACCAGTCGGGCGCCGCGGTCCCCGGGGCCACAGTAGCGGCCATGAACGTGGGCACGAATTCGATGCGCAACACCGTTTCTTCTTCAACGGGCGCTTACCTTATCACCGGCCTTGAACCTGCTGTTTACCAAGTCACGATCAACTCAGGCAACTTCAAGCCATACGTCGCCAAGGTTGAGGTAACGGTCGGCAGCCGGTTGACGCTGGATGCCAAGCTCTCAGTGAGCGGCGCCACCACTGAAGTGGAAGTGGTCGGTGAAGGCGGAACACAGATCAACACGCAGACCCAGGAGCTCTCGCAGGTTGTGAACTCCGAGCAGGTTCAGCAGCTGCCCAGCCTGACGCGCAACCCGTATGACTTCGTCGCGATCGCCGGAAACATCTCAAATGGAGATGGCAGCAATTCGGGCAGCAGCACTGGAGCTGTGGATACGAACTCGCAGAACTCCACCACGCGCGGCGTAGGATTCAACATCAACGGCCAGCGCTCCACTGGCACCGAGATTCTGCTCGACGGCGTTGAAAATATCAGCGTGTTCAGCGATGGCATTGGAATCTTTGTTCCGGTGGACGCGGTCCAGGAGTTTCGCGTTACAACAAGCGACTACGAGGCCCAATTCGGCCGCGCCTCGGGCGGCATTGTCAGCGTGACCACCAAGGCCGGGTCCAACGCCTTTCACGGCGATGCCTGGGAGTTCAACCGCATTTCGGCTTTCACTTCAAATACAGAGACCAACGATCAGGAAGGGAACCCGAAGGGCATCTACACACGCAACCAGTTCGGTGCAGAGGTAGCTGGCCCTGTGGTCAAGAACAAGCTCTTCTTTGAGGGAACTGGCGAGTGGATCCGCGTTCGCAGTTCCGCCGTCATCACGGCCGGCATTCCCACGCCGCAGTTCCTGGCTGCCTCCGCTCCAAATATCCAAAGCTACTTCTCTACTTACGGCGCAGGTGCTCCGACTACCTTTACGCAGACTTACACAGCAGATCAGGTGTACGGCACCCCACTGCCTGCGGGCCTGTTGCCGGGCATCACGGACACCACGCCTGTCTTCGGCATCGTTACCTACACGGCGCCGACGAATGCCGGCGGCGGTGTTCCACAGAACACCTACAACGTGGTCGGACGGGGCGATTACAACCTGAGCGACAAGACGCAGATGTTTTTCCGCTACGTTACCTACAAGGAAGTCGACCAGACGGGCGGCGGGTTTGCTTCGCCCTATGCAAAGTACGATGTCGGTTCGACGGAGAACAATCAAGCGTATATTTACAGCCTCTCGCACGAGTTCACGCCGTCGTTTGCCACAAGCACCAAACTGAGCTTCAGCCGGTTCAATACATTCGACTCCTACAACACAGCACTGCAGAATGTGCCGACGCTGGATGTGGCTACAAACGCGACCATTCCGGGCACGGGCACGCTGATTCAGCTCCCCGGCTTTTATGACACCAACCCGGCAAACGGCGGCCTGCCGTATGGCGGCCCACAGGACACTTCACAGATCAACCAGGATGTGAACCTGGTAAAGGCCAAGCACTCGATCCAGGCCGGAGCGCAACTGGTATACATCCAGGACAACAACGCGTACGGAGCCTACGCTCAGGCGACCGAGCAGCTGGGCATCAACCGCACAGCGGGCCTTCAGCAACTTAATGAGGGCAACAACATGTATGAGTTTGAAGCCGCGGTGAATCCGAAGGGCGCTCTGCCTTGCGTCAAGAATCCATACACAGGGGTGTACACACCGACGGCAGGATGTTCCATTACGCTGCCCGCGAGCGCGCCGAGCTTCGCGCGCAGCGAGCGCTTCGAGGAATGGGCGGGATACGGACAGGATTCCTGGAAGATCATGCCCAAGCTGACCCTGGATCTGGGCGTGCGGTACGAATACTACGGCGTGCAGCATAACGACAACCACAACCTGGACTCGAATTACTACTATGGGAGCGGTTCGAGCATCGGAGCGAGAACCCGCAATGGCTCTGTCTTTACGACTCCCCATAGCCCTATTGGAGGCTTGTGGAAGCCGAGCTACGGTGACATCTCACCCCGCGTCGGTTTTGCCTATGACGTCTTCGGCAACGGGAAAGATTCAATTCGCGGCGGGCTCGGCATTGCCTATGAGCGCAACTTCGGCAATGTGACGTTCAACGTGATCCAGAATCCACCGAATTATGCCGTGGTCGTCATCAACAACACGCCGGTTACGAACTCGAACGCGGGCCCGCTTGCGGGAACGAGCGCGCCTTTGACATCACTCTGCTATCCAGCGGCCTGCCTGCCGCCGACCAGCCTGCGCTGGGTGGACCAGAACATTCGCACGGCGCAGACGCAATTCTGGAGCCTGGCCCTGGAGCACCAATTGGCGACGAGCACGATGGTGTCACTGCAATATGTGGGAGCCCACGGCGTCCACCTTTACGACATCAAGAACTTCAACGGCCTGGGCGGAGGCAATGTGCTGCTCGGCGATCCGTACACTGACCCCGTCAGCGGGAACTCAGCTCTGACCCGCCTGAACAATCAGTATTCCAACGCGAACAACCGCGGCTCCGATGGCGCCTCGCATTACGAAGGCTTCAACGCGCAGTTCGAGTCTTCAAATCTGTACCACAGCGGTTTCGGCATTACCGCGAACTACACTTACGCGCATCAATTGGACGATCTGAGCACGACGTTCTCAGAGAGCAACAACGCATTCAGCCTTGGTTACACCAACCCCTACAATCCGTCACTGGACTGGGGAAGCGGCGATCTGGATGTTCGGCACCGGCTGGCCGTGGCGCCGGTTTACACAGAGCCGTTTTTCAAGAACCAAAGCAATCTACTGGGCGAAGCGCTCGGAGGATGGCAAGCGGGAGGCATTTACATCGTGCACTCGGGCACTCCGTTCACCTACTTCGATTCGACCAATAACGGGACCGGCTACAACGTTGCGCGCTACACTCCTGTTGGAACGGTCGGGAACAAGCTGTTCAAGTCGATTCCGTCTGGCATAAATGGGGGCGGCGACAACACCTACAATATCGGAACGCTGCCGGCCGCAAACTCTTGGGGCAACGCGGCTCTCGGGGGCATCTCCGATTGGGGCCCGTGGCCAGCGAACATGTCACGGCGCAACAGCTTCCGTGGTCCCGGCTATTGGGACTATGACATGGACGTCTCCAAGACGTTCCCGATCCACGAGAACCTGAACGTCGAATTTCGTGCCGAGGCGTTCAATCTCTTCAACCACCACAACCTGTACCTGCTCGAGGGCAACAACGATATCGCTGCCGAGGGCGGCGTGATCCAGGCGGCAAAGGGTGGCATTGGAAACAACGGTGGCGCGAATGACGAACGGCGTTTCGGTCAGTTCGCGTTGAAGATCAACTTCTAACCCTTAACGCAGAGTTGAAACACGAAGGGCGCCTATAAAAAGGCGCCCTTCGTTTTTATCGATGATCATTCGGCGATGATTCGGCGCAGGCCTTAGTGCTTCTTGCTGACGCGTTTTTTGGGGGCGGGTTTCGCGGCTGGCTTTTTTGTCGCCGTGGCTTTTCGGGCCTTTACCGGCGGCGCTTTCTTTGGGGCGGCGACCTTTTTCGCCTTTGCGGGCCGTTTCGCCGTCGGGGTTGGCGCAGCGGCAGTCTTGCTACGCACAGCGCGGGTCTTCTCGGCCAGCGTGGCCGTCAGCTCAGCATCGAACTCGGCGGGCGTCAGTGGACGCGCCGATTTGCGCAGCCGCTCAATGTCGTAGAAGGCGCGCTTTTCATCGAGAAACACGTGGATTACAAAGTCGACGTAGTCGAGCAGAATCCACTCGCCGTTGCGCCGGCCTTCAACCGAGTTGGGATAGGCGCCGAAGTTGTGTTTCAGCCGCAGCTCGATCTCATCGGCAATGGCGATGGCCTGCCGCTGGTTGCTGGCTGAGGTGACGAGAAAAAAGTCTGAGAGGCCAGAGTCGACAGGATCGAGCTCGAGGATGCGGGTGTGCTGGCCCTTCTTTTCTTCACAAACCGCGGCTGCGGTCTGGACCATTGTGCGCGTCTGTTTCTGCGCCTGCGAGATATTCATGCCTGAGTAAGTTTCTCCATGCTCATCATAGATTGGCTCATCGTAGCCTGTCGATTCGACAGGTAGCAAGTTGCGGGTTGGCAGCGGTTACTGGGCTCACGGTGCCGAGCGCCCGCGGCGCGACACGCATTCGACTTAGCCGCCGTAAAGGCCGTTCCGCACAATGTAGTCACGAACCGCCGCTGGCAGCAGGCTGCGGGTTGCAGTTTCGCCGCGAGAGCTGTTGCGTATCTGAGTCCGAATTTCTGTTCCGCTGATTTCTACATCCAGCCCGGGCAGCAAATAAAATGGCGCGCGTTCTCCTGCGGGATTTGCGAGGCTGAAGGCGCGAACTTCGATTGCGGATTTACCTGGTCCGGACTCGATTGGGCTGGATTCGCCTGGTTTAGATTCGTTTTGATCGCCAGCCTGTGCCGGCTCAAGAGTAAGCCCTTGCGGCAGCGCGGCCTGCAATCCGCTAAGAGACTGGCCTGGCCGCGAGGCCACGACCAAGGCGGCCGCGAAGGGAATCTCCGGGGCGTGATGCCACTGCCGAAGGCCGAAAAACGAGTCAGCGCCCATCAGGCAGTAGAGTACGCAGTCAGGCTTGAATTCGGCGCGGAGGGCATTGAGCGTGTCGATCGTGTAATTCGGCAGGGCATCGCCCGCGGCTGAAAAGTTTGGCCCGTCGACAAGCGAAACGGCGAACCCAGGCTCGGCTGCAATGGCCAGCCGCGTCATGGCCAGGCGGTCATCGAAGCTCGCGGACGAACCCTCAGGCTTGAGCGGCTGCGCGCCCACGGGGGCGAACAGCACTGTATCCAGATGGAACGCATCGCGGGCCGCACGCGCAACGGCCAGATGACCCAAATGCGGCGGGTCAAAACTTCCGCCGAAGAAGGCAATCCGTCGGCCGGTTTGCGCTGCGGTCGTTTGTCCGATGTTGGGGCCGGGCGAGAATCCGGGCATGGGTCCATCGTAATCGCTGGTGGTTCGCGAGTAGCGGGTCACTTTTGAGAAGCATTCCCTCACGGGCTAAAGCCCGAATCTAATTTGTTGGGCTTATGTACGGGCTGAAGCCCGTACCCTTCAAGGCGACCGGCGACCGGCTTTGGCTGGCGGCTCGCATCCGATAGAATTGCTGTGCAGCTATGCGCCCACTTCTTATCATCCTCGCCCTCGCCGGTATTGTGGTTTCCGCGCTCGCGCTCAAGGTGCACTACGATACTGGCACCGAGCCTTGCTCTATTAACGATCACTGGGATTGCGGCATCGTGAACCACAGCTCGTTCGCCGTGATCCACGACGTCCCGGTAGTCCACGAGGTCCCTGTAGCGGCCATCGGGATTGCGGGCTATCTTTTGCTCGGGGTTCTCGCGCTGGCGCGGCGGCGCGCTCTGGTCTTCATCGCAGCCCTGATCGGCATGGGCTTCGCGCTCCATCTCACCTTCATCGAGGACAAAGTTCTCGAGGTCTGGTGCCTTTATTGCGTCATCTCGCAGGGAATCATCGCTCTGATCACGCTGCTAAGCGCGGGCTGGCTCATCGCGGCGCAGATTGCGAAATCGCGCGCGAACAGAACGGCATCGGCATAGAGATCATTCACGCCGGCGGACGCATTTTCCCGCGGAAAGAGCCGCATTTCCCTCGAAAATCTTGGACGAAATCCACTGATAAAATTGAAAAAGATCGATGCTGACCGGCTGGTATGCGCGAAAAATGTACGCGTGGGAGACGCGGCTAACTACACGCGACGAAAATCGCGTGGTGCGGCCATTGGAGTGGGGCTTTGAGTGGGTCGCTCCGTTTCTTGAAGCGCACGGCTTTGGCGACGCTGTTCCCGATCCTGAAATCGCTCGCGACCCTGCGGCTGCCGAAGCCGCGATGCTCCAAATCAACGAGCTTCTGATTCGCCACAGCGACCTATTTTTTGGCTATGAGCGCCCAACGGATTTCCGATTGGAAGAGCGCCATCCGCAGCTTTTTCCTACCAACGTGCGGCCTGAAACGCTTGCGCAAGATGCGGAGCTGAAGCAGCAGGCCGCAGAAGGAAAGATTCCCAAGGCTCAGTATTTGCGCTTTCACTTCGCCGGAGCGCACGCCCTACCCGGAGAACGACCTGGTGAATGCGCGCTGGTTTCCGGCTCCCGCGCACAAAGATCCGGCGCGGCCCAAACAGGCGATTGTGGTGATGCCGCAGTGGAACGCGGACGGATTTAGCCACAACTCGCTGTGCACGATCTTCAACCGCATGGGCGTCTCGGCGCTGCGGCTCTCGAAGCCCTACCACGACATTCGTCGTCCCGCGGAGCTTGAGCGGTCAGACTATGCGGTGAGCGCGAACGTCGGCCGCACGATTTCTGCCTGCCGCCAGGCGGTGGTTGATATTCGCTGCTGCCTCGACTGGCTCGAGGAGCAGGGCTATGAGCACTTCGGCGTGCTGGGAACGAGCCTCGGTTCCTGCTACGGATATCTGGCCAGCGCGCACGATGCGCGGCTGCGCGTGAACGCGTTCAACCACGCGTCGACGGCGTTTGGCGACGTGGTGTGGGCAGGGCAGAGCACGCGGCACATTCGCGAGGCAGTTGCTGCAGCAGGGTTGACGCAAGATCGACTGCGCGATTTGTGGGCCACCGTCAGCCCGATCAGCTACTACACAAAATTTGCCAGGCCGGAAGCAGGCGGCCCGCGGAAACGCGTTTGCTGGTCTACGCAAAATACGACCTCACATTTCCGCTGGAGTACTCGCTCAAGGTGGTTGAGGCCGCGCGCCAATCCGGATTGAACTACGAAGTGCGCGTGC
>CAVXPR010000009.1:0-4682 GCA_963763585.1 uncultured Acidobacteriaceae bacterium | reverse complement strand
GGCCTTCGCCGCCCTCAGCCATCTATCGCTCATCGTCCTCGCCATCTACGGCCTCACATTCCTCGGCTGGGCCGGCGGCGTCTTTCAAATCCTCTCCCACGGCGTGGTCGACGGCGCGCTTTTCCTGCTCCTTGGTGCGCTCGAGCTCCGCTACGCCACCAGCCTCATCGATTCCTACGGCGGCCTCGCCGCAAAACTTCCCCGCGCAGCCACCTACTTTGTCATCGCCTCGCTCGCAATGATCGGCCTGCCCATGCTCTCGGGCTTCATCGGCGAATTCATCATCCTCTCCAGCACATTCGCCGGAGTCAGCCGCCCCTGGGCCGTCGCCGCAACGGTCGCCGTCATCCTCGGCGCTGCCTACATGCTCTCGCTCGTGCAAAAAATCTTCTACGGACCCGAATCCACGCTCACCGCATCCAAACCTTCAGCCGATCTCCGCTTCGGCGAGCTCGCCATTCTCACGCCGCTCGTTATCCTCATGCTCGTGATGGGCGTCGCGCCGAATCTCTGGCTCAACACCATCCGCATCGGCGTCCATCCGCCGCAAGAGGCTTCGCAACAGCAAGCTTCGCCCCAGCAGGCCTCGCAAAAACCAACTCCCACCCCCCAAACCTCTGTCATCCTGAGCGGAGGCCGCGCAGCAGCCGCAGTCGAAGGACCTGCTACAAAAGCTGTCATCCTGAGCGACTGGAGCGTAGCGCAGGGAGTCGAAGGACCTGCTACAAAAGCTGTCATCCTGAGCGACCGGAGCGTAGCGCAGGGAGTCGAAGGACCTGCTACAAAAGCTGTCATCCTGAGCGACCGGAGCGTAGCGCAGGGAGTCGAAGGACCTGCTGTTGCTTTTTCCAACGCCGGCGCTAATAACCATCTGCCCCTGCCGGGCGCGGAGGCCCCGCGGTGAATCCAGTTCCCGACATCTACCGCATCCTCCCCGAGGTCATCCTCACCCTGACCGGCGTCGTCGTCATGCTCATTGATGCCTCGCTTCCGCCCGCATTGCCGCGCCGCATGCTCGGCTGGGTGGCCGCCATGGGAACCACCATCGCCATCTGGGCAAGCCTGTGGCAGCTCGGGCTGCCTGAAGGAACCGGCTTCTACTCTACCGTCGAAACCAGCGCCTTCACCGTCTTCTTCCACGTCCTCATCTGCGGCATCGTTCTCGTGGCGCTGCTGCTCTCGCTCGACACGCTCCCCGAGCACACCCATCATCAAGGCGAGTTCTACGCCCTCATTGCCTTCGGCGCAGTCGGAATGTGCCTGCTCACCTCGGCCGTCGAACTCCTCGTCGTCTTCGTCGCCCTCGAAATCTCTTCCATCTCCACCTACATCCTCGCCGGCTGGCGCAAGCACACCGGCCGCGGCCCTGAAGCCGCCATCAAATACTTCCTGCTCGGCTCCTTCGCCACCGCATTCCTGCTCTACGGAATCGCGCTCATCTTCGGCGCTACCGGAACCACGCAGATCTACCAGATCGCCACGCTCGCTCCCGCCGCGCAAAATCAAACGCTCATCATCGCCGCACTCGCGCTCATGCTCGTCGGCATTCTCTTCAAAGTCTCCGCCGCGCCCTTCCACGTCTGGACTCCTGACGTCTACGAAGGCGCGCCCTCGCCCGTCGTCGCCTTGCTCTCGACCGCGCCCAAAGCCGCCGCCTTCGCGCTGCTCCTCCGCGTCGTCTACGAGATGCTACCCAATCTCCACTATCTCTGGGCGCCTCTGCTCTGGATCGTCGCCGTCCTCTCCATGACCGTCGGCAACCTCGCCGCCCTCCGCCAGCAGAACGTGAAACGCATGCTCGCCTACTCCGCCATCGCGCACGCCGGCTACCTGCTCGCGGCCTTCGCCGGCCTCAGCAATCAGAACGGACTGAGCGAACCCGGCATCGCCGCCGCTGCCTTTTACATAGCCGCCTACGCCGCCATGAACGTCGGCATCTTCGCCGTCGTCACCCTCGTCGCCGGATACGAGGAGCAGCTCTCCCTCATCGACGACTACCGCGGCCTCGTCTATCGCTCCCCGCTCCTCGGCAGCCTGCTCATCTTCTTCCTCATCTCGCTCATCGGAGTTCCCTTCACCGGCGGCTTCTTCGGCAAGTTCTACTCCTTCTCAGCCGCAGTCGGCGGCGGAGCCATCTGGCTCGCAATCATCGGCCTCCTCAACTCAGGCTTGGCTGCCGCGTATTACCTTCGCCTCGTAGTGGTCGCTGCCCAAAAGCCCGACCCAGCCAAAGCAACTCCTCCCCGCCCAGAAGTCGGGATTGCGGTTCGTGCCGCGATTGCCATGGCCGTCGATTGCCACACTTGCTCTCGGCATCATCCCCGGCGCAACCCTCGACGCCGCGCAGTCCGCCGCACACACGCTGCAAGCCCCGCCACAAACCGCCGTCGCCGATCCCGCACCGCCTGCGAAATAGCCATCGGTTGTTGATGCAAGCGTACATGCCCTTCAGCGAAAATCTGACAAAGGCGATCAATCGATCACAATGTTTCTGTAAAATGCGATGCATCGGATTTAGTCTGGTAAACGCGTCATTAATGCCGCGGAAACCCTCGTGAACAATGGCTGCTTCAAAAGGAGGAGACCAGCAATGAAAAGATCATTCGTCCTACCTATCCTGTTTTGGTGCCCACTAGCCCTCGCGCAAGGAAAGTACCGACCCGGACAATATCCTGTAGATCAAAATCCGAACGACTACACCATCAACGTCCATATTTCTGCGACACATTTCCGACCGTGCGCTACGATTGGGGTCAATTCTGCGTGCGGTGAGGGAGTTTATGTGGACGCAATCCTGAGCGGAAAGAAAGTTGAGCTGTTCGGTGGTGTCGATAAGCGTCAATCGCTCCTTCTCACCCCGGGGGAATATCGGGCTATGCTTCCCAAAAAGCCTCGTGCGGGCGGCGACGAAATTCTCTTCCAGGACTATTACGTGCTTCTACCGGATAAGACCGCATGGCCTTGCGAGATCACAGGCTTCTCGGAATGACGTGGCGGCCCAATCCGGGTTACAGGCGACTCTAACCGCATGGATGATGTGCCCATCCCCCCGCTCCATTACAATCTCCTCAATGAAGCTCGGCGAATT
Organism: uncultured Acidobacteriaceae bacterium; assembly: GCA_963763585.1. GTDB lineage: Bacteria > Acidobacteriota > Terriglobia > Terriglobales > Acidobacteriaceae > Telmatobacter. The sequence goes on along the minus strand of CAVXPR010000009.1, from coordinate 1,594 downwards.
GGCAACGCAGCTTGGCGCGGAACTCCGCGGCAACCCCGATCTCGAAATTACCGGCGTCAAAGGCATTGAGGAAGCCGGCCCCACCGAAATCACCTTCGTCGCCAACGTGCGCTACACCGCGCTCGCCCGCTCCACGCACGCCGCAGCTGTCCTCGTCGAGCCTGACTTCCAGGAAATCTCCGCAGCAACCCTGCGCATCAAGAACCCCTATCACGCCTTCTCGCGCGCGCTCGGCCTCTTCTATCAGCCGCCCACTTACGCACCCGGCATTCATCCCACCGCCGTCATCGATCCCACGGCCGTCATCGGCAAAGACGCACACATTGGCGCGTACGTCGTCGTCGGCCCCAACGTTCGCATCGGCCAGAACGCCACCATCCTGCCTCACGTTGTGCTTTATCCCGGAGTTCAAGTCGGAAGCCACTTCTTCGCGCACGCACATGCGGTCGTCCGCGAAAACTGCATTCTCGGCGACCACGTCACGCTCGAAAACGGCGTCATCATCGGCGGCGACGGCTTCGGTTTCTCCAAAAACGAGCAGGGCCACTGGGAAAAAATCCCGCAATCCGGCCCCGTCCGCATCGGTAATCGCGTCGACGTGCAGGCCAACGCCACCATCGACCGCGCGACAGTAGGGGCGACGGAAATCGGCGACGGCACCAAAGTCGACAATCTCGTTCAGGTCGGCCACGGATCGCGCGTCGGCAACGACTCGCTCATCTGCGCGCAAACCGGCCTCGCCGGCTCGTCCATCATCGGCAATAACGTGATTCTCGCCGGCCAGGTCGGAATCGCCGGCCATTGCACCGTCGGCGACGGCGTCATTCTCACCGCGCAATCCGCCGTCTCACACGACGTCCCGCCCGGCAAAATGATCTCCGGCTCACCCGGCTTTGACAATCGTATCTGGCTGCGCGCCGTGGCCATCTTCCAGCGCCTTCCCGAGTTGCTCAAGCGCCTCGACCGCCTTGAAAAAGATTTCGCCAAATCGACCCCACAACAGGCGCAAAGGAATCAAGAACAGCCCGCGCCAGAAAAAACTACAGGCCAGTGACGATTGCCCTGAAAAGTATGGGCTTCAGTAGAAGGGCGCGGATTTTAGTTGAAGGGTACGGGCTTCAGCCCGTACTTAAAGCTTCGCAGAATAAGAAGGGCTTTAGCCCCCGAGGGAATGCCTTGATGAAGGTGAACCACCACCGCTCCGGCGTTTTCCCTCGATTGCTTCTTGCGATTGCGTCTGCACCCATCGTCCTCCTTGCCGCCTGCCACTCCTACCACATCGACGCCACCATCGAGAACCGCACCGGTGCCGACATTCAGCTTCTTGAAGTCGACTACCCCAGCGCCAGCTTCGGCGCAGACCACCTTGCCTCAGGAGCGACCTACCACTACCGCTTTCAAGTCCGCGACAGCGGACCGCTCAAAATCACCTACACGGGTCCCGACCAAAAGCAAGTCCAGATCGCCGGCCCAACGCTCGCCGAGCGCCAGCAAGGCCAACTCAAAATCGTCCTCCTGCCGGCAGGCAAAGCTCAATTCCAGCCTCAACTCACCCCACCCTCCTGATTCCGCCGAGACACAACGCTCCGCTCGG
>CAVXPR010000008.1:0-14430 GCA_963763585.1 uncultured Acidobacteriaceae bacterium | reverse complement strand
TCAGGATGGTGCTGATAGCGCCCGCCTCCTTGAGCCATGCTTCCGCGCGTTTGGCCTGGACGATGCCGATATCAAAGGTGTGCGGGTGCACGTTGCCGGAGATGCGCGCCACCGGCATTCCCCATTTGTCGCGCACTTCGGGGTCGAGCGTAACCCGCGCATCGGCCATGGGAATGTGCTGCGTGGGCCCCATCACGACGATGTTGCGCTTGTAGTAGCTGCGCATCGCCTGCTTGTGCTTGACGCCCCAGCGCGGCGTCCCGGCCGGCAACCGATCGATCATCTGAATCGGCAAGCGAATGAACTCATTGCAAAGCGCTCCGCCGCCACGTAAGCCCAGGTAGTTCTCCAGAAAGCCAGTGACCTTACCCATGCTGCACCTCGGCGGTTGCGGCGGTGGCAGCGACAGGCGACGGAGTCTTTGGAGAAACGGGGAGCTTGGCGGAGGAGTCCGCACCCTCAGTTCCTTCATTGCGGTTTGGAGAAGTGTAAACAGCTTGTGCGCGCTCGACGCCGAGGACGCGCTTGTACTCGTGCGGAAAGACTTTGATGAAGAGCGGCTGCGCATCGGCCCAGTGCTCGAGGACCCAGGCGGCGCGGGGGCTGCCGGTGAGGTCGCGATGGCGCGCAAGGAGGGACTGAATTTTGTCGATGTCTTCGGTGTTGACGAGAGGCTCGAGATCTACGCTGGCCTGGTTGCAGCGGCGCGCGGAGAAGTCGCCCTGATCGTCGTAGACGTAGGCGACGCCGCCGCTCATGCCCGCGGCGAAGTTGCGGCCGGTAGTGCCGAGGACGATGACGAGGCCGTTGGTCATGTATTCGCAGCCGTGGTCGCCGACGCCTTCAACAACGGCTGTCGCGCCGGAGTTGCGAACGGCGAAGCGCTCACCGGCGATGCCGTTGAGGAAGACTTCGCCGCCGGTAGCGCCGTAGAGGACGACGTTGCCGACGAGGATGCTTTCTTCAGGCAGGAAGCTGGAGGTCTTCGGCGGATAGGCGATGACTCGGCCGCCGGAAAGGCCTTTGCCGAGGTAATCGTTGGAGTCGCCTTCAAGCTCGAGAGTGACGCCTTGCGGAACGAATGCGCCGAAGCTTTGGCCTGCTGAGCCGCGGAATTTGTAATGAATGCTGCCGTCGGGCAGGCCTGCCGAACCATAACGGCGCGCGATTTCTCCGCCGAGCATTGCGCCAACGGTGCGATGCACGTTGCGAATGGCGAAGCTGCCAGTGACCGGCGTCTGCGATTCGAGCGCCGGCTTGGCCTTGGCGATGAGCGCGTGATCGAGCGCGGGGCCGAGGCCGTGATCCTGACAAGTGGTGCGGCGGCGCGCAACGCGCGAGGGAAGCGGCGGCGCGTGGAGGATGGACGAGAGATCGATGCCGCGAGCCTTCCAGTGAGCGTCGTCAATGTGGGTCTCGATTTTTTCAACGCGGCCGACCATTTCGTCGACGGTGCGGAAGCCGAGTTTGGCCATGTGCTGGCGCATCTGCTCGGCGATGAAGAAGAAGAAGTTGATGACGTGCTCGGGCGTGCCGGTGAAGCGGGCGCGGAGGACGGGGTCCTGGGTGGCGATGCCGACCGGACAAGTATTCAAGTGGCACTTGCGCATCATGATGCAACCCAATGAAACAAGTGGCATTGTGGCAAAGCCAAATTCTTCCGCGCCGAGCAGGGCGGCGATGACGACGTCGCGGCCAGTCTGGAGTTTGCCGTCGGTCTGCACGCGGATGCGGCTGCGCAGATCGTTCAGCAGCAGAACTTGCTGCGTCTCTGCGAGGCCGAGCTCCCAGGGCAGGCCGGCGTGCTTGATGGAGCTGAGAGGCGAAGCGCCGGTGCCGCCCGTGTCGCCGGAGATAAGCACGACGTCTGCGTGAGCTTTGGAGACGCCCGCGGCGACGGTGCCGACGCCGACTTCAGAGACGAGCTTGACGGCGATGCGCGCCTGCGGGTTGACGTTCTTGAGGTCGTAGATGAGCTGGGCTAAATCTTCAATCGAGTAAATGTCGTGATGCGGCGGAGGCGAGATGAGGCCAACGCCGGCGATGGAGTGGCGAATGCGCGCGATCTCGTCGTCGACTTTGTGGCCGGGGAGCTGGCCGCCCTCACCGGGTTTTGCGCCCTGGGCCATTTTGATCTGCAGTTCGGTGGCGTTGACAAGGTAGTTGGTGGTGACGCCGAAGCGGCCGCTGGCGACCTGCTTGACGGCCGAGCGGCGCGAATCGCCGTTTGCATCGGGCTTGAAGCGGGCTTCGTCTTCGCCGCCTTCGCCGGTGTTGGACATGCCGCCGAGGCGGTTCATGGCGATGGCGAGGGTTTCGTGTGCTTCCTTACTGATGGACCCGAAGCTCATGGCGCCGGTGGTGAAGCGCTTGACGATTTCTTTGGCAGGCTCGACTTCTTCGAGCGGAATTGGCTCGTCGAGATATTTGAGCTTGAGTAGACCGCGCAGCGTGCAGAGAGTGCGGTTCTGGCCGTCGATCAGGTCAGTGAATTCCTGGAACGTGGCGGGATTGTTGGTGTTGACCGCATGCTGAATCTTGCTGATCGTGGTCGGATTGAGCAGGTGGAACTCACCACCCTCGCGGTATTGGTATTGGCCGCCGACGGCGAGATCGGTTTCAGATTCGGTGAGTGGCTGGAAGGCGTACTCGTGCTTCAACTGTGCTTCACGGGCGAGCACGGCGAGACCGATGCCTTCAATGCGCGAGGCGGTGCCGGGGAAATAGTCCTCGATGAGGGAGCTATTGAGGCCGACAGCCTCAAAGACCTGCGCGCCGCGATAGCTTTGCAGGGTGCTGATGCCCATCTTGGAGAAAGTTTTGAGCAGGCCTTTGTTAATGGCCTTGATGAAATTCTTCTCGGCGTATTCGGCGGAGATTTTTTCCGGCACGAGATCGCGGCGCTTGAGGTCGTGGATGGTCTCAATGGCGAGATAGGGATTGATGGCGCTTGCGCCGTAGCCGATGAGCAGGGCGAAGTGCATGACCTCGCGCGGCTCGCCGCTCTCAATGATGAGGGCTACCTGGGTGCGCTTTTCTTCGCGGACCAATCGATTGTGAACGGCGGCCATGGCCAGCAGGCTGGGGATCGGCGCGTATGTCGAATCGACGCCGCGGTCAGAGATGATGAGCACGGAGTAGCCGGAGTCGACGGCGTGCGAGGCGCGATTGCTCAAGTCTTCGAGCGCGTGGCGGAGGCCCTTTTCACCATCCTCGGAGCGGAAGAGCGCGGGCAGCGTGGTAGCGAGCAGGTCGCCGGACGAGACGCGGCGGAGTTTTTCCAGATCGCGATTGGTGAGGATGGGATGCGGCAGCTTGAGAGTGTGGCAGTTCTCCGGCGTCTCGTCGAGAATGTTGCGCTCGTTGCCGATATAGCTGAGCAGCGACATGACCAGTTCTTCGCGAATGGGGTCGATGGGCGGATTGGTGACCTGGGCGAAGAGCTGCTTAAAGTAATTGAAGAGCGGCTGCGGACGGTCAGAGAGACAGGCAAGCGGCACGTCGGTGCCCATGGAGCCGATCGGCTCCTCGCCATTGGCGGCCATTGGCGTGAGGATAATGCGGAGATCTTCTTCCGAGTATCCGCAGGCGCGCTGGCGGCGGAGCAGTGTTTCGGCGTTGAATCCGATGACGCGCGCAGGTTCGGGCAGCGAGTCAATGGTGATGTGCTGCTGCTTGAGCCAGTCACCGTAGGGCTGGCGCGCGGCCAGAGACTTCTTGATCTCAGCGTCTGAGATGATGCGCTGCTGAACGGTGTCGACCAGGAACATGCGGCCGGGCTGGAGACGGCCTTTCTTGAGGATGTCCTCTGGCGGAGCTTCGATGACGCCGGCCTCGGAAGCGAGGACGACGAGATCGTCCTTGGTGACGATGTAGCGGCCGGGACGCAGACCGTTGCGATCAAGAGTTGCGCCGATGATGCGGCCGTCAGTGAATGCGATGGCGGCAGGACCATCCCACGGCTCCATGAGCGAGGCGTGGTACTCGTAGAAGGCGCGCTTGTCCTCGTCCATGTCAGGGTTGCCGGCCCAGGCTTCGGGAATGAGCATGGCCATGACGTGAGGCAGGGAACGGCCGGACTGAAAGAGGAACTCGACGGCGTTGTCGAGCGAGCCGGAGTCGCTGCCGCCGGGACGAATGAGTGGATAGAGGTCGGTGATCTTGTCGCCGAAGAGAGGGCTCTCAAGAACCGACTGGCGAGCGTTCATCCAACTGACGTTTCCGCGGATGGTATTGATCTCGCCGTTATGGGCAACGTAGCGGTAGGGATGCGCGAGCTTCCAGCTGGGAAAGGTGTTAGTGGAAAAGCGCTGGTGAATGAGCGCGAGCGCGCTGGTGACGAGTGGATTGGCAAGCTCGAAGTAGAATTTCTCAATCTGCGGGGCCAGCATGAGGCCCTTGTAGATGATGGTGCGACAGGAACAGGAGGGAACGTAGAAGGTTTCCTTGTCCTCGATTTCGGAGGCGAAGATTTCGTTCTCGGTGCGGCGGCGAACGCGGTAAAGCAGGCGCTCGAAGGCGTCTTCGTCGAGATCTTTGGGACGGCCGATGAAAAGCTGCTCGATGTAGGGCTGAGAGCTGCGCGCTTCACGGCCAATGGCATCGCCGTTTACGGGTGTGTCACGCCAGCCTAGGACTTTGCAGCCTTCTTCCTGGGCGATGCGCTCAAAGACGCCTTCGCACTGAAGGCGATTCTGGCGCTCGACGGGCAGGAAGCACATGGCCACGCCGTAGGCACCTGACTCGGGCAACTTAATGCCCAGCTCGGAACACTCACGGACAAAGAAGTCGTGCGGAATCTGGATAAGGATGCCGGCGCCGTCGCCGGTCTCCGGGTCGCAGCCGGCCGCGCCGCGATGGGTGAGGTTGATGAGGACCTCGAGGCCCTTGCGGATGATCTCGTGACTCTTCTCGCCTTTAATATTCGCGACGAGTCCCATGCCGCAGGCATCGTGTTCATCGCGAGGATGATAGAGGCCTTGCGGTTGGGGAGGGCGAAGAGGTCGAATTCGAGATCCCATGGCTGCCTTTTTTGAGCGGTAGATTTGGTTGAGACAAGGTGAATCAGATGGAGTACACAATCCCTCTGCGATTCCCGAGGGCTAAAAATCGCCTTGCAAATGGAACAAGTGGTTTTCTTTGAGCAGCTCCGGCCGCATCCCGGAAGTGCACTGCTTTTAATATAACCAAAAACCCCTGTCAATGCAGCAAGAGCTTTCAGGATGGGGGACGGGAAAGGAACAGCGGGGCCAGCAGAGTTTGCGGGGCTGGCCGCTCCGGCCTCAAGACTGACCCAGATACGCTATCCCATGTCGCGCGTTTTGTACCGTATACTCGGTGGCAATGAAGCGCATGAGTGAGACGATTCTGGTGACCGGCGGGGCGGGGTTCATCGGTTCAAACTTTGTTTTGAACTGGATGAAGGCCGGCGCGGGCGCCGTCGTAAATCTGGATCTGCTGACCTACGCGGGGAACCCGGCGAACCTGGCGTCGCTGGTGGGCGACGAACGCTACACATTTGTGCACGGCGACATTTGCGATGCGACGCTGGTGGCTTCGCTGCTCAAAAAGTATCAGCCACGGGCGATCGTGCATTTTGCGGCGGAGAGCCATGTGGATCGGTCGATTGTGTCGCCGGAGGGATTCGTCCGGACCAATGTGATGGGGACATTCACGCTGCTGGAGCAGGCGAGGGTTTACTGGAATGGCTTGGGCGACCCAGAACGCGCGGCGTTTCGTTTCCTGCACGTTTCGACGGATGAAGTTTATGGGACGCTGGGGCCGAACGATGCGGCGTTCAGCGAAGAGACTGCCTATGCGCCGAATAGTCCGTATGCGGCTTCGAAGGCGGGATCGGATCATCTGGCGCGGGCGTACTTTCACACATTCAAGCTGCCGGTGCTGACGACGAACTGCTCAAATAACTACGGGCCATTTCAGTTTCCTGAAAAATTGATTCCGCTGGTGATTCTGAATGCGCTGGAGGGCAAGCCGCTGCCGGTGTACGGCGACGGGAAGAACGTGCGTGACTGGCTGTTTGTGGAGGATCACTGCGCGGCCGTTCGGGCGGTTCTAGAAAGCGGGCGGCCCTGGGGAGACATATAACATCGGCGGGAACAGCGAGCGAACGAATATCGATGTGGTGACGGCAATTTGCGACATTGTGGACGAGATGCGGCCGCGGGCTGGCGGAGCACCGAGGCGCGAGCTTATCACTTATGTGAAAGATCGTCCCGGACACGACCGGCGATATGCGATCGACGCACGGAAGATTGCCGGCGAGCTGGGATGGAAACCGGCAGCGGAATTTGAGAGCGGACTGCGCAAGACGGTGCAATGGTATTTGGAAAATGGCGACTGGGTGGAGAGCGTGCGGACCGGAGCCTATCGCGATTGGATTGCGAAGAACTACGCGGAGCGGGCGGCAATATGAAGGGAATTATTCTGGCGGGCGGATCGGGGACGCGGCTGTATCCAGTGACCCATGTGGTCTCAAAGCAGCTTTTGCCGGTATACAACAAGCCGATGATTTATTACCCGCTGAGCACGCTGATGCTGGCGGGGCTGCGCGAGATTCTGATCATCTCCACACCGCAAGACACGGGACGCTTCAAGGAATTGCTGGGCGATGGAAGGCGATGGGGTCTGGAGATTGATTATGCCGTGCAGCCGAGCCCCGATGGATTGGCGCAGGCGTTTCTGATTGGGCGCGATTTTATTGCCGGGCAGTCGAGCGCGCTGGTTCTGGGGGACAACATTTTTTATGGGCAGGGCTTCTCGAAGCAGTTGCGGTCGGCAGCGCAGCTCGAAAGCGGCGCGACCGTGTTCGCGTATCCGGTTGAGGATCCCGAGCGATATGGCGTGGTGGAGTTCGACAAAGAAGGGCGGGCGGTGAGTCTGGAAGAGAAACCGGACAAACCGAAGTCGCGGTATGCGGTGACGGGGCTGTATTTTTATGACCGTGATGTGGTGAAGATTGCGGAGACGCTGAAGCCTTCAAAACGCGGAGAACTGGAAATCACGGACCTGAACCGGCTCTACCTTGAGGCGGGAAAGCTGAAAGTGGAGATTATGAGCCGCGGCATGGCATGGCTGGATACGGGGACACACGAGTCGCTGCTGGAGGCGGCAATGTTTGTGCACACCATCGAGCGGCGGCAGGGATTGAACATTGCGTGCCCAGAGGAGATTGCCTACCGGCAGGGATTTATCAACGCCGAGCAACTGGAAAAGCTGGCGGAGCCGATTGCGAAGAGCGGCTATGGGCAGTACCTGCTGGCCTTGCTGCGCGAACCGTATTTCGTCGCACGGGCGGAGTAGACCGGAAAAGACGGGAACAAGGGAACAAGGGAACGAGAAGACCTGACGACGAAATAGCGCTCGACATCCCGCGGTGTCCCCGGTCTCAAAATCGAGACCGGGGGCACCCGGACATGGTGGGAGTGCAAGCAGTCAGAAACGAGACTATGAATATCGAAGAGACAATTCTGCCCGGCCTACTTGTACTGTTGCCGAAGATCTACCGCGACGACCGGGGCGCATTTTCTGAGACATTTAATTTGCGGCACATAACGGACGCCGGCCTGCCGACGGCCTGGGTTCAGGACAACTTTTCGACGTCGCGGAAGAACGTGTTGAGGGGGATCCACTACCAGATTGAGCAACCACAGGGAAAGCTGGTGTGGGTGACGCATGGGGCGGTGCTGGACGTAGCAGTGGATTTGCGGCGCAGCTCGGCGACGTTTGGCAAGCATGTGGCCACAGAACTGAGCGCGGATAACGGCAAGATGCTTTGGATTCCCGAGGGGTTTGGACACGCATTTCTTGTTTTGAGCGACGTGGCGGGATTTGCCTACAAGGTGACGGATTACTATTCGCCGGCGGGTGAGAGAACGATTCTTTGGAATGATCCTGAGTTGGGGATCAAGTGGCCGATTGCCGCGGGCGATGCGATCGTTTCGGAGAAGGACGCAAAGGGAAAGCTGCTGCGCGACGCGGAAGTGTTTGCGTAGAGCCTGCTCTTCGCGATGCGCCGGCCGGCGCGAGCTAACATCAAGTTGGAAATCAGGAGACACTGCGTGATTGAGGATCTGCGTTTGGATTTGGCTGGTTGGGCGTTTCCGGAGTTGCTGGGCAATTTAACGAGACGCTCCGGCGATGAAACGCCAAGAGAGATGGTGGCGCCGAGATCGTTGGACGAAGCGTTCAGCAAGGTTCCCGAGGTGGCAATCGGCTTTTGGATTATCAAGATTGCCGCTACAACGCTGGGCGAGACGGGCGGCGACGCGCTCTCAATGTCACTGAATCTGGGATACGCAACGAGCACGATTATTTTCTTTGTGCTGTTTGCGGTCGCGGTTGGAGCGCAGATTCGGGCGCGGAAGTTTCATGCCTTCTTGTACTGGGCGGTCATTGTTGCGACGACATTGACGGGGACGACGATGGCGGATTTTGCCGATCGTTCGCTGGGGATCGGATATCCCGGCGGATCGATCATTTTGTTCTCGCTGGTGATTGCCGTGCTGACGACGTGGCGACTGAAGATGGGATCGATTTCAGTGGAGTGCATTACTTCGCCGAAGGTAGAAATGTTTTACTGGGCGACGATTTTGTTTTCAAACACGCTGGGCACCGCACTGGGCGATTGGGTGGCGGATTCCGGACCGGGCTATGAAGGCGGGGCACTGATCTTTGCCGGATGCATCGCGGTTGTCGCGCTGATTTATTTTTTCACTAAAACCTCGCGGGCGGTGCTGTTCTGGGCGGCCTTCGTGTTGACGCGTCCGCTGGGGGCGACGCTGGGCGACTTGCTGACCAAGCCAGTTGCAAACGGCGGGTTGAACCTGAGCCGGTACAGCTCGTCGGCGGCGATTGCGTGCCTGATGGTGATCTTCATATTGGTTTTTCCGCAACGCGCGGGGCAGCATCCGGGGGCGAAGGCGGGAGAGTAGGCGAGCGGGCTGGCAAATCAAGACGCGCCACAGTACCCAACAAAATGAGAGTGGCAACCTAATCTCAGGCGTGAGAGCATAGCTGGCATGAACTGGCGCGACGTAGTGCAATCTCTGAAGCAGTCCGCCATTGCGATTGTGCTTGCGCTAATAGTTCTAAGCCTGCTTTTGGACGCCACCTTTCAAATCCTCCGTGCGATCTTCATCCATAACACTGGTGGCGCTTTCTAGTCTTATTTTCAGGCTGACCCACTAACGGGAACCTCGGCGTCTTTACTTGGCGAAACCGGAGGTGATAGCTTGCAGAGACTTGCGCAGGATTTCTGCGGATTGCCTTTCTAGAGATGGAGAATTGCGATGTTTTGTCCTCGTTGTGGCACGGAGGGCCGGCCGGATCAAAGATTTTGCGCGAAGTGCGGGGCAGCGTTACCGAATGCGGAGAGCGGGCAGAGCGCCGCTGCGACCGTTGCTGCGCAAGCCGTGCCGGAGGCGATTGCGGCGACGGTCGTGCCGCAGTCCCCACAGGCTCCGGCGGCAGCCCCACCACCAGTGTTGACACACCCGATTCCAGACGGCGGGTTAGCGCTCGAAGAGGTGATTGCCTGGCTGCAGAGCGGTGGTTACGCCGCGAAGGTGGTTACACGCGAAGACGGTAAACGCCACATTGAGAGCTGGTCGCAGGGCACCTTGTTCAATATTTTTACGCCGGGCTGCCAGAGCGGGCGCTGCGCGTCGCTTGAACTGGTGTTCGCTTTTTCGAGTAAGGGCAAGTTCGACGTTTCACGACTGAACGAGTGGAACAGCGATGTGCCCTGGGGCAAGGCTTATGGCGACGAGGTGAACGATCCGTGTCTTGACATGGACATCGCTCTCTCGCCCGGCGGCACGTTCGAATCGCTGAACGATCAGTTTGGGACCTGGAACAACATACTCAGCAACTTCATCGCCAAGTACAACCTGCGATAAATTCAGAAACTTGCATCTCATTCAGCCCTGGAGAATCGCCATGTTTTGCCCTCGTTGTGGAGCAGAGGCTCAGCCGAACCAACCATTTTGCGCGAAATGCGGAGCTTCGTTAGGGGCGGTGGAAAGCGCGCAGACTCCGGCGCCTACACCTGTCGCAGCAGCCGTGCCGCAGGCGGCACCGGTCGTAACGCAGGCGCCGCCGGCCCCGATCGAGCAACTAGCCCAGCCGGCCTACAGTCCGACGCGCGCGATTCCTGACGGCGGATTGACGATTGATGAGATGGCCGCCTGGCTCGAGGGCGAGGGCTACGCCGTGAAATTTGTTACCGGCGAAAGCGGGAAACGCCACATCGAAACAAATACTCAGGGGTCTCCGCTGAATATCTTTTTCGGCGACTGCAAGGGCGAACGATGTGCGGTGCTTGAATTTGCCGCCGGGTTTTCTACCCACGGAAAATTCGATATTTCGCAGATCAATGGATGGAACTACGACAACCGCTGGTGCCGGGCTCATTACGACGGCGATAAAGATCCGTGGCTCAAGATGAATATCGATCTTTCGCCGGGCGGAACATTTGAAGCGCTTAGCGATCGATTCGAGATATGGAACCGCACGCTTGGCAGGTTCATTGAGAAGTACGGTTTGATATAGAAGGCGGCCCTTCAAAATCCTGGCAAACGGGGTAGCCCTTTGTGGGAGCCTCGAAGCCTTGGGCTGAGATATACTTGCAAGGTCACGGCGCGGATGCGCCGCCATCTCTAAGCCTTCTGAGGTAGTTATGTCAGGCCACTCCAAATGGGCGACAATCAAGCACAAAAAGGGCGCGCTGGACGCCAAGCGCGGGAAGATTTTCACCCGCCTCATCAAGGAAATTACGATTGCCGCCAAAGGTGGTGGCGGCGACCCGGACGGAAATCCTCGGCTGCGGACTGCGATTCTGGCGGCCAAGGCGGAGAACATGCCGCAGGAGAACATCAAGCGGGCGATTCAGCGCGGCACGGGCGAGCTTGAGGGCGTGAGTTATGAAGAAGCCACTTTTGAGGGCTACGGGCCTGGCGGCGTTGCTGTGCTGGTGGACGTGCTGACCGATAACCGCAATCGCGCGGTGAGCGAGATCAGACATGCGTTCTCAAAAAATGGCGGGAACCTTGGCGAGACTGGCTCGGTGAAGTTCATGTTCTCGAAAAAGGGCCTGATCGCGGTAGAGAAGTCGGCGACGAGTGAAGAGAAGTTGATGGACATTGTGCTGGAGCACGGTGGCGAAGACCTGAAGGACGAGGGCGAGACGTGGGAGATTCTCACGGAGCCGGCGTCGTATGAGGCGGTGTCGAGCGCGGTAAAGGCCGCGGGTATTGCGACGGTGATGAGCGAAGTGGCCATGGTGGCGTCGACCTACACAAAGCTCGAAGGGACGGCGGCCAGCCAGATGGTTCGCCTGCTGGAAGCGCTGGAAGAACTGGACGACGTGCAGAACGTGCATTCGAACTTTGATATGGACGCGGAACAGATGGAGCACGCGGCGGGATAGGCGGGTTTGATTCGGGCAGAGAGAAGGCCGCCCGATTGTGGCGGTCTTTTTTTGGGGAAGACAAAGAATTGAGATGGTGCGGGGGAAGAATTTTGAAGCGAGTTGAAGGATTGGTTTTGTTTTTGTTGCTGGCGGGCGTAACGGCGACTGCACAGACGGCTGGCGATGGCAGTCGAAACAAGACGCCGCAAATGATCGATGGTTCCTTTTCCATTGCCCCAGACCCCGTCGCCGAAGTTCGCACGAACCGCAGCTGGGAGTACGGGCCGTTCGCGAACTGGGGCACGGGCGTGGGCGACCGGTCGGATTACAAATTTTTCTGGGGTGGATTTCAACTGGCAAAGGTGCTGACGCCGGTGATTCACGCGGGAATCTTCAGCGGACAATTTGAATATGGCGGCGAAATCATGCCGTTGTGGCAGGCGTACACGCCGCCGCCGCACACAGTCCAAATCGAGTGCGAAACGACAACGGGGCAGCTCTATTCCTGCCCCTGGCAGTTCGGCGGAGGCACCTTCACGGGCGTGAGCATCATGCCGGTGATTTTCAAGTGGAACTTTCTGACCAGGTCGCGCCGCATTCAGCCGTGGTTTCAGGCAGCGGGCGGGCTGATTTATACCACGCACAAGTTTCCGCCGAATTACATGAGCAACAACGACCCAGCCAAGGGGCCCATTATTGACGCCGGGACAAGCGTATGGAATTTCATGCCGCAGGGCGGCTTTGGAGTGCACTACTTTCTGAAGCCGGGGCGGTCAATTGATCTGGGCGTGAACGCGGTGCACATCTCCTCGGCATCGCTGGGCGACCGCAACCCGGGAGTGAACGCGAGCATCCAGATACAGGCGGGATATACGTTCTGGAAGTGAAAGAAACAGCCAATAGGGAATAGCCAATAGTAAGTAGAAAAACAAAAAGCAAGAGATAGAAACGGGAGCGGGGACAAGGCTACCGCACAAAAGGGGCGGGAAAGGTAAGAGGACTGCAAAAGTGAGCGGAGCGACGAGCGGCGCGATCGTGGAGTGCGTTCCCAACTTTTCAGAGGGCGCGGATGCCGGTCGCGTGGAAGCGATTGTTGCGGCCATGCGCGTGGACGGTATGCACCTGCTTGACTGGTCAATGGACGCGGACCATAACCGCTCTGTGGTGACGATTGCGGGAGAGCCCGCGGCGGTGGTGGAGGCAGCGGTGCGCGGCGCGGGCAAGGCCGTGGAGCTGATCGATCTGAGGGGCCAGGAGGGGGTGCATCCGCGCATCGGAGCCGCGGATGTGATTCCGTTTGTGCCGGTGAGAGGGATCAAGCTGGAGCAATGCGTGATGCTGGCGCGGCAGGCGGGCCTGGAGATATGGCGGCGATTTGGAGTGCCGGTCTATTTCTACGAGGCGGCAGCGGCGCGGCCGGATCGGAAGAATCTCGAAGACATACGCCGGGGGCAGTTTGAAGAGCTGAGGGATGCGGCGCAGAAGGACCCGTCGCGGCGGCCGGATCTGGGCGGGCCGGAGCTTCATCCGACGGGCGGCGCGTGCGTTGTAGGGGCGCGCAAGTTCCTTGTTGCGTACAACATCTACTTCGACTCGCCCGATGTGGCCATGGCACGAGCGATCGCCAAGGAGATTCGCGCGGCTTCCGGTGGATTAAAAGGCGTTAAGGCGATGGGGGTTCTGGTGCACGGGCGGGCGCAGTTGTCGATGAATATCACGGACTTTGAGGCGACGCCGCTGTCGGTCGTCCACCGCAAGGTGGTGAGCCTGGCGGCCAAGCACAAGGCAGGGGTTGGCGAGGGAGAGATCATCGGGCTGATTCCTGAGGCGGCTTGTGAGCGGGAAAGCGATTGGATGCGTCAATTAAGTGAGTTCGACGAGCAGACCAAGGTTCTGGAGCGTCGGCTTGACCATCCGCTGGAGTGGCCAAAGTAACAACACCTGGCGGCCCAGCGAGCAACAAGACGAACAACAAATCGGTACAATAATGTAGGCGCGCCAATGGCTGGGCGTCGATATTAGGGCGCCAACGCCAGGGCCAATAGGGCACGGATGGCGCGAGGAAATGCGAATTTGGAGCCGCAGCCGTAAATTGGACGGCAACGGCTGAGCGGCAATGATTTGCGGAGGGTGGGATCGTTGAAGAATCTTATTGGAGTTACGATTGCAGCGATGATGGTGGCGGCGGTTGCGCCGGTGCACGCGGCGCAGTTGGCAACGGATGCGCGCGGGGCGATTCCGCACGATGTGCAGCAATTGGTGGTGATCGACTATCGCGCGATGCAAAATTCTACGGCAGCGATGAATCTGCGCAATCGCGTGGAACCGCCGGAGCTGAAGCAGTTCGATGAGGCGTTGAGCAAGTTCACGCTGAAGCCGGTTCTGGCATCAGGCAAGCCGAGCCCGAACGCAGGAGAGCCGATCGATCAATACGTGGACGAACTGGCATTTGCGCTGTTCCGGCCAACGCCGGGGAGCGACGCGCTGCAATCTGTGGGGATTGCGCAGGGGCAGTTTCCGGCGGCGGATATTCTGGCGAGCTTTAAGGCGCAAAAGATCAAGCCGACGATGGTGCGGACCAACGGCATTTATCCGATGAGCAAGACGGGGATGGTGCTTTGCTTCGTCGATCCGTCGACGTTGGTTTTTGGCAGCAAGGATTCCGTGACCAAGGCGCTGGATGCGCGCGACGGAATGGCCCCGAGCATGCTCACCAACAATCCGATGATGGATGCCATGCAGAGCGTGGACTCAAGCTCGCTGTGGAGCATTCTGGACAACCAGGGCACGCAGACGATGATGAAGCAACTGCTGGGCGAGGCGGGATCGGTAACGGATTTCGACAGCGTGAAGCAGCGGCTGGAGGGCTCGGCGACTCGTCGATTCACCCCATAAAAAAGCAGCCCAAACGCAAAAAAGCGGAGCCCGTTTCCGGAAGCTCCGCCCACCTGCTTTTGCTTTTGTTTTCCTGTTCCCTATTCCCTGTTCCCTGCTTCTAATGC
>CAVXPR010000007.1:0-6205 GCA_963763585.1 uncultured Acidobacteriaceae bacterium | reverse complement strand
GGATCGAGCGCCTACACGGTTCTGGCTAACGGCAATCCCGTAATTCCTTTCACCGAGCCCGATGTCGCCCTCTACTTCCAGGATGACTTGAAAGCTTTTTCAACGTTGACGCTTCATCTGGGAGTTCGATGGGAGTTCTTCAGTCAGGCTGTCAACAAGCTCCACAACGAGACCGTGGCCCGGGAGTCAAATCCGGCCACAGCAATCTGGCCCACGACGCTTCCTCTCGCGGACCGGGTTAGCGTCAAGGCCGATGAAAACTACAAGAACTTTGAACCGCGCATCGGTCTCGCCTGGAACCCCGACTTCGACAAGAAGCTCGTGGTTCGCGCCGGTTATGCCATCAACGCCAATCCGGCGTTCGACAACATGTTCCAGCTTGAGGCCAGCGGCGCTCCGGTTGTGAACACTGGCGCCTTTGCCTGCGGTGGTGGTGCATGCCTTCCGGCTGACGGCAACATCTTGAGCACCAACTTCCGCGCTACCAACCTGCCGTTTCTTCCCACGGGCGATCCACGCGAGGACGACGAAACGACATTTCCCACAACCTTCCGCACGCCCTATGTCCAGACCTATACGCTCGCCGTCGATCACCAGTTCGGCAGCGGAGCGGTGGGTGAAGTTCGTTACGTAGGCAGCAAGACTACCCGCGATTTCCAATCCATCGACGCCAATCCCTTCTTGCTCCCAGTTGCCACCGCGTTTCCGGGAATCGTCGCGCCTTCGTCGCTCTGCACTAATCCGAGCGCGACTGGCTTCGGACGCCTGAACTGCAACTACTCCAACGTATCTGAGATCATCAATGGTGGCTGGGCCAACTACAACGGCCTGCAACTGAATCTGACCACGCAGAATTTTCACGGGTTGACTTCCACGGTCTCCTATACGTGGAGCCAGTCGTTGAACAACGCGACCGATGCGTTTCGCAGCACAGGCTCGGGCGGCAGCACCATTGCTTATGCTCAAAACCCCCTCAACACTGATTCAGCTGAACGCGGCCTGAGCGGAAATGACTATACCCACGTTGTGGGAATCGAATTCGGTTACAGCGTCCCCCACTTTGTGCATGGGGATAATCTTCTCTCAAAAATTGCGAATGGCTTTATGCTGAGCGGCATATATCGATACAACGACGGCCAGGTCTATACGCCGTTTCAGCCCCTCAATCTTGATGCCAACTTTGCCGACACCAGCTTTTGCGACAACACTTTCAATAGTTCATCTGTAGGCTCCCAGGCTGATACCTGCCGGCTTGTCCTTTCCAACAAGAAAGCGCCGATCGACTCGGTCGCCTATCTGAACCCCGACGTCACAGATCCGGTCACGGGAGCGCCCGTCCCGGGCACGCCTCATTACATTGTGTACAACAGCGACGGCGTCGATCAAAATACCGGGAATTACCTTCCCGGCACTCCCGTTGACCCCACCTCTACGCACTGGATCATCAACAATCAGGCCTATGCCATGGCTGTCGGCAATCCCTATCCCGGTTCCAGTAGAAGCCCGATTCGCGGGCAGGCCTTCAGCGAACTCGACGCAACCCTCACCAAAACCACAAAGATTACCGAGAGAGTGTCGATGCAGCTCTCGCTCGCCGCCTACAACGCACTCAATGAAATGTACCTCGGTCCCGGCGTTGCCGATGTTTCTTCGAGTGCTTTCACCAGCAATAGGTTCAACGCTTCCGGAACTACGATTTCCGGCAACAGCTCTGGCAACCGGTTCATGCTGCTCGGTGGCAAAATCACTTTCTAGGCTGCGTACAAATTTGTCAGATGCATTGAGCGGTGCCCGATCCTGCGCGAAAGGCCACCGCTCAACGCCATCTCCCCGGCAACTCCGCCGCGAAATGAAGCCTCATTTCAAGCGGTGCGCGCCGTGCAACGCTTCGTGCTAAAACCCACCGATTAAAAAATTAGTTTTTGTGACCAACGGCATTTTTCCCGTGACCGATCGCCACGGAATGGATTCGTGACGGCTGATTCGCGATGCGGAGCTTCGCCGTAAATCATTCAAACTAAATGACATTAGGTCATAATCAAAGTCTAGTACGTGTCAGCCGTGTCTGATCGGCCAGCACAACGGCCGCCCCGAATCACGACATCACATCGGAGAGAATCGATGAAGCTTTTGCCCAGTAGTCATCATCGCGCCTTAGCCATCTCCGTCGCGGCTTTCTGCGTTTTGTTCTGCGCGCAAACGAAGATTCGCGCCGCTCCCGCTGCCGCAACTGACATTCCCTCCACCACGGTCTCGCCAGTGCCACGCAACCCCGTGCCTCGATCTGCCGATCAGGAGATCAACCTCGCCGCGGACTATCTTGCCGGCCGCGGCGTCGCGCAGGATCCCAAGCTTGCAGCTTTTTGGTATGAGAAGGCCGCAGGAGCTGGAGATCCGCGCGCGGAGTTGCAGATCGGTTATCTCTATGAAGCCGGGTTTGGCGTCAGCAAGGACTCGGCGCGCGCCGCGCATTGGTATCAACTCGCAGCTGCTGGCGGGTTGGTTCGGGCCAAAGTGAATCTTGCAATCGCCTACTTGTGGGGGACAGGAGTCCCGGCAAACCAGAAGCTGGCTCTGAAGCTCCTCAGCGAAGCTGCATCAAACGGAAGCGGGCTGGCAGCTTGCTACCTCGGCGACTTCTACGCTTTCGGAATTGGCGTGCCAAAGGATCAGGCAACAGCGGAGCAATGGTATCGGACGGGCGCAAGTTTGCACGATCCATTAGCGGAATTCGATCTGGCCACGCTGCTGTTCGAAGCCAAGGATCACCCTCACGACCTGCGCGCGGCCGCGGCATTGTTCCGTGAATCGGCCGCGGCGGGCTACGTTCCCGCTATGCAGAGCCTGGGGCTGCTGCTGGTTCGCAATCCGGATCTGGCACGATCTCCTGGCGAGGCTACCGGCCTTCTGAATGACGCAGCGAATGCAGGTAATTGGAGGTCGTCAATGTTACTCGGCATTCTTGCGCGGGATGGCGCGGGCGCTGAGCTCGACGACAGCGCCGCGTATTATCACTTCCGCATTGCTGTTCTGCAGCACGGGGATGAGGCGGCAAAGCTCCTCGCTGAGGACATTCGCAAACTCTCTTCCACGCTGGGTCCCAACCGAACGCGGAACCTTGATGCTCAAGCGGACGCCTGGTATCAACAACACCATTTCGTGCTGGAATTCGTCGAAAAGCAAGGGGATGAGCGGGGTGGGTTCCCCAGGCTGGCCCTTAGCATCCCTCAGAACGGCGCGCATGCGGCGCAGCTACTGGCCTCACAGCGCGACTAGCGGCGGCATAACAGAGTCTTAAAGCCGCTCGCGGCTGGTACAGCTGAGTTTTTCCGGCCATTCCCATGTCTGCGCATTCTTTGCGCCATCCAGATGCATTTTTTAGCGGAACGGCAACAATTTAAAAGCGTGTCGATGCCAATACAGTCGCCGACAATGTAATCGGCGACAATGTAATCAGCGACAATGCAATCAGCTTGAGTTCTTACTTCTTTGGAGGCAAGCTCGTGTCTACACCCGGGACCAGCGGAGCCGATCCTTCGGCCGGAGTTAAAGCTCACAACTCCCCTGAGCGTTCTCTCTGGACGCACCCGGTGGTGTTTGTCCTAATCTTCACACTCATCGGAATCCTGTTTGCCGCGCAGGAGTGGCTGCATCTTTTCCAGTCCGGCTATCACATCAGTGCCTCGCTAGTTTTCGAGTCCTGGGGGGCGCAGTACTTTATTTGGGGAGTCATCGCCTGGGTGCTTTGGCGCCTGTTCCGTCCATTCATCCAAAAGGCAAATGGTGTCCAGATTTTCACCATCGTTTTCCCGGTCAGCTTCGTCACTTGCTGGATACAAGAAATGATATGGGTTGTTTTCTTCCCCAACGTCCCCATTGACCGCCCGCGCATGCACTATTGGGAGGGCGTCCTATTCAACTTCCATGCTGATCTGATGGAGAGCATGGTCATCTTCTGGGGAGCCTTCTTCTTCTTTCGCGGCTTCGGCTACTATCAGCAGTTTCGCGAAAAGGAAACCGTGGCCGCCCGGCTTGAAGCGCAACTGGCCAATTCTCAAATCGCGGCTTTGCGGATGCAGTTGAATCCGCACTTCCTTTTCAACACCATGAACAGCATCTCCAGCCTTATGCGGAGCGATATCGACGCCGCCGACTCCATGCTGGAACAAATGAGCAGCCTGCTTCGTATGACACTGGAGCGGCGAGACATTCAACTCATTCCCCTGCACGACGAAATCGAATTCATTGAGACCTACCTCGGCATGCAAGACCAGCGCTACGCAGGGCGAGTTATTCGGACGCTCTCTGTAGATCCGGAGTTGCATGACGCACTGGTGCCGGCTATGTTCTTGCAACCGATTGTCGAGAACGCATACGCTCACGGCCTGTCGAAACTGGATCGCGGCGGCGAGCTGACGATTGAGGTTTCCCTGCACGAGGGGCATGTGTGGACCCGGGTCACCAATAGCGGCGTGGGCCTATCAAATGCCGAAAATGGCTCTTCTGCCGGCCACGGCGTTGGATTGTCCAATGTGAGAAACCGCCTGCGCCTGCATTACGGCGACGATTGCCTGTTTTCCGTCAGCGAGCTTGATCCAACCCACGTGCAGGTTTCTATGGCATTCCCATTGCAGCTCTCGCCCAGTGCGCTTGAAAGCGTAACAAGGTTCGGTGTGTGATGATTCACGCAGTCATCGCCGATGACGAAGTGCTGGCCCGCCAGAAGCTGCGCCAGTTGCTCCGCGACGAAAACGACATTGAGATTGTCGGCGAGTCGGCTTCGTCGATTGAGACCATTGAGCTGGTGCGCGCGGCTAATCCAGAGCTTTTATTTCTCGATATCCATATGCCCGGCATGGATGGATTCGATGTAGTCGGTGCGCTCGCCGGCCAGCGGGATGCAGTGATCCCGCGCATCATCTTCACCACGGCTTATGACCAATATGCGGTGCGCGCTTTTGAAGTGAATGCGGTCGACTATCTGCTGAAGCCATTCACGCGCGAGCGGCTTTGCTCCGCGGTTCAGCGCGTGCGCGAGCAGTCCGCCATCCAGCAGCAGAACCCAGGCTCAGGGAACGGCGCCGCCTCGGCTCTCAACTTGTACACCAATCGCATTGTGTTCAAGTCTCGAGGGCGCATTCTCTTCCTTCCCGTCTCCGACATTCGATGGATCGGCGCCGAGGGGAACTACGTGCGCCTATGCACGGCCACCGAAACACATCTACTGCGCGAGACCATGGCGCACCTGCAAGATCGCCTTGACCCGCGCGGCTTCCTGCGCGTCCATCGCTCCTTCATCGTGAATCTGAAGTATGTGAAAGAAGTGCGCAGGGAAACCAACGGCGACTCGGTGGTCATCCTCGATAACGGCCAGAAAGTCGCCATGGGCCGCAGCTATCGCTCGTCGCTGGGAGATCGGCTCCATCGTTCGTGAATCTCCAGTTTCTTGAAGCGCGCGTGCTGGTTCTATGGTCTTTTCTAGGTCGCGTTTTTGCATTCTGACAGACCCGCCAGACTGTTCGTCATGCTTGCTCAGCAATCTATCCCCCAATCCCTGGATTGGAATGAGCACCTTGTGAATCTTCCGAAGGTAAGAAGCACGAGGCTCGCGTGAGAGTGCCGGCCGTCTTCAATGCACGCTGTTCCTCACGGCAAACGGCAGCTCGTCCCGCCGAAAAACATGTTCGTCACTACATCGGGCCACGCGATGCATTTGGACTGCGGCGTGCATCGTTTTAGCAGCGAGGTCAATTTCTTGTTAGAGGCGTTGGAAGCGCTGGAAGTTTCACGAGTGGCAGACACGCTGCAAGCGATCCGCGAGCAGTCGGCGCAGGATATTCATTTCGGCATCCTTCCATCGCCCGCCGTCCCTGCATCGCCCAATCAAGATTGGGCCGTCTTTCTGACGATCGGCGTCGATGCGGATGCACGCCGCATCTCCCAGGCGTTGACCGAGCCTGAATATCTCGAGGCCTGGATCACGATGCCCGAACAGGTCACGATGTCGAATCATGGGGAACAATCGTCGATCGTGGCCACAAAAAATGCGAATGGCTATCGTCTTGATCAGTACTGCGCCGGTCGCGTCATCGCCAGCTTTGTCGGATCGTTCCTCTTTTGTCACCAGCGCAAGATGCGTGTGACCTGGCGCAACGCCGTCTGCCCTGACGTAGCGGAAAGTTTCCTCGATTTCCGCATTCGCGGC
>CAVXPR010000006.1:0-41393 GCA_963763585.1 uncultured Acidobacteriaceae bacterium | reverse complement strand
GCTTGTCAGACTGGGAGAAATCGCAGAGGATGCGCGCGACGTAAGCGGTGACATCGGGATCGTGCAGGCCGAGTTTGCCTTCATAACTATTGCGCACGATCTGCTGGAAGAAGGGTTCGAGCGGATGAGGCTGGGCCTGCATACACACCTCCCAAGCGGAGCCGGATTGCAATCGACTCCGTAAACCAAAGCGGCTGTGCGCGGGCAGCCGGGTTCGCAGCTTATAGCCGCTGCTGTTCCCTTTGATGCTGCGCGGGAAGGCGCCAGCGGCGGCTCGATTAATAAATTCTTAACACTGAGATTAGTCGAACAGTTGCGTTTGGCAAGAGGGGTGGCCCGAGTTTGTTGGCAGAGGCGAGGGGTGAGTGCGAAACGGGGAGCAAGCGGGATGACTCAGGCGGGTGCTTCCCCGGTCCCCAAGTGCGAGGGACCGGGGGCACCCAATTTTCACGGCAGATGAAGCGCGTAAGAGCAAGTCCGTGGTTCCCACCCTTGCCGCAAGAACAAATTCGCGGCAAGGATGGGGCAACGGTTTTCTTGGGGTGGACGAAGCGCGGCGCTTAAGCGGCGGTTACACGGTGGCCGGGGTGCGTTGCTCGAGTTCGGCGAGGCGCTTGGCGAGGAGAGCTTCGAGCTTGACCAGCGCTGCGGAGAAGCCCTCGATGCCTTCCTTGAGCTTGTCGGTGGCCATCGGGTCGGCGGCGTGCATGCGGTCGAAGGTGGCTTTGTCCATGGCGATTTTTTCGATTTGCAAGCCTTTGGCATTCGCGGGATCGAGCTTGCGCGGCAGATCGCCCTGGGTGGACTCAAGCTCGGCCAGAAATTGCGGCGAGATGGTGAGCAGGTCGCAGCCGGCTAGCTCGGTGATTTCGCCGAGGTTGCGGAAGCTGGCGCCCATGACGACGGTTTTGTAGTCGAATTTCTTGAAGTAGTTGTAGATGCGCGTGACCGATTGCACGCCAGGATCGTCGGCGCCCTGGTAGTCCTTGCCAGTGTCTTTTTTGTACCAGTCGAGGATGCGGCCGACGAAGGGCGAGATGAGCGTGACGCCTGCGTCAGCAGCGGCGATGGCCTGATGAATGCCGAACAGCAATGTCATGTTGCAGTGGATGTTTTCCTTCTCGAGGACTTCCGCGGCGCGAAAGCCTTCCCAGGTGGAGGCGAGTTTGACGAGGACGTGATCGCGGCCGATGCCCGCGGCGTCGTACTGCGCGATGATGCTGCGCGCCTGCTTGATAGAGGCTTCGGTGTCGTAGGAGAGGCGCGCGTCCACTTCGGTAGAGACGCGGCCGGGAACGATGGTGAGAATCTTTTTGCCAAAGGCGACGGCCAGGCGCTGGAAGGCGAGGTTGGCGACGGCTTGATCGGTCGCGCTTTCGCCCAGCTCGTTGCGCGCATCCTTCAGAACGCCGTCCACGATGGGCTGATACTGCGGCATCTGCGCAACGGTGGTGATCAGGGAGGGGTTGGTGGTTGCGTCCTGGGGATGAAATTTTTCCATTGCTTCCATGTCACCGGTGTCGGCGACGACGACGGTGAACTTGCGCAGTTGTTCTAAAAGATTGGGCATGATTTCTCCTCAGATTGATTCTTCGCCAAAGGGAACGCGGGATTGCGGCGAGCGTCCTAGCTAGATTCCAGCGGGCCGTCCCACGGCAACAGTGTACCTCTTCTTGTTTAAGATGCGCTGAATGCGGACGAGGTCTAAGTGCGCGTTGATGCCAAAACAGACAGCTTAGAGTTTCCCTTGCATCCGGCAAGGAACTTAAATCACAATCCAGGGAATGACAAACGCGATTTTCACGAAGATTTGAGCACTGGAGGAACTTTATGGCAAGAGACATCATTCGAACGCCGAACGCCCCGTCTCCGCCGGCAACGTACAGCCAAGCGGTACGTGCGGCTGGTCTGGTGTTCGTCTCAGGCACTGGGCCGAACGATCCTGTAACCGGGAAAATTGTTGGGGATACGATCCAGGAGCAGACCAGACAGTGCCTGGAGAATGTGTCAGCCATCCTTAAAGCCGCTGGCACATCCCTGGAGCGAGTCGTGAGCGCCACAGTCATCCTTCTTGAGGAAACAGATTTCGCTGGAATGAATGAAGAGTGGGTTAAATGGTTTCCGACGAACCCGCCTGCGCGGCAAGGTGCGAAGTTGCCGGTTCGAGTCCCCGGCTTGAGAGTGTCAATCGCGGCCATTGCCGAGGCTTAAGTCTTCAACGCAGATTTCAGGCGTGACCGCGAGAGCGGAGCGGCTGGGCTGGAGATTCTGTTTGCTCTATTCGGCCTCGAAGGTATTGGCGAGAGTGCCGAGGCCGGAGATGGAGACTTCGACGCGGTCGCCAGCTTTGAGCGGGGCGATCCCGGACGGGGTTCCGGTGAGCAGCAGGTCGCCCGGCTCGAGCGTGAAGATTGAAGTGATGAAAACGAGAAGCTCGGAGAGCGAAAAGATGAAGTCGAGCGTGGAGGCGTGCTGGCGGACTTCGCCGTTAAGGCGCGTTTCAATGTTGAGGCCGGCGTCGAGGTCGAGCTCATCGCTAACGATGGGGCCGATGGGGCAGAAGGTGTCAAAGCCCTTGGCGCGAGTCCACTGGTCGTCTTTATTTTGCAGGTCGCGAGCGGTTACGTCATTTGCGAGCGTGAATCCGCGCACGACGTCGCGCCAGCCTGCGCCGGGCTTGAGGTTGCGCGCGCGACGGCCAATGACGACTGCGAGCTCGCCTTCAAAATCGACGCGCTGAGAGACAGCGGGTATGCGGACGACGCCGCCGGGCGCGAGCAGCGACGATGGCGGCTTCAAAAAAATCAGCGGTTCGACGGGCATCTCATTGCCGAGCTCGCGGACGTGCGCGCGATAGTTGCGGCCGACGCAGACGATTTTGGATGGCGTGACGGGCGGAAGAAGTTTAGCGGAGCTGAGAGGCATGGGCGCGAAGTCGAAGTTGCCTGCGCCGGTTTCTTCAAGCGCCAGGCGGTATGCCAGATCCTCGGCAGGCGCGGGCGCGAGCGCGGCGATCCAGAATTCCCCGTTGCGGTCTTCTACTGATCCGTAGTGAGTTTGGCTGTTGATTGAGAAGCGGCAATATTTCATGAGGCGTGACTCCTTGGAAGATTTCAGCTATGAACCGGGCACGGTGTCGGAGGCCTCGGCGGACCGAGCGCTCTCAAGGCCATTCTGATCGATGGCGGTTACGGCGTACGAGTAGGTGTGGCCGGGCTGCACATTGGGGTCATGATAGCCGGGCCCGACGACGGGTTGCGCGGGAGAGATGCGCTGCCAGGCTGCGTCGACGGAATCTGACCCCAACGACGAGGACCTGTCGTTGGGGGCCCCCAGTTCACGGCGATAGACGATGTAGCCGGCGAGATTGGACTCGGCGCCGGGCAGCCAACTGAGGTCGATGGATGGGCCAGAACCGTTTTCACCGGCGGTGGCGACAGCGGCGAGGCCTTTGGGTGCGCTGGGAGGAAACACATTGTTGGCGTCGATGCGCAGGGGAGCGGATAGCGGGCCGGCCAACTCCAGAGTTAAGCCGCCGACGGTGACGCGGGCGACACGCTGGGCGCGGTACTCGTAGGTCTGACCGAAGCGAATGTTATTGTCGAGTGCATGATTTGAGGGAGCGGCAGCTTCGACGAGGAGAGTTTGCTCGAGCGGCTCGGCAGGCTGCGCCAACGGGCCTTGATTGGATTTCTTCTCAGGCGGCGAGATGAGCCGGCGGACGAGTCGAACGGCGACGGGAGAAGATTTGGGTGGACCAGACGCCCAGTGAAGGAGCACGCCGTCTTTGCGCATCTGCGCGGTGAGATTCTCGATTGCGGGGGGCGCCTCACCGGCGAGGATCGCCGCGCTGTTTGAAAGCCCGGCGGATCGGCCTTTGCGATTGACGAGCTCGACAGAGTAACTGAGCACGCGCGGCGGACCGGCGGCGAGCTGCGGAGGCAAAGTGTCGGTGAAGGAAGCGTCCGCTTTTGGAGCCAGTTGCAACGTTGTGGCGATGGAGCAGCGCGTTGCGGCGGACTCATTGCGGCAAACGCGGACGGTGATGTTGCCCTTGAGCAGGACTTTGTCAGTGGTTCTTGCGGGCATGGTCCAGGTGAGGGCCACTTGGCCGCCAGTGCGCACGGCAGAAAGATCGTTTACGGGAACGGGGAGGTTCAGCGAGGGCGGCAGAGGCGCTCCCGGCATACCGCAGCCGGCGAGGGCTGATGCGGCTGCGAAGGCGGCGATAGTCGCGCCGAAAAACGCCGCGGATCGCGAGCGCACGCGCCGATGTTCCATCGATTGCATGACGCTTTCAGTCTAATGGAGCGGCGCAGGACAGGGCCACGCGCGGGGCAAGCGCTGAAGCGATGCGAATTGGTAATCAGGAGGGTGCGCGGAGCAGAAATCGGTCGACTGATCCCGATGAGCGCAAGGGGAGCACGCGGAGGGCCGCTGCCGCACGTACAATAAGCGTGCGTACAGATAGAGGGAAGCCGATGAACTTCTTCCGTGAATACTTGAAAGAAAACAAGATTGTCCACGACCCGAGATTCGACGATACGGATGAGGATTTCCTGGTGCAGGCCCTGATGCAGGCGCGGATGAACAAGTCGAGCGCCAACATTGTGATCAAGGCCGGGTTTTTTGGCAAAAGAGATTTGGAAAAGGAACTGAAGACGCAGAAAGCCAAAGACGCGTTGTACTTTGTTGCTGCGTTTCTTTGTTTCATGGTCAAGACGCCGATCACTTATGGGCGCGAAGTGGAAGGATTCAAGATGTATTTCACCCCGGGGTTTGCGAGCAACAATTCGAAGCACGAGCAACTGAGGCGGGGCCTGCGCGCAAGTTATTTTGAGGCGACTCCGGAGAGCCTGGAAGAGACGGAGACGCTGGACGCGCTATTCGATATGGCCGAGATGAAGGACGAAAAGAAGTAGGGATAGAGCCGCGTCATCGGGCGATTTTGTTGTTGAGTTTGTGGGGCGGGTCGCGCTTTGTGGGTTCGCGGGTTGCGACGCCGATCAAATTCTGCGCAGGTTAGCGAACTTCTCCATCAGTTTTTTCATGCCGTGGCGCGAGAACAACACGGTGAGCTTGGCGTCTTCACCGTCTCCTTCGCGCATGAGCACGGTGCCCTCGCCATACTTTGCGTGCATCACACGCTGGCCTTTCCTCAAGCCAGAGGCGCCGTTGGTGGGCGGAATGTCCATGGCTGGACGCGAATCTCTCCCCGGTCCCCGAGTGCCCGGGACCGGGGGCACCCGCTGCGCAAAAGATCCGGGTTTGCCACCGAAGAAGCGGGCGATGTTGTCGACACTATCCGGCGCTCCCGGCGTTCGCACGCTTTTATCCTTTGGAGTAGAGCTTTGGCGGGATGAGAGCGATGCCGCTGCGGCGTGGGGAGTTTCCTGGCTCTCATCTTCATAGTTGAAGTGCGATTCGCGAGAGGCGCCGCTGGAGCTTTGGAGGCGACGGCCCGAGCTGTAGGCGGACGAGTACGCCGGCGTCGACCAGGCTGGATTTCTGCTGCCGAGATTTTCGATGAGCTGCGAGGGAACTTCTTCAAGGAAGCGCGAGGGGACGCTGGCCTCGGGCACATCTGCGCCGTAGCGGCGGCGATAGTGGGCGCGAGTGAGGACGAGCGTGTTCATGGCGCGCGTCATGCCGACGTAGCAGAGGCGGCGTTCCTCTTCGAGCTCTTCGGGGCTGGAGAGCGTGCGCGAATGCGGGAAGAGACCTTCCTCAAGGCCGGCGAGAAAAACGAGCGGGAATTCGAGGCCTTTGGCGGCGTGCAAAGTCATCAATGTGACGCGAGCATTGGGGTCGAATTTGTCTGTGTCAGAGGCGAGAGCTGCGTGGTCGAGGAAATCAGCGAGGGTTTCGCCGCGCTCTTCGGCATCGTGCGCTGCGTTGGCCAGCTCTTTCAGATTCTCAATGCGGCTGAAGGCTTCGGGTGAGCCTTCGGTCTCAAGAGCTTTGATGTAGCCGGTGCGATCGATGATGAAGCGGATGAGCTCGGGGAGCGTGGCGGAGTCGCCGGGAGAACGGAAAGCGGAGTCTCCTTCAGAATCTGGTTTGCCATTTATGGAGCCATCGTTCCCTGGTCTCAGAATCGAGACCAGGGGCACCCCAGTGTTTGTGGTTTGAGACGGCAGAGCATCGCCGAAATCGAAACTGATGTTTGAGTTGGCGCCGGTGGGTTCTTCGGGCGCAACTTCGCCGAATCCGAAACCGGTGTCGGCGTTAGCAGATTCGGCGAGATCGGCGGAGAGCTTGCCGGCGAAGTCAGGGTCCATCATGGCTTGCGCGTCGAGGATGAGCTGGCGGAAAGATTCAAGCGCCGCAAGCGCGCGCGCCGGGATGAGGCGGTTGGCGATCGCGGCAGGCGACGGCGTCCCATGTGGACTGGCCGGTTTCAAGAGCGAGCCGCTCTAATGTTTCGAGGGTGGTCTTGCCGATGCCGCGAGCAGGCGTGTTGATGATGCGCTGCAGGGCCATGGAGTCGTGGGGATTGCGAATGAGGCGCAGGTAGGAGAGGAGGTCCTTGATTTCTGCGCGCTCGTAGAAGCTGAAGCCGCCGACCATGGTGTAGCTGATGTTGTAGCGGCGGAGCGCTTCCTCAACGAGGCGCGATTGCGAGTTGGTGCGGTAGAGAACGGCACAATGGCCGGTGGCGGCTCCTCCGGGGTCTTGGGTTTCGGAGGAGTTTTGAGCCTGGCGAAGAAACGCCTGAATTTTGTCGGCGATGAAGAGAGCTTCATTCTCGCCGTCGGGCGCTTCGTAGTAGCCGATGAGCGAGCCGCCCTGGCGCTCGGTCCAGAGCTTCTTGCCTTTGCGGCGAATATTGTTGGCGACAACGGCGCCGGCGGCTTCAAGAATGATCTGCGTGGAGCGGTAGTTCTGCTCGAGGCGGACGATGCGGGCGTTGGGAAAGTCTTTTTCGAACTCGAGAATGTTGCGAATGTCTGCGCCGCGCCACGAATAGATGCTCTGATCTTCGTCGCCAACGGCGCAGACGTTCTGGTGCTCGCCGGCCAGAAGCTTCATGAGCTCGTATTGCGGACGGTTGGTGTCCTGGTATTCGTCGACTAATACATATTGATAGCGATGCTGGTAGCGCTCTCGAACTTCTTTGGAAACTTTGAGCAGGCGCGCGGCTTCGAGCAGCAGGTCGTCGAAGTCCATGGCGTTGTTCTTGAGCAGTTCCACCTGGTACGCTTGAAGATGTGGGCGACGCGCTCGCTGGCGGGGTCCTTCGAGCTGAGGAAGTAATCCTGCGGGTCGACCATGTGATTTTTGGCCCAGGAGATGCGACCGAGCACGGTGCGCGGGGTGAGCTGCTTGGTGTCAAGCCCCATGCGCTTCATGATTTGCTTGACGATGCCCTGCTGATCGTTTTCGTCGAAGATGGTGAAGGAGCGGGTCAAGCCTTTGTCGCCGATTTTGAGGGCCTCGACATCGCGGCGCAGAACGCGCACGCAAAACGAGTGGAAGGTGGAGATGAGCGGCTTGGCGAGCGAGGAGTGGCCGAGCAATTGATTGACGCGCTCGGCCATTTCGCCGGCGGCCTTGTTGGTGAATGTGACGGCGAGGATCGAATCGGGCGCGACGTTTTTCTCCTGGATGAGCCAGGCGATGCGGTGAGTGATGACGCGGGTTTTGCCCGATCCGGCGCCTGCGAGGATGAGCAGAGGGCCCTCAGCGGCTTCAACCGCGGCGCGTTGTTCGGGATTGAGATGGTCGAGAAGGGGATGCAATGCGTTGAGTCCTGTGGGGACAGGTTCCTGAGTCTAGTGTACCGTTCGAGCGGGGTGCGCTGCTGAGCGAGGCAACGCGAAACAAAGGATATAGGAGCGATGCTTCGCAGGCCATTACCAGAGATTCAAAATCGTGGTGACCAACAGCGGAGTTTGCAGGCACCGGTGGGTGAGGGACCGTTGCAACGCGCGTTGTATTTATCACCTTGAGACCGCGTGGCAAGATGCAACTCATGAGCAAGATTCGGCTACGTGTAGCCTTTGTTGCATTGGTTGTCTGCCTTGTGACGATTGGTTTTTCAACGACCTCATTTGCTGCGCCGGCGTGCAGCTTGAAAGCGAGAATGCCGGCGGGTGCGCGCACATTTGCCAAGATCAACAATCAAAGCGATTGGCAGGAATATCAGAGCCTCGATGCGGTTCCTGAACTGAGCATCGCAAGCGGAAAGTCGGCGCAATTCTGGCGTCCCAGGCACGGAACGCAATCGGTGACGCTGGTTGAACCGGGACAAGAATTCCAGATTGAGACGAAATATTGCTTCGATGAAGCGGGCGAGCTTGAATCAGTGAGCTTTGAGATTCGCACCGCGCTGGGATGGGGGCACCGCGTTGAAGGAACCGTGAAGGAGCGGAGTGTTTACCGAGAGCTCGTCGGAGTTCTTTCGGTTGAAGGACGGTAAGACGACTTCGCAGCCGGATTGGGTGGGCGGAGTTCCGCAGGCGCTCGAGCCGAAGCTCTATTCAAGCGTGAGCAAACTGCCGTTTGCCGGACTGGTGGAGAGGACTGAGGCCTCAAATCGAAGATTGAGGTGAAGGTGATTGAAGTAAGTGGATTGAAGCGAGGAATTTCGAAATTAAGCTGGGCGCTTAGAGCAAGTTATTGAAGCGCCCAGGGATCGCCGGACCTGGGGGAGGGCTGGCGGTCCCTTTTCTTTTGGGCTGGTTGCCTGGAACTCTTATGCGCTGCGCTTTTCAGACTCAACGTAAGCGCGAAGGACGGCGTTCATGCGGGTGAGGTGACCCTTGCCGCGCGCTCGGAACCACTCCACTACATCGCGATCGAGGCGCAGGTGAACGGAGGTCTTGCCGGGAGGCATCACGACGCGCGCGGACTTCCAGAAATCCGCGCCGAGGGATTCGGCCTCGGGTGCATCGGGACGCGTGGGATCTTCGCCGCGTTCACGGATAGCCTTAATATCACTTAGGGAATATCTCACCATAGTAGATTTCTTTTTCATTCTTGGTTTGCCCTCTGGGCCATGGCCTAGTCTCTAATGTAAACACAAGTGTGTACACAGATCAAAAACTCCGCGCGCGGGAGGCGTACGGGTTGTTAGCCCCGCGTTTCAACGTGGGGTGGGCGAGACCTATCACGTTCTCGAGTCCTGTAGGGACGACGCAAATCCAATCATCCGAATACGAAATGCTCGTCATACTTGATTCCGCAGTTGCGAAGAAGGGCGGTGAATTCCTCCTCGAAACTGCGCTTCCGATGATGGATTTCCTGATTGCCGATGTACTTCTTCACCGCCGGAACCTGTGAAGGGCTAACGCTGAATGCGCCATACCCCTCCTGCCAGGAGAAGCGCTGCCCAAGCCAACGGGATGAGCTGCCCTTGAGCTTCTGAACAGCGGTCGCGAGACAGGATGTGGCCGGCAAAACAAATAATAAGTGGATATGGTTAGCGGTCCCGCCGGCGGCGATCAGGATAAGCCCCTCACTTCGAGCGATGCCGCCAAGATATGCGAATAGATCCGGCATGCGGTCAGCAGAAAGGATAGGTCTGCGGCCTTTGGTGCTGAAAACGCAATGGATGAAATTGCTGGCGTAAGTGTGAGCCATGTTTGCACCGTCCCTACGGGACTCCCAATTCTATTCTGTTCGTCTTCCCCACGCCGAGGCGCGGGGCTAACGAACGGTGCGCCTACGGCGCGGGTGAGCCGGCAGGACGTTAGTTCGTGGTTTCTCCGTTCTCAGAAGCGAGACCCGGGGCACCCGGCGTACGCCTCAACGAATCTCAAGCTCGATTTCCTTGTACCTCGCGGTCCAGCCGCAGGCCGGAGACGGGCATTTCAGCATCAGATATCTCGCGTCATCTAGGACGGACACCTTTGTGGGACCGCTCAAAAATATCCTTCTATCCCCACGCTTGCAAAGCACATTGGTCCCTACTCCGTAATTGACGATTTCCTCGGTCACAGCGGCCTTAACTTCCGCGCCTCGGGCGAAGCCGTTAGCCTCGACGAGATGTTTGTTGGCTTTTTCATGATGGGGATCCTTTCGGGTTAATTGAGCGGCTTGACTCCGCCGCTAATCAAAACTATGGCTCACTGAGTCCGACAAGGCAAGAAATCGGCACAACACTAACGAAGCGGTGGAGATTAAGGTCGCCGGGGCGCACCCTCGTTTGCATTTCTGGGGTCAATTCGCTAACATGAATGGATACGCGTAGGGACTTCCCTGCGCTGTCAATGGCACCACGGCTTTTGGCTCCGGTTGGGGTCCTGCGAAAGCGGGCTGGCAAATGCGGTGGGAGACGAGGGAAGCATGGCAACTGGCAAGAATATTGCGAAGGCGCGCGCCGCTGTGAACAAGCCGGCGTTTCCGCTGCCTGAAGCAGTGAATCTCCTGAAGCAAGTGAAATACGCAAAGTTCGACGAGACCGTCGATCTGACGCTGCGTTTGGGCGTGGATACGCGCCATGCGGACCAGATGGTTCGCGGCACGGTTGTGCTGCCGCACGGGCTGGGCAAGACCAAGACTGTGGCAGTGATTGCCAGCGGCGACCGGCAGAAGGAAGCGACCGAAGCCGGGGCGGATTTTGTGGGCGGCGAAGAAATGGTCGAAAAGATCCAGAAGGAAAACTGGACCGACTTCGACGCGCTGATTGCGACGCCGGACATGATGAAGGTTGTGGGGCGGTTGGGCAAGGTGCTGGGACCGAAGGGTCTAATGCCGAATCCCAAGACCGGGACCGTGACGATGGATGTGGCCGCGGCAGTGAAAGAGATCAAGGCCGGCAAGGTGGAGTTTCGCGCCGACAAGACCAGCCTGGTGCACGTGCCGGTGGGCAAGCTGAGTTTTGAACCGCAAAAGCTGATTGACAACGCGACGACGGTGATTATTTCGATCGTGCGCGCGAAGCCTTCGGCGGCGAAGGGCAAGTACATCAAGAGCGTCACGCTGAGCTCGACGATGGGCCCGGGCGTTCCGCTGGATACGGCTGTGGCTGACGCGGCAGTCAAGAAGTAGAAGAAGCAGGGACCGAGAGAACAAGGGACCAAGAAAACAAGATTTGATAGAGCGCCGAATGAGTGGCGCTGACCCGACGAGGGAGCAGGACGACAATGGCGATTTCGAAAGCGAAAAAAGCGGGGAAGGTGAAGTTGCTCGCATCTGAGCTGGCTTCGTCGACTACCGCGATTGTGGGCACGTTCAGCAAGCTGACCGTGGCCAAGGATTATGAGCTGCGTAAGGTGATTCGCGAAGCCGGCGGCAAGTATCGCGTGGTGAAAAACAAGCTGGCTGCGATTTCGGGCTCGGGCACTCAGGTTGAAGCGGCGCTGAAGGGCTTGAAGGGCGTGAACTCGGTCGCGTTTACGGCGGGCGATCCCGTGGCGCTGGCCAAGGTTTTTGCCAAGTGGGCCGGCGAGAACGCAGCGGAGTTTCATTTTAAGCTGGGCATTGTGGATGGCAGGCTGCTGAGCGTAGATGACGTAAAGGCGCTGGCGACTTTGCCGGGCAAGGAAGAGATCTTCTCGAAGCTGCTGTTCCTGATCAATTCGCCGGCACAGCGGCTGGCGACGGTGATCAACGCCACGGGCCGCGATTTGGCGGTGGTGATTGGACAGGGAGTCGAGAAGGAAAAGTTTGCGGCTGGAGAAGCGGCGGCATAGGTTTTGGTTTCCCACCCTTTCCGCAAGAAACAGCAGAAAAGGATGGGGCAACCGCAGCAGTTCGTAGTTTAGAGTTCGCAGTTCGCAGTTGGATGCCGTCAGGGATCAGCTAAGAACTTCGAACTATGAACTGAAACAGGTTTTGGCTGAACAGCAAGTTGAAAGTGCGCGGGTCTGGCGCATCGGAAACTTTCTACTGCGTGGGGCAGCCTTTTTTGGACGAGGGTTTTGGCTCGGCCACAAATTTAATCGTTTGATTGGAGAAGAACATGGCAGTTCGTCCGGAGTTAGTTGAGGAAATCGTGAGCCTGAGCCTGCTGGATGCGGCGGCTCTTGTGAAAACATTGGAAGAGAAGCTTGGCGTTTCGGCGGCAGCAGCGGCACCGGTGGCAGTTGCCGGCGGCGCGGCGGCTGGAGCAGCTCCAGCGGCCGAAGAGAAGACCGAATTCCAGGTCATCTTGAAGGATGCCGGCGCCAATAAGATCAACACCATCAAGGCCGTACGCGAGGTCACGTCACTTGGACTGAAGGAAGCGAAGGACCTGGTGGACGGAGCGCCCAAAGCGATCAAGGAAAACGCGACCAAGGAAGAAGCGGCAGCCATCCAGAAGAAGTTTGAGGGCGTCGCGACGGTTGAGGTCAAGTAGTCCGGGTCAAGTAATTGGGGCCGGACTAATTTGGGCCGGACGGGCGAACGGCACGGCACTTGCAAGGGGCGCCGAGACGCGCTAAGATAGAGGGTGCGCGTCTTGGCGGTTCTGCTCCGTTGGTCTAGTGCGGAAGCGACCAGGCAGCGCGAAATGCGGGGCGTGGTGGTGACGCAAGCGGCCGCAACTCAGAGCAGCAATCTGGGGGCGGGCGCAGAGGCTAAGTTTTTTTGAGTCAGTTATTTGAGTCAGCGGTTTTCTCTGGGTCAGGCGGGGTGGCCGTTGATGGTGGCAGGGCAGCTGGCAATTCGCGGCGGATGCGGGTTTGGCGATCGGCGAGGGCAATGGAAGAAAATTCGGATGGGAGCACTGGCGTTGAGCCGCGCTCGTGAGGCATTGCGTCCTTACGAGCTTTTCGTGTCTTCCAGGTGTGCTGCAAGGGAAATTCTTTAAACCTTGGCAGCCATATGCGCACAACTTTCCTTTACGGTTTCTCCCGTAATTCAGAGTTCAGCCGTTGTGCTCGCATCTTCCAATTGTGCGCAGTCTAGCGCACCTGCCCGAAGCACGCAACACCCACCGCGCGGTATTGACCGAGTTCTCACAGAACCCTCCTGATCCGGGTTCAATCCGGCGCACCGGGAAACAATCTCGGGGCCGCCGGCAACAGAAGGGCGGGCAATCAATGCCCGCTACCACGCAACTTCGGTTTATTACGGAACCAAACCGGCGCCAATGAGACTCGGGCGCCGGGCCGGTCGAGCCACGAAATGAATGGCGGCGCCGGAACGACGAGGCTCAGGAGTGAACATGCCTAACGAGAAGCGCGCGATTCGCAGCCGGCTCGATTTTTCAAAGATTCCCACAGCCACCCAGATTCCTAACCTGATTGAAGTGCAGCGCCGCAGCTATGAGCGGTTCTTGCAGATGGACAAGCTGCCCAACGAGCGTGACGACTCGGGCTTGCAGTCGGTGTTTGTGTCGGTATTCCCGATCATGGACTTCCGCGGCATCTCGCAGCTGGATTTTGTCGACTTCTCGATTGGCAACTGGGAGTGCAAGTGCGGCCACCTGAAAGGACTGCATCACCTGCGCACGGCCTGCGTGCATTGCGGCGCGATGGTGATCACGGATCCTTTCATGTCGAGCGACGTGCTTTGCCAGAAGTGCGGCACGTACAACAAGAACACGCCGGATTTCTGTAACAAGTGCGGCGACCCCGTAAGCCTGCAGTTGAAGTACGACCAGCAGGAGTGCGAGGAGCGGGGCATGACGTTCTCGGCGCCGTTGAAGGTGACGGTGCGCCTGACCATTTACGACAAGGACCCGGAGACGGGCAACAAGACCATTCGCGACATTAAAGAGCAAGAGGTGTTCTTCGGCGACATCCCGCTGATGACGCCGAATGGCACGTTCATTGTGAACGGCACAGAGCGCGTGATTGTTTCGCAGCTTCACCGGTCGCCGGGAGTGTTTTTCGAGACGGCGAACAATCGCACCTACTTCCTGGGCAAGATCATTCCTTATCGCGGATCGTGGGTGGAGTTTGAGTACGACCAGAAGAACACGCTTTATGTGCGCATCGACCGCAAGCGCAAGTTTCTGGGAACGATCTTCCTGCGCGCGCTTGGGCTGCGCTCGGACGAGGAGATTCTGAAGACTTTCTACACGGTTGACCGGATTCACAAGGACGACGGCAAGCTGATGTGGCAAGTGCAGCACGATGCGACCAAGGGCACGCACCTGGTGGGAGCGAAGCCGGCGCACGCCATCAAGCATGGCGGCGAGGAGATCGCGCACGCGGGACGCAAGGTCACGCCGCATGCGCTGAAGGCGCTGCGCGCGAGCAACATTCAGAAGGTGGAAGTTGAGGCCGCGGAGCTGGACGGCGCGCTGACTGCTTCGGATGTAGTGGACACGAATACCGGCGAAGTGGTGGTGGAAGCGAACCTGGAGTTGACGGCCGACCGGCTGCACAAGGTGATGGCTTCAGGCGCGGGAAGCTTTGAGATCTTCTTCCCTGACCGCGACGACGTGGGCAACATCATCTCGAATACTTTGAAGCGCGACTCGGTGCACAAGCCGGAGGAAGCGCTGATCGAGATCTACCGCAAGCTGCGGCCGGGCGACCCGCCAACGCTGGATACGGCGACGGCTCTGTTCGAGGGAATGTTCTTCGATCCGCGCAAGTACGATTTCTCGCGCGTGGGCCGGTTGAAGTTCAACATCAAGCTTTACGAGAACCAGGACGCGACGCATCTGGATCACCGGACGCTGACGGCGGAGGATTTCTACGCGACGATCCGCTACCTGCTGAAGCTGCGCAAGAACATCGGCATGGTGGATGACATCGATCACCTGGGCAACCGCCGCGTGCGCGCAGTGGGCGAGCTGATGGAGAATCAGTTCCGCATCGGACTGGTGCGCATGGAGCGCGCCATCAAGGAAAAGATGAGCGTGTATCAGGAACTGAACACGGCGATGCCGCACGACCTGATCAACGCCAAGCCGGTGATGGCCGCGATCCGCGAGTTCTTCGGGTCTTCGCAGCTTTCGCAGTTCATGGACCAGACCAATCCGCTGTCGGAGATCACGCACAAGCGCCGTCTTTCGGCACTTGGGCCGGGCGGGTTGAGCCGCGAACGCGCCGGATTTGAAGTGCGCGACGTTCACCCGACGCACTACGGGCGCATTTGCCCGATTGAGACGCCGGAGGGTCCGAACATCGGACTGATCAGCTCGCTGAGCTGTTTCGCGCGCATCAATGAATACGGATTTATCGAGTCGCCTTACCGCAAGGTGAAGGACTCGCGAATTCTCGACTTCGTGGAGATCGTGAACGCAGGCGAAAGCGGCCTGCGCGTGGGCGACCACATCGAGAAGGACGAGGCGCACAAGCTGAACGCGAAGTTGAAGAAGGATGGCAAGCGCAGCATCGATTCCATTCCTTTCAGCTTCTACCTTTCGGCGTGGGAAGAGGACAAGCACACCATTGCGCAGGCCAACATCGAGTTCAACGACAAGGGCGAGATCACCGAGGATCTGGTGAACGCGCGCCGTCAGGGGAACTTTGTGCTGGTGAACCGCACCGATGTGGACTACATCGACGTGAGCCCGAAGCAACTCGTTTCGGTAGCCGCTTCGCTGGTGCCGTTCCTCGAGCACGACGACGCAAACCGCGCGCTGATGGGCGCGAATATGCAACGGCAGAGCGTGCCATTGCTGGTGGCCGAGGCGCCGCTGGTGGGAACGGGCATGGAAGGGGTGACGGCGCGCGACTCAGGCGCGGTGATCCTGGCCAAGCGCAACGGCATTGTGGACTCGGTGGATTCGGAACGCATCATCGTGCGCGTGGAGGGTGAGCACCACCCGATGCAGCTTTCGCGCGAAGTAGGTTCGGATATTTATCAGCTCATCAAGTTCAAGCGCTCGAACCAGAACACCTGCATCAATCAGAAGCCGGTGGTCCGCGAGGGCGAGCGTGTGGTGAAGGGACAGGTGATTGCCGACGGACCATGCACCGAGGCCGGAGAGCTGGCGCTGGGACGCAATGTGCTGGTGGCCTTTATGCCGTGGCGCGGATACAACTTCGAAGATGCGATTCTGATCAGCGAGCAACTAGTGCGCGAGGACTACTACACCTCGGTGCACATCGAGGAGTTCGAGATCGAGGCGCGCGACACGAAGCTGGGACCCGAGGAAATCACGCGCGACATTCCCAACGTGAGCGAGCACGCGCTGCGCGATCTGGACGAGAGCGGAGTGATCCGCATCGGAGCCCAGATTGGGCACGGCGACATTCTGGTGGGCAAGGTTACGCCAAAGGGCGAGACTCAGCTTACGCCGGAAGAGAAGCTGCTGCGCGCGATCTTCGGCGAAAAGGCCGGCGACGTTCGCGACGCTTCGCTGACTTGCCCTCCGGGCATCGAGGGCACGGTGGTTGACGTGCGCATCTTCAGCCGCAAGGGCCAGGAGAAGGACGAGCGCGCGAAGCTGATCGAGGGCGAGTACGTTTCGAAGCTCGAAAAGAACCTGGGCGACGAGATTCGTATTTTGACCGACGAGCGGTTGAAGCGGCTTGAAGCGATTCTGGGCGCCAAGGAAGTTTTGGCCGACCTGCACGACGAGCGCACCAACAAGCGCCTCTTGACCAAGGGCCTGCTGCTGGACCGCGACACGATCGAGCGCATCTCGACAAAGAATCTCAAGAGGATTCGTTATGCCGACAAGGATCCGCGGGTAAACGAACAGATCGACGAGATCGAGGAGATGACGTCACGGCAGATCGAAGTGCTGCGCAAGATTACGAACGAGAAGGTAGCCAAGCTGCAAAAGGGCGACGAGCTGCCTCCGGGCGTGATCAAGATGGTGAAGGTTTACGTGGCCATGAAGCGCAAGCTGAGCGTGGGCGACAAGATGGCCGGCCGTCACGGAAACAAGGGCGTGATTTCGCGCATTCTTCCGGTGGAAGACATGCCGTATCTGCCCGATGGAACGCCGGTGGAGATTGTGCTGAATCCGCTGGGCGTGCCTTCTCGTATGAATGTGGGGCAAATCCTGGAGACGCACCTGGGATGGGCCGCTCACGAGCTGGGCAAGAAAGTGGCCGAGCTGTTGAAGGCCAACTCCGCCGCCGACTATGCACGCGAGATGGCGAAGAAGGAGTTTGCCGGGACCGCGGTGCTGCGGCTATTGCTCGAGCTGGACGACGAGATGCTGGTCCGCGTGATGCAGGGCATGAAGAAGGGCATCTGGTTCGGAACGGCGGTGTTCGACGGCGCGCAGGAGAGCGAAATCAAGGCTCTGCTGGCGTCGGCGGGATTGCCGTCTTCGGGCAAGACCATGCTCTTCGATGGCCTGACGGGCGATCAGTTCGAGCAGCCGGTGACGGTGGGCTACATTTACATGCTCAAGCTTTCGCACCTGGTCGACGACAAGATTCACGCGCGGTCGATTGGGCCGTACTCGCTGATTACGCAACAGCCGCTGGGCGGCAAGGCGCAGTTCGGCGGGCAGCGATTCGGCGAGATGGAAGTGTGGGCACTGGAAGCATACGGCGCCGCGTACATCCTGCAGGAGCTGCTGACGGCAAAGTCCGACGACGTGTATGGCCGCACCAAACTGTACGAGGCCATCGTCAAGGGCGAAGCGGCGATCGAGCCGGGCGTGCCGGAGTCGTTCAATGTGTTGATCCGCGAGTTGCAATCACTTTGCCTGGACGTGGAGTTGATCAAGCGCGCGGACCTGATCAAGAAGCTGCCGGCGCCGGAAGTGGCGGCGGTGGCGGATTAAGAGCAGCTCTCAGCCGTCAGCTTTCAGCCTTCAGCTAAATCGAGGTTGAACTGACGGCCGGAGCAAAGTGGAGTTTGTTGTTAGCTGGAAGTTGTGAAAGCGGCTCGGTCAGGAAACATGCTGCGGGCTGACGGCTGAAAGCTGATAGCTGGTTTTTCGGATCCTTCTTGAAAGCGGTAAACGCCGCTACCCGGGAAGGAAGGATCCCAAAAGAATCCCGGGAAAAAACCGCGGCAGGCAATAGAGAGCTTGCCAAGGAGGGTCGCCTTGTTCCGTTCGAACCCGTTTGAGCTTACCAGCCCCATTACCGACTTCGACGCTATCCGCATCATGCTGGCGTCGCCAGAAAAAATCCGCAGCTGGTCGCACGGCGAAGTCACCAAGCCGGAGACCATCAACTACCGCACCTTCAAGCCGGAGCGCGACGGCCTTTTTTGCGCGCGCATTTTTGGCCCGGTAACGGACTGGGAGTGCCTGTGCGGCAAGTACAAGCGCATGAAGCATCGCGGAGTGATCTGCGACAAGTGCGGCGTGGAAGTGACGGTGAGCAAGGTGCGCCGCGAGCGCATGGGCCACATTGAGCTGGCGTCGCCGTGCTCGCATGTGTGGTTCTTCAAGGGCCTGCCATCGCGCATCGGCCATTTGCTGGATATTTCGCTGCGCGATCTTGAAGGCATTCTCTACTTCGAGTCGTATGTAGTTATCGATCCGGGCGACGCGCCAGTGCGCGAGCGCGAGATCATCAAGGACGAGACCAAGTTCCGCGAGCTCGATCAGCAGTTCCGGCCCTCGGGCTTCAAGGCCATGATGGGCGCCGAAGCGATCAAGGAATTGCTCAAGCGCGTGAGCATCGACGAGCTGGGAGTGGAACTGCGCGAGCGGATGAAGACCGAGACCTCGGCGCAGAAGAAGATCAAGTTCGCCAAGCGCCTGAAGGTTGTGGAAGCGTTCCGCAAGTCGAGCAACAAGCCGCATTGGATGATTCTGGATGTGCTGCCGGTAATTCCTCCAGAGTTGCGCCCACTGGTGCCGCTGGATGGCGGCCGGTTCGCCACTTCCGATTTGAACGACCTTTATCGCCGCGTGATCAACCGCAATAACCGGTTGAAGAAGCTGATGGACCTGCACGCGCCGGAAGTGATTGTGCGCAACGAAAAGCGCATGCTGCAAGAAGCTGTGGACGCGCTGTTTGACAACGGCCGCCGCGGCCGCGTGCTGCGTGGCGCTAACAATCGCCCGCTCAAGTCGCTCTCGGATACTTTGAAGGGCAAGCAGGGCCGTTTCCGCCAGAATTTGCTGGGCAAGCGCGTGGATTACTCGGGCCGCTCGGTGATCGTGGTGGGTCCGGAGCTGAAGCTGCACCAGTGCGGTCTGCCGAAGAAGATGGCGCTCGAGCTGTTCAAGCCATTCATCTATCACCGGCTGGAGCAAACCGGGCAGTGCACCACCATCAAGCAAGCGAAGGAAATGGTGGAGATGCAGGAGCCAGTGGTGTGGGACATCCTTGAGGAAGTGATCAAGGACCATCCCGTAATGCTGAACCGCGCGCCGACGCTTCACCGCCTGGGCATTCAGGCATTCGAGCCAGTGCTGGTGGAAGGCAAAGCGATCAAGATTCACCCGCTGGTCTGCACCGCGTTCAACGCGGATTTTGACGGCGATCAAATGGCAGTGCACATTCCGTTGTCGCCTGAGGCGCAGATTGAAGCCAGCGTG
Organism: uncultured Acidobacteriaceae bacterium; assembly: GCA_963763585.1. Taxonomy (GTDB): domain Bacteria; phylum Acidobacteriota; class Terriglobia; order Terriglobales; family Acidobacteriaceae; genus Telmatobacter. Next base: position 22,099 of record CAVXPR010000006.1, on the reverse strand, counting down.
CTGATGCTGGCCTCGCACAATATTCTGTCGCCGGCAAGCGGCCAGCCGATTACCGTGCCGACGCAGGACATGGTGCTTGGACTTTACTACCTGACCAAGGCCAAGAAGGGCGGCAAGGGCGAAGGCCGCGTGTTCTCGAACACTGAAGAGATTCTGATGGCGCTCGAAGCCGGCGAAGTGGAGACGCTGTCGCCGATTCGTATTCGCTACACGGGCAAGGTGCTGGATATGGCCAACGCCTACGACGATCAGGATCTGACGCACACCGATCCGGTGGACTTTGCCAAGGAGTACCTGTCGACCACCGTAGGCCGCGTGATTTTGAACGACGCGCTGCCACCGGGAATGCCGTTTGTAAACGGCCTGCTCAAGAAAAAGGGCATCGGGCAACTGGTGAACTACTGCAACCAGAACCTGGGGCTTGAAGTGACGGTGGGCATGCTGGACCGCATCAAGTCGCTGGGCTTCAACTATGCCACGCGCTCGGGCCTCTCCGTGGGCCTGGACGACATGGTGATTCCGGCGAGCAAGTACACCACGGTCGACGCAGCCGACAAGAAGGTGATCGAGGTCCAGAAGCAATATATGGACGGCGCAATCACCAACGGCGAGCGCTCGAACAAGGTGATCCAGATGTGGTCGGCGGTGACGGACCAGGTTGCCGACGAGATGTTCTCGAACATGAAGAAGGCGGACGACGACGGAGCCATGAACCCGATTTACATCATGGCCGACTCGGGCGCCCGCGGATCGAAGCAGCAGATTCGCCAGTTGAGCGGAATGCGCGGACTGATGGCCAAGCCTTCGGGCGAAGTTATCGAGACGCCGATCACCGCGAACTTCCGCGAAGGGCTGACAGTGCTCGAGTACTTCATTTCGACGCACGGCGCACGCAAGGGCCTGGCCGATACGGCGCTGAAGACGGCCGACTCGGGCTACCTGACGCGGCGTCTTGTTGACGTGGCGCAGGACGTGATCGTGACCGAGCCTGATTGCGGCACGCTGGAAGGAATCTATGTCGGCTCTATCGTGGAGTCGGGCGAGATTATCGAGCCGCTGCGCGACCGCATCATTGGCCGCGTGTCACTGGAACGGATCAAGGACTACGACGGCAACGTTGTGGTTGAAGTGAACCAGCCCATCGACGAAGACATTGCATCGGCGATTCAGGGCGCGGGCGTGGAACGGGTGAAGATCCGCTCCGTGCTTACGTGCGAATCGCGGCGCGGCGTTTGCGCGCTGTGCTACGGGCGCAACCTGGGTTCCGGCCGCATGGTCGAGCTGGGCGAAACCTGCGGTGTTATCGCAGCGCAATCGATCGGCGAGCCGGGAACGCAGCTGACCATGCGTACCTTCCACGTAGGTGGCACAGCCAGCCGCGTGCAGGACAAGTCGCGCCTGGACGCGAAGAACAACGGCTTCGTGCGCTTCATCAACCTGAATACGGTGGAGAGCAAGGAAGGCGAACTGGTGGCAATGAATCGCTCCGGATCGCTGGCCATTGTGGATGAGCGCGGCCGTGAAAAGGAACGCTATCAGGTGGTTTATGGCGCGCGCCTGCGTGTTCGCGAGGGCTCCTCAGTAAAGCTGGGTGAGTTGCTGGCCGAATGGGATCCTTACACCTACGCCATTCTTACCGAGATTGGCGGCCCGGTGCAGTTCAAGGATCTTCAGGAAGGCATCACGCTGAACGAAGAAGTGGACGAAGTGACCGGCCTTTCGCGCTGGGTAGTTGCCGACTCTCCCGACGAGAAGCGGCAGCCGGCCATTGCGATCAAGAGCGCCAAGGCGAGCAAGCGGTATCTGCTGCCCCGCGGCGCGCACTTGATGGTGCAGGACGGCGACAACGTAGGCCCGGGCGACGTGCTGGCCAAGATTCCGAAGGAGAGCACGCGCACCAAGGACATCACGGGCGGTTTGCCGCGCGTGGTGGAATTGTTCGAGGCGCGCAAGCCGCGCGAGACTGCGATCATCAGCGAGATCGATGGCGTGGTCCGGTTCGGCGAAGTCTCGAAGGGACAGCGCAAGATTTACGTGACGGCCGACAACGGCGACGAGAAGGAATACTCGGTGCCGCGCGGAATTCACGTGAACGTGCAGGAAGGCGAACGGCTGCGCGCAGGCGATCCGCTGATGGATGGTCCGCTGAACCCGCACGACATTCTTGCCGTATTGGGCGAAAAGGAGCTGCAGGCTTACCTGGTGAACGAAATTCAGGAAGTCTACCGGCTGCAGGGCGTGGCGATCTCGGACAAGCACATCGAAGTGATTGTGCGGCAGATGCTGCGCTGGGTGAGGATCGACGAAGTGGGCGACACGGGATTCCTGCTCGAACAGCAGGTTGACCGGTTCCGCTTCTCGGAAGAGAACGAGCGCGTGCTACAGAACGGCGGACGTCCGGCGATTGGCCGTCCACTGCTGCTGGGCATCACGAAGGCGTCGCTCTCGACCGACAGCTTCATCTCGGCAGCCAGCTTCCAGGAGACGACACGCGTGCTCACCGAGGCCAGCATCAACGGCGCGATAGACAATCTGCGCGGGTTGAAGGAGAACGTGATCGTGGGCCGATTGATTCCCGCGGGCACGGGCCTGGAATACTACCGCAACGTACAGCTTTCGCCGGAGCTTGAAGAGGCCGCGGCTCGCGTGCAGCAGGAAGTGCACGCAGAGATCGAAGCCGCAGAGCGCGAACTGGAACTGATGCGGCAGGAAGGCGAGGCCGAGGAGATGGCGGCGGAGTAACCCGGCGGCATCTTCGAAGCTGTCAATACTGTCAGTACTCTCGATACTGGACTTGAAGGCCCGGCCAAAAGCCGGGCCTTTTATGCGCAGATTTTCTTATGCGCAGATTTTGGAGGCCAGGACAGGGGTGGCCAGGACTGGGGCGGCGGCGGCCGATTCGGGGTCATGTTCGGGATCGGGGCTTTGCCGGGATTGCTTGACGGCATACATGGCGGCGTCAGCGGCGCTAAGCAGGCTATCGGCAGACGAGGAGTCTTCAGGGTAGATTGCGAATCCGACACTGGCGGAGCCGTGCAACGCATGTCCGCCGACCGCGAAAGGCTCGTCGAAACAGCGCTCGAGGCGCAGCGCAATCTCCAGCACGTCGGGGCGATTGTGCGCGGTAGAGACAACGGCCGCGAACTCATCGCCGCCGAGACGCGCGAGAGTGTCGGCAGGCCGCAACTGGCGCTGCATGCGCCGCGCCGCCTCCTGCAGGAATAAATCTCCCACCTGGTGGCCGTATTGGTCGTTTACCTGCTTGAATTCATCGAGGTCGATGAAGATGAAACCGACGATGCCGGCAGACAGCCGAGCGCCTTCGATCATTGCGTTGAGATGCTTTTCCATGGAGAAGCGATTGGGAACGTCGGTGAGCAGATCGAACTCCGAGCGGTGCACAAGGTCGGAGTAGAGGTATGAAGTCTCTATGGCCAGGCTCGCGAGGCCGGCCCCGAGAACCAGCGCTGCCGTCTCTTCCGTGCTGGGCTTGTTGAGCCGGTTAATGGCGGCGAAGATGGTTCCCAATACCGCTCCCGAACGGCCCGGAATGTCCAGCTGGATGATCCTCTGCCTGGTGATCGATGCCGGCCGCTTGCCGAGAGACGGCGCGTTGGAAATCTTGCACCAACAGGCCGCGCCATGCAGCCGAAAAGACGCGACTTGAGCGATGTTCTCGATGATCTCGCCGAGCGGGCGAGCGTTGTTGATGTCTTCAAGAATGCGGCTACGGCGCTGTTCGACATAGGCCAGTGTCGCGGCCTTATGGCGCATATTCCGTTCCATCGCCCAGCTCCTGATGGCGATGGCAATGACCACGGCAAACAGCAGACCGACCAGCAATATGAGATTGCGCACGTTCAGCCACGAAGGCCGCGCCACCACTTTAATGTCGTCGGCGTTGCGCATAAGTATGTTGAAGGGCACCTCGCCGTTGAATGGATTCGCGTCGGTTAGCAGGCAGATGCCGGTGACGCGAATACGCGTGCCTACGGGAATGTGGTACATGGGCGCGAGCGGGGACTTGCTTGCCGAGCCGGGATGGCGAATGAGGGCGGAGAGCAGATGACCATCGGAGTCAAGCACATACTCATCCTGCGTGGCCTGCCGCACTTCAGTAACGACCTGGCCCTCCACCGATACCAGGTCGAAGACGCGGCTGTGGCCATCGTTGCCGCCATGAGCTAGTTGATTCCAGGTGTAGAGCTCGGGGGTGATCGGCGCCAGTGTCGCGGTTTCGTGGACCTCGCCGCGAGTCAGGTTCAGGAAGCCGTTCTCCACCGCGGGAAATCCGATCGCGTCCGCCATGTAACCCAAGTGCAGCGGGGTGGCGCTATCGCTGGTAATCCATATGCTTTTGGCGCCGTTTTGCAAAACCAGAGCCACGCCGGGCTGATCGTAGGTGACGGTTCCATGCACGCGCTCGCGATCGCTGTCGTCCTGCACCCGGTAGCCGATCAAAATCTCGTCCATCGGCGTTATTGCGATTGACCACGGATCGACTTCCGCGGTCTTCAGAATCTTCACCTGATCAAACGATGAGACGTGAAGCAGAATGCCGGTTTGTTGCATCTTGCCGTCGAAGGTGCCGGATTGGACGCCGGTGATCTCGACCTGGGCATCGAGCAGTCCATGCAGGCGAGCCGGGTCATCGCTGTCAATGGTGACCATGGCATCGCCGCCGTCAATCAGGATGTGCAATTCAGTAATCATGACGAGCCCTTGAGGGCTGAGTACAAGGTTGGCGGACTGAATCAGTGCACGCACAGTAACCAGACTGCAATCCGTTTCGGCGTGGATCATCTGCGCGAAGGTGGGCCGGAGGGCTTTGGGCAAAGCCCCGTGGCCCAGGATCGCGATGCTGGCGTCATCCACGTACGGCCTGAAGCTGTCGTGCATGGTTCCGCGCACCCGAACGCGATCGCCGAGAACGAGGTTGTACATTCCGTTGAGGTGCACATAAATGCCTGCGTCCCCGTCCTGGACAAACAGATTGTGTTCATAGGAGCGGTAGTTGGTCACCGTAGCCTCAAAGTCGACTGGAGCGTGCAGGCTGGCCTGGGCGTTCGTTAGGGTGTCCGCGGCGTGAAGTGTGGTGATTTGGCCAGACGGCTGTGCCGCCGCGCCCATGGCGCACAGCGAAACCAACTCGAAGAGGATGAACAGTCTTTTCATGGGCATGGTTCATTAGGGCTGGACGACGCACGATCCAGTCCTATGAACTCTTATCGGCAGACGACGAGGGACTATGAATTGGAATATAAGGTTGTGGGCGAAGATATCGCTGGAGCATCCAGTTGCGGCCAGGGACGATCGGGGGCAAGGAGGGGGCCCGAAGGGGGATCAACAGCGGCGACCGGAATCGGGGAGCAGGAGCGAGGACACGGGACGAGTTACAGGAATGAAGACTAGGAGCGAGGTCCTGGGGCCAGTTCGGCCTCGGGCTGGTCCTCAGTGGAACGGGAATTCGCCAGGCGGGTGTACTTGGCCACATACATGGCGGCGTCAGCGCCGCGCAGGAGACTGTCGGCGGAGTCGGCATCTTCAGGATAGATAGAGACGCCAAAGCTCGCCGAACCCTGGAGAAAATATCCATCACCGACGAAGGGATCATGGAAGCAGGCCTGGAGGCGGGAGGTGATCTCTTCAACCTCGTCGCGGTTGCGCACCTCAGAAACAAGGACGGCAAATTCGTCACCGCCAAGCCTTGCGAGCGCGTCGCAGGGGCGGAGTTGCTTTTTCATGCGGCGGGAGACTTCCTGGAGGTACTGATCGCCGACCTGGTGCCCATGCAGGTCATTGACCTGCTTGAACTCGTTGAGGTCGATATAGATCAAGCCAAAGATTCCGGCGGTTTCGCGCGCAGTTTGAATCATCGCGTCCAGAGTCTTTTCCATGGCGAAGCGATTTTGTACATCGGTGAGGAGGTCGAACTCCGAGCGATGCACGAGGTCGGAGTAGAGGCGCGAGGTTTCGATGGCGAGGGTTGCCAACTCCGCTCCCATGGTAAGAGCGGCTATCTCCACGGCACCGGGACTGGTGCGAGCGTCGAAGGCGGCGAGGATGGAGCCGAGAGCGGGACCGGAGCGCGCAGCAACGGGACACTGGACAGTGCGCAGCGAGGAAGATTCAAGCTGAGCCGGGCGATTGCCGAGGGCGGCCCCGTCGGCAACCTGGCACCAGCAGGGCGCGCCATTGAGCCTAACAGAAACCAACTCCGTGATCCGTTCCAGAATGTCAGCAAGAGGCCTGGAGTGATTGATGGCTTCCAGAATTTTGCTTCGGCGGCGCTCGACATACGCGAGGGAGCCGATGCGGCGACGGTTACTGCGTTCCATGTACCACGCACGAACGCCAATGGCGATAAGTAACGCGAACAGGACGCTAACCATCATGACAAGATGGCGCACATTCAACCACGGAGGCCGGGCGATGATCACAATGTCATCAACGCTGCGCAGCAGAATGCTGAAGGGGACTTCGCCATTGAATGGGTTTGCATCAGTGAGCATGCAGAGGCCGGTGACGCGGATACGCGCGCCCAGAGGAACGTCTCTCATGGGAGGAAACGGAGCGGGAGTCAAGGCGCCGGAATGACGGAGTATGACGGAGAACAGGTGGCCGTCGGACTCGAGCACATACTCGTCCTGGGTGGCCTGCCGAACTTCGGTGATCACCTGGCCTTCGACAGAAACCAGGTCGAAGACGTGGCTATGCCCCTCGTTTCCGCCGAGAGCAAGTTGACGCCAGGAGAACAACGAGGAAGCGACCGGCGACTGCACCAGGCTGTCGCGGACCTCACCGCGGTTGAGGGCGAGAAAGCCGTTCTCGACTGTCGGGAATCCCACTACGTCGGCGATATCACCCACGCGCAGGGGACTCCAACTGTCGGTATTAATCCAAAGGCTTCTGGGGCCGTTTTGCAGCACCAATGCCGTGCCGGGCTGATAGTAGGTGATGGTTCCGTGGACGCGCATGCGCAGCGAAAAATCGTTGGCGCGATAGCCGGTGATGATGTCATCCATAGGCGTGACGGGCAAGGACCAGGGATCAGAGCCGGCGCGCTTGAGAATCGTAACCCCGGACATCGACTGCACGTGGAGCAGGATGCCGGTCAGTTGCATTTTGTTGTCAAAGTGCCCAGAGACAACGCCGGTGATCTCGACTTGCGCATCAAGCAGGTCCTTAAGGGCGGTTGGATCTGAGCTGTCGATGTTTGCGTCTACGGGTCCGGCATCAGTAAGCATGCGGAGAAAGATCGCGGGCGTGGTCGATCGAGCGTCGGGCACCATATCGGCGGAGCGGACGACGGCGCGCACGGTGGCGAGCTTGCAGTCGATTTCGGCGCGGATCAATTGCTCGAACGTCGGCTGCAAAGGTTTGGGTAATGGAAAGCGCCCAATCACTGTGATTTCAGCGTCATTCACATAGGGCCGGAAACTTTCGTGCATGGCTCCACGCACCACGACGCGATCGCCGGGAACGAGATTGAAACTTATTTTGGGATGGACATAGATGGCGTCGCTACCGTCCTGCACGAACAGGTCTTTGTCATACGAACGGTAGTAGGTAACGGTGGCTTGAAAAGAAGCGAGCGGGTGCTGGCTGGCCGCCGCATTGGTGAGCGTGGCAGCGGCGTGCAGCCCGAGGGGCTGAGCAGGAGGGGCCGCGGCAAAGGACGCAGGAGTAGCGGCCGACGCAATCAGAACAATTGCAAAGAGGTAGACAGCCGGCAAAAGAAATCGTTTCATCGCTACTTGCTCACTGCGCCTTCATGTTTCTTCCGCGTTGAAATGCTCTTTTTGGGGCGCTGGCTGCAGCGCCGTTCATTCGATCGCGCCGGATGAGAAATGGAGCCGCGCGAACGGGAGCAATTTTGGGTGAAGTGCCTTGGACCTATGTTACTCAGGGTGAAGCGGTTGGGAATAACACTTTCGGTGTGCTAACGTGTCGGTTCCGGCTATTACGACCGGTCATTGGGACCCGTACTTGTGAGGGAAAAGTTTCGGGTTGGAAACGACGGAGCTCAGGGCATTTCGGGGAGGCATAATCCGAGCGTGCCGGCGCATGTCGGGCCAGTCCGGCGCGGCGTTTGTAACGGTGCTCGTGGAACCAAATTCGTTCCGGGGCACTACACTGATTGCGGGCCGTTTTGAGCAGGGAAAAGGGGCGATTTGAAGGAGATATGGCGAAGAAACTGCGGGTTGGCATACTATTTGGCGGGCGGAGCGGAGAGCACGAGGTTTCGCTACTTTCGGCGGCGTCGGTTCTTGGGGCGATCGACCGAGACAAGTTTGACGTAACGCCAATTGGAATCACGAAGGAAGGCCGCTGGCTGGCGGCTGCCGACGCACGCGGTTTGCTGAATGGAGATGCCGGCGCGGTGGGGCGTCGCCTGCGAGCTGGAGATCCTGAGGCGACTTTGGGGGCGAGGCTGTTGAGCGAAGGAATTCCTACGCTTATGGCGCCGGAGCCGGCTTCTCAGGGCCAGACCGGGAAGGCCATCGACGTCGTTTTTCCGGTGCTGCACGGTACTTTTGGCGAGGACGGGACGATTCAAGGACTGTTTGAGCTGGCGGGGATTGCTTATGTTGGTTCCGGCGTGCTGGGCTCGGCCGCGGGCATGGACAAGGACGTGATGAAGCGGCTGTTCGCCGAGGCCGGGCTGCCCATCGTGAAGGATGTAACGCTGCTGCGGGCGGATTGGGAGAAGGCGCCGCGCAAAGCGATTTCAGTGGTGGAGAAGGCGCTCAAATATCCGGTGTTCGTGAAGCCGGCGAATCTGGGTTCGTCTGTAGGAATTTCAAAGGCGCACGATCGCGCGGAACTTGGACCGGCGCTGACGCTGGCGGCAAAGTACGATCGCAAGCTGATTGTGGAGCAGGGAGTCGGAGGGAAAGCGGGGCGCGGCGGTGGGGCGGCGCGGGCGAGAGAATTTGAAGTTGCGGTGCTGGGCAACGACGACCCGAAGGCGAGCGTGGTTGGTGAGATTATTCCCGGCAAAGAGTTTTACGATTACGAGGCGAAGTATCTGTCGGAGGGATCGGTGCCGGTGATTCCGGCAAAGATTTCGCGCGAGCAGAGCCGGAAGATTCGCGAGATGGCAGTGACCGCGTTCAAGGCATGCGATCTTTCGGGATTGGCGCGCGTGGACTTTTTGATGGAGCCGGAGGGAAAGCGACGAATCTATTTGAACGAAGTGAATACGATGCCGGGGTTTACGCAGATCAGCATGTATCCGAAGCTGTGGGAGGCGACGGGGCTGAGCTACAAGGACCTGATTACTCGGCTGATTGAGCTGGCGCTGGAGCGGCATGCGGAGAAGGCGCGGACGGTTTATAGCAGGGAGGAATAAGGCAGCCAATAGAGAGTAGCCAATAGCCAATAGAGAGTAGCCAATAGCCAATAGAGAGTAGCCAATAGCCAATAGAGAGTAGCCAATAGCCAATAGGGAGTGGCCAATAGCCAATAGGGAGCAGGAAACGAGGAAGCTTCTAGCTGCTAGTTTCTAGCCGCTAGCTTGGGAACAGGGAACAGGGAACAGGGAACAGGGAGGACAGAGATGCGGTGTCTAATGGATAGGGAGCGTTTTCGTGTGCGGGCCAGCCCCGAGTTTCTGATGAGAATTTCTGGTGCGCGAATTTTGAATTTGAGGGACGATTGCGATGACTTTGCTCGATGCTCCAGAGTTCGATGCCGCGCGGTCAAAGCGCAAGCAGTTGATTGCGCAGTTGAGCGCGGGCGCGCTGCTGGTGCTGATTATCGTTGGCTGGCTGGTGTGCGGCCGGCCGGTGGACTGGCCATGGAACTGGAGCCGCTATGTATTCGGGCGCGCGGCTGTGAACAATTTTCTGGGCGCGCTTGAGGCTAACGATTTGCAGAAGGCGTATGGCGTGTGGGAGCACGACAAGAACTGGCAGCAGCACCCGGCACAGTACACCACTTATCCTTTCAGCCGCTTTCAGGACGATTGGGGACCGACAAGTCCGGACAACGAATACGGTCCTATTCACAGCCACAAGATTGCATTGGCCGGCCGCTACGGCAACGGCTTGCTGGTGGCGGTGTATATCAACGACCGCAAGAGCGACGCGTTGAGCCTGGCTTACGATCCCAAGACCGGGCAGTTGAGCTTTGCGCCGCCGGGCGTGAGCTTGTATCTGGGACCGTAGGGCAGCGAGTCAGCACGTCAGCAAGTCAGCGGGTCGGCGAGTCAGCTAGTCAGCGTGGCGGAGCCTCCGCTCAGGACAGGCTTCGGGACCAGAAACCGGGTGACAAGGGAACGAGGGAGTAAGGGAACAAGGGAACAAGAGAGCAAAGGCAAGGGCAAGCGACTGAGGGAGCAGCGAACAGGGAGCGAAGAGCTTCGCTGTTGCGAGCATGGAAAAAGAGGCCGATTTGGCGATAAGAAGGCTGAAAAAGGTCGAATTTGGCTCGTTTTTGGTCGTTTTTTCGACGCGATTTTTGGAAAATTCCGTTGATGATAAAAGGGTTATGGAGATTTGCACCAAATTCAGGGCAGCTTTTTTCGTTTTTCTGGCCGAAGCTGGGTCAATGAGGCGAATATATGGGAAAATGACTTTCGCAAAGATGGAGGGCCGGCGAGGATGGTTTCGAGTTGAGAAGTTCGGGTGTGAAGACGGCCTGGTGAACGCTCATGGTTTGAGTATGCGCCGGTAGGGGTTAATTATCGGCAAACCTGGTGAGGCGGGGGCCAGGGATTTTGCAACAGGGAATGAGAGGGTTACGGGAGCCGCGTGGATTTATTTTGGCGGCGGGGGTTGACAACGATTTTGGTGGGGCCTGTGATGGGGCCGAGTCATCGCTAAATGTCGCTCTGAAAATGGTTAGACTCGTTCGAAAAGCCGGGAACGTCCCGCCTGTCCCTGGTGTCCTGTCCCTGGTGTCCTTGGTCTCCTGTCCCTGGTCTCAAGTTGTCAAGGGTTGATGTATTACATTTTCAGACAGGTATTGGTGCGGGAAGCTCTAGCCTTATCAATTCTCCTGTTTTTTGGTAGACTCCCGGCTCTCTCGTAATGAAATGTCGTTCATCAAACGAATCGACTACGCGCAACTCAAACTGCGCGTTTGGAAATTCAATATCCCCATATGCGTAAAGCTCGAAGACAAGCCAGCCAGTTAGTGGGTATCCCTTTTTGTAGACCGCATCAGCACGCAGCCGAGGTTCTAACGGAATTTCGTCATAGGCAACCACGAGGAAGCTGTTTTCGCGTTTCTTCTTGATTCTCCAGTTTTCGGGAACAGCGTTCATGACTTTCCCGTCGACTTGCCACGTTCCCAGAGATATATGCAGTCCGCAGCTAAGAATAGTTGCTTCGTCTGGGCCGTGATTTTTGATCTGTACCTTCATCGCCACATAAGTCTTGGAGATGTGGGGTAGATCATCAAACGTCGCAATGTATATCTCAAGAATTTTCCCGCGCAAATCGACGGGCTTAGGGGGATCGGGTAATCGAGGGGGATCAGGTGGCGGTGGAGGAAAAAGTCTCGCTCTTAGTTCCTCAAGATTGGGCATAGGTGCGGGCGTTGGCATCTCTGGCACATTGCGTTTAGCCATGAATCGAGCAAAAACAAAGAGGAGAACGATCGATAACAGAATTGCACAAAATGCAAGAACGGCGAGTACGACGTAGAATCTCAATGGCAGGAGGGAAATGCCAATTTCACTCTGGACGAGTCTCGTGATCCACACCCCAGCCGCAGAGACCACGGCTGTACCCGCGAGGATGACAACGTGGGCCTTTATGTGTGGGCGAATTTCTTCCCATTCCCTCTGTAGGAAATTCATATTGTTAATGCTCTCACCGTTGCCTGTTTGGAGTACAGATATTTGTGATACATTTCGCCATTCGTAAATGGCTGGCGATATTCGGCTTGCTGCTGGCGATCTCCCCAGTAGTGGCCGGTCAGCCAGATAAAACTGCCGGCAAGAAAGAGCAGCCAGCAAAACAAGACCAGCCAGCCGTTATCCCTGCGAACAGCCCAAACAGACAAGCCAGCGGCCAAGCAAATCACACCCAGGCAGACACCGCCCCGCCAAAGTGGTACGCACCCCTCGAACGACCCGACTGGTGGTTGGTTATCGTCGCTGCCATAACCGGCGGCTTCATTTGCTGGCAGGCGCGGGAAACTCGCGCGGCTGCTCAGTCTGCCGAGCGGCAAATCACTTTGCAATCCATGGCCATGAGGCAATGGGTAAACGTCGAACCTGTCGGAACCGTCTCGCCACGAACTTTTGAGGGTAGATTTGAGGTTACCCTCGAATTCGTTGTTCGTAACAGAACTGATTACCTGCTGACGATTAAAAAGATAGTCACCGAGGTCTTTACCAGCGGAAAAGCGACGATCTTCACGGTATCTTGCGACGAGCCGGTCCCCCCTGAGAAAAGCGGAGCCGTTGGTGGCCATCCTTTCTTCATGCGCGCAAATGTAAGTCGCTACACTTGGGACACCGATGGCCATCCATTCATGATCGGCGGAGATGTGACCTTTATCGACTGCATGGGGGTTGAGCAGAATCAGACTTTTCGTGGATTCTTTTACGGGTATGCGGATGGTCGGCTCCTTGAAAAGAAACCGTCTGGGATTGTTCCCGACGTTGCCGACTACAAGCCAGATGACGAGGAATCCAAGGCGGGCGATTCCAAACATCCATGGTTTTCTCGGCTTATACGGAAACTTAGCCGTACGCCCAAGCCAACTTAGGGCACTACCTAATCATCGACGAAGAATATTGGGAGTGGCCGGGCTTTGCGCGTCGATGGTGAGAGCGACGATGTAGTGGCGCGGGGGCGATGCTTTCGGGCGCTTGGTCGGGTTGGGGCGACCCAAGGCTCTTCGAGCCGCCCCGTCGCCCCCTGGCTGCTGTCGCAGCCTTCGCCCAATGCGCAAGCGGCCCGTGATGCGGGGCTGAAACCCGCATCATCCGAGAAAGTAAGGCGCAAGCGGCTCGTGTTGCGGCCTGAAGCCCGCACCTTTCGATAAAGTTCTGTCGCCCCTACGGGGCTGGGCGATTTTTTGGGTTCTTTGCCCAGGACTGCCCCTTCCCCTTCGCTGCGCTCCGGGTAAGGTTTGTCCTGGGCTAACTTCTTTCGCTCCCTACGGGAGCTGCAGGGGCTGAAGCCCTCAATCATTCAACGCAATTTACGGCACGACTGAAGTCGTGCCCTGATACAAAGCTCTGCTTCGGTTGCGGCATTTGCGGCCCGGCTGAAGCCGTGCCCTTGTTACAAAGCTCCTTGCGCACCGGTAAGCGTCGGATCGGGAGGCGGGAACAGAATTCAGGGATCGCAAAATTCGGGCTTGACATTTACGGAAAATCCACTACCATTTGGTTGTGGATAGATTGGGTACAACATTTGCGGCTTTGTCTGATCCGACGCGGCGGGCGATGATCGAACGACTGTCGCATGGGCCCGCCAGTGTGCATGGATTGACGGAACCCTTTCCACTGTCGCAGCAGATGATTTCAAAACATGTTGCCTACCTGGTGCGGGCGCGGATTGTGATCAAGACCAAGCGCGGACGGGAGAGCGTGTGCAGGCTGAGGCCAGAGACGATAAAGACGGTGAGTGACTGGGCTGTTTATTACCGCCGATTCTGGGAAGAGAGTTTCGACAAGCTGGAAGTGGTTGTGAATCAAATGAAGAAGGCCGAAATGAGAGACGACAAAAAACGGGGTTGAGAAACGACAAAGGAGGTCAGAGATGACAAAAGATGCGGTTAACGAGCCGGAGCGGATGGTTGTGACAAGAGTTTTTGATGCCCCACGCGAATTGGTTTGGAAGGCGTGGACAGAGCCGCAGTACATGATGCAGTGGTGGGGGCCGAAGGGTTTCACTTCGCCCGTTTGCGAGATGGATTTTCGCGTTGGGGGAAAATCTCTGTGCTGCATGAAGTCGCCGGATGGGCAGGAGTTCTGGAATGCGATTGAATACCACGAGATTGTTCCGCCCGAGAAGATCGTTTCGTCGATGTACTTTGCGGACTCGAAGGGAAACAAGGTTGAGGCTGAGGCCTATGGAATAGAACATGAGGCGATAGAAGGCGCGTACGACGTGACTCTTTTTGAGGATATTGGAAACGGCCGGACGAAACTTACGCACATTGGAAATGAACCCATGGAGAGCGCGAAAAACAGCGGTCAACTAGAAGGCTGGAACCAGGTACTCGATAAGGTTGCCGCAGTTGTTGCGGAGCTGGCGCAAGCGAAATAAGAAGGCGGGGTTTGCGGCGCGGGGCGGGGCGCAGGGGCGAGTAAGTTCTTTCGCCCCTACGGGGCTAGGAGACTTTCCTGGTTCTATTCCCAGGACTGCACTTCCCCTTCGCTGCGCTCCGGGTAAAGCTTGTCCTGGGCTAACTTCTGACGCTCCCTACGGGAGCTGTATAGCGCTAGCGCTCTGCTTCGCGCCGTCGCCGATTCTAGCGGGCGGCTTCGGTGAGGATCTCGGTATTCTTGCTCATTTGCGCGGTGCGCTCGATCTTGTCCCAGTTGAAGGGCTTGCCGTCGATGGCGCGCTTGAGTGTTTTGAAGAGCACGATGGAGAAGACCTGGCGGTAGGCGAAGCGCTGGAGCCAGATGTGGAAGAGCAGCCAGCCGTCGCCCTTGTTGGCGGGATGACGGCGCTCGAGCGAGAAGGCGATGGATGAGGTGACGAAATCGATGATCAGAAAACCGAGGAAGTAGACGACGAGCTTTTCAAAGCTGGCGGCGGAGGCGGCTTCAGGGTGGTAGTGCCGGTCGACCAGGAAGTTGATGACACCGGCGAGGAACATGACGTCAATAAACGGCGAGACGAGCGGAAGAAACATTTGAAAGACGAGAATGTTGGGCAGCGCGAAGAGGCCCATGGCCTTGTTGCGGACGAATGCGGCGCGGTGTTTCCAGATGGCTTGCAACGTGCCGAAGGACCAGCGGAAGCGTTGGCGCATGAGGCCTTTTGCGTCGATGGGCGCCTCAGTGTAGGCGAGAGCGCGGTCTTCAAAATCAACTCTTAAGCCTTGTTCGAGCAGGTTCATGGTGAGGTCGGCGTCTTCGGCGACGGTGTTGAGCGGATAGCAGCCGGCCGCTTTGACGGGAGCGGTGCGCCATGCGCCGATGGCTCCCGGCACAACGGTGACGACGTGGAAGAGGTCGAGAGCGCGGCGCTCAAAATTCTGGCTGGTGATGTATTCGAGAGCCTGCCAGCGGGTCCAGAGATTGACGCGGTTGCCGACCTTGGCGTTGCCGGCGATGGCGCCGATTCTGGGATCCTCAAAATGCGGAATGAGTTTTGAAATGGCGTCAGGGGCGATGACGGTGTCGGCGTCGATGCCGACGAAGATCTCTTCTTTCATGCGATCGAGGGCGTAGTTAAGCCCGGCAGCTTTGCCTTCATTGCGTTTGGTGAGAACTTTAACGCGGCCCGCTTTGATCTCTTTGGCGAATGCGGTGGCGGCCACTTCGGCGGTGCGATCGGAGGAGCCGTCATCGATAACGATGACGTGGAGGTTGGTGTAGTCAGAGTTGAGCACGGAACGGATGGTGCGGACGATGACTGTCTCTTCGTTGTAGGCGGGGATGAGAACCGCGACGCGCGGGTTGAATCCGGGCGATGCCTGGCGAAAAGGCTTGCGAAAGCGGTCGATGACCGCAAAGAGCCCGACGATGATGAGGCGCGCACTCATGAGCACGTCGCCGACGAAGAAGACCATGACGATGAAGTTGCCGATAATATCGAGCGCGGAGAAGGCGATGGAATCGGGAATGGTGCGCACGCCTTGCCAGAAGGTGAGCGGCGGCATGACTTCGGCTGTCGTCTTGCCCATAAGCGCGGAGACGGGAACGATGGTGTAGCCGTGGGCGCGGAGCGCGTCAATGAGCGGGCCGAGGCTGGCCACGGTGACTGAGCGGTTGCCGCCGCCGTCGTGCATCAGGACGATGGAGCCGCGGAACTGCGGCTTGGACTTCATGGTTTCAAGCTGGGCGAAGACTGACTGGATAATCTCCTGGGCGGACTTGCGAGGATGTTCGTCCCAGTCGTCGGTATCGATTTTGCTGCCGATGATGGTGTAGCCCATCTGCTGGATGCGCCACGCCGGCTCGGCTTCGTCGTCGGTGTCAGGCTCTTCGTCGATGTCGTAGGGCGGGCGGAAGTAGAGCGGCTGGACGCCAAGCTTGCTCTCGAAGAGGCGCTCGGTGAGAGTGATTTCGAGATCGACCTGGCGCGGCGAGATGAGGCTGATGTCGGGATGAGTCCAGGTGTGGTTGCCGATTTCGTTGCCTTCGCGCACGATGCGCTGCATGAGGCCGATGTGCTCGGCGGCCTGGGAGCCAATGGCCATGAATGTGCCTTTGACGTGTTTGGCTTTGAGAATGTCGAGAATCTTTGGGGTCCACTCGGGATCGGGGCTATCGTCGAAGGTCAGCGCGACTTCGTTGGGATGGTAGCCGTACTGCTGGACGGTATAAGGATGCGGATAGACATCCATGTGCTCGTCGTCGATGAGCTTTTTGCGCGGATCGGACTCGTCGGTGTCGACTTCTACGGTGCGCTTGCCGGGCTGCGGGAGGCCGGTGATGCGCAGGATGTCGCCGTCGCCCTCGAGGTCAACATCGTTGCCGGGCTGCACGGTGCCGAGAGCCTGCAAAGCGGCGGGATCGCTAGGGTGGTCCCAGATGTTCCACATCGAGGGGTCTTCTTCGCCGAGACGCCACAACGCAAAGGTCTGCAGACCGAGTTGGCGTGCGGCGCGCAACTCATTGAGGACGGTGACGGCATCAAGAAACCAGACCACATGACGCTGGTTGCTGTCCTCGTCAATGTACTCGAAGTGAGGATTGAGTTTGTCGTAGTCAAGATCGAGATCGGCATCGGCGTCTGAGGCGCGCTCCCAGGTATTGGTTACGGATAGATCATCGGTATAGAGGACCTTCGGCTTGCGGCTGCGATCTTTTGGATTGGGGATGGAAAGCGTCCAGTCGTAGCCGTAGTTACCGATCGCGCAGATGATTTTTTCCTTGGGCACGATTTTGAGGACGCGGACGAGATTGCCGACGAACCACTGCTGGCTGGCGATGGGGCCGGGATCGCTGGTGTCCTGGTGCTCGTCGTAGTTCATCAGAATGATGCCGTCGGAGTTGGCGGCGATGGCCTTGAGGTCATTGCTGCTGGTGGCGACGGCCACGTTGACGTAGAGGCGCAGATCGCGTGGATGCATCTGGGCGTAAAGCGCCTGAATAAAGTTGAGGTAAGCCTGCTCGTCAGCGTCGGGGAGGCTTTCGAAGTCGAGCGAAATGCCGCGATAGGCCGGGTAAGTATCGAGGAAGCGCATGATCTGCTGGAGCAGCGCCGCGCTTTGGCCGGGGTCCATGAGTACGTCGCCGACGCCGGTATCCCACCGGTTGGTGTGCGGATTGTAATTGTTGATGGCAGGAAAGATTTCGGTGTCTTCTTTGGCTTCCTGAATGACCTTCTTGACCTTGTCCTGGTAGTCGGGGTCGTGCACCGTGTCGCCGACGATCACCGGAAGCTCGCTGAGGTTGTCGCCGCTCATCATCATCAGCGTGCCGTTGGGCGAATCCACATGAAGCAACATCGGGAACAGCAGATCGATCTGATGAATGTGCTCCTTGAGCGAGGAGTAGCTGGCGGGGTCGTCCTGGACGTAATAGGCGGCGCGCAAACCTTCACCGGTGTTCAAAGTAATGTCGGAGGGTTTGCGTTCGGTTTTGCGGCGCGCGGGGCGCTGATTCTTGCCGTTTCGCTCGAGGATGGTTGGCTCAGGCAGTGCGCGATAGTTGTGTTTTGGATTGGGGAGCAGCAGTTCAGGCAATTGCTGGTTGCGCACGACGTTGAAGATGAAGCCTGCGACGACGAGAGTGGAGAGTACGGCGATCGCGTCGATGATGCGGCGAAGGCGCTTCCAGCGCTTGCGTTCGGGGTCGAAGAAGATTTGCTGGTCGGGCATTTTTTGTGGTGTACACAGCTCCGGAGAACCAGCGCCAAAAGGCAGTTGCAACCCACGAGTGCGACGGCCTTGGCGCTAAATAGACAAGGCCTGGATGTGCCGTACGCTGTACATTAAAAATCGTATGGAAGCTGGCCAAGAGAGTCAATTGACGCCGCAGAGTCATTTGAGAGCGAGCGGGGCTGAAGACGCGAGTGGGGCGCCGCGGCCCAGATTGGATGTGGCGGAGGCCAGACTGTATACGGCGCGGCCCTGGCTGCATGTGGCGCTGGCGCTGGCGGCGGGCCTGGCGTTGCGATTATGGATGCTGCGACGGCTTTTTGAGGTCAACGGGGACTCGCTGATTTACGGGGATTTGGCGCGGAATCTGCTGCTGCACGGGCGGTTTGACCTGACCCTGCCCAGCGGTGAGATGTATCCGACGCTGATACGGCTGCCGGGCTATGCGATTTTTCTGGCGGGCTGCTTTCGGATCTTCGGGATGGAGAATTACTACTCCGCAGCATGCATTCAGATTGTGATCGATCTGGCGGGCTGCCTGTTGCTGGCCGCATTTGTGCGGCGCGTTGCGCCTGCGGGGCTTGGCCGGAGCGCGGCGCTGGCGACGCTGTGGCTGGCGGCGCTGTGCCCGTTTACCGCTTCATACACGGCCGAGCCACTGACTGAGACGCCGACTCTGTTTATGTTGGCGCTGGCGATGTGGGCGATGGCGCGATTCCGCGACGAGCCGAAGTGGGCCAATGCGCTGTGGTTTACGCTGGCCGTGACGTGCGCGGCGTTCCTGCGGCCGGATGGCGCGCTGGCGGGAGTTGTCTTTGCGTTTGGTGTTTGTTTCAGAGGAAGCCGGGATGTTCGTCAGCTCTTACTCCCCGGTCCCCAAAGGCGAGGGACCGGGGGCACCCTCAGCGGGATGAGCCAGAGCTCAGACCGGAGGAAGGCTTCGGTTTCGGCAAAGCGATTCGCGAGGATGGCCGCGGTTTGTGTTTTGCTGGCACTGGCTCCGTTTGCGATTTGGACGGCGCGCAATTGGAGCGTGTTTCAAGTTTTTGAGCCGCTGGCGCCGCGCCTGGCGAACGATCCGGGCGAGAGCACGAATCCAGGATGGGAACGCTGGACGAAAAGCTGGTGTCTCGATTTTATTTCGACTTATCAGATTTATTGGAATGTGCCGTGGGACAAGCTGGATGTGAGCAAGCTGCCAAGCCGCGCGTTCGACTCGCCCGCGCAGTATGCAGAGACGGCCGCGCTGGCCGCCGACTACAACAATCAAGGCATGGAGATTACGCCGGAGATCGATGCGCGCTTTGGGAAGTTGGCGGATGAGCGCATCGCGGCTGATCCGGCGCGCTATTATGCGTGGCTGCCGCTGGGGCGCGTTGCAGACATGTGGCTGCGCCCGCGGGTGGAGAATTTGCCAATCGATCTGGATTGGTGGGTCTACTCGCACCATCACAAGGAGACGGAGTTCAGCTGGGCGTATGCGGGGTTGAATGCGTTTTATTTATTGATTGGAATTGCCGGGTTGTGTTTGCGACCGCGTTTCTGGGGAGCGCTGGTGGCTTATGTGCTGTTACGCAGCGCATTGTTGCTCACAGTGGAAGCGCCGGAGACGCGGTACACGATTGAGTGCTTTCCGATGCTGATCGTGGGCGGAGGGATTGCGATCGCGTGGGCTGCGGAGAGGATTTACTTGTTGAAGCTGAAAGCGTTGCCGGGCAAGGGCTGATTGACCTGGATTTTGGTGTAGTTGCAGATTCGCGTGGTGCCATCGGGCTCGTCGAACACCTGTTTGAGGCTGACGGCATGGGCCGTGTCGAGCCAGATGGTGACCTTTACGAACAATTTGAGGACATTGGGATCCTTGGCGACGAGCTCGAGTTTGTCGGTGGCGATTCCATCAATCGTTTCTTTGCCGAGATACTTGATATCCCACTTGTCTCGCAGATCGGCTCCACTCGCGCCGAATCCGAGCCTGAGATAGCTCTCGTACTTCGAGGCCTGGTTATAGGTTCTGGCGTCGCTTTCCTTGCCAGTGTCGGAAAGGCGAACTGCGCCGCCGGAAATAATGTACGCTGTCGCGACGGGATGACCATTGCGTTCCCGCAAGTGCGCGGCCATCTGAAACGTCGATCCGCTGCGTTGATAGAAGACATTGCCTTTTTGAATATCGGTGTCGGGAACGGGATCGGTCATTATGGTGTCGAATTCAAAGGCGGCGGTGGTGGTGTGAAAATTTTTGGCGGCGGAGTCGAGCTTAGCCAGAACGCTGGCGAGATCCTCGGCGCGCGCGGAGGCAGCCGGCAGCAGAGCCAGGGCAAACACGGTAAGCAGGACGGTTGTCGATCGCATGCGCATAGATTTCATCTGTCCGTTTGACTCTGGAATCGACCTTCGGGATTCGATAATCGGCAGGATTAATCAGGATTGTCGATATTGCTTCGAGCTGTCGATGTTATCGATGCGCCCAGACTCTCCAGGTGAGGTTTCCCTGAGCGTCAGGAGCCGTCTCCCAGTGCTCGATGTAGACGTCGTCTCCGGTGACCGGCTCGATGGCTTTGCGCAGGAGCTTTTTGACCTGACGATTGGAAGCGCCGGCGGGAACGGTCACGTCGGAGGCCTGAACGGTGATGATGACGCCGCGGCCACTGGGAACCACCTGAAAAGGATGACTGGAGGCGGCGATCGCGGGTGGTTTAGCGCCGTAATCCCAGAGCTGCGGGGTAATGAAGATGAAAAGCAAAATGAGCGAGACCATGATGTCGTAGTGGAACGACCCGCGCGAATAGGTCCAGTAGAAGTAGCTGCGGAGAACTTGCCCGAAGCTGCGTTTGGGTTGCGCGACCGCGCTGGCTGAATTGGAAGATGCCGTCATTTCTCACTGACAATTCTATCCATTCCACCCATGTATGGGCGGAGGGATTCGGGGATAAGCACGGAGCCGTCGGCCTGCTGGTAGTTTTCGAGGATCGCGAGCCAGGTGCGGCCCACGGCGAGGCCGCTGCCGTTGATGGTGTGGACGAACTCGGGCTTGGAGGGCTTGCCGCCCGGCGCGGCGGACGGCCGGTAGCGGATGTTGGCGCGGCGCGCCTGGAAGGCGTCGAAGTTGGAGCAGGAAGAGATTTCGCGATAGAGATTCTGGCCGGGGAGCCAGACTTCAAGGTCGTAGGTCTTGGCGGAGGAGAAGCCGGTGTCGCCGGTGCAGAGCAGGACGCGGCGATAGGGAAGGCCGAGGGCTTCGAGGATTTCTTCGGCGTCGCGGGTGAGGCGCTCGTGCTGCGCATCGGATTCTTCGGGCCGGGTGAATTTGACCATCTCGACTTTTTGAAACTGATGCTGGCGGATGATGCCGCGCGTGTCTTTGCCGGCTGCGCCGGCTTCGGCGCGAAAGCAGGGCGTGTAGGCGGTGAATGCGATGGGCAGGCGTGCGTCATCGAGGATTTCGTCGCGATAGAGATTGGTGACGGGGACTTCGGCGGTGGGAATGAGCCAGTGGTCGCTGTCTTTGTAGTCGCCGCGCGCTGCGGCTTCGGCGTCAGCGTCAGAGCAGCGAAACAAATCCTCGGCAAACTTGGGCAACTGGCCGGTGCCGTAGAGCGATTTGGAGTTGACCATGAAGGGCGGAAGCACTTCAGTGTAGCCGTGCTTGCTGGTGTGCGTGTCAAGCATGAAGCTGATGAGCGCACGCTCGAGACGAGCGCCGGCGCCCATGTAGACGGCGAAGCGAGCGCCGCTGAGCTTGGCTGCGCGCTCGAGATCGAGAATGCCGAGAGATTCGCCGATCTCCCAGTGGGGTTTGGGCGCGAAGTCGAATTTCTTTTGCTCGCCCCAGGTTTTGACGGTTTTGTTGTCGGCTTCGGAAGTGCCGATGGGGACTTCGTCGCGGGTGAGGTTGGGAACGCGGGCGAGAGATTGATGCAGTTTCTCGTCGAGATCGGCGGCGGACTTGTCGAGCTCGTCGAGCTTCTCTTTGAGGGCGCGGGTTTCATCCATGACGGCGGTGGCTTCGTCATTCTTGCCGGCTTTTTTGAGTGCTCCGACTTGCTGCGAGAGCTCGTTGCGTCGGGCTTTGAGCTGTTCGGATTGCGTAATGGCTTCGCGGCGATTTTTGTCGAGGGCGCGAAAGTCGCCG
>CAVXPR010000005.1:0-144638 GCA_963763585.1 uncultured Acidobacteriaceae bacterium | reverse complement strand
ATCCGCGCGATTGCACGCGAAGCCGGCGAGCGGACCAAGATCGCCGTACAGAGCCGCGACAAGGACGTAGACCCGGTGGGCGCGTGCGTGGGCATGAAGGGCATGCGCGTGCAGTCGATTATCCGCGAGCTTCGCGGGGAAAAGATCGACATCATCGAATTCAGCGACGAGATTACGACCTTTGCGGAAAAGGCCTTGCAACCGGCCAAGGTCAGCCGCGTGTCGATTACGGATCTTTCAGACAAGCAGCTGGAAGTAATCGTGGACGACACACAGCTTTCGCTGGCCATCGGCAAGAAGGGCCAGAACGTGCGCCTTGCGGCGAAGCTGCTGGGTTGGAAGATCGATATCAAGAGCGAGGAAGAGAAGCGCCAGGAAGTTGAGCAACAGATGCAGGCCCTGGCGGGCGCTCCTACCACGCCAATTGAGCAGGTGACCGAGCTAGGCGAAGGCATTATTCAAAAGCTGATTACTGCTGGAATCACCACGGTTGAAGGACTTGCCGACATGACGCCGGAGCAACTGGAAGAGATTCCGGGCATCGGCGAAAAGACGCTGGAGAAGATCGGCATTGCTGTGCGCAACTACTTCAGCCGTTTTGAAGAGGCAGCGCTGGCGGCCGAGGGTGACGAAGGTTTGGCCGCAACTGCGCCGACGCCTGAAGCGGGCGAAATAGCCGCGGCGGAAGGCGCTGAGACCGCAGATGCAGGAGCGGCGCTGGCGGAAGGATCGTTGGACAACGCTGAACCTCCGCTGGCCGGCAAGGAAACGGAAGAAGTTGCTACGGAAGAAGCCGAGGCGGAGAACTCAGCCGAGGTGATTGAAGAGGCGGTAAGCACAGGGGATGCGGAAGCCGAAGAAGAGCATCCAGCCAAAGAGGACGGCGCGTAGTATGCGCGACGTTCTTGATAGTCACGCGCTCGAAAACGGAACTTTTGAAAACGGACAGTGCCGTGGAGTGGTTATGACCGACTAACGGCCTGTTGGCGGCAAACATTGAAAAGAGGCGGATGAGTAAGGTTCGAATTAACGATCTCGCGAAAGAGCTGGAAGTAAAGTCCAGAGCGATTCTCGACGTTCTTCCAGGAATCGGCGTTCCTCCGGGCAAGACGCACTCCAGTTCGCTGGAGCTTGACGAGGCGGAGAAGGTTCGTGCGCACTTTGTGCGTGAAGCGAAGCGCAGCACGCACGGGGGCGCGTCGTCTGGCCGCCACGGCGCGGAACCCGTAGTGCCGAAGATCGATCTCTCAAACATCTCCAAACCCGGCGATGTGATGAAGGCCCTGCTGGCCAAGAAGAAGGAAGAGGAAGAAGATTCGCGCAAGCCGCGGGTCCCGGTGAAGGCAGCCGTCACTGCGCCGCCGGCCAAGGTTGCTGTAGCCGCTGTGCCGGCTGCTACAACTCCGGTTGCCGCAACACCTGCTGCTGCTGCGCCCGCCCGGCCGGAACCACGCAAGATTGTTCCGCAGCCACGCTCGGCAGCTCCGATCATTGCTCCTCCACCAGCGCCGCCGGCCATTGCTTCGCGTCCTCCTGTAGGCGCAGTTGTCGCCAAAGCCCCCGTAGGGGCTGTAGCCGCGCGCCCGATTATTGTTGTTGCGCCGCCCCCGGCTGGCGTGGCCGTAAAGCCGCCCGCGGCTCCGGCTGCGCGCGACGAAAAGATTGCTGTCAAGCCGCCGGCTACTGTTGTTTCTCCAGTTGCCGAAGCGTCGGCAGGTGCGACTGCGCAAGCCGGATTGACGCCCCATGCTGCAGCTCCCACTGTTGGGACACCGGGTGCGGTTCCTTCAATCGCCGCAGAGTCGACGGCCAGTCAGGCGAGGCCCGCCAAGGTCATCGAGCCTGTAGCTCGCAAAATGGTTATGCCGCAGACGGGGCCGCGGCCGGTTTATAAGGCATCCATTGTTGCGCCTTCTGCTCCGCCGACAGGTACCGGATTGCAGCGCGGAAAACCGATCTTCGATCGCAGGCCGACAGGCGGACCCGCCGGTCCGGGACAGCGCTTCCCCGGCGGACCATCCGCGCCCGGCTCTTTCGCAGGCGGCCCACGCCCTAAACATCCCACGCGCACCGGGACGGGCGGATTTGCAGGTCCTGGAGGCGCCACAGCACCGGGCGCACGACCCGGATTTGGCGCACGCCCTGGATTCGGAGCGCGGCCAGGCGCTCCGGGAGCGCGCCCGGGCGGCGCAGCTCCGACTGGCGAAGCTCCACGACCACAGCGCGCCAGTTCGCGCGGCCGCGGACGCGGCAAGCAACAGTATCCGAAGACTAAAGAAGGCCCGATGAAGGGCTTTGTGCCGCCGCCACGCTATGGCGGCGCGCAATACAGCACCGAGCCGATGCCCATCACCCGCGAAATTACGGTGACCGAGGGCATCAGCGTGAAGGACCTTGCGGAAAAGCTCGACGTTCGCGCCAAGGATCTGATCGCGACCCTTTTGATGGGGGGCGTATTTGTCACCGTCAACCAGTCACTCGACGCCGAGATGGTGAAAGACGTGGCGGCGAAATTTGGCGCAGCGGCCACCGTCATCAGCTACGAAGAGGAGATTGCCAACCAGGCGATCGAAGAGGTGCTCGAAGCCGAAAACACCGGCGAACTCGAGGTGCCGCGTTCACCGGTGGTGACGGTCATGGGCCATGTGGATCACGGCAAGACTTCGCTGCTCGACGCGATCCGCGAGACGCACGTGGCGGCGGGCGAAGCGGGCGGAATTACTCAGCACATCGGCGCATACAAGGTGAAGTTTTCAAAAGAAGGCTCGCCCGCATCGGGCCGCGAGATTGTCTTTCTCGATACGCCGGGCCATGAAGCATTTACACGCATGCGCGCACGCGGCGCAAAGGTTACGGATATCGTGGTGATCGTAGTTGCCGCAGACGATGGAGTGATGCCGCAGACGCTTGAGGCAATCGATCATGCCAAGGCCGCCGAAGTTCCGATCATCGTAGCGGTGAACAAGATCGACAAGCCGGAAGCTAATCCCGACCGCGTGAAGAAGCAGCTTGCTGATCGCGGCCTGATTCCGGAAGAGTGGGCGGGCGCCGGCCAGCAAGGCACGGTGTTTGTCGAGGTTTCAGCAAAGAAGCACATGAACCTCGATCTGCTGCTGGAGATGATCTGCCTGGTGAGCGACATCAAGGCACCCAAGGCCACGCCCGGACGCAAAGCATTGGGCAGCGTTCTCGAGGCCAAGCTGGATCGCGGCCGCGGCGCTGTTGCGACTGTGCTGGTGCAGGATGGAACTCTGCACCTGAACGACAGCTACATTGTGGGCAATACCTTCGGCAAGGTTCGCGCCATGTTTGACGATCGCGGACGCCCGCTTGAGGAAGCCGGACCTTCCACGCCGGTTGAAGTGCTGGGCCTTGAAAGTATGCCTGACTCCGGCGATACGTTTCTGGTTGTGGCTGACCGCGACAAGGCCAAGGGCATCGCTCAGTACAGAAAAATGAAGGAGCGCGATGCGCAGCTTGCCAAGAGCTCGCGTGTGTCGCTGGAAGGGTTGGCGGAGCAGGTTCGCCAATCGGGCATCAAGGATCTGCCGCTGATCATCAAGGGCGATGTGACGGGCTCCGTAGAAGTGCTCGCAGATTCACTTGTGCTTATGTCGACGGAGAAGGTGCGCGTCAAGGTGCTGCACTCCGGCGTCGGCTCGATCACCGAAAGCGATGTGCTGCTGGCGACGGCTTCTAACGCGATCATCATCGGCTTCAATGTGCGCCCGGAACGCAAGGCGGCCGAGCTGGCGCAACAGGAGAACGTGCAGATTCGCCTGCACTCCATTATTTACGAGCTGCAGGACGAGATTCGCCTGGCCATGCTGGGATTGCTCGAACCCGCCTTCAAGGAAAACTATGTGGGCCGCGCGGAAGTCATCAATGTGTTCCGCATTCCCAAGGTGGGGACCATCGCCGGCTGCCGCGTACAGGACGGCGTAATCCGCCGCGATGCCGAGGTGAGGGTGATGCGCGATGGAGCGCAGGTGCACAAGGGCAAGATCGCTTCGCTAAAGCGCTTCAAGGACGATGTGCGCGAAGTGACCAACGGCATGGAGTGCGGCATCGGCATCGCCAACCTGACCGACTTGAAGGAAGGCGACACCATCGAAGCGTTCAGCACGGAAAAGCTGGCCGCCGATCTGGGCGCGCTGACGTCGGCAGCCAAGGCGTAGCTTCAGATAGAAACAAAGGAAAAAATGGCCCGCTTCTCGTAATGAGGAGTGGGCTTCTTGTTTTGGTTTAAGGAAGTTCGCGTTACTGGAGTCGCGCAGTGATTTAAGATTTCGCCATGCGAATCCTGGTGCGTGTGCTAGCTCTCTTAGTGATTGCAGTGTCGGCGTCGGCTCAAAGCGCTTCTAACAATGAGCCAGCTGAAACCGCCGACGAGCAGACCGGCTTCTGTCCAGGGACACACAATCTGGAGACGGCGCCATCGGCGGAATATTGGCTGGAGGGCGTGATTGGCTCCAAGACCGTGAAAATGTACCTCAATCGCGGTGGCTCTGGCGTTGTTGGCTTGTTCTACGAGCCGAACGGCGATTGGAAGCCGGTCCTTCTAGGAGGAATGTGGAAGTCCAGCGGAATCGATCTCTCCGCTGGGGCTGACAGCGCAGCTTTTGATCCTGAAACTCTGGCTCCCACCGGCCGTCTTCAAGGGCAGCTTGCAGGCGATGTTTTTCTCGGACAGTGGGTTCCAACTGGAGGGGCGCATGCCGAACCGGTTCGCCTGTCCGTTGTTCCCAAAACCGAATGTGATGGGAAGGGTGCGTGGAAGCGGTTCGATAGTCCTAAATGGCCCTTTTCGTTCTCGTATCCGGCGTCGTGGCATCTGGTGGAAGAACACGATGGACCTGGCGATTACCTTCGCCTCATCTGTCCCGATCCAGAAGAGATGGCATACGATGAGGACGTCACCATCAAAGAGAGCGTTGGCCAGCCGACCGAGAAGGACGGCTTGGTGCGGTGCGGCAAGGAATGGAGATACGACGCAGAGTGCGGCGACGATATTAAGGATTCTGCCTTTGGCCACATTGCAGTGCAGAGCGTGCGCCATGGCATGAAAATTCTGGATATCAGCGACAGGGAATGGCGGGTTTATTGTCGCAATGGCGGATATGAAGGACAAGGCGATGGTACAGACCGCGTTGTTCTTCTGCAAAATGGCTGGATCGGGATTACTGATGCAAAAGCCAATCCTGAAATGGATGGGCGTATCGTGGATACGATTCGTGCTCACTCGACAAAATGATCCCAGTCCCCGCGGCCCCCAACTCATGACGTTCTCTTTGTCAGTCCTTGCGGGTGGGAGCTGCAAGGCCAAGAAAAACCAGGATGGCGCGGTTCAGCCGCACGATATCCTCATCGCTGAGTCGGCCGGCTCTGGCTCCAATCCTTGACTTGGGAACGGTGGAGATTTTATCGACCATCAAATGGCAGGCGGCGCGAAGTCCGTTGCTCGCGCTTGGCTCAACTGGTAGCCGAAACAACGGCGCATCGGTCGGATCCGTCGTGAACGCGCAAATGGTGATTGATTCTGTCCTGTCGAAGCGGTCGTCTTGAAGAATCACCGCCGGGCGCGACTTTCCTGCGTAGTCTTTGGCCCCTGCAACGGTCCAGATTTCGCCGCGCTTCAAGTGCTGCTCCAATCGGAAACGGCGTCGATGAACTCCTGGTCCCGCCTTGCACGCGGACTTCTCGCCACTGCAAGGGACTGGCGACGCGCTTCCTTCGCGAACGCGGGGAGTCGAACGTCAGGCACCCAAATCTGAATGGGCCTGAGCCCCTGCCGGCGTAGCCGTTGACGGTGTGCCCTTACCTTGTCCCGAGACGGCGGGGCTTGAGATCGTACCGGCATATTCACCTCCGTCGGTTACATGTAACTAATCACGATTCGCCTTCTCCGCTCAAGCCTGCGGCGGTTCTCATTCCCAATCGAGACTGGCAGTCCGGTAAGGTCACGCGGTTGCGCGACGCAACCACACGGCGGCATCGAAGCTGTGCGCGCATTCGTAGCCCTCTTGCTTGTACAGACTGATAGCCTCGGCGTTGGCTTCAGTTACGGTGAGAGAAATTTCCGTGGCGCCGAGGCGCATGAAACTATACGCGGCCTGCGTGAGCAGCATGCGGGCCGAGACCGCGGCGGCGGAATGCGGGATGAACGCAGACCTGGGTGAGGTGCCCGCTCTGCGCGCTGACGCGCGAGCCGAGCACCAGAGCAGCCAGTTCGCGGCTGGCGCGTTCGACCAACACAAACGACGCGGGCTGGGAAAAAGTTCCGCAGCCGGCATAATGCACAATGTTATTCAAGAAACGCATGGAGCCGTGAACGGAGCGGTACTGGTCGTTGATCAGGCTGTCGGGATGATCGCGGTAGGCTTCGCAGATAAGCCGCGCGGCCGGCGCCAAATCCGCCTCGCGCCACGGGCGAAGCTCGAGGTTCGGCGGCAGATACGGCTGAGCTGGCTTGGGATGGATTTCTAAAGGCTGCACCAGAAATAGCCGGCGGAAGATTTCAAATCCAGCGCCGCGAAAGATCGCGCCGAAAGTCTCGGAAGGGTGCAACAGCAGTTGGGCTTCAATGCGCTCGACGTGCGGCGAATTGAGCAGCAACTCGAAGAGATGCCGGAGCAATGTTTCTTCGGTGGTTGATGCTGCTCCGTTTGTGTCGATTGGCAGCGCGAAGACGTCGCCGATGACGGCCTTTGTCTCCTCGTAAACGCAGAATACGTAGCCCATCACGCGTCCGGATGAAAGCGCTGCGTAGCCGGGCAGCATGTGGTTATCGAGGTATTGCATGAGCAGCCGCGCCGATGCCTGATAGTCCCAATGAAGGCGAGCCGCCCATAACTCTCCTTCCGCCTCCAGCACAGGCCGCAGGACCGGGGCCGCGAAGTGGCGCAGGTCGAGAATCTCGAAGGAACCGGCGGGAGTTTCCATTCAACTTCTATTATGTGGTGCCCGGTTGGGTTGGCTCACGATCGATGCGGGAGAGAGGCGCCAGCAGAAAGACCCTCAGGGTCTCGTTGAAAGGGGTTTCCGGTCCAATGAAAGCTGACCGGCGGGCTAATGACTGCCCACGAGATAGACTTCAAGCCCCTGCTCCGGCCAGGCGAAGAGCTGCTCGTACTGGCGGCCTTGAAGAAGCTCGTTGAGGGCGAGCTGGGTGTCGAGATCGACGCCGTTGCGGCCCTGGATGCGCGCGACGAGAATGTGCTGCTCATCGGGCACGCCGTTCTCGTCGTAGTTCACGACTTCACGATTGCGGTAGAACGAAAGCCCGAACTCAACGTCGCGGCGAACGCGGAATACCGCTATTGTTTCGTCCGCGGGAACCTGCTCCGCAATGCGCTGGGCAAGCGGGCGGGCGGAGTAAGAACGGTCGAGCAGGTGAATGACACGCTTGGTGGATTCGACTCCGGGAATACCAAACACCGGGCCCACGCCGTACACGAACAGAACCAGCACTACCAGAACCCAGCATGTTGCGGGACGGAGGCGGGCAACACCGAAACCCTTGGTGACAATCAGAATCAGGAGCGCGGCGCCAGTTGCGGCCAGCGTAGCCGCGACGAGCGCGTGAGTGGGCGGCATAATTGCCGCGTGAACCAGCGGCATGGTCGCACCATGAACGACAAACCAGGGCAGGAGCAGCGCCACCATTGTCATGGCGCCACATATGACGGCGTGGCCAAGGAGAATCCATCGATTCAGGCCCGGCTGCCTGCGTCGATACAGGTAGTCTCCGGTGAGGATGGTGATGGGCGGAATGGAAGGAAGAATGTAACCGGGCAGTTTGGATTGCGAGAAAGAGAAGACGACAACAGGAATGAGAGCCCACAGCACCAGGAATTCAGGGAATGCGTCGCCGGCGCGCTTGGGCAAAGGCTTACCGACACGCGAACGGCGCAGCCGCCACTCAGCGACCGAGGTCTGGATTCCGTCAATGAGGGCGCGCGCCGAGATTACGGTCCACGGCATTAGAGCGAGCGGCACGACCGCGAGGTAATACCACAGCGGTTGATGGTGCTGGTAACGGTCGGTGGCGAAGCGCTGCAGGTTCTGGTTCAGA
Source organism: uncultured Acidobacteriaceae bacterium (assembly GCA_963763585.1). GTDB lineage: Bacteria > Acidobacteriota > Terriglobia > Terriglobales > Acidobacteriaceae > Telmatobacter. Next base: position 136,564 of record CAVXPR010000005.1, on the reverse strand, counting down.
AAGAACTCGTGGAAGAAAGTTGGGTTTTGATGCTGCACGGCGATGAACCAGGGCAGCACCATGGCGAAATAGAGAACTACCCCTGGCCACCAAAGCGAGCGCAGGATGATACTCCACTCGCGGCGCAGGAAAGCAAACGCGGCGATGATGAGAAAAGCGAGAAGAGGCGCGACCGGCCCCTTGGCGAGCGTGGCTAGCCCGGTAAAGAAGTAGATGTCATAGAGCCAGAACTTGGAGTTGGTTTCATACCAGGCATACCAACCGAGCAATCCGATGGCCAGCGGCGCGGCCATCTGCATGTCGGTCGAGGCTCCGCGCGCGAAGGCCATGATGCCGGCGCAAGCCACTGTGATGAGCGCGGCATCAAGATGACCACCGGGCCGAAATCGCCGCATGTGCAGGTAGATGAGCGCCGCCATGATGAAGGCGAATGTGAAGGATGGAAGGCGGGCAGCCCAGTCGTGTACGCCGAAATCCTGGAAGATAAACATCGCGCGCCAGTAATAGAGCGCCGGCTTCTCCAACCAGGGATGGCCGTAAAGATAGGGTGTTACACAGGCGCTCAGCCGCTCTTTGAGCGTTGGCGCGGCATCGAAACGCACCAGCATTTCGTGCGCGATTTGCGCGTAGCGCGGCTCGTCGGCGCCGACCAGCCCCAGGCCGTCACCGCCGAGAAAGGGCGTAACGCCATAGCCGAGAAAGAATACGCTGAAAGCGAGAAAGACCGAAGCCTCAGAGATGATTGCCCAGCTCGGCATGCGCCACCGGGGGCGCGCGGCTTGATCAGGAACCGGCGGTTCCACGGAATTCTCCATCTGCAGCAATACTCCAGTTCCGGCAATATTCGAGTTCCGTCAATCCTTTTGGGGGAAGCGTGCAACAGCTTGCCCCGAGCAGGACGAAAGCCTTCATTTCTTGCAGGGCGGATGGGGGACTCAGGCCGGGCCTACATTTCCTTCGCGCTTCAGAGCGGCGCGAAGATTCCTAACAGTCTCGGCAGGGTCAAGGCTAACAGATTCAAGCGGAGGGATTTGCATCCGCGGTAGCGGTTTTCGACGATGCCTTATTTTGGGCCGCGGCCTTGGCCGAACCGCCTGCTTTGCGCCCCCGACTCATCAGTTCCTCAATGCGCGCCTGGAAGCGGCCAGACCGGTCAGCGAGGAAGCTCAGCTCCGGCACGTGACGCACGCCCATCCGATCTTTCAATTCGCTGCGAATATAGCCCTTGGCTGCCTCAAGACCGGCGATAGTCTCCACTTCGGATTTGGCGATATCCTTCGTCGTAATATCCACGACCACGTAGACGCGAGCCGACTTTCCGCCGGGATTCAGAGCCACTTCACTTACGTGGCAGAGATCGATGCGCGGGTCAGAGAGCTCGCCTTCAATCATGGCGCCGATCTCGTCCCTCAGCGTCTCTGCGACCCGGTCTTGATGATGCTTCCTTGCTCTATGCTCCGGCATTGCCGCCCCCCTACTACCTTAAGTAAACCACTCAGCATAGCAGACGCAAAATTGGCGGTTGCCGGATGGCCGGCTGATTTCTGGACGGTTCCCGATTTTGTCTTTGCGTTTGAAGAGTACTGTCGCCCGATGGCGCGGCCAAGCTAGGACGAAAAATCCACCGCGACCACTTCATGCAGCCCGATCGCTGGCGTTTGAAGGAAGATGATGTCGCCTTCGCTGCGGTATGGAACGTCTCGATTAGCGACAAGCAAGTGAACGCGGTTGACGCGCCTGCCCGCAGGAATCCGCAGCGAGATTTTTTGTCCGGAAATGGGAATGATCTCTCGCACCGGACCCTTCATCATCATGGGATTGGTGAGGTTGACGAGATGCAGAGTGATCGAGTTCTGCTGCTCCCACAGTGCCACATCGAGAATGCCTTTGCCCTCGACCGTGACCTGTGGCGCCTCGTTCGTGGCCCATTCGATTGCGTTGCGCAGGAGATTCCCGTGATCGACATTCAAAACCTGCCAGAAGGTGCGATCGATGTCGCCCGGGAAATAAACTACGCGACCGCGGCCGATCTGCTGCAGGTAAACCGCAGGGCTATGCGAGGCGCCGGGCGGCGGGAAGACCGACTCCATAGGCAGATCAGGGTAACTCGGCACAATTCGCAAGGGAGCAAATTGGCTGGAGTTGGAGGGCGTGACGTCGACCTGGTTTACGGCGTTGACGATGCGACCCGAGTCTTCAAATCCGCGCAGCAGCGGGTGAGCGGCGCTGGTTGACGGATCTTTTTCCAGGCTCAAGTAGGAATTGAGCATGTTTTCTTCGAGCTTGCCGACGTATGACGCACCGAAGATCGACGCGAGGCCGAAGTCTTTGCGCCGTACACCCCACTCGTCGTAGAGAGACGATTCATAAGTGGCGATGAGGCCGCCGCCGCGCTCAACGAATGCGCGCAGGCTGGCGCACTGATCGTCGGACAATGCAGCAATGTTGGGCAGGATCAACGTGCGGAATGGCGCGAGATGTTCGGCATCGAGGCAGCGATCGTGAACCATCTCAAAGGGAGTGCGCCCTTCAATCAGCGCCTCGTAGAATCCCAACGCGGGTTCGTCGATCTTTTCGCGAGCCATTTCGCCACCGTAGAACGATGCGCTTTGCTGCGAGTACACAAGGCCCACGCGCGCCAACGGGCGAATGTTCTTTAAGTAATTTTCGTTGGCGTAGTGCCAATCGAATATTTCTTTTACCACCGGCAGCCAGCGTTTATCGATCGGCTTGGCGTTGAATTTGATGAACCACGGGCGAAGTCCCTGAGCAACGCCGTCGGCAACCCACAAGCGAATTTCATCGCCACTCTGGACTGAGTCTTTCCATCGATGTTCGTCCTCGATGCCGACGTTGAACATGCCGGCAATCGCCTTGCTGCCCATGGTCGCGCGATATTCCTTGCCATTTTTTCCGTTGGCCCACGGAGCCATAAGCCCGCGCCGGCCCTGGCGATCAGCGACCATCATTGGCGCGAGGTCGTTAATTGTCTTCATGTCCAGATCGCTGAGTGCTCCCCCGCCTGCGTTGGCGATGTAGCTCGCACCGGGATTGATGACCCTGATCTTGTCGTTCCACAAACGCCAGAGATCGAAGAGGCGTTTTTGATGCCAGACAATATATTGTTTTCTCGCCGGGTCTTGCGGATTGTTGGTGCGCGGCAGATCAAGTCCAGAAGCGGCACGGAAATTCTGCTGGCAGTGTTCGCAGTAGCACATGCCGCTGCCCGCCCAGCGATTGGTGAAGATGCCGTCGGGCCTGTACATGCGCATGATCTCTTCATGCACAGAGGTCATGAACTCGAAGTTGTAGGGGCCGAGCGCGCAAGTCTCCCAATAGCGCGGATCGGATGGGTGACGGACCGGCTGACCGCTTGCATCGATTCTGATCCAGTCAGGATGCGCGTCGTACACCTTCTGCCAGCAGGCGTGCGCGTCGGTGCGCGCGATCACGTTCATTCCCATGGCGCGGCAGCCGGCCAGCAGGTCGCCAAAGGCGTCGCGATTGCCGAGCCACGCGCTGCGCTGCTGCAACGGAATCTGTGTGGGATAAAACGCCACCACACCGCCGGCGCTGAGGCAGGCTGCGTCAGCATGGACGCTACGGAAGTAGTCGAGCCAGAACTGCTGGTCGTAGTTGCCGGGATCGTCTTCAACAAACGCAAGCTGCGCCCAGCGCATGGGCCGGTTGTACCAGCCGTCTGATTCGCTCGGGTGCCGCCGCTTCCGCCGGTTCGCCCGCCGCGTAGACACCGTTTGCCGCGCTTGCGGGCAAGAGACAACCTGTAGCGGCGAGTGCCGACCCTTTGACGAAATCTCTGCGGCTGCTCATGGCACGCCCCTTCCGTAATTCAGACATTGGATCACGGTGAGGCAGCTTGAAGAAACTCCAGTTTGGTACTGGGTGCGAAGGCTGGCGAGCTGCGCTGCTGCCGGGCGAAATTATGCGCCGGATTATGCGCTGAATTACGCTCCAAATTGGCGCAGATGATGGTCAAGATGTTTGTACATCAGGACCGCCCATTCGTCCGGAGTAAGAGAGCCGAAAAATGCGTGGGGATGCGAGGTGCAACCGGCAGCTCCCGCTGCGACGAAGCGATCGATCAGCCCGCTCAGGCGGATCCGCTCGGCTTCAAAATCCCTGTCCTCGCCGATTACGACAAGCTCTTTTGATGTCGGAGAATTCATGCGCATCGGCTCTTCGTCGCGTAAGGCCATGGGCTTAATGACTGGCCCAAGAATGCGACCAACGAACGCGCGCGGCGGACGGATTTCTCCCGCTGCCATCTCGAGACCCAGGGAGCAATGCGCCAGCATCTGCGCCGGATTCATTTTGCCCCATTGACGCTGGTGGCTCTGGCTCAACGCTGACAGCCGCTGCTTTACTTCTTGCGCGCACGCTGGCTCAAACAGACTCTTCATGGGAAACAACTCCTTACCGCTGCCTGCGATTGCGCCGCGGTCTCGTTCGGGTTCCTGGTCTAAAAGAGGATCTGCACATCAGCTTTGCGAGGCGCGCTGCAACTCGGCGATGTCGAGCTTTTTCATCTTCATCATCGCCTGCATCGCTGCCGAATTCTTGAGGAGCTCAGGCAGGCGCGCAGGAACGATCTGCCAGCTAAGGCCGAATTTGTCCACGAGCCAGCCGCACTGGACCTCTTTGCCGCCCGCGGTGAGCTTCGACCAGTAGCCGTCGATTTCCTGTTGCGTGTCGCAGCGCACGACGAACGAGATTGCGGGAGTAAATTGGTAAGCTGGGCCGCCGTTGAGCGCGGTGAATCTCAAGCCGTCGAGTTCAAAGGAGACAGTGAGGACGCCTCCCTTTGGGCCGGGCGCGTCGCCGGTATTGCGCAGTTCGCTCAGTTTGCGCGAGTTGGGAAAGACACTTACGTAGAAATTTGCGGCCTCTTCGGCGTTCGAATCGAACCAGAGAAAGGGCGTTATCAAGGATGCGTTTTCGAAGGTGCTCATGGGATCACCTGACTCCTGAATTGGCGTTTTCGCGGGGTGTGTGGCTGAATTACATTGCTACCATTTGTAGATTGCAAAATGCAAGAGACGTTTGTAGGATGCGTTCGTAACCAAAATTTCTAAAGCCATGCACTGCTCTGGCTGCCAATGTGCCAATTCCCTGAAAGGATAATCCAAGCGATGAAGGTAAACACTTATTTGAATTTCCCCGGCAATTGCCAGGAAGCCATGAATTTCTACGAGAAACATCTGGGCGCGAAGATCCTGATGAAATCGACGTTCGCCGAGATGAGTTCACAAGGCGCACCGCAAAACCTGCCGCCGGGCCTGAACCGAGACGGAATTATTCACGCGCGCTTCACGTTGGGCGACACCACTGTAATGGCCAGCGACGGCCCGAATGTGGAGCCGATGCGCAGCGCCTATCTCAGCCTTTCTGTAGACAGCGATGCCGAGGCCGAGCGCATTTACGCAGCGCTCACCGAAGGCGGCGAAGTCTTTATGAAGATGAGCGAAATGTTTTTCGCGCATCGCTTTGGCCAGTTCCGCGACAAGTTTGGCGTGAATTGGATGGTGATTCACGAGAAGCCGATGCCGCGGCCGAACTGAAAGCCGAACCAGATCCGCGTTGAAAACAGGGCCATGGACTGGTACTCTCAACTGTCCCGGTGAAGCGCCGGGACGTCAGGTGAGACGATGGCCTTCAAATTTCTGGGATTCGATTTTCTGGCGCTCGATGCGAGCTTGACGGAAGAGGAACTTCTCGCCCGGCGGACAACGCGCGATTTTGTAGACGCGAATGTGGTTCCCATCATCGAAGACTGCTTTCGCGAGGGGCGTTTTCCGCGCGAGCTCGTTGGCCTGATGGGCAAGCTGGGCTTCTACGGGGCCAACATTGAGGGCTACGGCTGCGCCGGCATGTCGAATGTGGAGTACGGCCTGGTGTTGCAGGAGTTGGAGCGCGGCGACTCTGGTTTGCGCAGCTTTGTCAGCGTGCAATCGGCGTTGGTGATGTATCCCATTCTGACCTTTCGGATCAGAAGAGCAAAAGAATACCTGGCTGCCAGTGCTGGCCACGGGCGAAAAACTCGGCTGCTTCGGGTTGACGGAACCGGGATTCGGATCGAATCCGGCGGGCATGACGACGCGCGCGCGCAAGTCCGGCGACGAATACATTTTGAACGGCGAGAAGATGTGGATCACCTCGGGATCGATTGCCGATGTGGCCGTGGTGTGGGCAAAGCTGGAGGGCGCGGGCGACGAAGGCGGAGCCGACAGCGTGCGCGGATTTCTTGTCGAGACTGATCGGCCCGGGTTCAAGTCCAGCGATATTCACGGCAAATGGTCGTTGCGTGCCTCGATCACCAGCAGTCTTTCGCTCGAAGACGTGCACGTGCCCGCGGCCAACCTGCTGCCGGGCGCGGATAGCATGAAGGCCGCGCTGATGTGCCTCAACCAGGCCCGCTACGGAATTAGCTGGGGCGCGATTGGCGCGGCGATGGACTGCTACAACACGGCATTGAACTACGCCAAGACGAGAAAACAGTTTCACGATCAGCCGATTGCGAGCCACCAACTGGTGCAGGAGAAGTTGGTGTGGATGGCAAGCGAAATCTCAAAAGCACAGTTGCTTTCGCTGCACGTGGGCCGGCTCAAAGATGCAGGCAAGGTTGGCCACCAGCACATTTCGATGGCCAAGAGAAACAATGTATGGATGGCGCTCGAATGCGCGCGGCTGGCTCGCGACATCCTCGGCGCGAATGGTGTTACAGAGGACTATCCGATCATGCGCCACAGCATGAATCTGGAATCAGTGAAGACGTATGAGGGCACGCACGACATTCATACGCTGATCCTGGGACAGAACCTGACGGGGATTGGAGCGTATTGAGGCGCGAGCGTCAGAGACCTGATCGGGCTGCATTGAGCTGATCGGATTTTTTTACTCGCGAGTGGCGGCAAGCGCCCACGGACCGCCCCATAGCCCGACGGCGATGAAGAGACTCGACCACTCGTTGGGATCGGTGATGGCGCCGGGAATGCTGTAGAAGCCCAGCGTGCGCGGGACGTGCAGAGTAATTACCCAGATTGCGAACATAAGGCCGATCCCAATCCAGCTCCAGCGCTCAAGGATTCCCAGGCCGATTCCGACGCCGCAGACGATGAAGGCGACGCCGAAGAATGCAACCCAGAAGACATGCAACGGGATCCAGCCGGGCAGCAATGTAGAAATGAAGCCGATGCCGAGAAAGTGATCGACGCCAAAGACGATCATGGCGACGGCGATTACGGCGCGGCAGGCGATTGAGAGACCCTTCGGCGTGGCTGACGGGCCGGGCAGGAGAAGCGCGATGCAGGCGAGCGAGAGCGGCTCAAAGACTATGGTGCGCAGGCCCATGTCTCCGGGCGACGCGATGTATTTTGGCAGGACGTAGGCCAGTGTCCAGACGATGTAAGTGACGCCGAGCGTGTAAGCGGACGCGCGAAGCCAGTGTTCAGTGAGGAGGCCAATGCCGCATGCTATCCAGAGAGCGCCGAAGGAAACGACCAGCCAAGGAATTGCCGGCATGAATGGGAGAACGGGCATGGAGTGGAAGCTCGGCCCGGGTACAGGAAACAAACCGGTGGCGCAGAGGATGTTTTCGACGCCGAGGGCGACGATGGCGAAGGAGAAGATCCAGCGGCCGGAACGAAGCAGGGAATTCATCATGTTCTCAATGGGACTCCCGGTTTGACGGAGGCGCGCGCGAAAGGCACGCAACGCCGGTCGAAATTCGCGGCGTTTCGTGGCTATTCGTGGCTATCTCTCAGGGATTAAGCGGACGCGGCTCAAGCCAAATCGATGCTACACCGCAACTGTAAAGCTGTCCTCGCTGCGGGTGACGGCGTGGTAGAGCGTGTCGCGCTCGACGGGCACGCGGCCGGCTTCGGTGATGAGGCGGCAAAGCTCTTTGCGGGTCATGCCCTGCGGGGTGGTGGCGCCGGCATCGTGGTAGATCTTCTCTTCGATCACGGTTCCGTCGAGGTCGTCGGCGCCAAAGCGGAGCGCGATCTGCGCGATCTTCGGCGTCATCATTTGCCAGTAGGCTTTGATGTGCGGGAAGTTATCGAGGAGCAAGCGGCTGACGGCGATCTGGCGAATGTCAGTGAGGCCGGTGGTTACGGGCAGATGGTCGAGCGGCGTGTTCTCAGGATGAAAGGCGAGCGGAATGAAGGTCTGGAAGCCGCCGGTTTCGTCCTGGAGGGCGCGCAGCTTAAGCAGATGATCGACACGGTCGGCGTCGTTCTCAATGTGGCCGTAGAGCATGGTCGCGTTCGATTTGAATCCGAGATTGTGCGCCGTGCGCGCAGTCTCAAGCCATTCTTCGCCGTCGATCTTGTGGTCGCAGATGATGGAGCGGACGCGGGCAGCGAAGATCTCCGCGCCGCCGCCGGGCATGGAGTCGACGCCGGCCTCGCGAAGCTTCAGCAGCGTTTCTTCTATGGATAGTTTTGCGCGGCGCGCGAGGAACGCGATCTCCACCATGGTGAAGGCTTTGATGTGGACTTTGGGAAAGCGCTCTTTGAGACCGCGGATGAGATCGAGGAAGAACTCGAAGGGAAGATCGGGATGAAGTCCGCCGACGATATGAAATTCCGTGACGGCTTCAGAGTAGCCGGAAGCCGCAGTTTCCCAGGCCTCGCTGAGGGCCATGGTGTAGCCGGCGGGGTCGCCTTTTTTGCGGCCGAAGGCGCAGAGCTTGCAGGCGGCGACGCAGACGTTGGTGGGATTGATGTGGCGATTGACGTTGAAGTAGGTCACGTCGCCGTGCATCCGCTCGCGGACGTGGTTGGCGAGCCAGCCCACGGCCAGTACGTCATGAGATGCGTAGAGCGCGAGGCCGTCATTGGCGCTAAGGCGCTGCTGGGCCATTACTTTTGCGGCGATAGGCTCGAGGCGGGGATCGTACGTGCGAAAGGCATGGGTCGGAAGAGCCGATTGATCGCGGGTTTTCAGCGGCGATATCGGCGTTTGGACTACCATGCATTCATGATACCGAAGTCCGGGTGAGTTGGCTTGATCGGGTTGCGCTAGGCATACCTGGAACGATTTCGCGTGGAACGATCTGGCCCCATGCGGCGTATTCTTGCTTTGTCCCCCCGGAATGTTCTCCCCCCGAGAAATTTCGAGGTTGAGTATGGAACGACGGAACTTTTTGCGCACCGCTCTGGCGGGCGCGGGTTTTGTTGCGGTTTCGCGGACGATGTTTGCGGCGAAACAATGCGGGACGCCGGTGCAGACGATGACGCCGATGGGCGAACAGCCGATCGAAGTCTGCACAACCGGTATCTCTTCGATGACATTCAAACAGGCTTTTCAGCAGCAGAACGAATGGTGCTGGGCGGCCTGCATCAGCATGGTCTTTGAGTACTACAAGCACACGGTCGATCAGCAGCGCATCGTCAAGGAGACGTGGGGAACGGTGGCCGATATGCCCGGCATGCCTGGCGACATTATGCGCGACCTGAACAGGCGATGGACGGACGATGCCGGACGCGCTTTCCAATGCCAGGCAGACACGTTTTCAGCAAACGCGGACACGGCCGTGCGGGACCTGATCGACGATCATCCGCTGATTATTGGCGCGCTTGGCCACGCGACAGTTCTGACGGCGATCACGTCCCAGGTGGATACGGCCACGTCGCAATACGAGATTCAGGAAGTGATTGTCCGCGATCCGATGCCCGGCAGGGGCGGACGAAGACAGCTTACGCCGATGGAATGGCGGAGCATCAACTTCGCCGCAAGAATCCGCATTACAGACACGTAATAATGGGCGCGTAGCGGGGCTGGGCGCGCCCGGTGGATTGGGCGCGGCGACGGCGAAGTGTGAGCCGGACTGGGCGTTGAGCGTGAACGCTAGGCGTTGAACGTGAACGCTAACTGGAGCGGTGCAATTACTGCGGAGTCGCTGTTGCGCCCGTTGGCGGAGCTGGAGCGGCAGGCGGAGCAGGTGCGGCAGGCGGCGCGGGCGCTGCCGGCGCGGCATCGGCTGGAGCCCTCTTGGCGACGAAGTCTTGCGGAGGCCGATCGCCGTCGGCGCCAAATGTGCGGGTGAACTTGATGGTGTCTCCATCTGCGACGCCCTTGTAGCTGATGGTGAAGGAATTGCCGTTGAAGTTCAGCACCTGGTCGAAGGAAATATTATCGCCGTCGACTTTGCCGTTGGAGATGTCGACATCGCCGCGCGGCGTGGTGACTTTGCCGGTAAGGGCCGCGCCGTCGACGTGAAAGCTAAAGGTGAGGGTCTGCGTGTTGCCGTTGCGCCCCTGCACATCGCCGGTCCAATTGCCGTTGAAGTCGGCGGCGAGCGCGCTGACGGATCCGAGCGCGAAAAGCAGAAGTGCGGTGCCGAGTTTCTTGATCATGTGGGGTTTCTTCATCATGTGAGCGTCTCCAAACGGTCAAAATTTTGCGGGGTGAAATTGTTGCGGCGCTGAATTCAGAATCATGCGCCTGTTTATGGGAGACGTACGGGAGTTGAAACGAGTCTCACTCATCGAAATCCAGGTGCGGAAATTCGCGTGTCGAGATTCGCGCCAGGTGGGGCGAAAAAGTGCGGGCGGGGAGGCGGCAATCCGGCGAAGGGACCAACTGCCGAAAAAGGCCGGAAAAGGCCTGAAAAAGGTCGAATTTGGCTCGATTTGGCTCGTTTTTTCGCGTTTTTACGACGCGACTTTTGCAAAATTTTGTTGATGATAAAAGAGTTAAGCACACTTTGCACCAAACGCAGTGCAGCTTTTTTCATTTTTTGGCAAAAACGGGGCCAAAAAAGCAAATATATGGCGAACGAAATGTAACAAAGAGGCAGCACCGGCGAGGGCGGTTTGAAGTCGTGAAGATCAGGGCGGCCCACTGGTTGAACGGTCAACGTCATGGTTCGAGTATGCGCCGAATGGGGTTAATTATCGGCAAAGTTGATGGGCACGATTTTGGATTTGTTTTCAGCGGGTTGCGGTGCGGCGAGTAAGGCAAAGGGCTTGACTGCGGATTGGCTCTAAGTCGAGTGGGCAGCTCGAAGATCGGTTAGGCAAGTCCCGGGCGGGCGGTCTTGTATGGGACAGCGAGGCGGGGCAGCGAGGCAGGACAGCCAGAGGGGCGTCATACTATGCAAAGAGACCCATTTCCTGCGAGGTGAATCCTGACTTCCGCCAAAGACCGCCGAGACGGAATTTATCTACTTGTGCTCGGCAGTTTGCTTTTTGTTTTGGCTGGCGTGGCGATAGAACAGTTGAACGACGCGGGGATGGTCGACTTCAAGGAATATTATCTTGGCTCGCGATGCCTTCTCGAGCATCACGATCCCTTTAAGCAATCAGACCTGGCGGCCATGTACGAAGGTGACGCGGGCAATCTGGTTCCCCACCTGTGCCCAGGGTGCTGGCGCCGCAGCACCGACCACATGACCCCCAACTTCCCGACCACATTTCTTCTGGTGACTCCGCTGGCGATTTTGCCCTGGGCTGCGGCCAAAACGATCTGGATAACCCTCACGGCGGGCTGCTATATTCTGGCAATTTTTCTGATGATGAATGTGGGCGCCGATTTTGCGCCACGATTCTCAGCATTCATGATCTATCTGTTCCTGATTAACAGCGAACTGCTACTGGCCTCAGGAAACGCAGCCGGTATCGTCATCGGCCTATCAATCATTGCAGCCTGGACTATTCTGCGGAATCGATTCGCGTTGGCAGGCGCATTGTGCCTGGCCCTGGCGCTGGTAGTGAAACCTCATGACGCCGGCCTGATTTGGTTTTATTTACTACTCGCCGGCGGTGCTGTGCGCAAGCGCGCACTTCAATCCCTTGCCATGGCCGGCGCGCTCGCAGGGGCGGCAGCGATTTGGACGTGGCACATTGCTCCGCACTGGTTGCCGGAGCTGCTCTCGAACGAATCGGCACTCGTAGCACCCGGAGGTATCAACGACCCGGGACCGGCAAGCACCGGCAACTTTGGCGTCGATCTGATTATCAGTTTGCAGACGATTGTGAGCCGAATCAAAGATAACCCGCACTTTTATAACGCGGTTGTTTTTCTAATCTGCGGTGCTCTGCTGTTCGTGTGGATGCGGAAGACTCTGCGGTCACGCTTCACGCCTGAGCTGGCCTGGTTTGCACTCGCGGCGGTGGTGCCTTTGTCGATGCTGTTTTTCTATCATCGGCGCTATGATGCGCGACTTCTGCTGCTCGCCGTGCCTGCGTGCGCCATGCTGTGGAGGCAAGGCGGAGCGATTGCGGGGTGGATGCTTGCGCTCAATCTGGCAGTAATTACAGCCACCGGCGACTTTTTCTGGATTGTGCTTTTGTCAATCACTCACTACCAGGGGATTTCGGTTGCGTTCTCGATTTTCTCAGCGCCCGCTTCCCTTCTCGCCCTGGCTACGTTCTCGGTTTGGGTGTACTGGCGACGGAGCCACGCACTATTCGGATGCTGCATCGTCCGCGCCGATTCTTTCACCTTGAGCGGCGCCTAAAGCAGTGATCCGCCGGCAGAAATTGCATTACGTCAACTTGCATCACTTCTGGAATTCCGGCGCCAGCAGGATGATCTTGCCGATTCCGCCCCTCTCACCCAGCACATGGGCTTCAGCGGCATCCTTCAGCGGCAACCTGGCACCAATGGGCAGAACGAACTTGCCATCGCGCACGTCATCGGCGAACTCGCGCACCTTGGATGGATCGGGCTTGGCACTCACGCGGGTGATCTTCACTGTCGGATTTTTGGCAGCCGCGTCTTCAGGCAGCATAGCGGCGTAGCCAAATGAGCCTCCCGGCTTTACCCTAGCGATGAGTTTCGCCGCAGTGGCCCCGCCAACGGTGTCGGCGATGGCATCCACCAAGGGGAAGTTTTGAATATCTTGATCGTCATCGATCGCCAGCACGCCGGAGACACCGAGGGAGCGGGCGGACTCCAACTCTCTGCCGCGGACGCCGGCGATCACCTGCGCGCCGATCTTTTTGGCTGAGTGAACTGCCGCGCGCCCAACACCGCCGAGCGCGCCGGTGATGAGAACTACCTGTCCATTTTGCACGTTGGTCGCAATGCGTACAAGCTGGTCTCCGGTAAGTGAAATCAATGGGATCGCTGCCGCGTCGACCAGATCGACGCCATCCGGCAGATGGGTAACGTCTGAGTCGTCGACTGCCACCAATTCGGCATAGGTCTTGTTGGTCAATGCAAGAACGCGGTCGCCGGGCTTGAAGTGCTTTACGTTTGCGCCGACCTGCTGAACGATGCCACTGACATCGCGGCCCAGAATCGCCGGAAACGACAACGGAAATCTCTGTTGAGCCGACCCTGAACGTAGTTTCCAATCGATGGGGTTGACGCTGGCAGCGGCTGCGGCGATGAGCACGGTATTGCCGCTTACCTGCGGTGATGGAACGTTCTCTTCAAATTTAAGTTTGTCGGGACCACCGTATTCGTGCAGCACGACTGCCTTCATTGCTTACCTCACAGAACTCCAAGCATATTCCGCCAGGCAATCAGATGCAGGCAGATGCAGGGGAATTTGGCTGGGAAGCTTAGGGAACAGTTAATCGCAGGCTCTTGGGGCAGGGCGGGCTACTTGACGAGGCCGGCGCGGTGAATTCGTTCCACGGGCTTGTTGTAATGGCCACGCAAGGCGTTCCAGCGGACGATGGCGATATCCTGCAACATTCTTGTTCCGTCGCGGAGGTAGCTGATGCGGGTGCGCTCGTCGTGGGCCCAGCTTACCGGGACTTCGACGACGCGGTAGCCGCGCTTGCGGGCGATGAAAAGGATTTCGGGATCGAAGCCCCAGCGCTCGATGGTTTGAAGCTGGAAGATGGTTTGCGCGGCGGCGCGGGTGAAGGCCTTGAATCCGCATTGGGTGTCGGCGTAAGGCAGCCCCATGACCGCATGGGTGACCACATTGAAACAGCGGCCGAAGAACTGGCGATAAAGCGGCTGGCGAATGGATTGGCGCGTGCGCTCAAGCCAGCGCGAGCCGATGGCGATGTCTGCGCCGGCGGCGAGGGCGGCAAAAAGGCCGTCGGCTTCTTCGATTGGAGCTGAGAGATCGGCATCGGTAAACATGACTATCTCGCCGAGCGAGTGGAGAATGCCGTTGCGCACGCTGTAACCTTTGCCGCGGTTGCCGGGATTCTGGAGCATGCGGACTTCTGGTGCGTTTTGAGCGAATGCCTGAACGATTTCAGCAGTGTCGTCATGCGAGCCGTCATTGACCACGACAACTTCGGCGTTCCAGCCACGCTGGCGAATGCAGGCTACGACGGCCTGAAGCGCGCCGCCAATGCGGGCGGACTCGTTATATGCCGGGATGACGATGCTGTAATGCGGGTAGCTCATTTGGCTGTTGTGCCTGTTGACGGACTAACGATCAATGTATCGTATGCCGGCGAGGCGGCTGGGTGCCGTATGGGGACGAGGCATTCCTACGGGGGCTGAAGCCCCAATCATTTCTTTGGCCTTTGCGGCACGACTGAAGTCGTGCCCTGACGCTTCGTGCGTTTCCCGAGGCATTCGATTGGACCGAGTGTGCCCTGGCGCTTCGTGCGTTTCCCGAGGCATTCGATTGCGACCCGAGTTGTGCCCTGGCGCTGCGTGCGTTTCCCGAGGCATTCCTACGGGGGCTGAAGCCCCAATCATTTCTTTGGCCTTTGCGGCACGACTGAAGTCGTGCCCTGACGCTTCGTGCGTTTCCCGAGGCATTCGATTGGGACCCGAGTTGGGCCCTGACGCTTGCGTGCGTTTCCCGAGGCATTCCTACGGGGGCTGAAGCCCCAATCATTTCTTTGGCCTTTGCGGCACGACTGAAGTCGTGCCCTGACGCTTCGTGCGTTTCCCGAGGCATTCGGTTGGGACTCGAGTTGGGCCCTGACGCTGCGTGCGTTTCCCGACACATTACTCGGTTGGGTCGAAGCTCTGCGCAGATCGGTTGCTCTGACGCTTCGTGCGTTTCCCGAGGCATTCGATTGCGACCCGAGATCGGGCCCTGACGCTTGCGTGCGTTTCCCGAGGCATTCCTACGGGGGCTGAAGCCCCAATCATTTCTTTGGCCTTTGCGGCACGACTGAAGTCGTGCCCTGACGCTTCGTGCGTTTCCCGAGGCATTCGGTTGGGACTCGAGATGGGCCCTGACGCTTCGTGCGTTTCCCGAGGTATTCGGTTGGGACTCGAGATGGGCCCTGACGCTTCGTGCGTTTCCCGAGGCATTCGGTTGGGACCCGAGTTGTGCCCTGGCGCTGCGTGCGTTTCCCGAGGCATTCGGTTGGGACTCGAGATGGGCCCTGACGCTGCGTGCGTTTCCCGAGGCATTCCTACGGGGGCTGAAGCCCCAATCATTTCTTTGGCCTTTGCGGCACGACTGAAGTCGTGCCCTGACGCTTCGTGCGTTTCCCGAGGCATTCGGTTGCGACCCGAGTTGTGCCCTGGCGCTGCGTGCGTTTCCCGACATATTCAATTGGGACTCAAGTTCGGGTCAGACGCTTCGTGCGTTTCCCGAGACATTCGGTTGGGACTCGAGATGGGCCCTGACGCTGCGTGCGTTTCCCGAGGCTTGCGGTTGGGACTCAAGTTGGGGTCTGATGCTTGGTGCCATCCAAGGAGCGGCCGTTCAGCGGTCAACTGGCACCCCGCGCTCCAACCTGACCGATAGACCGCAATCTTGAGCCGTGGGCGTAGCGACTCGGGGGTGCAGGAGGGGGCTGATGGGATGGCCGGGGTTCGGTCGGCTGGAGGGGTATAATCGGCCAACTTGCTGATGCACAAAGGATAATTTCTAAGAAGGGGCTTGCATTTTCGAGATTTCCTCGGCACAATCCGATTATGCTTGAAGCGGAGGTTGAACGGCGATGACTAAGGCGGACCTGGTGGAGAAGGTGACCAACCTGGGCGATTTGACTCGGCGCGACGGAGAGGTGATTGTTGAAACCATCTTCGCTTCAGTGATTGGCGCTTTGCAAAGTGGAGACAAGATCGAGATTCGCGGCTTCGGCTCGTTTCGTATCCGCCAGCGCAAACCCCGCATCGGCCGTAACCCCAAGACCGGCGCACGCGTCGACGTTCCCGCAAAGAAGGTTCCGTATTTTAAGCCGTCAAAGGAACTGCGCGACCTGGTGAATCCGGGCGAGGCGAAAGCGTAGCTGTCGCGGCGCTGAGGTCCTCGGCGTCGATTCATATTGATCCTGGCTTCCTGCGGGGGCTGAAGCCCCAATCCATTTCTTTGGCCTTTTCGGCACGACTGAAGTCGTGCCCTGACGCTTCGTGCGTTTCCCGAGGCATTCGGTTGGGACTCGAGATGGGCCCTGACGCTTGGTGCGTTTCCCGAGGCATTCGGTTGGGGCCCGAGTTGTGCCCTGACGCTTCGTGCGTTTCCCGAGGCATTCGGTTGGGACTCGAGATGGGCCCTGACGCTTCGTGCGTTTCCCGAGGCATTCCTACGGGGGCTGAAGCCCCAATCATTTCTTTGGCCTTTGCGGCACGACTGAAGTCGTGCCCTGACGCTTCGTGCGTTTCCCGAGGCATTCCTACGGGGGCTGAAGCCCCAATCATTTCTTTGGCCTTTGCGGCACGACTGAAGTCGTGCCCTGACGCTTCGTGCGTTTCCCGAGGCATTCCTACGGGGGCTGAAGCCCCAATCATTTCTTTGGCCTTTTCGGCACGACTGAAGTCGTGCCCTGACGCTTCGTGCGTTTCCCGATACATTCGATTGGGGTCAAGTTGGGCTCTGACGCTTCGTGCGTCTGCGAAGAGAATTTCCCGCTCGACGCGACAGATTTATTTAGCTGCGAGCGAAGCGTTTCGGCGACACGCTTCAGGGACGAATGCCGATGGCCGCCATCATGCGGCCGGCGTGGCCGTGCGAGCCGCGGTGGGAGAAGAAGAGATCGGGGTGGCACTGCGTGCAGCCGCCAACGATCTGGATGGATGCTGGAGCGAGACCGGCGGAGAGAAGCTGGCGACGGTTAGCTTCAATGAGATCGACGTGAAGGCTGGGACCGATGGGCGAGTGGCCGGGCGCGCGCTGGGTGAGGAAGAGCATGGGGTATTTCTTGCGCACGGGGTCGGAGTCGTAGACCTCGCGAAAGAGGTCGCGTGAGTAAGAGAATTGCGAGTCGAATTCGGACAGCACCTCTTCACCGACGGCGTAACAGCAGAGGCCGATGCCGGGACCGATGGCGGCGATTAGATCTTGCGGGCGGGAGCCAAAGGCGAGGCGCATCTGGCCGACGCCGGATTCGACGATGCGCTTGAGAGTTCCGCGCCAGCCTGCGTGGAAGGCGGCGACGGCTCGGCGCTTGCGGTCGACAACGAGAACGGGGATGCAGTCGGCGGTCTGGATGGCGAGGAGAAAGCCGGGCTCGTCTGTGATTTGCCCGTCGGCCTTGCGCGGCTGCTTGCGGGCGGCGTCGACGCCGGCTGCATGAACGATGCGATTGGAATGGAATTGGCGCAGCGAGATGAGCGGCGTTGAAGTTTTGGATGTGATGGCCTCGGCGAAGAGCCTGCGATTGCGCAGGACGGTTTCGCGATTGTCAGAAGCAGTGATGCCGAGGTTCAGTTCGCCGGGCGCGCCGTCAATGGCGTAGGCGCGGCTCAGACCGCCCCTGCGCGTGGAGAAGCCTGCCCAGAGCCAGGGGAAGTTCCAGCCAGGGACTGGCAGCCACTCGACGCCATTGGCGGAGCGGCGAGGCAGAGGCGCGGGTGTGATGAGTTCTTCAGGAGCATTGCGGGCGAAGCTCGGGTTGCGGACGGGGCGCGCGTCGGTGACAGGCCGGATTTTCCTGCCGTGTTGGCTGCGCTTGAGCCCGGCAGCGGTGAGGCTGAGGTCGATTGCCTTGAGATCTGGGCCGGCTGTGGATTTTTTGCGGGAAGCTGAGCGCATGCAGGTTTGATTTTAGTAGGTGAGTCTTTGTAAAGAGCAGTGCTGATGGCGGTTTGAATGCCCGTTTCGGGGGCTGAAGCCCCACTATATTTTATGCGCGCGATACGGCACGACTGAAGTCGTGCCCTGACGCTTCGTGCGTTTCCAGACACATTTGATCGGGACTCAGGTTGCGCCCTGACGCTTCGTGCGTTTCCAGACACATTTGATCGGGACTTAGGTTGTGCCCTGACGCTGCGTGCGTTTCCAGACACATTTGATCGGGACTCAGGTTGCGCCCTGACGCTTCGTGCGTTTCCAGACACATTTGATCGGGACTCAGGTTGCGCCCTGACGCTTCGTGCGTTTCCAGACACATTTGATCGGGACTTAGGTTGCGCCCTGACGCTGCGTGCGTTCTTCAGGAGTTTTCTGGTTCGCCGAAATGTTGCGGCCAGTGCTCTTCAGTTCCTCAGATTGATTCTTTGGCGCAGCGAAAGAGCGATCGTTTTCGAGGGAGCATATGGGCCTACCTTCCGGTAGGCCCGCTCGAGAGGCAGTTTAGGGAGGGAAACCAGGGGGGATTTTTGAGAAGAGGTTCCGAAGAACCCTCAAGAGAGAGTTGTCGAATTGCTTTGGCGGGACGTTTGGGGTTGCCTCTGCTAGTTATCTACATAGATGCGCTTAAATTGGAAGGGTTGCAAGGGGTAATTCAAAGAATGAGACTGCGGCCTGTGGAAATGGCGCCGTTATTGCCCGTGCGGCACTTCGTCTGGCCCAAAATGGGCAAACATCTTGAAAGGACAGGGGTAAATTGGGCACCCTTGAAAATGTAAGCGCCCGTTATCGCTCGTTTTTTGGATTGTCGCGATGGGGTCGCCGCCTATCCGGTGCATGAATATCGCGGGGACTTTGGGTTGGGGACAGGGAAGCTGGGCGAAAATCGAGGCGGTCTCAAAGTCCACTTCTGACGCGCTACGGGCGCTTCACACTCTTTCGGCGCTGTGCCGCAACAGCGCCAGCGCCGGTCCGGCTAATTCTGCGTCGGTCGTGATGCGGCATCGATGACAAAGACATCGGCCGGCATGCGCGCGGCCTCAAGCTTCAACCCTAATTGCTCCTTAACCGCAGTGAAGAGTGCTGGCGCGGCATCAGACTCCGCTGCGGGCATTCCGTCTGGAGTCCAAAGCAGGGTGAAGTCGTAGCGGTCTTGGAGATTGGTCTGGTCGATGACCGGCCTGTCTCCCATTAGCTGCAGGAGCTGGGCAAAGTTGGTCATGCTGTCGTTGGTGAACTTCATGAATTGTGCGGAGCCGACGCCGTGGCCCGACTGGTCGCTCAGCGCATCCGGATCGCTCTTGCTCTTCTCCAGCTTGGGGCCGCCCTTGGCGATGGTGAGCGTGTAAACCAGGAGTTGGCGCTTGTCGTGATGCATTTGGAGCGAGAACCGAGCGGAGAGGAGCTTTTGCAGCATGCGCCGATACTGTGGCCAATCCGGCGTGCCCTCCGCATCGGGGACGCCCTGGATATCCCACGGCTGATCATCGAACCACCGCGGAGCGCCAATGATCTGGCTTTTCTGAATCGAGTAGGCGAAGCAGATGAGGCTGGTCATGGAGACGTCTTCGATGAAGATCCGGTGACCATCCAAGCGGAAACCCTGTTTGCGGTCGTCGGGGTCCGCAGGCTTGATCACAGCCACCTCGAACGACGGATCCGCATTGCGCGCCATAGGTTTCAATGGCTGAATTGGGTTGCCCTGCGCGTAGACTGCGACCGAGACCGGGATCAGTATGGCAATGAAAAACGAATGCCGCCGCAAGGCAATCAAGCCAGGTCTCCTGAAGAATTGATGGCATTGTGAATTGGCCGCATCGACATCAGAATTTGATCCGTTAGAAGCGCCACGCAACATAGTGTTACTGAGCGTAACTTTCATTGGCGGCCTGTGTCAACGCATCTTGACGGGTGCTGTCGCGCTCTTTTCTTTCAAAGGTGCTTGATGAAGCAGATTCAAGAACCGTGCGTTGAGCGGCGTTGCGAGTGGAACATGGGCAAACCGGAATTTGCAGGTCAAATAGCGGCTCCGCAAACCGAGGCGGCCTCACCACCACCGCCGCCACTTTCCAGGCGAAGCAAACGTTTCGCTGTGAAAGCAGATTACGGCTTTGGCCGGGCGACCTTTTCGAGAAACCCGGTGATGATGTCGACGGGCAGGAAGCGGACGAAAAACGAGCGGAGCTTGCCGGTGAGGTTGGTGCTGACGGTGTGCTGACCGCGCGCGAGAGCGCTGATGCCGATGCGCGCGACGTCTTGAGCCGATTGCTGATTGCGGTTGAGGAACTGGTTGGCACGGGCGACGTGAATGAATTCGCTTTCCGTGGTTCCGGGGCAGAGGGCAGTGACTTTCACGCCAAATTTTGCGACTTCAGCTCCGACACCGAGCGCGAAGAAGCGGTCAAAGGCCTTGGTGGCTGCGTAGGTGGAGAGATAAGTGACCGGCTGAAAGCTGGCGGCTGACGCGACGACGAGCATCCAGCCGCGGCGACGCTCGACCATGCGTGGAAGAAAAAGACGCGAGAGGCGAACGACAGCTTCGCAGTTGACGCGGACCATGCCGAATTCCTGATCGGCATTGTTGGTGACGAATGCGCCGAACTGGCCGAGGCCAGCGTTGTTGATGAGTATGTCGACGACGATGCCCGCGCCTTCGGTCGCGTCGAAGATTTGTTGCGGGGCCGCGGGATCGTTGAGATCGGCAACGACGATGCGGGTTTCGATTCGCGTTTTGGGGTCCTTGGCGGCAAGTTCGGCGGCGAGAGCGGAGGCGAGAGAGACAAGGCGATCGCCGCGGCGCGCGGTGAGGATGAGGTTTACGCCACGGCTTGCAAGCTCGCGCGCGAGGGCCGCGCCGATTCCGGAGCTGGCCCCGGTGATTAAAGCCCATTTGCCTTGAAAGTCAGAGGAGGAGGCCATTGCTCGATGATAGAAGACGGGGACGGAGACGGTTCGCAGTTCGCAGTTCGCGGTTCGCAGTTCGCAGTTCGCGGGGTTCGTGCGATCCCACCCTAAACGCAAGATGCGCGTTTAGGATGGGGCAACCGCGGAAGGATGGGGCAACCAATTCTTCTGTTGAGCGGATGGCGCCGGAGGTTGTTATTTTGAGAGGGTGCGGATATAGATGACGAGGTTCCAAACCTCGCTGTCGGTGGCGCGACCTTTGGATTCGGGCGGCATCTTGCCCTTGCCGACGCGAATGATGTTGAACAGCTCCCAGTCCTCCTTGCCGGCGAGTGCCTTGGAATCGGTGAAATCATCGAGGGTAAGCTCCATGCTGGTGGCCAGGTCGGTCTTGCCGTTTCCATTGTCTCCGTGGCACATGGAGCAGTCCATTCGATACTGGCTCTTTGCTTTGGCTTGCGATTCGGCGGTAGGCTTGACGGGATTCCTGACGGGCGCGGCGGGCGGAGGCGCGACGGTTTCAGGGGGAGTGAGGGCGGTAGCGGGCGCAGGAGCCGGTGTAGTAGCGGGAGCGGGAGCGGCATCAGGAGCTGGCGTGGGCGCTGGTGCGGGGGCAGTCTGTTGCTGACTGCCACCCTGGAGCGGTGAACACGTTATGGTCAACACGGCCACTGCAAAGAACAGTAGAAATGACTTCGACATAAAAGCCTCCTCGCAAGATGCCTACGTAGAAGCATCTTTTGAATTGAGCGGAATTCTGCGGGGATTATAGGCCGTATGGATGGAAAGGGCCATGCAGCCGGGCACAGGGCGAATGGTCAGTTTGGAAAAGCATTCCCTCGGGGGCTAAAGCCCACGATCACTCTGCTCAGTTTATGTACGGGCTAAAGCCCGTACCCTTCCAACCGACCAACGACCGAGCAAGGTGTGGAAGTCCAGGGGATATTAGTGCATGCCGCCGCCACCGCCACCGCCGCCGGGGTTGTTCTTGTTGAGAAGAAAGGCGAGGCCGACGAGAATGATGGACGCGTAGGAAAGCTCCATGTAGACGTCCTGGTAGCCCTGCATGCGCGCCTGAGCCAGCATCTGGTTGTAGATCTGAGCCATGGCGAAGGTGGCGCCGTTGGCGACGCCGAATGCATGATTGTAGGCGCCAGTGAGCGCGCGTTGATACTGATCGAACGCGATGGTTCCGGGGAGCATGGCCTGCTGCAAGTGCTGCTCATGCCACATGGCGCGGCTGGTGACCTGAGCGTTGGTGATGGCGATCAAAATAGAGCCGCCGATGTTGCGGACGAAGTTGATGAGCCCGGAGACCTGGTTGCTCTGCTCTTTCGGCATTCCCACATAAGCTGCGTTGGTGATGGAGATGAAACAGAAGGGCAGCGGAAACATTTGCACGACGCGCAGCCAAGAGGCCTCAGCAAAGCTCATCTGGAGATTGGTAATGTTTGCCGCGTAACGGAAAGTGATGACGAGCATGATGAATCCGAAAGCGGCGAGGTAGCGCGCGGAGATTTTGCCGGTGGCAATGCCGGCAAGGGGCATCATGATGACGAGCGTGAGCCCGCCGTAGGTGAGAGCGAGGCCGGCGGTTGTGGCGTTGTAGCCGAGCAACTGCTGGGTGAATTGCGGCTGCAAGACGGTGTTGGCATTGAGCACGCCGCCCACCAGCATCATGAGGAAGCAACAGATGGCGAAGTTTCTGTAGCGGAAGAGACGGAGATTGATGAGCGGATCTTTCTTGTTCCACTCCCAGAGGAAGAGGCCGACCAGGCCGACGATGAAGAGAACCGCGAAGACGCAGATGAAGGGCGAGGAGAACCAGTCATTCTCTTCACCCTTGTCGAGCATGATCTGGAGGCCGCCCATGGCGAGAGTGAGGAAGCCGAGACCGACGTAATCCATGTTGCGCAGGCGCGAGCGATCGGCCTTGATCCAAGGCGGATCTTCGACAAGGCGGGAGACGAGAATGAAGGCGAGGATGCCGACAGGAATATTGATGAAAAAGATCCAGCGCCAGGAAAAGTTGTCAGTGATCCAGCCGCCGAGCGTGGGGCCGATGGACGGGGCGAGCACGGCGACGAGGCCGTAGAGAGCAAAGGCCTGGCCGCGCTTTTGCGGCTCGAATGAGTCAGCCATGATGGCCTGCGCCATGGGCTGCATGCCGCCGCCGAACATGCCCTGGAGCACGCGACAAAGAAGCAGGATGGGCAGTGAGGGAGCGATGCCGCAAAGAAAGCTCGCGATAGTGAATCCGGTAATGCACAGGACGAAGAAGTTGCGCCGGCCGATGACCGAAGAGGCCCATCCGCCGAGCGGGAGAACGATGGCGTTGGAGACGAGGTAGCTGGTGAGGACCCATGTGGCCTCATCTGTGCTCGCGCCCAATGAGCCGCCAATATGCGGCAAAGCCACGTTGGCGATGGAAGTATCCAGCACTTCCATAAACGCGGCGAGAGCCACCGCCATTGCAATCAGCCACGGATTTACTCTCGGCTTCCAGGTCGCATGCAGATCGACATTGGGATTCTGCATCTGTGCCGGCCGTGCCGCCGAGTCAGATCCGTTGCGCTTTCCAGCGGGATTGGCGGGCAGAGCGGGCAATGTGGAGTCGATCGCGGACAACAGTTTTCTCCTGGGTAATCTGGAGCATAGTTTCGTGCAAGAGCCGGGGTAGTGCGGCG
Organism: uncultured Acidobacteriaceae bacterium; assembly: GCA_963763585.1. Lineage (GTDB taxonomy): Bacteria > Acidobacteriota > Terriglobia > Terriglobales > Acidobacteriaceae > Telmatobacter. The sequence continues at coordinate 113,056 of CAVXPR010000005.1, read as the reverse complement.
AGCAACGAATGTCGGAATCGCACGTGCTTCTATCTAGATTCGCATAAAGCCAGATTGGGTGCAGGGATTCAATAGTTTCGGTTTCGGGTGGTGAGATTTGGGGGCGCAGGGCGAGGGCTGGATGGCGGGCAGTTTAAAAGATATTTCCCTCGGGGGCTAAAGCCCCACATCATTTTCCTTCGTTTATGTACGGGCTGAAGCCCGTACCCTTCACGCTGAAGCCCGTACCCTTCACGCTGAAGCCCGTACCCTTCACGCTGAAGCCCGTACCCTTCAACTGGCCTACTACCAATGAACGGTTTATGGAGCTCGGCTTATGGAAATTCGGCGAGCTTCTGGATGACGCGCGGCTGCGGAGTTGCGGCGCCGCCGGCATCGTTGATGACGTGAGATATTTCGCCAAGGTTATCGAGCGCGATGGTCGTCATGTGATGGAAGCGCACGTCGGGATTGATCGGAACCTCGATAGCGCGCGTGAGCACGACATCGGGATGGCGGAAGACCGAGTAGACGCCGAGGCCCCAAGCTTCGTGGCTCAGGACCCCGGCGGCGACTTTGTAGGAAGCCCACCCGTTGACGCGCTGGCCCGTGGCGTCCATCCCGCTCGAATAACTTGCCTGGTCTGGGGGGTCGTAGGGGATTTCGGATTGGTAGAAGTAAGTGCGCCCGGCGTTGCCATTCCACAACACTTGATATTGCTGGTGGTGCTCGACGAAGAGCCCGTAAGCAGTGACGCGGTTGCCGTTGACTACGATGCCGTTGGCGCTGGTGTTCAGGTTCCAACCAACGCCTGAGCCATGGTCGGCGCGCCAGATCCAGGTGTGATCGACGATGGTGTCGTTTGCGTCGATGCGCAGGTTGACTTGAGTGCGGCCTATGCCTGCTCCGCCGACGCGGAAGAAAATGTCGGCGAGCTCAATGGGGTTGCGCGCGTGATTCGCGTGGCTGCCTTCGGGGCCGACTTCAGGTCCGACTTCAAGGAGCACCGGGGATTCCACTGGGCCGGCATCGATGAGCAGGCCGGCGATCGTTACGCCGTCCACATCGTCGATAGCGATGCCGGCAGTGGCGCTGAGTCGGTTTGATAGTGGCGAATCCCAAGGCCGAGGACGACGGTGCCGGGGCGTCTGATGTGAATAGGCGCGGCCAGATCGTAGATTCCGGGCGTGAGAAGGAGGTCTTTTCCGGCTTTGAGCTGCGCGTCGATTGCGGCAGCCGTGTCGCCTGGATGCGCGATGAAAAAGCTGTCGAATGGGATGGAGCGACCGGGAGTACTGCCCGAGCGCCATGTGATGCCGGAGGAATTGTGGCGCAGCGCAGGCACGCGGACGAGATAGTTTCCGCGCGCGTCAACATACAGAAATGGTTTCTCGCGCACGACGGGCACGCGGGCGACTTTAGTGTAGGGCGGCGAAGGCCATTCGCCCGCGGGAGGAGAGACGTCGCCGACAAAGACCATATTCCAACTGGAGCCGGTCCAACTGCCCCATTGGCTGTTGCGCGCGATCCATTGCTGCTGCGAGCCCGAGTCGACGTTGCCGTCGATCACGGAATCCGACATCCAGCCGCCGCTGGCCCAGCCGTGATTCTGGTGAAGCACAAGATTGCCGTAGATGTGCATGCGACGGAACGGCGCGGCCTGGGAGACGGCCCACTGCATGGAGCCGCCGGCAGGAGTGACGGAGAAGCCCTCAGCGGCGCGCCAGAATGTGCAGGTGGCGTTGTTACGCGGCAGGCTTGCGTCAGCATGAACATTGCCGGTGATGTGGACGGCATCGGGCGTGACGCCGAGGCCGAGGACCTGCGTGTAGAAACCAATTGGAACGTCGACGTTATAGTTGCCGGGCAAGAAGAGCAGGGCGTAGCGCGCCGTGCCGAATTCGCTGTGCTGCTGAATCGCGTAGACCTTGTCAATCTGCTGCTGAATGGCGGCGGAGGACATGGAGGGATTGAAGACGAATACGTTGGGGCCGAGGTCAGGGGCTTGCGAAGCCGCGCAGAGGGCAGCGGGCGCAAGAGTGAGCAGACAGGAGAGAATGAAAATTTTATGGCTGGCGGTCATCCCCGGCAATTTTACTCTGACTGTCGAATCTGGCTGTCGGGAACGATTCGCCGAAGTGATGACGGAAGAAATCTGTCCGTTCTACGGCGAGCGGGAATGTACATTGAGATGAAGGATATTGCCATGCGCCGCAGAACATTTATACAGACGATTCCCCTGGCAGCCGCCGGAACGGCCGCTGCACTGAAAAGCAATGCAGCCGGACTGGGCCAGAGCGGCGCAGTCAAAAACGGATCGGGACAGAGCGGACCGGTAGAGGCGGGGCTGGAAAAAACGGGGGAACTGCCGAAGTTCCAGGCTGAGGGCGCGGAGCAATTTATTCGGCCCGACGTTCATGCCGGCGACAGGCCTTCTGGCGCGAGCTTTACAACGAGGTCGCCGGCATTGGGCTTGAATGGGGCTGCGGGAACAGCGCATCCGCTGGCGACGCAGACGGCGATTGCGATGCTGAAGCGCGGAGGGTCCGCGGTGGATGCGGCGGTGGCCGCGAATGCCGTGCTGGGATTTGTTGAGCCAACGAGCAGCGGGCTGGGCGGCGACTGCTTTGCGTTTGTGTGGGACCCGGAGGCAAGCAAGCTGATGGGTATGGCGAGCTCAGGGCGGTCACCGAAGGCGCTGTCGCTCGCGACCGTGCGGTCGCGCGCGGTGAGTGGACATATTCCGTCGGTTGGAGCGTTGAGCGTTTCTACTCCCGGCGCGCTGGACGGATGGTGGGCGCTGCACCAACGATACGGAAAGTTGAAGTGGGCGGAACTATTTGAGCCGGCGATTGCTGCATGCGAGGCGGGCGATCCGACGCCGCAGATTATCGGCTACTACATCAAACGCAATATTGAGTTCTTCGCGCACGCCGGTTCGGCAATTGAAGAGACGGCCAACGCGATGAAGACGTACTTGCTGCCAAACGGCGTTGCGCCGGGCGAGTATGACGTGCGGCGCAATCCGGATCTGGCACGCACTTACCAGATGATCGCCGCGGGTGGGCGCGACGCTTTTTACGACGGCCCGATTGCGCAAACAATCGACGCATATTTCAAGCGCATCGGCGGATGGCTTTCCGCAGAAGATTTGCGCGAACATCAGGCGGAGTGGGTTGAGCCGCTGGTGACGAAGTATCGTGGCGTGGACGTTTATGGAATGCCCGCGAATACGCAGGGACTGGCGACGTTGCAGATGCTCAATATTATTGAGAATTTCGACATGCGCGGCTACGGGTATCAGTCGGCACAATCGCTGCAGGTGCAGATTGAGGCCAAGCGGCTGGCCTACGAGGATCGGGCGCGGTACTACGCCGATCCGCACTTCGCGAAGATTCCGATTGCCTGGCTGAACTCAAAAGAATATGCAAAGGAGCGCGCGAAGCTGATCCGGCTGAACGCGATCAACGAGCATGTGGCGCCGGGGCAGGCGCCGAGCCACGGCGATACCACTTACTTCACGACGGCCGACAAAGACGGCATGATGGTGTCGATTATCCAATCGAATTTTCGCGGCATGGGGTCGGGGCTTGTGGCGGATGGACTCGGATTCATGTTCCAGGATCGCGGGCAATTATTTTCGCTGCAGGATGGTCATCCGAATATTTACGCGCCGGGCAAGCGGCCGTTCCAGACGATTATTCCGGGATTCGCATCGAAGGACGGCGTGCCGTGGCTGTCTTTTGGCGTGATGGGCGGCGATATGCAGCCGCAGGGGCAGACGCAGATTATCTTGAACCGCGTGGATTACGGATTGGATGTGCAGAGCGCAGCCGATAGTCCGCGCTGGCACCACGAAGGATCGTCGCAGTCAATGGGCGAGGATCGGCCGGGCATGGGACCGCGCGGGATGCTGCGATTGGAAGCGGGCGTTCCGGCTGCGACGCGCAAGGCGCTCGCCGACTTGGGTTGGCCGCTGGGCGAGAGTGACGGCGGATTCGGGCGCTATGAGTGCATCGAGATGCGCAAGCAGGGCGCGGACCGCGTGTATGCGGCGGGCAGCGAGATGCGCGCCGACGCGGTGGCGCTGGCGTATTAGGGTGCATCGGCATATACAGGTGGACAGCGTTGCGAGCGAAAATTCGGCCAGACGAGGCGGAGTCCGAACACTGTGGCGGGCCCACCGTTGAGGACGACAACAAAGTATGGCTGGATTTTCTCCGCAACCCGAAGGGACGGGGCCATTTTTCTCATTTCGTCGTCAATCGTCGCTAGGAGACACCCGGTATCCGTCGCTCCTCTTTCCTCGAACTGAGAAAAAATGGCTCCCGTCGCTGCGCGCCCGTATATGCCGATGCACCCTAGATCGAACCTACGATGTCGGCGCGGCCGGCGTGAGTTGCGTCCTGATGGCGTCGTACTGATCCTGCGTGAGCGGCAATATCCTGGTGCCCGAAGGCGTGATCTCGATTTGCGCAGGGGCGGACGTTGTGGGCCCGGCGGGTCCGCCTGTGCGGAAGTGCGCGATGGCGCCGGTGATCAAATTAATTTCAAGGTTGTTCGGCGTGCCGTCGGATTTGGCGATGAATTCGGTGCCACGAATGCCAAGTTGCCCAAGCGGCGTTTGGATGTTTACTTTGGTGGGATCTTTCTGCTCGATCATCCCGCCGACGTATTGGAAGACACCTTCAAGGAAGGTATAGCCTGCTCTGTTCGCAGTGCCGTCGGGATCGTAGACGTAATCGTCGACCTTCAGCTTAGTATTTTCTCCCAGCGTGAACTCGGTGTTGTCATCGAAAAGGATGGAAGCCTTGCCGCTGGGTCCGGTTTGAATTGTGTCGTTGATGCTGATGGTGTCACCGGGGTCAAGCGGAACGGGCGTTGTGGTTCCGGCGTGAATGACGGTGACGGGTCCCTGGGTGGCGGTCTGAGCAACACCGATTGGGTTCGATGAAGGCTCGGGCGCCGGGTTTTGAGATACGACGGGAACCTGGCCGAGTGCTTGCGCGCCACGGCCCTGCGAGTAACCGAGCGTGCCCTGCATGATTCCGGTGACCGTGACTGCAGTGTCGGCGAGCGCGGGTGTGACTTGTGGCTGGGGCTGGGGCTCGCCATACGAGGCGCGGACGAGGTGCACGTTGCCGGGAGTGTTGCTGGCGTTGGCGGTCAGGGTGAGCGGGAGCTGATTGTTGAGCAGAGTTTCGATTGCAGCTTCGGCGGCTTTTTCTTTGGCGGCGTTTTCGAGGGCGGCGAGAGGGTTTTGGGCGGCGCAGAAAATTGGAAGGGCTGCTGACAGAACAATTACAAATACTACGGCTGACTTGCGAATCTTCATCTCAGTCTTCCCTCGGAAAGCCGGACCACAGCAGGGCTGGCAGACACGGCCTCAATGCAACCCGCGCAGGGTGAACATACTGGAATCGACGGCGTGAGTCAACGAAAAGTCGACGAGTGAAAAGACAAGGGAGCTTCGCTCAATAGAAGAGGTACTTGCGCCAGCGGTCGTCGCTGCGGCCGAGCATGCGCATGATCTGGCGGCTGGTGTGGAGCGAGAAGGGTCGCGGCTCGCGGAGCAGGATCATGTCGTCGATTTCGCTGAGCAGGCGGTTGCCTTTGTGGCGATTGCACTCGTGGCAGCAGGCGACGAGATTCTCCCAGGTGGAACTGCCGCCGCGCGAGCGAGGGACAACGTGATCGAGAGTAAGCTCGCTAGGCGGCATGGCCTCAGCGCAATACTGGCAGGTGTTGCGGTCGCGCAGCAGAATGTTTTTGCGCGAGAGGGCGCGCGTCTGGTGAGGGATGCGGCGATATTCGAGCAAACGGATCACCGAGGGCATGGCGATGATGGTGCGCTGCGCGTGGAGGGAGAGGCCGTGCTCCTCCTCAGTGCGCGCGATGCCCTTGAGCACGAGCACGAGTGCGCGGCGCGCGCCGCAGATGTTGATCGGCTCATAAGAAGCGTTCAACACCAGAACCGGCATCTGCAAAATGTGCGCGTGAACGTGCGGCGAGGGACCGTGGTCGGCAGCCAGCACGACTGCCTTAGCGATCGCTTTCTGCTTGCGCGCGTGAATCATGGCTTTTCCCAACGACATCTCTTTTCCCCTGGGCTAAAAAGATGTTTGCTCCAACTCGGTCGATGAATCCGGGTTCAAATCTGTTGCGCGAATGGCCTCGCCGAACGGGACTTCGTTGTAATCAGTCTCGCTGTCTGGCAGTTCATTGTCGGGCGGGGCGTCGTCTTCCTCGCGTGCGAAGTCGAAATGGCGTCCAAATGGCACAGAGCGCTGCGCACGCGCGAGGGTTGCGACCCAAACTGAAGCCGCACCCGCTTTGAGCAAGGTTTGCGCAGCGGCTCGCGCAGTGGCTCCGGTGGTGAGAATGTCATCGACGACCAAAATGTGCTGCCCTGTTACTTGAGACGGATCGGAGACGGAGAAGGCGTTACGCACATTCAGGCGGCGCTGGCGCGGGGTGAGTCCGGCCTGGCTGCCCGTGGCGCGCAGGCGCATAAGCGCGCTGGGGGCCAGCGTAAGCCGCCATTGCGGATGGCTCTTGCGCAGGAATTGAAGCGCCTGTGCAGCAAGCGAGCGGGACTGGTTGAATCCGCGCTCTGCGTATTTGAAGCGGTGCAATGGCACAGGAATTACCAGCAGATCGGCGGGAGCTTCGGTGGCAAGTTGCGCAATCGCGTTGGCAAGCATCTGCCCGAGCTTTTGCGCGGCAGGATGCAGGCGGCCATATTTGAGCGCGTGAATGGCCTCACGCATATTGCCCTGATACGGACCGTAGGAAACGGCACGGACGAAGGGCGGCGGCGCCAGACGGCAGGCACGGCAAAGGGTTGAAGGCATGGAGGTTGCAGGTGAGGCGATTCTGTCGCCGCAGCGGGCGCAGGCGGGACCTTTTTGGGCGGAGAACTCCGACCAGCAGACAGGGCAAATTGGAACGGAAGAGAGCTGCGGCAAGGGTTGGCCGCAAAGATCACACGAGGCGGGGAGCAGGGCGCAACTTAAACTATCGATTGGACTTCGGAGCACGCGAACCACCGCGCGCCAACGCGTTGTCTGCGCCAGGGGAACTTCGGCGATGCGGATGGCGGTGTCTCTTGAGAAGACGCACCTCGCTTCGGGTCAAAAACCGAACCGATGCAGCCCGATGGGGCAAGTATAGCGCAGAGTTGAGTTGGAGTTCCACGGAGGGCGGGGCGGGCACGCTGAGATGCGCGTAAAGGCGCGGGGAAGACGAGAACGGGAAAAAAAGAGCGGGACAGCGAACCGGAGTGCGCCGCACAGAACCGGAGTGCGCTGCACAGAACCGGAGTGCGCTGCACTCTAGTTCGCCGCCCGCGTGTGGCGATTCTTCCCAATCTGGGTGTCGCGTGAATTTATGTTGCGGCTTAGGTTGCGGCCGCAGGCATTGGCGAACCTGCGGCCGATGGCCGTCTTCGACTGTAAGTAATTGGGTTCAGCTTAGCCGTGATGCGCGTGCTCACGATCACTTTCGCGCTGACGCTCACGCTCCTGATCCAGGTCGGCTTGGTCCGCGTTTTTTGAAGCGGCGTCGCGGGCTGCGTCCTTGACCTGGCCTACGACCTTTTGCGCTTTGCCTTTGAGCTGCTGCGCGGCGCCTTCGACCTGGGCGTTGGTGTCGCCTGTCCACTCGCCGACCTGGCGCTTGGCACGGCCTGCGGCATCGTTGATTGCACCTTTTACGCGATCCTTATCCATGATTCCACCTCCGTGGTTTTTTGCTTCGGTTTGATGACTTCGTTAATCAGCTTTGGTTTCGTTTTGGTTCGGTTTATTTAGCGGACCCGGTTCCAGATGCCCTATGTCCTGGACGATTGGATGGGCGCGACAGGCGCAGCGAGAAATTCTGCGCATGAGGGGGTTCGCGCTTAAACAGCCCTGCGTCCCGAGATCAGCTGGATCACGAGCACAACCAACGCGATCACGAGAAGGATGTGAATGAATCCTCCGAGTGTGTATGACGAGACAACGCCAAGCAACCACAGCACGAGAAGGATGACAAAAATCGTCCAAAGCATTGTTAGCCTCCTTGGGATTCTTCCTCAACCACTCCCGCTTTGACGCCGGGGTGCGCGCGGGGGTTGTGCGCAGCGCAGCGAATTACGAGAACCGCCGAAAACATCAATATTTGCAGCTATTAGCAGCCATTAATATGCGGCTACTAAACATGCAACTACCACTCCAATGCGATGCAACCAGCACGCGATTGCAGGCATCAGGCACGGAACATCAAGCACGGAGATTGCTGAAGATCATGACGGCGAGAATTCTGAGCGAGTGAATGTGTTTTTGATCGTGCAGCCGCGAACGAGCGATTCAGCATCACAGCAGAAGGTCTGAGTGAACAACTTGCGCACGGAAACTGAAAGGAGATCGACATGCTTTTACTGATTATTCTGATCCTGCTGATTTTTGGATTTGGCTATGGCGGATACCGCGTGGGACCGGGGTGGGGCTATTACGGCGGAGGCGGCGTTAGCCTGCTGCTCACGATTGTGGTGATTCTGCTTTTGCTGAAAGTGATCTGAGGCGAGCGCTGAGGTGCGCGTCGGCTTTGCCTTTGAAGCAGGTGTAGGCGAAGGCGCACACGTGACCTGCGCTACTACTCCCATCGGAAAATCTTAGCCGAGAGCGCAGTAAACAGCAGGAAGAAGATGATCAGCATTGCCACATCCGTAAGGTGGGCGGACCACGGGTCGCCTACCCAAATGCCTTGCAGCAAGCTTACGGCGTAGTTCATCGGCGATAAGCGCGCAAGCACGCGGAGCGCGGGCGGGAAGGATGCAACGGGCGCAAACAAACCTGAAAGCCCGACCATGGGATACAACACAACGGCTCCGACCGGTTGCGCGAATCGCGCAGTGGGAACAATGCTGGCGATGACAAAACCGATCGATAGAATGCTCCAGGTGCTGATGATCAGCGCAAGTGTGAAGGAGAAGATCGGAGGGTGGACGCCGGCTGGAATGTAGCGCTTGCCCGCGATATACATGAGCAGCAGTGACGCCGCGGTGAGCAGCAGCTTTACAAGAACGTGCGCACTGAGGATGGTTTGCGGCCTGAGCGGCGTGGCGCGCAGCCTCTTGAGGATGCCTCCCTCGCGGTAGATGGAAATGATGGTCACCAGCGATAGCACCGCGCTGATGACAATGAGAATCGACGCCATAACCGGAAGGCCGACTCGCGCGAAACTGCCCATCGAAACTGACGGCCCTTTTGAGGATATCGTCCGGCCGACGAGGACAAACGCCAACACCGGCACGACGATGGTGCCGATCGCCCCCAGCGGCTCGCGCATGAAGATCTTGATTTCAATCCAGGTGAGTTTACCCAGGCCACGCAGCATCGTAATTCTCCCTATTCGCGAATGGAGCGCCCGGTCAGCTTGAGAAAAACGTCCTCAAGGTTGGGAAGGATGGCGCGAAAATCGGTGACTCGCACCCGATTCTCCGAAAGGCAGTGAATCACTTCAGTCACCAGGTCGCCGCGCCCGTAAATCGTAAACCGATTCCCATCGCGCTCCACTCTTTCAACGCGCGGAATCGAACTGAAGGGTTCCGCCGCGGCTGGATCGCTGACTTCAACGACAACCGTACGTTCAGGACAATGCCGGAGCACGAGATTTGCGGGCGTGTCGATGTCAATGATGCGCCCGTGCTCCATAATTGCCACGCGGTCACAGAGCCGTTCAGCTTCTTCCATCAAATGCGTCGTGAGAAAGACGGTCTTTCCGCGTTCGCGAATTCCGCGCACCAGATCCCAGATGGCGTGGCGCGCCTGCGGATCGAGGCCGGTGGTCAACTCGTCAAGAAACACTATCTCTGGATCGTTAATGAGCGCCAGCGCGATGAACAGACGCTGCTTCTGGCCGCCGGAGAGATTCATGAACCAGGCGTTGCGCTTGTCGTTGAGACCGAGCTGGTCGAGAAGCCGGTCGCCGTCAGCGGCTTTCCGCCGATAGAGCGAGGCCCAGAGGTCGAGTGCTTCCCAGACCTTAATTCGCTTTTGCAACTGCGCCTGCTGCAGCTGCACGCCGATGCGGTTCTGAAGTTTATAGACGTCGCGGAAGGGGTCGAGCGCCAGAACGGCGATGGAGCCGCGATCGGGCTTGCGAAGCCCTTCGATGCACTCCATTGTGGTTGTTTTTCCGGCGCCGTTTGGCCCAATCAGGCCGAATATCTCGCCCTCGTTGACTTCAAACGTGGCTTCTGCCACAGCGACCGTCTTGCCGTAGCTCTTGCGGAGGCCGGATACCTGAATGACTGGCTGCATCTTGTTTGCGAAGAATTATTTGGACTGATCGGCAGTGTATCTCAATGACCGCTGGCGTGGGCGTCGGCTTTGCCTTTGAAGCGGCTGTAGACGAAGACCACGTAGCCAACGGCGAGAGCCATGCCGACGAGCCACCAGGCGAGGCCGACGGCGAGCGTGTGCGGGCCAGAGATTGCGCGGCTGAGCGTGATGTCGTTCGCGGCGCCGGTGGTTGCGGGAAGCAGTACAGGATAGAGTCCCCAGCACGCGCCGGCGAGCATGAAAAACAAATAAAGGCATGAGGCGAGGAAAGCTTTCAGCGGATCGCCCTTGCGATTCCAGAGGCGAACGGCCGCGAGCGATGCAATGACCCCTACGGGGACGATGAACGTGACCGGGTAGTGGTAGTAGTTGTCGAGGCTGGCGGGGCGCACGGCGATGGTGGCGACCAGGCTGACAATTGTGAGGGCTATGAGAATGAACCAGAGGGGCGAGACGATGTCGCGGGCGCGCTGCTCAAGATCGCCAGAGATTTTGAGCGAGAGCCACAATGCACCATGCATGGTGAGAGCGACGAGAGCAACAAGGCCGCCGATGACGGTGTACCAATCGAGAATGCCGGGCAGAACGCCGGGCTGCCAGTTGGTCCAGAGCGGCAGGAAGAAGTAGCCGTCGGCATTGAGCGGCACGCCGCGGAGAACGTTGGCGAGGGCCGCGCCATAAAAGATGGTGAGCAGGACGCTGGAAAGGCCGAAGAGGCCGTCGAGAAGCGCGCGCCACACGCCGACATCGATGTGATTGCGCAGCTCAAGCGAGATGCCTCGCAGAATGAGCAGCCAGAGAACGATCATGAGGGGGAGATAGAAACCGCTGAAGGCCGAGGCGTAGAGCAGCGGAAAGGCGAAGTAGAGCGTGCCGCCGCCGGCGAGCAGCCAGACTTCGTTGCCGTCCCAGACGGGGCCGATGGAGGCCAGCGTGGCGCGGCGATCGGCTTCGGTTCGTACGAGGAAGAGATGCAGGACGCCGACGCCGAGATCGAAGCCGTCGAGGACGACGTAGCCGACGATCATCACGGCGACGAGCCAGAACCAGGTGAAAGCCATCATGATTGAAGCCTCTCCATTCAAGGGAGCAGAAAGCGTCAGGGCACGGCTTTAGTCGTGCCGTAAGGTCGCACCGTCCAAAGGGGCTTTAGCCCCTGATTGTTTGCGCATCATCAGACAAGCGGTGCCGTACGGATAATCTTCGGGAACGCTCGCAAGACCGGCTTTCACCGGATTGTTGTCAATATAAGTTCGATGTTGGCGACGGCTCAAATCATCGATAATCCGAATATCGGAGAATCCTCGCTGCCAGATTTCGCCTTGAAATCCCAGTTCCCTCTTTGCGCGATAGGAGAATCCGCCTTTGATTAATTGCATTCCTCGTTCAAGGCTCTCATTGCTGGGAATTGTCAGGAGGATGTGCACGTGATTCGGCATAACAACAAAATCATGAATCTCGAACTTGCGGGAGCGGACGTAGTAACGGAGAACGTCGATTAGTAGTTCGGCCATTCGTGAGGTTTGAAATAGCGAGCGGCCGCCCGCGGTGCGCGTGGTTACAAAGAACGTTCTTGATTGCCCTGTAGCATCGTTTGGGTCTGAGGGTCTTGAAGGTTTCGCCATGACGGGGGCTAAAGCCCCGCTCCTTTTTCCTGCCGTATTGGCACGACTGAAGTCGTGCCCTGACGCTTCGTGCCAAACTTCGGCTTCCTGTTGTTCTGGGGTATTCCTCGGGGGCTAAAGCCCCGCTCCTTTTTCCTGCCGTATTGGCACGACTGAAGTCGTGCCCTGACGCTTCGTGCTTTCCTTCGGCAATCCGGGCTGAATTCCGAATCTACTGGTCGTGCCTGACGCTTCGTGCCAAACTTCGGCTTCCTGTTGTTCTGGGGTATTCCTCGGGGGCTGAAGCCCCGCTCCTTTTTCCTGCCGTATTGGCACGACTAAAGTCATGCCCTGACGCTTCGTGCCAAACTTCGGCTTCCTGTTGTTCTGGGGTATTCCTCGGGGGCTAAAGCCCCGCTCTTTTTTCCTGCCGTATTGGCACGACTAAAGTCGTGCCCTGACGCTTCGTGCCAAACTTCGGCTACCTGTTGTTACGCGGTATTCCTCGGGGGCTAAAGCCCCGCTCCTTTTTCCTGCCGTATCGGCACGACTGAAGTCGTGCCCTGACGCTTCGTGCTTTCCTTCGGCAATGCCCGGGCTGAATTCCGAATCTACTGGTCGTGCCTGACGCTTCGTGCCAAACTTCGGCTACCTGTTGTTACGCGGTATTCCTCGGGGGCTGAAGCCCCGCTCCTTTTTCCTGCCGTATTGGCACGACTAAAGTCATGCCCTGACGCTTCGTGCTTTCCTTCGGCAATCCGGGCTGAATTCCGAATCTACTGGTCGTGCCTGACGCTTCGTGCCAAACTTCGGCTTCCTGTTGTTCTGGGGTATTCCTCGGGGGCTAAAGCCCCGCTCCTTTTTCCTGCCGTATTGGCACGACTAAAGTCATGCCCTGACGCTTCGTGCTTTCCTCCAGCGGTCCGGGGTGAATTACTTGTTGTGCCCTGACGCTTCGTGCTTTCCTTCGGCAATCCCGGACTGAATTCCGAATCTACTGGTCGCGCCCTGACGCTTCGTGCCAAACTTTAATTTGCTGCCAAGTCCTCGTCGATTCTCCCTCAAACTACTTCCGACTTCCGTTGCCGATTACGATCCAACCGTATGTGCAACTTCCTCAATGGCCTTCGGTTCAGGGCCGCAACTGATTTCGCGATAGATGAGGACCGTGAAGAGCAGCCCGAGTAATGCGTAGAGGCCCATGAAGCCGATCAGAGTGAAGAGGCCGTTGCTGGCCGAGACGGTGCTTGAGAAGCCTTCGCTGGTGCGCATCAATCCGTAGATGAGCCAGGGCTGGCGGCCGAGCTCGGCGGTCATCCAACCGGCGGTGTTGGCGATGTAGGGCAGCGGGAAGCTGAGCAGGAGGGCCCATAAAGCCCAACGAGATTTGTAAAGACGGCCGCGCCAAAGCAGGAAGACGGAGACCACCATGAGCAACACGAACCAGGTTCCCAGGCCGACCATGATGTGGTAGGCGTAGAAAAGCAGCGGCAGCGCGGTGGGCCTTTGATCCGACGGAATTTGATCGAGGCCTTCTACTTCAGCTTTGGTGGTTCCGTAGATGAGAAAGCTGAGGACGTTGTTGACGACGATGGGGTTGTCGATCTGGCCGGTTTCTTCGTTGGGCTGGCCCATGAGCACGATTCCCGCGCCGGTCTCGGTTTTGAAAAGGCCCTCCATTGCGGCGATGGCGGCCGGCTGATATTTCGCAACGTACTTGCCGGCGAGGTCGCCGGTGGGGAAGATGATAGCGACAGACGAGACGACGCCGGCGATGACGCCGACCTTGAGAAAGAGACGCCCGTAGTTTTCGCGCTTGCCGTCGAGCAGGTAGAACGCGCCGACAGCGGCCATGACGAAGGAGCCGGTGACGACTGCGCCGGTCATATTGTGCATGTACTGAAGCAGGCCCCAGGGATTCATGAGAAGTTGCCAGAAGCTGATGACTTCAAAGTGGCCGTCGGGCATGCGGGTGTAGGAGACGGGATGCTGCATCCACGCGTCGGTAACGATGATGAAGAAACCGGAGATCCAGGAGCCGAGCCAGACCATGAAAGCGGAGAACCAGTGCATCAGCTTTGAGATTCGTTTTTCGCCGTAGAGAAAGAGGCCGAGAAAGGCCGATTCGAGAAAGAAGCTGAAGACGCCTTCCATGGCGAGCGGCTGGCCGATGACGCCGCCGGAAACCCGCGAGAAGCGCGCCCAGTTGGTGCCGAATTCGAACTCCATGGGTATGCCGGTGACCACGCCGAAGACGAAGTTGATGGCGAATATGCGTCCCCAGAAACGGGCGGCACGGTCCCAAGTTTCGCTGCCGGTGCGCAGGGCCACGGTTTTGAGCACAACGATGAGCAGGCCCAGGCCCATGGTGAGCTGGGGAAATAAATAATGGAAGGTGATGGTGAAGGCGAAGTGCAGCCGGTGGATGATCTCGGCGGTCATGGAAGGTCTCCTGCTGCCGGTGAGGGCCGGATGAGTGAAAGGGAAGGCATCCGGGATTCAGGTTCAGAAGGACGAATGAAGGCGAAGCTATACAGATGAAGCGCGAGAATGCTGGTACAGTTTCGCAAACGATTCTAGCCCCTTCTGTGACCTAAATCACATTTCGCGGATGGCCGTTCTTTGATCGGGGTTCATTTCAGCAAAGGGCGGTCGTTCCTCTTTGGCGCGACGCGCGAGCCGCGGATTGCTGTAAATATGGAGTGAGGCCAAAGGATGCGGATTGCGATTGTCGGCGGGGGAATTGCGGGTCTATCGGCGGCCTACGAGCTTGAGAAGGCGCGCGAGGCGGGAGCCTATGCCGATTCCACGCTGGACTACGCGCTTTATGAAGCGCGACCGCAACTGGGCGGATCGCTGGCGTCGGAGATTGTGAATGGGGCGGTGCTGGAGCGCGGGCCGGATTCGTTTCTGACGGAAAAGCCAGCGGCGGCTGAACTGTGCAGGGAGCTGGGACTTGGCGGCGAGCTGCTGCCCTCAAACGATGCGGCGCGCAAGACCTATATTGTGGTGCGCAATCGGCTGGTGGCGCTGCCCGATGGGCTGATGTTCCTGGTGCCGACGAAGTTGATTCCCACGGCGATGAGCCCGCTGTTTGGGTTGCGCACCAAGATGAGGATGGGGCTCGATCTGCTGCACCGTCCTCGGCCGAGCGGCGGCGATGAGAGCGTGGCGGCACTGGTGAGGCGGCACTTTGGACAGGAGGCGGTGGACCGGCTGGCCGATCCGCTGCTGAGCGGCATCTATGGCGGCGACGCGGAGCAACTGAGCGCGCAAACAGTGTTGCCGCGGCTGGTGGAGATGGAGACGAAGTACGGATCGCTGACGCGCGGGATGCTGGCGGCGCGCAAACGAATGCCGACAGCAGCGAAGGAATCGGCGGGAACTAAGCGCGCGATTTTTACGGCTCTGCGGGGAGGCATGAGTCAGCTCGTGGATGCGATTGTCGCGCGGATTGATCCGGCGAGTTTACGCGCGGGGACGCAAGTGAGCGCGATTCGAAAGACGGCCGGCGGTTGGAGCGTGGAGGCCGGCGGAGCGGAAGAAATATTCGATGGCTTGATCATGGCAGCGCCGGCGTGGGCTGCCGGCGAGCTGCTGACGCCGGTTGACGCTGAGCTTGGCGGAGAGCTTGGGGACATTCCGTACTCATCTTCGGTGACGATAAATTTGGTTTACGACGAGGCGAAGATTGGGCAATTGCCGGAGGGGTTCGGATTTCTGGTTCCGGCGGTCGAGGGGCGCGCGATGCTGGCCTGCACCTTTGTTCATCGCAAGTTTCTGGGGCGCACGCCGCCGGGGAAGGCTGTTCTTCGCGCTTTTCTGGGCGGGATGAAAGGCGAGGCTCTGTTGGCCGAAAGCGACGAGGCTTTGGTGGCGACAGTGCGGCGCGAGATGAGCGAGATTCTGGGTGCGAAGACTTTCAGCGCCGAGGTCGAGCCGGAGCGTGTGCAGGTTTCGCGATGGCGGAGGGCGATGGCGCAATATGCCGTGGGGCATCGCGACCGGATGAAGCGGATCGCGGCGCGTGTTGCCGAGCTACCGGGGTTGCGCCTTGTTGGCAATGCGTATGACGGCATCGGCGTGTCAGACTGCGTTCGGCTGGGGCGGCAAGCGGCGCGGGAGCTGGTGGGGGCGGGCGCGAAGTCGAGTGATTCGACGGCTTGAATCTATTTGCGGCGCGCAGGCGCGGTGATTCATGCGCGGGTTGCGCAGGCGGGGCAAGGCAACCAAGGCAAGATTGTTGGCCCTTATACTTGACTTAGAACATGACGATCCGCACTGACACATTTCTGGCGACGATTCTGGATTCAACGCGGGCGACATTGGCAGCGGCGAAGGCGGATGTGCCGCTTGCCGAGTTGGAGCGCCGCGCTGCCGAGCATCATCCGCGAGGATGGGCTGCAGCGCTGCGCGGACGGGCTGCGGCCGGGCCGGCAGTCATTGCGGAGATCAAGAAGGCGTCGCCGTCAAAGGGGCTGATTCGTGCCGCGTTCGACCCGGCGTGGCTGGCGCGGCGCTATCGCGCGGGCGGAGCGGCTGCGCTTTCGGTGCTGACGGACGAGCCGTATTTTCAGGGCAGCCTGCGCAATCTGGAGATGGCTTCGAGCGCCACGCCGCTGCCTTGCCTGCGCAAAGACTTTATTGTCGACGAGTATCAGATCGTGGAGGCGCGCGCGCATCGCGCTGATGCGATTCTGCTGATCGCGGCTGCGCTAGACAATCTAGAGATGAAACGCCTGGCTGCGGCCGCGCGGTCGCTCACGCTCGATGTGCTGGTGGAGGTTCATACAGCGGAGGAACTGGATCGCGTGCTGGACGCGCTGGGCGAAACGGGCGCGGACGCTATCGGCGTGAACAATCGAGACCTGAAGACATTCGAGGTGAGCGCGGAAACTTCGCTGGCGCTGGTCGATCGCATTCCGGCGAGCGTGGTGCGCGTGACGGAGAGCGGCATTTCTACGCGCGGCGACATTGCGCGGCTGCGCAAGGCGGGCTTTGATGCGTTCCTCATCGGCGAAAGCCTGATGCGCCAGCCCGATCCTGGCGTGGCGCTGGCGGAGTTGCTGAAGGGCGCCGCGGGCGAGCCATGAACATGTGGATCAAAATCTGCGCCAACACTTCGCTTGCGGACGCGAAGATTGCGGCTGAGGCGGGAGCCGATGCGGTGGGATTCGTGTTTGCGCGAAGCCCGCGTCGCGTAACCGCGGAGCAGGTGGCGGCGATCGTGCCTGAGTTGCCGGCGGAGATTGAGAAGATCGGTGTGTTTGTCGGTGCGAGTGTCGACGAGATCGTCGCGACGGTCGAAGCTGCCGGCTTGACCGGAGTGCAACTGCACTCTGAAGTGACGGCAGACGCTGACTGCGAAACTGCGCACCCGGTTCGGGCCGGGACTGCGGATTCTGCGCGTGGTGCATTTTGAAGCTGGCGCGCCGGAACGCGCGGTAGCGGCTGCGCAGGACGCGAGTGTTGACGCCAGCGTCGATGCGATTTTGGTCGATTCAAAAACTGCGACGGCGGTGGGCGGGACTGGAAAAGCTTACGACTGGGCTGAGGCGCGGCGCACGCTCTTTGAGCGCGATGGAGGAATTGAATTTGGTGGCGGCGGGGGGGCTGACGCCGGAGAACGTGGCCGAAGCGATTGCGACGCTGCGCCCATGGGGCGTGGATGTGGTGAGCGGCGTGGAGGCTGGGCCGGGGCGGAAAGATGCGGCCAAGGTGCGGGCGTTCATCGCGAATGCGCGGGCGGGGCAGAAGTAGCCGATCATCTCGGCCCGATAGTGCGCAGTCACGAGGCCCGACCAGGCCGGCTCGATCGAGCGTAGGTTGCAAGGAAATTTGGACGCGTCGAATTCCTGCCGCAAGCATCAAAATTCATAAAGAGAATTCATGACTCACGAGGAAAATTCAGGGAGGGTTAGTCATGGCTACGTTTCTTCCGCCCATTGAGAATCCATCGAGCCCGATGATGAAGTTCATCTACAAAATGTCGCGGCGCCAGTTCGGCAAAGTGATGACGCCGCTCAAAGTATTTGCCGCGCGAATGCCGCTGGGCTTTGGAATGTTTACCGCGAAGATTGCAAAGCTCGATAAAAAGCTGGAGCTACCGGCGGAGACGCAGATGCTGGTGCGCGAGCGCGTGGCCCACATCAATGTGTGCGAGTTCTGCATCGATATCGGACGATTTTTCGCCATCAAGGCAGGGATGAATGAAGCGAAGTTCAATGCGATCGAGGATTATGCGACGAATCCGCTGTTTACGGAGGCGGATCGCGCGGCGTTGGACTACGTGACCGAGTTGACGCGCGACAAGAATGTGAAGCAGGAGACGTTTGCGCGGCTCAGGAAGAATTATTCCGAGCGGGCGATTTGCGAAATTGTGTGGCTGGTGGCGAGCGAGCATGTATACAACATGACTAATATCGGGCTGAATATTCATTCGGACATGCTGTGCGAGATTGGCCGCACGCAGAAGCCGGCGTGAGAAAGCAGGAGAACTCCTAGTACACTAGATAGTTCACCAATTCTGCGGGGATGTTGTGTTGGAGTGCGTCATGGCGTCGATTATTGTTCCGGCAAATCCGAGCGAGTCGCGAGCGGGGCGCTTTGGCGTTTACGGCGGGCGGTATGTGCCGGAGACGCTGGTGGCGGCACTCGATGAGCTGGAGCGCGCGTATGAAGAAGCCAAGGCCGACGCGGCATTCCAGGCGGAGCTCAGTCTACTGCTCAAGGATTATGCCGGACGGCCCACGCCGCTCTATTTCGCCAAGCGGCTGACGGAGCAACTGGGCGGAGCGAAGATTTATTTGAAGCGCGAAGACCTGCTGCATACGGGCGCGCACAAGATCAACAACGCGCTGGGCCAGGGCCTGCTGGCGAAGCGGATGGGCAAGAAGCGCGTGATTGCGGAAACCGGTGCGGGGCAGCACGGCGTGGCGACGGCGACGGTGTGCGCGTTGCTCGGCCTCGAATGCGTGGTCTACATGGGCGATGTGGACATGGAGCGCCAGGAGCTGAACGTGAAGCGCATGCGACTGCTGGGCACGGAGGTGCGCGGGGTGTCGTCCGGCTCGAAGACGCTGAAGGACGCAATCAGCGAGGCGATGCGCGATTGGGTGACGAATGTGCGGACTACTTATTATCTGCTCGGCTCGGCGCTGGGCGCGCATCCCTATCCGACGATGGTGCGGGATTTTCATCGTGTGATCAGCAAGGAATTGAAACAGCAAATTCTTGAAAAGGAAGGCCGGCTGCCGACCGCGATTGTTGCGTGCGTGGGCGGCGGGTCGAATGCGATCGGCGCGTTCTACGAGTTCATTCCCGATCGCCAAGTCCGGCTGATTGGCGTGGAAGCCGGTGGACGCGGGCCGGAGTTGGGGGAACATGCGGCGCGGTTCCAGGGCGGTGCGCCAGGTGTGTTGCAGGGAACATTCTCTTATGTGCTGCAAGATGACGATGGGCAGATTGCGCTGACGCATTCAGTTTCCGCGGGGCTGGATTATGCGTCGATTGGGCCGGAGCACGCGGCGCTGCACGACTCAGGACGCGCGGAGTATGTATCGTGCGATGATGCGGCTGCGCTCGACGCGGTGGTGAAGCTGGCGCGGACTGAGGGAATTCTGCCGGCGCTTGAGAGCGCGCATGCGGTGGCAGAGGCCATTCGCATTGCTCCCGCGATGCCCAAGAGTGACATACTGGTGGTGAACCTCTCGGGACGCGGCGATAAGGATATGGGAATTTTGGCGCGCGAGCTGAAGTTGTAGACAGTACACGAGTTTTTCGGGGGCTAAAGCCCCATAGATTTTGTTCTGCTTTCGGCACGACTAAAGTCGTGCCCTGACGCTTCGTGCCCCGCTTGTGCCGTGACACTTGGTGTTCGCTTGTGCCGTTATACTTCGTGCCTCGCTTGTGCCGTGACACTTGGTGTTCGCTTGTGCCGTTATACTTCGTGCCTCGCTTGTGCCGTGACACTTGGTGTTCGCTTGTGCCGTTATACTTCGTGCCTCGCTTGTGCCGTGATATTTCGTGCCTCGCTTGTGCCGTGACACTTGGTGCTCGCTGAATAAATGGGGTTATTGAGAGCAGCTGGAAGACTTCCGATGCCGATTCGATTCGATCACAAGCCGGGCCTGGTTGTTTATGTGACGGCCGGCGATCCCAGCCTGGACGCTACGCGCGAAATTGCTTTGGCGGCGATCGATGCGGGCGCGGACGTGATTGAGCTGGGCGTTCCGTTCAGCGATCCGCTGGCAGACGGACCCATCATTCAAAGAGCGAGTGAGCGTGCACTGGCGCGCGGAACGCGGCTGAAAGATGTGCTGGCTTTGGCGGCGCGAGATTCGCGCCGCGCGGCCTGGTGCGGGACTGGTGATCTTCAGCTACTTGAATCCGATTTTGCGCTACGGCATGAACCGATTTGCCGATGATGCAGCAGCGGCCGGTGTGGATGGAGTGCTGGCGACGGACATGATTGTCGAAGAAGCCGCGGAGTATTTGGCCGAGATGAGCCGGACGAATCTGGCGCCGATTTTTCTGGCGGCGCCGACGAGCCCAGACGAGCGGCTGGAAGCGATCGCGAAGTACTCCAAGGGATTTGTATATGCGATTTCGCGCGTGGGAATCACGGGCACGCAGCAGAGCGTGGCCGGCGATGCCGCCGCCCTGGTCGAGCGCATTCGGCGATACACGCGACTGCCGGTTGCTGTGGGATTCGGCATCAGCAACGCGGAACATGTGGCGCAGGTGGCGGAGTTCGCTGACGCGGCGGTTGTGGGCAGCGCCATCGTTGAGCTGATTGAAAAATCGACCGCGGAGACGGCGCCTGGCGCTGTGGGTCGATTTATTAAGGGTCTGCGCTTGCGTGACGCGGCGCTGGCCCGGTGAGAAAGACAGCCCTTAGCTATCAGCTTTCGGCCCTCAGCTTTTATGGTGGTTGATGGGCCGTATTGGCTTGTGCCAATGAAGAAGGCGGGAAGCAGCGGATAATTCATATCCGTGGCTGCTTTTTAGAGGATGCGATGACCATCGAAGAATTGCGAATCCGAATCGATGTGCTGGACCGGCAGCTCGTGGAACTGCTGAGCGAGCGGGCGCGAGCGGCGCAGATGATCGGCAACCTGAAGGCTGCCACCTCGCTGCCGGTGTACGAGCCGGAGCGCGAGAAGACCATCTATGCGAATGTGCGCGCGGCCAATAAGGGGCCGCTGCCGGACATCGAGCTGACGCATATCTATGAACGCATTATCGACGTGATGCGGGCATTGCAACGGAATGAGCTGGCCAGCCAACGAAGCGCGCAGGCAGCACAAGCAGAGGGCGGGCAGCCAGGCAAAGTAGCGGGCGCACAGACGCCAGAGACAGGGAAAAAACAATGATTGTCGCAATGCAGGAAAAAGCAACCGAAGAACAAGTGAATGCCGTGATCAACGCCATGGAAGAGGCGGGTGTGAATGTGCATCGCACGACGGGAGAGTTCCAGGTGATTCTGGCCGGGGTGGGACCGACCGCGGGACTGGACCTGACAAAGTTTGAAATGCTGCCGGGAGTGCTGAATGTGCACCGCATCAGCGCGCCCTACAAGCTGGCGGGGCGCGCCTTTCGCCCCGAAGGGACGGTTGTGGAATTTGGCGATGGCGCGAAAGGCCGCGGCGCGGGCGCAAAGATCGGCGGAGAAAAGATTGCAGTGGTGGCCGGGCCATGCGCGATTGAGAATCGCGAGCAGATTTTTGCGATTGCCAAATGCGTGAAGGCAGCGGGCGGCGGATTTTTGCGCGGAGGCGCGTTCAAGCCGCGCAGCTCGCCGTATTCTTTTCAGGGGCTGGGGATTCCGGGATTGGAATTGATGCGCGAAGCAGCAGATGCCAACGGATTGCTGGTGGTGAGCGAGGTGATGGAGATCTCGCAGATTGAGCCGATGCTGCC
The DNA here is from genome assembly GCA_963763585.1 of uncultured Acidobacteriaceae bacterium. Lineage (GTDB taxonomy): Bacteria > Acidobacteriota > Terriglobia > Terriglobales > Acidobacteriaceae > Telmatobacter. Next base: position 91,227 of record CAVXPR010000005.1, on the reverse strand, counting down.
GCTGGTGGATTGTTTCCAGGTGGGCGCGCGGAACATGCAGAACTTTAATTTGCTGCGCGAGCTGGGGCAGGTGCGAAAGCCGATCCTGCTCAAGCGCGGCATTGCGGCTACGGTTGAGGAGCTGCTGCTTTCGAGCGAGTACATTCTGGCGGGCGGCAACTACCAGGTGATTTTGTGCGAGCGCGGCATAAGGACGTACGAGACGGCGACGCGCAACACGATGGACATTGCGGCGATTCCGGTACTGAAAAAGCTTTCGCATTTGCCGGTGGTGGCTGATCCTTCGCACGGCACTGGGCGGCGCGACATGGTTCCTGCGATGGCCAAGGCTGCCGTGGCCGCGGGTGCCGATGCGGTGCTCATTGAGATTCATCCCAACGCTGATAAGGCGGTTTCAGACGCGGCGCAGACGCTGTATCTCGACCAGTTTGAAAAGCTGGTGGGCGGAGCTGCGGGTGATTGCTAGGCGGTTGGCCGGACGTTGTGAGAAGCAGCGGAACTTGCGATGCTAGCGTAGTTAGCGGAGCTTTTTGAAAGGCATTCGTGATCGAGCGCATCTCCATTGTTGGCACGGGATTGCTGGGCACGTCAGTTGGGCTGGCGCTGCGCGACGCGGGATTTCGCGGGGCGATCGTGGGCTGGAATCGGAGTGCTGAGCAGGGACAGCTCGCGCTGAAGCTGGGCGCGGTGGATTCACTTGCAGTGGATGGAGTGGAAGCTGCGCGGGCGAGCCAGGTGACGGTGATTGCCGTTCCGATATTTGCCACGCTCGACTGGATGGAAAAGCTGGCCCCGGTGCTCGGCCCCGAGCAGCTTGTGACCGATGTGGGCAGCACGAAGCGCGTGATTTCGGAGGCGGCGGCGCGGCTTTACAACACGAAGGAGCGCGCGGCGTTTTTGCCCGGTCATCCCATGGCGGGAAAAGAGCGCGGCGGAGCGGCGTTGGCCGACGCGAATCTGTTTCGCGGCGCGGTGTGGCTGTTTACGGACGATGCAGGCTGCGCAGCGTTCCCCGCGGGGAGCGCGCTGGTGAAGGAATGGCGCGAGTTGGTCGCCGCGATGGGCGCGAAGACGCTCGATCTCGACCCCGTGCGGCACGACGAGTTGGTGGCGTGGGTGAGCCATCTGCCGCAGTTCACGGCGACGGCCTTGAGCGCGCTGCTGGAAGAGGAAGTTGGCGACGCGCCTGAACTGAAGGACGTGGGCGGACGCGCATTGCGCGAGATGACGCGGCTGGGCGCGAGCCCTTATTCGATGTGGCGCGACATTGCGCATTCAAATACGGAGGCCGTGGAGCGCGCGCTGCTGGCGCTTGAACAGCGCCTGGCACACCTGCGCGAAAATCTGCGGACTCCGGAGTTGAAGGACGAATTCGAGCGGGCGAATAAGTTCCGGCGGGAATAACGGAGAGACAATTGAAGCAAGAATGGCGTTGGGATTTAGGAGCTCGATGCCGCGACCGGCGACGGATTTCGAGCCTTCTTGCTCCGGATTCACATGACGTTCCGTTTAGTCACATTCCCCTTTGTCCTTGCTCCGCGCCAATAAAGGAACAGCCCGAGCAGGACTGAGCCCACGGTGCCGCCGACAAGATCCACTTCAAAAACAATTGTGTCGGAGCCGCCGGGCGGCACGAATGACAGGAAGATTCCAATAAGAACGACCAGAAAACCAAGGCCGCCGCAGATCCATACGCCCGCCTTTCCGCCGGGGACGAGGACTGCGTGCGGATTCTTTTTGCGGTCGGCGCGATTGGCCAATTTGATGATTGCGGCAAACATATAGAGAAACGGAATGAAGTAGAGGATGATCGCTGCGTCGACCAGCACCTGGTAGGCTGCGACGACGCCGCTATTCTTGATCTGGCTCAAGAAGAGAATGACCATCGAAGCGATGGCCTGCACGAGGATCGAGACGTACGGCGTTTTCCAACGGGGATGGATTTTGCCGAAAGCGGCGGGCAGATAGCTATCGATTCCTACCTGAAAGGGCACGCGAGAGACGCCTGCCACCGTGCTGCCGATGCCACCGGCGTTGCCTGCGGTGACGAGAATGGCGGCGATGACGCCGATGAATCCGATGCGCAGCGCGACCGATCCAACGGCGATGGCCTGAAAGACGCCGCTCTTGGGGTCGATGCCCTCGGCGGGCGTAAGGGCCAGGACGGCAAAGGTGCCGGCGATATACATAAGGGCAATGAGCGCTCCGGCGCCGAAGACGGCACGAGGCAGCGTGCGGCGTGGATTGTGCACTTCCTCGGCCATGCAGGAGACCAGCTCGAGGCCGGTGAACGCGAAGGCGATCTGCGACCAGAAGTTCACCGTGTCCCAGTTCCATGTGGGCATCATGTTTGCAAACGTGAAATGCGTAGCGGAGCCGTAACGTGCGCATACAGCAATGGAGACGACGACCAACATGAGCAACGGCACATAGGTGCCTACGCCGCCGGCGTTCTGAAGCCATTTGCCGATATTGAGGCCAATGATGTTCAACACCACGGCGATCACCAGCAACGCAAGCGAAACCCAGAGCAAAAAAGGCCGGCTTTGCGCGAGGGCAGTGCCGTGGCTGGATGAGACGTAGGCGGCCATGGAAGCGCTGGCCAGAAGCAAGCCTGGGAAGTAAAAGATGGTGTAGATCCAGTAGGTCCAGCCGGCGATGAATCCGTGGAACGGGCCGAAGGCGTCGCGCGCCCAGGCGTAGATGCCGCCCTCTTCAGGGAAGCGAGACGATAGCTCGTTGATGACCAGCGCGCCGGGAACGAAGAAGAAGAGCGCGGCCAGTACCCACAGACTGATGGACGAAGTGCCGTTGTGACCGGCGGCGGCGATCCAGCGCGGGCCGAGGACCGCGGCTATGTTGAAGAGCAGCACGTCCCAGAAGCCCATGGCCTTGCGCAACTGCGGTTTGGAGTCGCTTGCGCCGGGCGCGGGGATGGTCATGAAAGCTCCAGAGGAGAAAACAGTATCGGTAGATCATAGTAGCTTCCAGCCTCTATCTTCTAGCCGCTAGCTTGTCGCTTGGTAAATAGGCGACCTCGACGACCCGACTAGGATCGCTCGACTGGAAGGGATTCGAGACGCAGGATGAATCAAAGCTAGTAGATCGCAGCTTATTTATTCTGCGCGCCACCAATGCTCGGTGCGGCCCAACAAGGTAACGAGAAAGTAGCCATGCAGGCGGAGCATTTTGCCGCCGTGTTCAAGCGCGATTGAGGCGCGATAAATCTTGCCGGTTTCAGGATCGAGGACCATGCCGCCCGACCATTGGCTGCCGTCAAATGCAAAACCTGAGAGCACTTGAAGGCCCACGAGAGGACGGTCTTTCAAATCGCCGGTGCAGAGGTAGCAGGTGGGATGCGGAACCGGCGGGTCAAACAGCTCCTCAATGGTTCCGTAAAGCTTTCCGTTCTCTTCGCGAATGGCGACGATGGATTTGACCTTGCCAGTGGAATCGTCAACGGTCTTCCATCGACCGACGGGTGAGGCCGTTGGCGGGGCGGGCGCGGGATCCGACTTGGGGACGGTCTGTGCGGATGCGGAGAGCGAGAGATGCGATGGGCGCGACGACGAGGAGAAGGAAAATTCGGGAGACGAAGCGGCGCGTGGAGGGGAGTGGCATGATCTCGCATTCAGTGCATGGAATTAGACTGACGGCTCGTGCATTGGTTGAGTTGGGGACTCGTTTGAAAGATCTTCACTTCGAGGGGCTAAAGCCCCCAAATCATTTTGCTGAGTTCTTGTACGGGCTAAAGCCCGTACCCTTCAAACCTGCTCACTACTGATCGAACCAACCCACTATCGAGTTTTGAGTCGGATGGACAGCGAGAATCCGCGGGCTTACTGCGGCTGCATCATGTCTTAGGTTTGCACGTCTGAAGCTTAGTTCGACCGAGACGGTTCACCATCCGGCAGATTCGCAGTGTCGAGGGGGTCGAGACCTTCCGCACGGGCCGCATCCAGTAACGCAGACGAGGCGGAGATGAATGTGATTTCGGTGCCGGGAAACATGTCTCGGGCGGTGAGCGCGCAGCCGAGTTGCAGAGCATCGGGCCAACGGAGCGAAGTGCGATCGAGGAGCTGCCGCGCGGTTTCAAGCACGCCCGGATTCAGGGGCTGCTGCACCATTCGCCCGGCCTCAATGCGCAACAATTCGAGCGCGGCGGCGGCAGCTTCAGGAGCAATCTGCCCCGACCGCTCACGCCGCCTGATGGCGGCATAAATTTCGAGGGGCGTTGCGGCCGAGATCAGTTTGCGGTTGTCTTCAACGGACTCAAGCATTTGAATGAGCGCATCGGTGCCAGGCTCGCGCACAAACAGCTTGGCGAATGCGGTAGCTTCAAGAAAAAAGAAGCTCACGCACTCCCCCGATCCTCATCAATCGATGCGGTCACGGGTTCGCCCAGAACCTCAATCGGATGAAAGCGCTGGGCCTCGTCGGGAATGCCGGCCTCGGCGCGGTTGAGGCGGATAGTGGTGGTGGGATAAGCCGGAGTCTTGGGGTTCGCAATCTTGCTGGTGATCACAACGCCGCGCTGGATAGCTTCGGCCAGTACAGCCTGGCGTGTTTCAGGATGCTGATTCCAGCGATAAGCTTTGCGAGGCAAAAAAGAATCGCGGAACCACTTGAGAGCGATGAAGGCGTGGCCGCCGCGCTCGGCCTCGGCCAGCGCGCTGCAGATCTCCTTGACGCGCGCATCCATATCGGCGGGCGAGGTGACTTCGGCTTCGTCTTCCTCCTCCGCGGCGCGACCGGCGAATGCGCGCGGAACGCGGCTCAAACGCGGCGCCGGCTCCTCACCGTCAATGCGCTCGAAATAGATGCGGACCTCGTCATCTTCAGGGGACCAGCTCTCGGCCGAGGCATTGCGGCGCTTGCTGCGGCCGCTTTCGCTGCACAGCTCGACGATGGCCTGATATCCGGGAGGGGCTAAAAAGCGCAGCGCCCGGACCAAACCGGGATCCTGCGAATAGGCCAGCTCATTGAGCGCATCCTCAATAATTTCTTCGGCCGCGGGGATGGTGAGAGCGCTGTCTTCCACACCATTTTGCGCAACTCTGGTTGCCTTCATTTGCTTCTCCCTATTCTGCCGCTCGCGGGCACGGAGCCAGCACAATCACCGGCCGGGTTGCCAAACGGCTCGGAGCTGCGCCGCACACATCGAACAGCAGCCTTCGATTTATGAGTCCCAAGGTACCCTTTGGAACGAGGAAGACGGGTTTCAACTCCTCTATTCAGAGCAATAAGAAAGCGGTATGAGCGCGGCTACGGCTGGATGTGTTTGCCCTTGTACCTTTCCATCTGAGAGCAAAACAGGCGTGCGAAAAAACGTTGAAGCTACGAATAATGTTCCATCATAGGCATGGTCTTACACCGTGACAACATTTATTTGCCGTGGAATTAATGGGGGGAACCTACGAAGAAACAACCCACTTGTTCCAGCGATGCATTCAAGTGCGCTGACCTGGAATGCGCTATCCACTGAAAGCGCCGCGCCTGATCTTTGCTGCCATCGGTCGCCGGAGTTCGTAAAATAGAGTACATGCGCCGTTGTTTGCAGTCGCTAGCCTGTGTTTGCCTTGCATCTTCACTGCTGCATGCCACTGGCCAGCCGTTCGATTTGTCCGGACCAAAAGTAGACATCCACGTGAAGCGGGGAAATGTGACACTGCCGGTTTCAGAGGTGCCCAGCCTGATGCCCGGAGACCGGCTCTGGGTTCATCCGGACCTGCCCGAGAGCCAGGCTACGAATTTTGTACTGGTGATCGCGTTTCTGCGCGGTTCTACAAATCCCCCACCCCCGGAATGGTTTACACGCGTGGAGACATGGACGCGCGACGTCCGCGCCGAGGGAGTCTTTGTCACGGTTCCCGAGGGGGCGCAACAGGCACTGCTGTTTTTTGCGCCGGAGACTGGCGGCGATTTTACGACTTTACGCAATGCGGTTCGCGGCCGGCCAGGCGCGTTTGTGAGAGCCGCGCAGGATCTGCACGCGGCGAGCTGGGACCGAATGCGGCTGGAAGCATTTCTGGACGACGTGAAGGTGAGCAGCCAGTTCGATCCCCAGGAGCTGAAGACGCGCACGGAGATGGCGGCGCGCAGCCTGGGAATCAAGATTAACGAGGGCTGCTTTGCGAAGCCGGCTGAGGAACAGGCTTCATGCCTTTCGCAAAATACAGAGGGGTTGGTGCTGGACGACGCTAACGCGCAATCGCTGGTGGGCCAACTGGTGAACGGGGACACACTGAATCTGATGAACGCCATCAGCTCAACCACCATGGCGGGCGGCGGCCTTTATAGCCCGTATGTAGGCGCAGTGGTGGATATGGCGAAGATTCTTTCGTCGCTGCACACCGCGCACTTCCAGTACATCCCGGCACTGGCGCTGCCCACGACCGACAGCCTGAACCTGCGCTTGAATATGCCGCCCTCGTTCCGCAATCCGATGTCGGTAGTGGTTGTGGCGCTGCCCCCGATTGGAACGACCAAGCCGGAGCCTCTGCACCCCGTGAACCCCAGCGAGGATTTTTGCGCGATGAAGCCGGGACTGGTGTTGCCCGCCGAGGGAGCGCCGTTGTTCTTCGCCACTGAATTAGCTCATGACCTTGTTCTGCATGTTGAACCCGCCGACGGAAAAGGGAAAGCGGTTGACCTTCCGTTACAAGTCGATGCGGACAAGGGCGGGCTGGTTCCGAGTGCAGCGATTCCTGCGCTGCCCGATGGAGAGCTGAAGGCCGTTGTTCACGGGCATTGGGGCTTTGAGGATTGGGAAGGACCGCAATACCAACTGATAACTACGCGTCCTGGTGAATGGGGCGTGAACGCCGCAGATCGATCGGCACTTGTGGTGGGCCGCGACGACACCGTCGAACTCGACGGCCGGACTGCAGATTGCGTGGAGAAGGTGACTGCGCAGATCGATGAAGACCCGACTGTGCAGCTGACATGGAAGTCGCCCAACCCCGGCAAACTGGAGATCAGGATTCCTCTGAAAGATGCGGGACCGGGGCCGGTGAATTTGGACATCGACGAATATGGGCAGGCGAAACCGGATCGCCTGAAGATGCTGTCTTATGCGGCAGCCGCCTCACTGGACGGCCTGACGATAAACGCCGGAGACAAAACATCTCTGCTGTTGGGCACACGGCTCGATGAGGTGGCAAAAGCTGATGTTGGCGGCGTCACTTTTATGCCCTCCAAACTGGATCGTGCGGGAAACCTTGATCAGTTGCAAATGAATACCGATGGATCGACGTTCGGCCTGGAAGCGGGCAAGCAATACACGGCCAAAGTGGAATTGAAAGATGGCCGCACGTTGAAAGCCCTTGTCACGGTTGATGCGCCGCGCCCCCAGATCACGTTGCTCAGTGAGGCGGTTCAGCAGGATGGCGCAAGTCCACAGGCAATTGAAATGAGCAGCCCTGATGATCTGCCTGTAGATGGTTCGCAAAATGGGGGCCACCTGGTGTTCTTTCTCAAATCCGATGTGCCGGCTGACTTTCCGCGCGACGAAAAAGTGGAAGTGGCGGCAGCCGACGAAAGCTTTCACACGATGCTCGCGTTGAGCGACGGCAGCCTTATGCTCGAGGATTCGCATACGGCGGAGGCCAGCCTGGATCCGCTTGCCCGCTTTGGCTCCTCAGCCTTCGGACCAGTGAGGGTGCGAGCTATCTCCGCTGACGGCGCTACCGGCGAGTGGGTTCACCTGGGCACGCTGGTGCGCGTTCCTGGATTAAAGGAGCTGCAATGCCCGCGCACAACATTCAAGCCCTGCATGTTGAGCGGGACTGATCTCTTTCTAGCGACAGCGATCTCTGCTACGCCGACATTTGACAATGCGGTGAGCGTGCCGCCGGAGTTTACGGGAACGCAACTGGCTGTGCCCCATCCCGTGAAGGGTGTGCTCTATCTAAAGCTGCGCGACGACCCGGCCGGCCAGGAGACACTTACGCTGCCTGTAACGCCGATGACGCCAGCCGAGCTGGCAGCGCCGGCGGAGCAAACGCCTGAGACAAAGCAGAATTAGTGATTCGGTGAGAAAGCTATGAGCGCTAGCGGAAGCGCACGCGGATGCCGGCGTTGACGCCGAACGAACTCATGTTGCCGAAGGTGAACTGGGGCCAGTCCTGATATTCGAAATCGGCAGCGCGGACCGTGACTCTGGGCGTCCAGTCGAAGTCTAAACCGCCGCCAGCCGTGACTACGAAGTAACGGCCACTGGCGTAGTTGTAAGGGAAATTGAAATCGCCGAAGCCGACCAAGCCCTTGGCATAAGGCTCGAAGCGGCCTGCGTGGAAATGATACCGCCCGCCGATTGAGTAAGTTTCGACGTGGACATTGGCGGTCTGGAAGTATTCCAGCCAGCGGCCCTCAGCCTCAATGCCGAAACGACGTTTGGTATCGGCATCGACGAATGCGGTGATGCCGGCCATCTTCCGTTGACCGTACTGAATGGAATATCCGGAGCCCATGGCGCCGGCTGACAATATGAGGCCGCCCTGATCACCGGGAGCTTGAACCTGAGCCTGGGCGACGCGCGGCGCTATGCCGGCGATTAAGATCGCGAACGCGAGTAATTTAGAGACGTCAAGGCGGGTTAACCGAGCCAGCAAACCCAGCGCGTGGCTCCGACAAAGTTTCAAATCATGCAATAAATTCATATTTTTCCCGCGCCCGTTCGGCGACCGTCGCCTCGGATCTATTTCGTGATGGTGAGCGAAACGTTCTGGTACTGCTCCACGCTGGTGTTTGCGCCGGTGCCGGTTACCTGAATCATGTATGTGCCGGGCGCGGCTGAACTCATTGAGAAGCTGTTGCATCCGGTGACCATGAGGGCGGCTGCTGAGAGCAGCAGGAGCATCGCCGTCGACAAGAATGCGGCGCTGCGACGGCGCAAGCGCCAGAATACGAATCCGAAGAAGAGGCTGAAGGGCAGGAAGAGACCGGCCAGTGTGAACTTCGAGGAGCTCGGCTGAGTGTTCGGCTGGGTGTTCATGGCCGAGCTTCCGCCGCTCAATGGATTGTTGGTGTCAATAGTGAGCTGAACGCTGGCCGAGCCATCTGCCGTGAGCTTCATGCTGGGGCTCGAGAAGTGGCAGAAGACTCCCGCGGGCAGCGAAGCGCAGCCGAGTCCGATAGTGTCTGCGAAGCTGCCGTTAGAGGTCAGGTTCACGGCCACCGTGGCATTCTGCGAGGTTGCCATGGTCACGCTTGATGGATTCACTCCAATGCTGAACTGGGTCGGCGTGCCGGAGATGGCGACGGCTGGAGAAGAGGAGGGGCTGTGATCGACATCTCCGCTATACATCGCGACAATGTTGTAGCTCACGCTGGGAGTGAGATTCGGAACCAGCGTGGCGACGCCATTGGCATTGAGAGTGGATGATCCGATCTGGGTAGCGCCGCTCATAAAGGTGACCGTGCCAGTGGGCGGGACTCCGGTGCCGTTGTTTAAGACGGTGGCCACAAGAGTGACCTGCGGAGTTGTGCCGGTGGATGAAGCGGAGCCGAGACTCGTAGTAGTTGGAATGAGGCCGACGGTTTCGCTGATCGATGTTGAGGTGCTGGGCGAATCGGCTGTGTCACCTGAGTAGCTGACTGTGATTGAGTAGGTGCCGGGAGCTAGCGTGGATGTGGTGAAGCTGGCTGCGCCCGCATTCAGGGTTACGGAGCCGAGCGTGCTGCCACTGGCGATGAAGTTCACAGTGCCGGTGGGCGTTCCACCGTTTCCAGTGACCTTCGCGGTGATGGTGACGGCCGTCCCGACGAGCGCGGGATTGGGGGTGACGGTGATTGCAGTGTTAGTGGTGGCCAGCGAAACCGTGAGAGACACTGCAGCCGAAGTGCTGCCGGAGTCGTTGGTGTCGCCGGTGTAATTGGCGGTGACGGAGTAAGTGCCCGCAGCCAGCGTTGAGGTTGTGAACGTCGCTACTCCCGATGCATTCACGGTTCCGACGCCGATTACGATTCCGTTGGCGAGGAAGTTTACGCTGCCGGTGGGGGCACCGCCGTTGCTGGCTACATTGGCGGTGAAGGTGATGGGCACGAGCACCAGCGCCGGGTTAGGCGTGATGTTAAGCGCGGTGAGAGAGATTGCCTGCGCCACGTTGAGCGCGAGAGGCGCCGATGCGCTGCCCTGATCGTTTGCGTCGCCGCTGTATGTAGCGACAATCTGATAGCTGCCCTGCGCGAGCGCCGGGGTGATGGTTGCAGTGCCAACATTGTTGAGGGGCGCGCTGCCTAGTTGCGTGGCTCCAGAAGTGAAGGTGACTGTGCCGGTCGGCGTTCCTGACCCTGAGGTCAGCTTTACTGTTGCCGTGATCGTCTCCGGGCCACCGGCGATTCCGGGGCTGGGCGCGGCGGTGACTGTGGTAGCGGTTGAGGTTTGATTGACCACCTGGCTCACGGGCAGCGAAGTGCTGGCTCCGTTCTTCGAGTCGCCCGCGTAGGCCGCCGTGATGGGATGCGTGCCGACGCTGAGCGCGGATGTGGTGAAGGTGGCGACGCCCGGATTGCCCGCGAGGGTTCCGGTGCCGATGGTTGTTGCGCCATCAAGAAAACTCACCGTGCCGGTAGGCGCAGAAGAGCCGCCGGGAGGAACGGTCGCGGTGAAAGTGACGGAGTTACCGAAGATCGACGGGTTAAGGCTTGAAGTCAATGTTGCAGTGGTGGGCGCCTGCACTTCCTGACTGAGAACAGCCGACGTGCTGCCCTGAATCTGCTTCGAGGCGTCGCCGTTATAGACCGCGGTGATCTGATGAATGCCGGCTGCGAGCGTGGAGGTCGTGTACGTCGCAACGCCGCCGGCGTTGATGGTCTGCGTGCTGAGGATTGTTGTGCCATCCATGAAGCTGACCGTGCCGTCCGGTGTGACGCCGCCAGCCGCGGCAGATACAGTGGCCGTGAAAGTAACGCTCTGGCCCACGGCGGATGGATTTGTGCTCGATGTCACGACGATCGACGTGCCTTCAAGAACGGTTTGGGTGAGCGCCGGCGCTGACGAGCTGGTGAAGTGCTGAGTGTCGCCTGCGTAAGTGGCGACGATGGAGTGAAGACCAACCGCGAGGGTTGTGGTGGAGAACGTAGCAACGCCTGACGCGTTGAGAGCGAGACCGGTGGCGATGGTCGTAGTTGTGCCGCCAAAGGTGTCGGTGATACTGACCGTTCCGCTGAGATTGCCAGTCCCCGTTCCCGTAACCACCGTGACCGTGAAAGCGACGCTCTGGCCAAATCCGGAGGGATTGGGATTGGAAGCAAGCGTGGTGGTGGTGGAATTGACCGGCTCGGCAGTGGCGATCAGCTCGATGTCGAGAGGCGAGCTGGCCGCGGCAAAGCTGGGCTGCGCATCTTCACTGACGAGGATATTCGGTGTCTCAGCCTGATTGTTGAGCAGCGTGGGAATGGCGGCGGGCGCAAAGACCGCGCCGATGGTGCAATCGGAGTTGACGGCCAGTGACTGGCCGTTGCTGCAGGAGTTGGGGACTGTCGCATCGACTGCGGCATTGATTGCAGGGGTGATCGCGGTCAGATCGAGCGCGGCGTTGCCGTCGTTTTCGACGGGCTCGTCCTGGGTTGCCGATGTGCTGCCCTGGCGAACGGGCGTTGCAAAGTCGATCGCGGTAAAGTTGCCTTGTATCTCGCGCACCACCATATTGAGCGTGTCGGCGATGTAGAGGTCGCCGCTGCCGTCGAGGTAAAGGCCAACCGGGCCGTAAAGCAGGACAGGTTGAAACATGGCGCTCGAATAAAAGTCGCCGCAGCCGCTTTCCACCTGCGTGGAGATAAGTCCTGTCGACGAGCTGACTTTGCGAATCGCCGCGTTCTGCGACTCGGCAATGTAGACATTGCCCGCGGCGTCGACGGCAACACCTGAGGGCGACCAAATGTCCGCCTGATTAGCGGCAACTGGCGTGGCCGTGCAGGGGGTGGAGCCTGCGTTTCCAGTACCGGCGAGGGTGGAGATTGTGCTGGACGGCGCTATGACACCGCCGACCGCCATCACTTCGCGAACGCGCTGATTGGCTGAGTCAGGAATGTACATGTTGCCTGAGGCATCGAAGGCCACCGCGTAAGGAAAGTCGAGCTTGGCGGAGGTGGCTGCGATTCCGTCGCCGTTGTAGCCGCCCGTGCCGTTGGGATTGGTGAAGCCGTTGCCCGCGATGGTCGAAATCACGCCAGTCGCCGCGCTTACCTTGCGAATGCGGTGGTTGTTTGTGTCGGCAATATAAACATTCGCGCTGGCGTCGAGGGTGACGCCTTCGGGCTGGTTAAGCGTTGCCTGCGTGGCCGGGCAACCGTCGCCCACTGCATTGCCGGCTGAGCCGCAGACTGTGCCGCCGTTGCTGCCGGCAATGGTCGAGATGACGCCGGTGGCGGCGGTGATCATGCGGATTACGCCGTTGCCGCTGTCGGCAATATAGAGGTTTCCTGCGCCGTCGAAAGCAACGTCGCCGGGACCGCTGAGGGTGGCGCTTGCCGCCGGGCCGCCGTCGCCCGTGTAAGAGGGATTGCCGCTGCCGGCGATGGTTGTGATGATTCCCGCGCCGGCGCAACTGGTGCCTTGAATGGTGGCGCTGGTAGCGCTTGCGCAGACCATGCGGATGCGGTTGTGAAGGCTGTCGGCGATATAGAGGTTGCCGGCTCCGTCGAGAGCGATGCCGCTGGGAAGGTAAAGCTCCGCCTGCGTGGCCGGTTGATTGTCACCCACAGATGTGTAAAGACCAAGCTGACCTGCAACGGGAAGAGATTGCCCGCAACCAGCACGCCGAGGCCGCCGAGGCCGGTACCGGAAAGATAGGCAGTGCCCAGAACCGATTGGCCCGAGCCGCCAGTAGGCGTGCCCACGAGAACGACCGCGCCCATGCGGACGCCGGGTTTTGCAGGCGTGAATGTGATTGATTCCGAGCAGGTGGCGCCGAGCGCAAGCGTGGCAGATGGACAATTCGATGTGCCCGTGCCTGCGGCGAAGTCTCCAGTGGGCGCGCCGAGCGACAGAATTTCTACGCTGCTGACTGTTCCTGCTACGGACGCAGTGACCGTGACACTTTGATTGCCCGTTGCGGATCCCACGGGCTGCGCGCCGAACTGCGCGTGGGTGGTGGCTGTGGACAGCAGCAGAGCTGCGCCGGCCAGGAGGCTAATTAGACGACCTGCGATCAGGCGACCTGGCTTGACGCGGGAAAAAGCGCGATAGAAAAAGGTGTTATGGATACGAGTGCGAATAGAATGCTCAATCTGGCGATACATATACGGCTCCGTTCACGGCCTCAAAGCGCAACATTCTCTGCCCCGGATTGCGAAGCCCGGCGCGCCAAAAGCGGTCAGATCGAGCGTGACCGACCATGAGGCGCTGCCAACTTGCAGCCTGCTGAAGCATGAGTGAAGGTGCAGCTTCCAGGCCCAAATCGGGGGCGGCGATTCATCGTCTCACAATTACCTTTGCGCAATAATGAAAAGACGACGGTAATACAACCATAGTCTTATTTGTAACTTTGGTTCTCATTATCGAATTACTTTTGTACCACTAATAGGGGATCGAGTGTGGTTAGGCACATGCTTTCAGCGGCATACGGGCCACCCTTTGCGAGCAGGGTATCTTTTTGTGCTGTGCAGAGGTGAAGTGAGTTGTGTGCCGGAAGCGAACGGTGGTTACCGTGTTCAAACCTGTTTGGCCGCGCAATGAGCGTTTTCCGTTGAGCCCCAAAACCAGCCCATGCTAGCCTTGCGCTACTTTCCCGCTGACGTGTCGGGTGCAGCCAGGATTTTCAAGAAAATCTCAAGGCGAGGTTTTGACGATGGCAACTGTGTCGCAGAGCACGAGTGTGAATTCGGGCGTTCACTTCACCGGGCGCGGCGGGTTTGTGGACAAATATTTCTACTTTGCGATGTCGCTGCTGGTGGCGGGGATCGTCGTTTCGGGATTCGGCCAAACGGTCAACGGAAATCTGATCCATCCGTCAGTGCCGAGGCCTTTAATTCTCTGGTTTCATGCCGCCGCATTCTCGGCGTGGGTGATTTTCTTCATCTTTCAGTCGGCTCTGGTGCGCACGCACAACGTGAAGTGGCATCGATTCTTTGGCTGGTTTGGCGTGGCGCTGGGAACGGTGATGGTTCCGCTTGGCATTACGACTGCAATCATCATGGGCCGCTTTGACACACTGGTGAAACACGAGCCGGGCTCGGACGCTTTCCTGATCGTTCCGTTCTACGATGTGCTTGCGTTCGGCATATTGTTTGGATTGGCCGTTTGGTGGCGGAAAAAACCCGAGTTGCACCGGCGGTTCATCTTTATCGCCACATGCGGGCTGCTCGCTGCAGCTTTCGGCCGCATATCGTTCGTGAGCTCCCACCTCTTGTTTTACTGGAGCCTTGATGCGGTAATTTTTCTTGGCGTGGTGCGCGACCTGCTGGTGAACCGGCGCGTGCATAAGATCTATCTAATTGCGCTGCCGGTCTTGATCCTGTGCCAAAACTTCGTTGTTCACACGGTGACCAGCGGGTCGGCGTGGTGGCTGAGGATTGCGGACAGAATCCTGGGGTAGCGCTGCGAGCGGCGGGGCGCGCGTTCACTCGTGCTGAAGCCGTCCTTTCTCCATTTAGACTAGATAGGTTATGGCCACCTTGAAAGCTGTGCGCGGGACGCGCGATCTGCTGCCGCCGGAGACGGAGCTGTGGAATCGCATTGAGACGACCGCGCGCCAGGTCTTTGCCCGCTACAACTTCGGCGAGATTCGCACGCCGATCTTTGAAGACACGGCCTTGTTTGCGCGCAGCGTGGGCGAGGAGACCGACATTGTCTCGAAGGAAATGTACACGTGGGAGGATCGCGCACGCGCGCAGTCAGAGAAGACGCAGTCGCTGACCTTGCGGCCGGAGAATACGGCCGGCGTAGTGCGCGCCTACATTGAGCATGGCCTGGGCGAAAGCGGGCAGTTGCAGAAGCTCTATTACATTGGGCCGCAGTTCCGGCGCGAGCGGCCGCAGAAGGGACGCTACCGGCAGTTCTGGCAGATTGGCGCGGAAGTGATTGGGCCGCCGTCGTCGGGCAGCGAATCGCCGTTGCGCGACGCGGAAGTGCTGGAGATGCTGGCCACGCTGCTGGAAGAACTGGGAATTACGGGCTGGACGCTCGAACTGAATTCTGTTGGGTCGTCTGCGGACCGCGCGAAATATAACGACGTGCTGCGTGCGGCGCTCGCCGATGTTGCGCCGAAGATGTGCGGGGACTGCCAGCGGCGCGCGGTGACCAATCCGCTGCGCGTGCTGGACTGCAAGGTGCCGGAAGATCAGCCGATTATTGAGGCGCTGCCGAAGATCGGCGATTCGCTTGGCGATGATTCGAAGCAGCACTTCGCGCAGGTTACTGCGGCACTCGATGCGGCCGGCGTGCCTTACACGCTGAATCAGCGGCTGGTGCGCGGCCTGGACTACTACACGCGGACGACGTTTGAATTTACGCACGGCGGGTTAGGTGCGCAGAACGCTCTGCTCGGCGGCGGGCGGTATGACGGACTGAGCGAGGCTATTGGCGGACCGAAGGCGCCGGGAATCGGCTTCGCGATGGGCCTGGACCGGCTGGTGCTGACGCTGCAGGCGCAAGAGTCCGCGCAAGCTGCCGTGCCGGCGGCAAAAGCCGACGCGTATATTGCGCCGATTGGCGAGAACTTGAACGCCGCCGCGCTGGTGCTGGCGCGGGAGTTGCGGCGAGCTGGGCTGCGCGTGGAACTTGGCGACGGCAGTTTCCGGCTGAAGAAGTCGTTTGAGGCTGCTGACAAGATTGCGCGGCGCATCGTGATCCTGG
Source organism: uncultured Acidobacteriaceae bacterium (assembly GCA_963763585.1). GTDB lineage: Bacteria > Acidobacteriota > Terriglobia > Terriglobales > Acidobacteriaceae > Telmatobacter. Next base: position 75,428 of record CAVXPR010000005.1, on the reverse strand, counting down.
GCGAAGACGAGCATCAATCCGGTATCCTGACGGTGAAGGACTTCGCAACAGGCGTGCAGAGCAAAGTGGCGCGCAGCGAGTTAACCTGCGATGCTCGCGGAATGAAATCGCGCGCAAAACAATTGGAAAATGCAGGTCCTTCGACTGCGGTCGCCGGGGCGACCTGCGCTCAGGATGACAGCTTTTCAGGGACAGAGGAACGGATACCGTGCTCGACTTTTTAGGCAATCTTGAACGGACAAACATGTGCGGCGAGTTGCGCGCCGCCGACGCGGGCAAGCAAGTAGTGCTGATGGGCTGGGTGAACCGGCGCCGCGACCACGGCAATCTCATCTTTCTCGACCTGCGCGACCGCACAGGCATTGCGCAGGTGGTGCTGGACCACGACCTGATTCCCGAGGGTCATGCGAAGGGCGAGCAGGTGCGGCCCGAATACGTTGTCGCCGCGGTGGGCAAGGTGCGGCTGCGCGACAAGGACGCCATCAATCCCAAGATGCCGACGGGCGAGATCGAGATTGAGGCTACCGAGCTGCGCGTGCTGAATGACGCGAAGCTGGCGCCGTTTTCGCCGTCGGAAGAGGCGATCCAAAACGAGGAAGTGCGGCTGAAGTATCGCTATATCGATCTGCGCCGGCCTGAGATGCAGCACAACTTCAAGCTGCGGCACGAGATTACGCTGGCGATTCGCGAGAGCCTGAGCAGGCAGGGATTTTTCGAGATTGAAACGCCGATTCTGACCAAGTCCACGCCCGAGGGCGCGCGCGATTTTCTGGTGCCGAGCCGCGTGCATACGGGCGAGTTCTACGCGCTGCCGCAGTCGCCGCAGATCTTCAAACAGATTCTGATGATCTCGGGCTTCGACAGGTATTTTCAAATCGCGCGCTGCTTTCGCGATGAGGACCTTCGCGCCGATCGGCAACTGGAGTTCACGCAGGTCGATCTGGAGATGAGTTTTCCGCAGCAGGAGACGGTCTTTGGCGCGGTGGAGCAGTTTATGAAGGCGGGGTTTGCGGCGGCGGGCGTCGATTTGCCGATTCCCTTCCCGCGCATTACTTACGACGAATCCATGCGCCAGTTCGGGAGCGACAAGCCTGATCTGCGGCTGCCGGGACTTACCGACGTGCGGCCGGCGTTTACCGACGAGGCGCTGGCGAGCTTGCAGATCGATCCCGCGCTGCCGGTGGTGGCGCTGCGTATTCCCAACGTGGGCGAGTTGAGCCGCAAGGAGCGCGAGGACAATCATCCGCTGTTCGACCAGAAGAAGGGCGCGAAGTTCATTGACGATTTCAAGCGGCTGGCGAAGGGCTTTCCTGAGGCTGCGACGAAGGTGCGCGAGCTGGCAGGCGCTTCGGATGCGGACTTTGTGATCGTGGTTGCGGGTGATCCGGCGCACCACATCAAGGCCAGCGATACGAAGTTTCCGGGGCGGCTTTCGGAGCGCGAGATCAATGTGTACGCGGCGGCGGGAAATTTCCGCGCCGAGCTGGCGAAGAAATATGCGGACCGGCACGGCGCATTTCGCGTGACGGATGAAGTGGTGCAAGATGCGGCGGCGCGAAGCGCCGAAGACGGGCTGATTGACGGCAGCAAGGCCTTCAATCCGATGTGGCTTACCGACTTTCCGATGTTCGAGTACGATCTGGCTCTGGCGAAATGGATGCCCGCGCATCATCCCTTCACGGCGCCGATTGAAGCCGACATGGCGAACCTCAAGAGCGATCCGGCAAGCGTGCGGGCGAATTGTTATGACCTGGCAATGAACGGACTTGAGCTCGGTTCGGGATCGATTCGTATTCATCGCAAGGATGTGCAGCAGCAGATTTTCGCTTCGCTGGGCATCAGCGATGAAGAGGCGCGCGCGCGGTTTGGATTTTTTCTGGACGCGCTGGAATACGGAACTCCGCCGCACGGCGGCATTGCGCTGGGCCTGGACCGCATTGTGATGCTGCTGACCGGCGCAAACAATTTGCGCGAGGTGATTGCGTTCCCGAAGACGGCAAAGGCAATTGATTTGATGGCGGAAGCGCCGACGCCGGTGAGCGAGCAGCAGTTGCGGGAATTGCACATTCGGGTGGCGACGAAGAGCTGATTTCTCCTATTTCCGCGCGGATTCTGCTTGTGACTCCACGCCGCAGCTTGTCATTCTAGGCCGCGTGGGTGTCTTTGTTAGAAGGCAGGACTTTCTTTCGGGTCGTCAGTCGCTGAAGTTCCGGCCAAACGATAATTACAATCCCGGCCAGCCATAAATAAAAACCGTAAATGGGCACAAGTGAGTTGAGGAGAAAAAAGCCACATGATGATGTCGCGCAAACGCAAATAATTACGGCGAGAATTCCGCATGTTCGAGGCGCCTTATGTTTAAGCGAAAGCCCAAAGTAAGCGAATAGAATTGGATTCGTTAGACCGGGCAGCAGAAGAGAACGAAAGGTCCAGCGACCCTCCGCCGTGAGTCCACTGGGATCGAAGAAGCCTGCGAATCCCCAGAAAATCGAAAAGAATGCGCAAGCGTACCCAGGAATTGAATGTCTTCCTGATAGTAAATCTCGCTGGCCAAAATCAGAGTTTCCGACCGCAGGAAGCACATAGGAAGCCAGATACAAAGCAATTCCGGTTGGCCGCAGTAGGGCACGGACTTTCACGCCTGATCCAGTTCACCAAACATTTCGCTTAGCGCAACGCGGATTGGCGTTCCCGGGACGGTCAGTTCGCCTGTCCGAACTTCTTCGAGAGCTGCATCGGCGTAGCGATAGGCAATGCGCGGCTCCGGATCGATGATCCAAATATGCTCGACGCCAAACAGCCGGTACTCCGCGGCTTTTGTTTGCATGGCGCGCAACGTGTCTTCAGGCGACAGAATCTCGATAGCAATCAGCGGCGGTGCAGTCACATAGCGCTCGAATTTCTCCTCGGAGCGCACCACTAAAACATCCGGAACACGAAATCTTGTGGCCCGTGTCTGAGTGCGAAGTTCGGGAAAGACCTGGACTTGCCATTCCTCCCGCTTCAACATGAAAAGGAACGTCAAGTACCGTTGAATGATGGAGTGCTCTTTTTCGCCCAAGTTCCGCTCCTCAATACGCCCATCGACGAACTCGCGGTCCGGGCTCCAACTGGTGCGCAGGTATTCGCGCACGGACCAAGGTTCCTCCATATCGGGCAAGGCAGGGTTGGGCTGGGTCGCCATACGCCGATTATCCTCCAAATCAGCCGCTCTCGCCAGAGGAGCTAGGATGCCTCCGCGATTGGGAAGCGCGCCTGCTCTGTGGTATATTTTCTGTGGTGCGGGTAGAGTTTTCGCCTCCGCCTGGAGTCGCGTGGGATGTTGACGGCGCGGCTTTTTGAATCAAGGACGTGTAGCTCAACTGGCAGAGCATTCGGCTCTTAACCGACAGGTTGTGGGTTCGATTCCCACCGCGTCCACCAGCCTTCGCCCATTCGGGCTTCGGCTCGGCAAGCCAGCAATATCTCCTTCGTCAAGCTCTACTTCGCCGCCGGCGACGCCGTTGCTGCCTTCGTAAACGTCGATTCCATATCGGATGACCATGTGGCGCCGCCATCTGTGGACGATTCGTACTTCAATGTGTACTGCGTTTTGGAGACTTCCTTTTCGGTGAGGCGCGTCTTGATGAGCGTGCCCTGCATCGTGGTTTCGGTTGTCCACGTCCAGGTGTCGCCGCTGACGCTTCCTTTGGCCGTGATCACCTCGCCCCAACTGTCATACGCGTTGTAGGTGTACATTTTCGTTGCCGGGTCGTATCCCAGTACGGCCATGATCTTGAAGGCGCCGGCGGGCGTTTTGTTGTCAGAATGACCCTCAATAAAAAATCCTCCGGCCGTCCATTCCCAGCTTTGAGTGGACGACACTGGCCCTTCCATACCGTGGGCGGTAGATTTGCCCACTTCGTTCCAGTCGCCCACAAAATATGCGAGCCGCATCACTTCCGGGCCGGGCTTCGGCGGTTCTTGCTGAGCCCGCGCCTGGATCGAAGCTCCGAGGAACAAAACACAAATCGCGATTGTGCCGATTATCCGTTTCATGGGAGATCTCCTTGGGGTTGGAAGCCCGGCTAAGACTTCTTGGTGCGACGGGAAGTGTGAAGTCCGCCTTCGCTGTGGCTTCGGCGCGACAGCCTTCGACTGCCCAGCCGGGCTCCGGCTGGGCAGTCGAAGGCTGGTGCGCCCGGAGAGATTCGAACTCCCGACCTAACGCTCCGGAGGCGTTCGCTCTATCCAGCTGAGCTACGGGCGCGCTTCAACAGGATACCGCAGATTGCGGATTCACTGATTCCGGCGGCTAGGCTTTGGCGCGCGATTCACGACTCACGGTGATGCGGCCGAGGCAGGCAAAGATAAGCAGCGTGATGCCTCCGACCCAGGCGCCGAGCGAGAACGACTGGGGAAGGTAGAGGGCGATCGCGACGCCGCCAAAGACGAGGATGGCGCACAAGGCAATGAACATGCGCATGCCATAGAGAAAGACGAACGGGAGATAGTGCGCGCCGAGCAGGATCAGGAGAGCGGGGTAAAACAGGTTCAAGCGAAACTCGGTGACAGGAACAAGCAGAAGCATGGTCATGGGCAGCGTAAAGGCGACCTGCATTCCTAGCATGCTCAGCGGGTTGCCTTTTGTGGGCGAGGACGGGCCTCCGGTTAGTTGCAGCAGCAGCAGGGTTGCCGGGAAGATGAAGAATCCGCCGATGACAATGGTTGATACCGCCGCTCGAGGAGTGCTCCACGTTGCAAGGGCCGCCGACGCGAGCCAGATTGCCGATGAGACCAGTTGACCCCAAAAGCCGCCGATAAAGACCGTACGCACCTCGCGTTGAGCGTCTTCGACGAGCATGATCAGGCCTCCGGAAAATGACGATGGGAGCGGCGCAGGTAGTCTAACTGCTGAAAGCAGAGGATGGAATCAGGAGTTACGTGGGGAATGCGGCGGGAGTTCCCGGCAGTGGCAGGTTTGCGGGCGCCGGTTTCCCGCTCGATCCACAGCCCAAACCAGCCGATCTTTCATTGACTTGGGGCTGATTTTTGAGTATTCTGGAGGTCTTGCGCGTGTTGCGCCTGGGGTCTCGGTGTGCTCACCCGGACCAACTCTCAAAAGAGGCTCCGGCCAGGTTCTGGCGGATCTCTGATGGAACAGGCCACCGGCTGCGGGACACGAGAGCGGAACAGGGCGAACGTGGTCCGGCGCAGCCAGGGTTCCGATTGGAACGAACTCCCGCAGCTTCTCACCCGAACAGATTTGTTTGGCAGTGGGTAGATTTCAAGGCCCGTGCGTAATGCATGGGCGGATACAGTTTGTGCGATCCCACCCTAAACGCAAAATGCGTGTTAAGGATGGGGCACCGAAGATTGAAGCAGGGTAAATTTTTTCGAGGGAAGCAGAGCAATGTCGACGTTTATTCCGAGCGGCAAGGATATTAGCCGCAAATGGTATGTGGTGGACGCGAGCGGGCAGACGCTGGGACGCCTGGCGAGCAAGGCCGCGATGGTGCTGACCGGCAAAACGAATCCGAAGTATGTGCCTTACATCGACATGGGCGATCACGTGATTGTGATTAACGCCGAGAAGGTGCGGCTGACCGGGTTGAAGGACCAGAGCAAGGTCTACCGGCGCTACACGGGGTTTCCGGGCGGGCTGCGCGAGGAGTCATTTACGCGGCTGATCAAGCGCAAGCCGGAAAAGGTTCTGGAAGAAGCGATCAAGGGCATGCTGCCGAAGAGCAAGCTGGGGCGGCAGATGGCCACCAAGCTGAAGGTTTATCGCGGCGAGCAGCATCCGCACACGGCGCAAAAGCCGGTGGCGTTGTAAAGCAGCTATCAGCCTTCAGCTCTCAGCCGTCAGCTTTTTCTTGCTGGGGCGGGGAGTTCAAGGCGGCGCAAAGAATTTGATGAGGGCACGACAACGCTGAAGGCTGAAAGCTGACGGCTGAGAGCTAAGAGGGAACGAATGGCAGAGGATCTGGTTCAGTATTACGGCACGGGGCGGCGGAAGACGGCGATCGCGAGAGTTTTTCTGCGTCCCGGCACGGGCGAGTGGAAGGTCAACGGCAAGAAGTTTGAAGAGCACTTTGTGACCGAGCAGCAGCGGGTTAGCGCCAAGCGCACGCTGGTGGTGGCCGAGCTCGGAGCGAGCTTCAACGTTGTGACGACCGTGAAGGGCGGCGGAGTTTCCGCTCAGGCCGACGCGGTAAAGATGGGCATTGCCCGCGCACTGGTTGAGTTCAACCCGGAGCTGCGCAAGCTGCTCAAGGCCGAAGGATTGATGACGCGCGATGCGCGCCAGAAGGAACGCAAGAAGTACGGGCAGAAGGGCGCGAGAGCGCGGTTCCAGTTCAGCAAGCGCTAGAGCGTTTGCTAGCTATTAGCCTCTAGCTCCTAGCTTTTTTCGTACGTGCAAGGCAGTATCCGGACTCCCAATGAGGCGAGTTCCGACGAAGACAATCTAGCGGCTAGAACCTAACTGCTAGAAGCTGGTTTTACAAATCTCCCGCGAATGCGGGATAAATCCGGGTCACAGAATCACCAGCCCGGATGCAGTCCACGAAGGAGGACAATTGGCAACCATCACCATGAAGGAACTGCTCGAAGCGGGTGTTCACTTCGGGCATCAAACCAAGCGCTGGAATCCCAGGATGAAGGAATACATCTTCGGTGAGCGCAACGGAATCTACATCATCGATTTGCAAAAGACGCTGAAGCTATTCAAAGAAGCGTCGAAGTTTGTGACCGAGCTGACCGCGAGCGGCAAGACGATTCTGTTCGTCGGCACCAAGCGCCAGGCGCAGGATGCGGTTGCCGAAGAGGCCACCAGGGCGGGAATGCCGTACATCAACCAGCGCTGGCTGGGCGGCCTGCTGACCAACTGGACGACGGTGCAGAAGTCGGTGAAGCGCCTGCAAGAGCTTGATGAGATGGCCACGGATGGCCGTTACGACCTTTTGACCAAGAAGGAAGTGATCAAGCTGGAGCGCGAGCGCAAGCATTTGCAGGCCAACCTGGCCGGCATCAAGAGCATGAAGCGGCTGCCTGACGCGCTGTTCATCGTGGACTCAAACAACGAGCAGATTGCGGTGAAGGAAGCGCGCAAGCTGGGCATTCCGGTGGTTGCGGTGGTAGACACCAATTGCGATCCGACGGTAGTGGATTATGTAATTCCCGGCAACGACGATGCGCTGCGCGCCATTCGACTGTTTACTTCAAAGGTTGCCGACTCGGCTGCCGAAGGCGTGAACATGCTGACCGATAAGGCCTTCCAGGAAGCGACGCCAGAAGCCGCGGCCACCGAAGCAGTTGAAGGCAGCGAAGAAGGCGTGGCGATTTCGGCGGAGTCGGAGCCGGCGCCAGTTGAAGAAGTGGACCTTGAAGCAGCGCTGGGCGGCGGAATTCGCAAGGCTCCGGCTGTAGCGGCCCTGCTGGAAGAGGACGAAGTAGCAGCGGAAAGCGCCAAGTAACTTTTGGGCGCGGAAGCACGCAGGACTTGAAAGAGCGTGGCCGCTCGAGTTTGGGCGCCACGCTTTTTTTACGCCGCAAATTCCGTGGCGCGATTGACGACGGTGAGTTTTTTAAACGCAACGCATGAATAAGGCCGTGTGCGGCCAGGGAAAAAGAGAGATGACGACAGTGACTGAGAAGATTGACGCGAAATTGGTAAAGGAACTGCGCGAGAAGTCTGGCGCGCCGATGGGCGACTGCCTGAAGGCTCTGCAAGAGGGCAAGGGCAACATGGAGGACGCGTTCGTGGTGCTGCGCAAGCGCGGCATGGCCTCGGCGCAGAAGAAGTCCGCGCGCGTGACCAACGAGGGCGCGGTGGGCAGCTACATTCATGCCGGCGGAAAAATTGCCGTGCTGGTGGAGCTGAACTGCGAGAGCGATTTTGTGGCACGGACCGAGGACTTTCAGGAGTTGCTGAAGGATGTTGCGATGCACATCGCGGCCAGCGATCCACGCTATGTGAGGCCCGAGGACGTGACTGCGGAGGATATGGAGCGCGAGAAGGAAATCTATCGCGCGCAGGCCGCCGCGACGGGTAAGCCGGCGCCGGTGATCGAGAAGATTGTGGACGGCAAGATGGCGAAGTTTTACGAAGAGGTTTGCCTGCTGGACCAGCCGTTTATCAAGGACCAGGCCGTCAGCGTGAAAGAGTTGATTGCGCAGAAGGTCGCGAAGCTGGGCGAGAACATTACGGTGCGGCGATTTGCGCGCTTCAAGGTGGGCGCGCAGGACTGGACCGTGGCGCAGACCAAGCCCGTAGAAACTGCGGAATAATCAAAGTAAAGCATGGAAGAAATGGGGGCGGTCCGTTACGGACTGCCCCTTTGTTTGACCTGATGTCGGCCCAACTTTCGATAAGTTCTGGCACAGTAGGGAACCAAGGAACCTACGGTCCAGTCGATTCAAGTTCCGAAATCCACAATGAGCTTCCAAATCTCGAAGGGGAATTCCAAACTGCGAAAAGCTCTTCGTGCTGTTATGAGTGCTTCCCTGCGCCGGCCACCGGAATCGATCGCTGCTGCCGTGTTTTTGTTTGCCATTGCGGTGGCCGCGCCGCTGGCCGCGCAGGACGACATTGCCACGCGAAACGCGGCATCCGGATACAACGGCGCATACATCACTGGGCCAGCGTCGAACCCGTTGAGCTTCCTGAACGGCGCTGCATTTCGCACTACTGGTAACCCCGCGCCCTACGACTTTCACGACTTTGCCCCGGCGACTTTTCTGGATACGAGGCTGCCCAATTGGGTTGATGTGCAGGCCGAGGAGCGGTTCCGGTACGAGGGTTACGACAACTCAAGCTTCAAGGCGAAGGTGGACGACTCCTACGTGTTGAACCGTTTCCGATTCCAGGTAGATCTGCATTCGGCAAGCTGGCTGCGCGTAACGGCGCAGGTGCAGGACGCACGTTCGGGCTTCGAGAACCCGCCGATCGGGCCGCCGAACACGGTTCGCTGGGATTTGAAGCTGGCTTACGTCCAGATCGGCGATCCTGACAAGCACTGGTTCAGCCTGCGCGTGGGCCGGCAGATTATCAACTACAACAACACGATCATCGCCGACTCCGAGTGGCGCAACCAGGCCCGCTCCTACGATGCGGCGGTGCTGAACCTGAACGCAAAGCGCGAACACCTGGGTATCTTTGCCGCATCGGCTGTGGTGCCTCAATCCAATGGCGTGAGCCCGCACGAGGAAGGCAACAACATCTACGGCGCCTATGGCCGCATCGATGATTTTGTTGCGCCGCACTCGAACCTTGAGCCGTTTTTCTTGTGGCGCGTGCAACCGAAAGAGGTCGTGGAACCCTCCATTGCCAAGACCACCGGCAAGGAGAGCGAGAAGGTTTTTGGGTTGCGCTTAAAGGGGCAAGCTCATTCGGCTTTCAATTATTCAGGCGAGCTGATCGCCGAAGACGGTACGGTGGGGAACCAGGCGATTCAAGCCTGGGCAGCGCAGGCAGGCGCGTCGTACCAGTTCCTGGATGCAGCGGCCAGGCCGCGTATCTTCTCCCAGTTCGACTACGCCACAGGCAACCGCAATCCAGCGCAGAGCGCAGCGCACACCACGTTCGACGCGATCTACCCAACAGCCCACGACCGCTTTGGCACCACAGACCTGTTCGGATGGCAGAATATCGAGACCGTGCGCGCGGGAGCCACAGTTGAGCCCCACCGGCGGCTCACCTTCACAGTGCAGGGTCTGGACGATTGGGCGGCGGATGCCCTGGACTCGGTCTACAACACTTCAGGCAGCGCGATTGCGGCCAACAAGACTGACCACGGCCGCCATTTGGGAGCGGAAATCGATGGCTACTCCTGGTATGAACTCAATCAGCACTTCAATCTGGGCGGCGGCATCGGCTATTTCGGCGGCGGCCAGTTCCTGACAAACGTGACGACGAGCCACTCGTACACGTACTACTACTTTGCGCTGAACTTCAAAGACCACGGAAAGAAACAGCCAACGCGCTAGTTGAACTCGCGGATGATGCTGACGAGATAAGGCAGCTTACTTCTGCCGCCAAATAAAAAGGGCAGCCCGGTGAGGCTGCCCTTTTTGGTGCTAACTGAGGGCCGATTTACGGCAGGTAGTAGCGCAGCGAGGTGAAGATCATGCTGTCGGTGCCGTGTGCGCCGTTGCCGGGGTTGGCAGTGCCGCCCGCACCCGACCACAGATCTCGCCGGACGTTTTCGTACGTTAAGCCCTGGCGGAAGCGGCCCTTGGGACCGTTATAGAAGTTGAACCAGTAGCCGGCCGTGATCTCCTGGACATCTTTGTTGCTGCCGCCGCAGTTGGTGGGGGCGATCGGTGCGGCTCCAGTTGCGCCAACAGTGGGGACAGTAGGCTCGACCAGGCAGCCCGACATGTTGACGCTGCGCGTACCGTAGCCAACCTGTGTGGTCCCGCTGAGGACGTAGTCGCGGTCAAGATAGTCGCCGCCATAGTTGAAGTAGAGGTTCAGCCTCGACGTGGGATTGGCTTCGATGGTGCTGAGCGCTGAGAAACCATGGATGGGAGAGAACACCGCATTGGGGCGGAGGGTTACGTCGGCGATGGTGGAGGAGCCGTAGCGGCCGACGCCCTGGCCCCACAATCCCTTCAAACCAACTGTGAACTTCTTGGTGCCAAGCGGAGCGCGGAAGCCGCCGCCGAGGCCAGCGCCGGTAGCCGTGCTGTTGGTGGGCAGAGCGGTCGTAGGCACCGTGCAAGTGGCCGATACGGTCGCGCAGGGATAGATTCGATCGCGGAAGTTGCGATCAATGCCGAAGACTTCCCAGTGGCCCCAGCCGGGCTCGAAGGCTAACTTCACCACAAAGTCCGGCGTGTAGTTAAAGGAGTAATTGGCCTGGTTGTCGTAGAGGCCGCCGCCGGTTCCCGTTGAGCCAAGCAGATAATTGGTCGGCGTGTTCTGGCCGGACGCGTTGAGCGTCTCGGCGTTTTCAACTGAAGCGCCCAGGAAGAATGCCTTGCCGAAATCCTTAGAGACACGGAAGCTGTACTGGCGGCCCCATACAAAGCCAGCGGAGTATTGCGCATCGATGGTCGAAGGCAGGACTTCAGTGCCGCGGGTCAGGCCAGAGGTGGTTTCAGTCACGAGCGACCATCCCGTGCCGCCCGAGAAATCCCATCCATTGGTCAACTTGGCATCGCCCCAGATTTGCCGCTGGCGCAAAGTGTAACTGTTCGACTGGTTGTTGTTCGAGGTGGTACCCGAGCTCAACCAGTCAGCCTCGTAGTAGGCCGTGAGGGTTGCGCTATTCAGCTTGCCGACACCCTTGAGGGCGATGCGCGACTGGCGGCCAGAACCGAAGAACTCGCTCAACTGCGATGCCTGCGAGTTGGCCAGCGGAACGCCTGTCAATGCCGTGTTGATGTCGCCGCCGGTAGCACCCTGCCGCCACACTGTTTCACCCGCTACGAAGCTGCCGGTAGGCGAAAGGGTGATGCCCTTGAAGTGAATGACGTCAGGATTGTTGATCGCCTTCTTGATGCTGGTGGTCTCGTCGGAGACCGTGGTAGCGAGCGAAACTGCGTTGACCTTCAGGTCGCTGACCGTGCTCTGGAGAGTGCTTACGGCTGCCGCATTGTCGGTTGCAGCCTGCTGCTGCGCTGTAGCGTCGGCTTCAGCCTTGGCCGCGGCAGCCTGCGCGTCGGCCGCAGTCTGCTGCGCCTTCTGCAACTGCTCGTCCTTGGTGGCAAGATCAGCCTTGAGGCCGTCAATCTCGCCCTGGAACTGCTGCTTCATATCGTCGATCTGCTGTTGCACCGTGGGGCCCGCCGGCACGGCAGGTTTTTTGGCGACATGCTTCTTTGCCGGCGGCGTAGTGCCGCTGGTTTGCGCGTGGGAAACAACAAGACCGGCTGCAAGAAATGCAACGGCAGCCGCTTTCACTGTCAAATTCATTTGGGCCTCTCTTTTCCTCTGGATTAAAGTTCGATACGTGGCAGCGCCACCGTGCGCGTTGGACACAATTCTTTTCAGCATCCCGGACGCTTTGATGAATAGAAAAATCTGCGTTACTCCCATCGGCGCGGAGAATCAGGGGAGTGGTCACTGCAGGAGCTTCGCGCCGGCGAAAACTCCTCCTGTTGTTCTGTTGTTCCGCATCCAAGACTCGCAGAGCAAGATTAAGATTTGACGAATTCACGCAGAATTCACAGTGGCGAGATGGCTTACGGTTCGAGGGAAAGAGGATGACGAGAAATTAAATTTCTATTCACAAACGCTTCGCCTTTTCTGCGCGACTTTGTGAAGATTGCGGCTGATGGATTGCGGGAGTGTGCTAGGAATGCGAGGGGCGTCACTGAAGCTGGCGTGACTGTAGCTAACGAGCAGGTGCAGGCTGCGAAGATGGTGCCGCGCTGCTAATTCTTGACGGAAGTTGGATCGCTGCCGGCGCTGAGCAAGTTTGCCAGCAGTCGATAGGCGCCGGGCACCAGCTCTGGGAACTGCCGGTACAGCGCGAACGCTACATATATGTAGGTTCCCTTTCCGCGATGAACGACGAGCAACCCACCGCGTTGCGGATCCTGGCCGGGATCGGCGGTCTCGGTGAGCGCGGTGTATCCGGGGTCCCAATGCTCAAGGAATCCGTGACCGCGCTCCTCGAACCATCCGTCGAAATCGGCGGAAGTAATCTTGTTCGGCCAGGCGAGAAGCGGGTTCGCTGGATCGAGGAGTTTGACTTGATCCTGCTCATCGACGACGCGCTCGGGGAAGCGGCCCATTGAAAGCGGAAGCGGGGCGGGAAATGTGTTTCCCTGATATTGCACGACGATTGTTCCGCCGCGTTCAACGAATTGCTCGAGGCGCGGCTCGGCAGCGGCGAGCGCGGGGCGCGTGGAGTAGGCGCGAATGCCGACGACCAGCACGTTCCACTGCGACAGGTCGGCAGTGGCAAGCTCGTCGTCAGTGAGGAGATCGGGCGCAATGCCCAGCGCTTCAATAGCCTCGGGAACTAGATCGCCGGTTCCCATGACATAGCCCACACGCAGACCAGGCGCAACTTTCACGTCAATTTTGCGTGTGCGGAGCTCCGCGGACTTGTATTGGTTATAGGGCAGCAAACCGGGATCGCCGATGCTTTGCCAGCCAGCCGAATAGCTTTGGCCGCTGACATGCGCGGTCGCTTCGATCGAGTAGGCACGCGCCGCGACGTCACCGGCTGGAGTGACTGAGAACACGAGCGGCTCGGTGTCGCCCGCGGTACCCAAATGAAACTCGCGCTGCGCAGGATCGGCGCGCCAGCCCTCGGGCAATTTCAGATCGACGACTCCATCGGCGGCATGCTCGGCGTGAACCGTGACCTTGACCGGCAGCGGCGAACCGTCGAGAGGAAGAATGTGCGCCTCCGGCTGAACGCGCACGCCGATAGCCGGCGTGACCACGAGCGGCTGATAAACGCCGCCGACGCCTATGACGCGGGCCAGGGTTTGAACCGTCTGGCCGAAGCGGATGGGTACGCCGTCAAATGTGAACTCCGCCCAGGCGGAGAGCGGGTAAGGCGCGAAAGAGCGCTCGCGCCAGGCTTCGTTGGAGAGGTCGTAGATGGGCTGCTCGGTGGTGGGCCGCGTGAAGTAAGGCGCGGTGGGAGCGGCGTCAGCTGGAACTTGCACGCGAAAGCTCGTCTCGATCGTCGGCGCCGCGGCTTGGTGTGCGGCGGTTTGATTCGGATTGGGCGGAGCGCCGGCGACGGTATATTTCCAGGGCGTTGCGTCGCTGCTCTCAAGCCAAACCCGGCTAAGCTGAGCGGCCCCTGTCGCATCGGCAATATGGGCACGGACGCCGAACTGCTCGCCCGGCCAAACGCTACGCGCAGACTCGTCAGCAAACGCGCCGCGCGCGCCAGGCCCCTGGGCGCCGCCGCTGGTTGTGAACGCGACGAGGTCGAGGCCAAGCAGGTCTCTAAACGCAGCCTGAAAATCATCGATTTTCAGACTCAGCTCCAATTCGAGATCAGCTTTCGCTTTCGCGTTGAGATCGCTTTCAGTCACACGCGAATAGAGATCGAGCGTTTCGCCATAGATGGGTGCGAGCTTATGCGCGGCAGCAATGCCAGATTCGTTTTTGCAATCGCTTGTGAACGCGGTGAGGCCGGTGTCGATTTTGCGCAGGCCATCGCTAAGCCAAGCAGGCGGCGTGCTGCCGGCCAAGCGCGCCAAGCCCGTAATGCCGGTAGAGATGTGGACCTTCGCATTCCAAAACAGACTGGCGTCGTCTTTCTCCGCGCCGACGGCGGCGACCGATGGCGCAACGGCCCACAGATGATAGCTCGATGAATCCGGCCCACTGAGCGCGGGGTCGGAGCCGCCATCCTGTGACTTCTGCTCACCCCAGCCTTCGCGCGCAATCTGCACATAGGTGCGGCCAAGTGACGCGTCCCAAGTGCCGACAGGAATCGTCACGTCGGCGGGCAACGATCCTTCGATCCACTCGCCAGTGAGGTAGTTGTGAAATCGCGCCGGCGTCCACTTGCCGGTGGCATAGTCAAGCATTTGACCGTTGGTGATAGGCGCAAACGGCGTGCGCGAGTAGACGGCGAGCGGCTGCCAAGGCTGCAATCCATTTTTTAATTGCTCGGGAAAGACGCTGGGATCGGCGGCGGCCTTGAACGCCTCCTGCGCGATTTCGCCGGAGACCTGGTGATGGCCGTGCCCGTCGCTCACGCCGCCTACAAATGTGGAGAGAATGATCTGCGGCCGCACCATGCGCACCGCGAGGACCGCGTCATAAAGCACACGATCGTGGCCCCATTTTGAAAAAGCCTCTTCCTGGGTCTTCGAGAATCCGAAGTCGGCCTCGGTTCCCCAGAGTTGCGAAACGCCGTAGTACTCGTCGGCCTTGAGCAGCTCGTTGGTGCGGATGAGGCCAAGCGCATCGTAGCTTTCAGCGCCCAGCGCATTCTGGCCACCTTCGCCGCGCGTGAGCGTGAGCAGCGTGACGCGCACGCCTTGCCCACGCGAGAGGTATGTCATGAGCGCGCCGTCTTCGTCGTCAGGATGCGCAACGATGAAGAGCACACTGGCCGTGGTGCCGAGGCGCTTGATGGTTTGTTCGAGGTCGGCAGCACCGCGGTCCTCAGGCAACGGCAGCGCTTCCGCGGAGGGCTCGGGCAAAGGAACCTGCGCAAGCTGGGTCTCAGCCGATGAGGGCGCAGCGGACTGAATCGCGGCGGCCTGGGCGCGAAGCGGGATGCTGCCGGCGATCGAGACCAGCGCGGCGGTGAGTGCGATACGAAGCAGTTTGTGGGAGGAAACATCCATCACGGTCAGTTTACAAGGCGGCGAGCCGGAGGAGGCGGACAAGTTCAGCGCCAGTCGACTTCAGCGCCAGTCGTCGCGGGCGTCGGCGAGGCCTTGGTTCATCGCGGCGTCGAATCCGGTGTTTTTCTTGATGAAGATTTCGCTGAAGTGCCGGTCCTGGTGGAGCAAGATGGCCTGGAGGCGGACCAGCTCAAGAAGCGCAAGGAACATGGCGATTAGAGCGCGCTCAGAATGCGTGTGGCTGAGCAGGCGGCGAAGCGCGACGGGCTTGTCTTCCATGGTGAGGCGGCGCGTTAGAAACTGAATCATCTGGCCGACGGTGATTGAATCCTCCTCCACGTTGAGAATGGGGCGGTTGCGCGCGCGCTCGATAATGTCGCGGAAGATTCGGACGAGGTCGGTGGTGTCGGCTGCGATCTCCGGCTCCGCGCCAACATCCTCGCGGAACTCGCGCACGCCGGGGTTGGTCCACGTGGCCGCTTCGAGCATTTGTTTGTCGTGCAGCATCTGCGCGGCGTTGCGGAAGCGCTCGTGCTCGAGCAGGCGATCGACGAGCTCGCGGCGCGGATCTTCGGCAGACTCTTCCGGGCCGATGGGCGCGCGCGGCAGCAGCATCTTGCTCTTGATGTGAATGAGCAGCGCGGCGGTGTAGATGAAGTCGCCGGCCACGTCCATATCGCTGGCGCGAAGATGATCGACGTAGGCCAGAAACTGCGCCGTGATTTTGGCGATGGGAATGTCGTAGATGTCGATGTCCTGCTTGCGAATGAGATCAAGCAGCAGGTCGAGCGGGCCGTCGTAGACCTGACCGACAAAAACCGAGAAGGGCGACTGCTCGGCGTCTTGCCCGCGCGCCTTGAGGGCAGCGGCAACTTTTTCGGCGGTGGTTGGGCCAGCAGTGAGTGGAGGGTCGGGCGCGGTTAACTCTAAGGGCAATGTGGGGCCTGGGACGGGCGCCGGCGAGATTTCGGCGTGCGCGGCATTTTCAGGCACTGACGCAGCGACTGCTTCTTGCGCGGGCTTGGTCGCGTTCTCGTCGGATTGTGGGGATGTACTCGTCAAATTAAATTCTTCTTCCGGCTAATCTCTTTTTTCTGTTTCGTGTCGTTCCGATTGATCTTTTTGATCTTGAGGGTAAGTCGCCGCTCACGGTCAACTATGTCATCCGCATGGCTTCGCGCACCTCGATCATGGTCTGCTCGGCGCGGACACGAGCACGGGTCGAGCCGTCTTCAAGAATCTCTTCAACCTGCGCATCGGTGAAGCTGGCGCGGCGCTGCTGGAT
Source organism: uncultured Acidobacteriaceae bacterium (assembly GCA_963763585.1). GTDB lineage: Bacteria > Acidobacteriota > Terriglobia > Terriglobales > Acidobacteriaceae > Telmatobacter. The sequence goes on along the minus strand of CAVXPR010000005.1, from coordinate 58,882 downwards.
AGGCTCAAGTATTTTCACGAGCGAGTCGGCGGCCCAGCCTTTGCACTCGATGCAGCCGATGCCGGCTGAGCGACAGCCCTCGTAGACTTTGGCCAATGTCTCGGGCGATGAGAATACTTTGTGCAGGTCGCCGACGGGGCACTTGTCCGGGTCGCCGGGATCGGTGCGGCGGACGCGAGCGGGATCGGTGACCATGGTCTTGAGTTTCTGGCGGACGACAGGCTCGGGGTCAGTCAATTGAATGGTGTTGCCGTAGCTCTTTGACATTTTGCGGCCGTCAGTGCCGGGAAGCTTGGGAGACGGCGTGAGCAGGACTTTGGGCTCGGGGAGAACTTCGCGATCACCGAGCTTGTAGAACCCATTGAAGCGGCGCGCGAGCTCGCGCGTGAGTTCCACATGCGCCTGCTGGTCCTGACCGACGGGTACGAAGCCGGGCTGATACAGCAGAATGTCGGAGGCCATCAGCACGGGGTAGCCAAGGAAGCCGTAGGTGGTTAGTTCTTTGTTGGCGAGGTTCTCCTGCATCTCTTTGTAGCTAGGCACGCGCTCGAGCCAGCCGAGAGGCGCGATCATGCCGAGCAGCAGAGGGAGTTCGTAGTGCTGCTTGACGTGACTCTGCACGAAGATGGTGCATTGGGCCGGATCGAGTCCGGCTGCCAGAAAGTCCAGCGCGACCTCCAGCGTGTTGGGCGCGATTTTGGAGGTGTCGGCGTAGTCCGTGGTGAGCGCGTGCAAGTCCGCGATGAAGAAGTAGCAATCGAACTTGTCTTGCAGCTTGACCCAGTTGGCCAGAGCGCCCATGTAGTTGCCCAGATGCAACTTTCCCGTGGGGCGCATGCCGCTGAGGACGCGCGGACGGGATGGCGGAGTGGCGGGATCTGGCATGAGGCGTTTGGATTCCTTGACGGCTAAAAAAGACGGCCGCGTTCGTTTAAAAAGGCGTTAAAAAGACTCATTCCATTGTAGCGGGAGGGGATCGGGATCAGCTCGACCTAAATGGCCATTAGCGCCGAGAAGATCAAACCGATTATCGGACTAACCAACAGCCGAAGGAGTACGCCGCCTACGACGATCATCAACACTAAACCGATCCAGCCGCCGATGCGGTCATATTTCTGTACCGCGTTATAGGGAAGCATGTTGCGCACGACACGGCTGCCGTCGAGCGGCGGAATGGGAAGCAGATTGAAGAAGAAAAGCGAAAGATTGACTTGAATGGCGAGGAGAGCCAGCAGAACCAGCGGCTGCAATCCGCTGCCAAATGCAAGAGCGCCTGACAGGTTTGCGCGGACCAGCGAGCGGCCGCCGGGAACGGCAAGGCAAATGACCGCCAGAGAAACAAAAGCTACCAAAACCAGAAGAAGGTTGGAGGCCGGCCCGGCCAGGGTGGTGAGATTGTCGTCGCGGACGATTTTCTTGAAATTGCGAGTGATCACCGGAGTCGGCTTGGCCCAACCCACCAGCATGAAGGGAACGCTGAAGCCGAGGAGGGGCCCAAAGATCACCATGGCTGGAAAAAGCAGCGTCCCGACCGGGTCAATATGGGCCAACGGATTGAGCGTGATGCGCCCTTGCAGCCGCGCCGTCTGATCGCCGAGCCGCGACGCCATCCAGGCGTGGGCACACTCATGAAAGCTGAGCGAGAAAAGCAGCAAAACAAACTCGAATACGGCAATGACGAAGCGTTCGGACTGCAAACTTGTTCTCCAGAGGCCAGCGTAGCATGGTGGGACCGCGGTGTTTCGAGCACATCGGTCTGCTCTCAGCTCTCGATCTTGCTCTCAGCTTTCGATGTAGTCCCAGAAGGAATCGGCGAGATCGGCACCGAGCTCGTTGGTCATGCGGCGGGCGGCGCGCTCAACTTCTTCCATCAGGCCCTGGAGATAATCGCGGGAGCGAGAGATGGCGGCGACGGCGAGCGTTGCCGATTGCCACAAGACGGCTTCGTCGAGTTCAGCTACGGACACGTTGAAGCCCTGCCGCAACTGGTCCTTGAGCGAGCGGACGACCTGACGCCTGTCTTTGAGCGACTGGGCGTGCTCGATGCGAATTTCGAGGGTCAGTTGCGCGACTGGCATACGGGTAAGGTTTGAACACGGACAGTGTAAGGCGGTTGTGGGCGGGCGGGGCAATATTTTTCTCGCCACGGAACGAGGCTTGGAGCGAGTTGGACGAGATCCCAGGCGTCGGTCAGGTGACGGCTTGCCCCAGGCGTCATGATGCCAGGCATCAAAACTTAGCGCCCTTCGTCCGTTGCTTTTCTGACTGCCTCATAGAGTTCGCCGACGGTGAATTTCCGAACCGTTGGCACATCTCGCCCGAATATAGTTTGGAATGGGGAGAATAAGTCGAGTCCTTCTGAGTGAAAAAGGTATTCGTTGGGCTCTAAGTTAAATGTTTCTCGTAATTCCTTATTTTCGTCAGAGAGGATGACTCCAAATTTCCTTTCAGTTGCCTCCAGGAGGTCAGCGCCGTCATCGCCTGTCAATCCGAGATCGCGCTCAAATTGTGTTTCAGGCGAAATCGATTTCCCCCATGAGACATGCCAATATTCCCTGATGAATTCCGCGAACTGATCGAAGGATAGAGGTGTCATAGGCTGCCCTACTCCGCGAATTTCGCCAACTGCTCGGCGGATGGCTTAGGCGTAAACAAGCTGACGACGATGAGCGAGGCGACGGCGGCGAAGAGCGCGGGAAAGATGGCATCGCGGTCAGCGAGGATTGCCGGCAGATGAAGGAACTGTTTAAAGCCGGGCGCATCCCAGACGAGCGTTACTACAGTCCCTGACGCGATGGCGGCGACCGCGCCCCAGGCCGTGGCGCGCTTTGAATAGAACGCTGCCAGGACGACTGGAGTAACTGCGGCGGAGTAGATGGTGTAGGCGTAGAGCATCTTCGCCAGAATGCTGGGCGCGTAGATGGCCTGGTAGAGCGCCCAGCAACCCAACAGCACGACAGCGAGGCGCGAGACGATGAGGACGAGTTTGTTTGAGGCTCGGGGCGCGATGTAACGCACGAAGACGTCTTCGACGAGATTTGAGGCCGGCGAGAACAGGTAATTCGAGGCCGTGGAAATGACCTTGGCGAAGACTGCGCCGAGCAGCAGCGCGCCCATGAGCGCGGGCAGGCCGTGGCGCGCGGTGTAAGGAATGATCTCGTAGGGCTGCGCGGCCACTTCTCCGGTTTTGTAAAGCGCCGAGCCGAAGACCGCGATGGCTACGATCAGAGTTTCGAGAAGCAGAGTGCCCAGAATCCAGCCGATGACGGAGATGCGGGCGTCGCGCTCAGATTTTGCCGAGAAGAATTTCTGGTACATCACCTGATTGCCGAGCATGAGCAGCATGGTGGGCACGAGGAACTCGAGGGCGCGCACGAGCGTGAGGTTGCCCAGGACTTCAAAGTGGGTGGGCGGCAGCGCGGCGTGCAGGCCGGCCCACCCACCGGCCTTGAAGAAGAGCATGGGCGTGGCGAGGATGCAAATTACCGTGACGAGCGAGCCGATGGCCACATCCATATATGCGACGGACGACATGCCGGCCAGGGCGGTGGTGAGCACGACGAATGCGGCGATGATGTAAGTGCCCTGCTCTGGCGTGACGGTGCCGGGAAAGATGAGATGCAGCACGTTGCCGCCGCCTTTGAACTGGTAGCTGGTGATGGCCACGTAGGCGAAGAGGATGGCGATGGTGCCGAGGACGCGCGCCGCCTGGTTGTAGCGCGCTTCAAGCAGGTCGGGCAGGGTGAACTGTGCGAACTTGCGCGCGCGCGGAGCGATGAAGTAGATGAGCAGCAATCCGAGCCAGCCGCCGGCGGGCTGCCAGAGCGCGGCAAAGCCGTTTTTGTAGGCGTTCTCAGCGCCGGCAAAGAGCGAGCCTGCGCCGATCCAGGAAGTGAGCAGCGTAAGCACCAGGACAAAGGCAGGAAGAGAGCGGCCGGCGACGAGGTAGTCAGCCTTGGTCTTGACCAAGATGGCGCGATAGACGGCGACGGCCAGCAGCGCGGCGGTGATGGAGACGAGAACGACAATATAGAGTGCGGACATTCAATAGGCTTTCAGGGCGCGACCGTAGATTGAGAGAAGTGTATCGGATAGCGCGGCCGAGACTCTGGAGGTATCTCCCGAGACAACCGCTGCATCATAAAGTAACGATGCGCTGGTTGACGCGAAGCGCGGGTAGAGCTAATCTCGCAGTACCGGATTTGGCATACAACTCCAACTCGCCGATGCGCGGGGCGTCCAGGAAGTTGGACCTGGATTTGCCTCTTGGCGTTTGGCTTCCCCCAAAAACTACCTATTGTCGTGAAGCGCCCAGGCGGGTGCGATCATTGGCGCGCACCGCAGTTCGCCTCGGGCGCATCTATATGCTCACGAGGATGCTCACGAGGGATGCATCCGGGAGCCCATTGAGCTTTGAGAAACCGTGCCGCAGGAGCTTTTGGGGCTTCTGCAGGACAACTTATACGAGCCGACCTAACACGATCCGTTCTGGAGGACATAAAACCCTTTGAAGATCGCTCTGGAGATTACGCCCAATCTTGAGCCCCTGTTCGGGACCCGCGACGAAAACCTAAGGCTGATGGAAGACTCGCTTGGCGTGCACATCGATTTGCGCTCCGACGCCGTGCATGTGGAGGGCCCGCAGGAGAGCGTGGCTCGAGTGCAAGGCATCTTTGAGGACTTTGAAACGCTGCGACGCCAGGGCATCCATCCGCACAACGGCGAATTGAACGGAATGCTGCGCCTGGTCACGGCCGATCCGGCAGCCAGGCTGCGCTCGGTGGCCGAAGCCGGCAAGCAGCGATCGGTGGGGATCAAGCGGACTGTGCAGCCGCGCTCGATGAATCAGCGGCGCTACGTGGAGGCGATCGAGCAAAACGATATGGTTTTCAGCGTGGGCCCGGCGGGCACGGGCAAAACATATCTGGCGGTGGCGATGGCTGTGGCCGCCTTCAACGCCAAGCGCATTGCGCGCATCGTGCTGGTGAGGCCGGCAGTAGAGGCAGGCGAGCGGCTCGGCTTTTTGCCGGGAACGCTGCAGGAAAAGGTGGACCCATATCTGCGCCCGCTTTACGACGCGCTTTACGACCTGCTCGATCCCGAGCGGGTGGACAAGATGCTCGAGAAAAACATCATCGAAGTTGCGCCGCTGGCGTTTATGCGCGGTCGCACGCTGAGCGATGCATTCATCATCATGGATGAAGCGCAGAACACCACCGTCGAGCAGATGAAGATGTTCTTGACGCGCATGGGCAACAATTCGAAGGCCGTGATCACGGGCGACATTACGCAGATCGATTTGCCGAACCCGCGCAAGTCCGGCCTGCTGGACGCGATCAATGTGCTGAACGGCGTGGAAGGCATCGCCTTCTGCCATTTCGACGACGGCGATGTGGTGCGGCATCCGCTGGTGCAGCGCGTGGTGCGTGCATATGAGAGCGCGAAGCCACGGCAGCAGGAACTTCCGCTCACCATGGGCGACCAGATGCAAGTGGGCGTGCAGGAGAGTGAAGAGCGGAAGGACGGGCAGGCGCAGAAGCCGCAGTAGATTGCCGCCTCGCGTATCATCGAGTTAATCCGGAGCCCTCCGCCGCGGCGGACTCCGCGCACGATGATCCTTCTCGACCCAGATCTGGAGCCTGACTCACCATTGGCATCCGCCAATGGGAAGCAAACGGCTGCGTCGGGACCGCCGAAGAGTCTCCGCACTCCCTCAACTCGCACGCTGAGCCGATTTCTTAGCGGAGCGCAAGCTGCCGCCGGTTTGCGCGGCCAGGTGACGGTGCTGCTGGCGAGCGATGCAACGATCCGCGATTTGAACGGCCGGTTCCGCGGTAAGGACGAGGCGACGGACGTACTTTCATTTCCCGCCGAACCACTTAAGAATACGAGGGCCGCGGAGCGGGTCGCCGGAGATGTGGCGATCGGCATGGAAACTGCGCGGAGACAGGCTGTTGAACAGGGACACGCGCTGGGAACGGAGATCAAGGTGCTGATTCTTCACGGGCTGCTGCACCTGGCCGGCTACGACCACGAAACCGATGCGGGCAAAATGCAACGGCGTGAGCGGCAACTGCGCGCGCGGCTTGGCCTGCCGCAGGGGCTGATCGAGCGGGCGACGCCGAAATCGACGAAGACGCGGAGGCGCAAGCCATGACTCCGCTCGAGATCGTAGCTCTTGTTGCGCTCATTGTGGTGGCTACGCTGGCCTCTTACGTCCAGCGCGTGTACTCCGAATTCGGCAAGATTCTGAGCCGCGAAGTGCAGGAGAATCTCGACGCGTGGGAAGTGCGGATCGAGCCGCATCTCGGCCTGAGCCGCGAGCACGCTGCCCTGTGCGCGTCAGTGTTGAAGCAACTCGTTCTCGGCGTCATCGCGCTTGGCTTTGGGGCGCTGCTCTTCATCCGCCCGACGCATCCCGGACCACCGAACGCCCTCGAAATTGCGCAGGCCATTCTTGCCGTGGTGATGGTTGTCGTGTTTGCGTACCAGCTCATTCCATCGCTGCTCTTCAATCGCACGCGAGGGTTGTGGGTTGCGCGTTTGCTCTGGCTCATTCGCTTGCTGCTGTGGGTGGTCACGCCGGTTACGGTGTTCATCCGGTTTTTCTTTTCTATCGCGGCACTGGCCGAGTCGCCCGCCGGGTCAGAGGAAGAGGCTCCGGCGCCCGACGTGGATGCGCTGATTGAAGCCGGCGAAGAAGAGGGGATCCTGGAACAGAGCGACCGCGAGCTGGTTCGCTCCGCGGTCGAGTTTGGCGACATGCTGGTACGAGAGCTGATGACGCCACGGCCTGAAATCTTCGCCATCCCCGAATCCACTACGATTGAGGGCTTTCTGGAACTGCTGCGGAAGCACAACTACTCACGAGTGCCTGTCTATTCCAGCTCGCTCGACAGCATCAAAGGCCTCGCGTTCGCCCATGACCTTTTGCAGATTACCGATGTGGACGCGCGCACGAGGACCGTGGCGACGATCCTGCATTCCGCCGCATTTGTGCCCGAGACCAAGCGCGGCTACGAGCTGCTGCGCGAGATGCAGCGCGAGAAGCAGCACATGCGTATCGTGATCGATGAATACGGCGCGGTCGCGGGACTGGTGACCATTGAGGATTTGCTGGAGCAGATTGTCGGCAATATCCGCGATGAGCACGAGACCGATACGCAGATTGAGGAGCCGCAGCGAGAGCCTTCGGGATCGTGGCTGATTCCGGGCGGCTTTCCGGCCGATCAGCTCGGCGACGTGATTGGCGAACCGGTTGAATTGGGCGAGAACTATGCGGCGGCCACAGTCGGCGGACTGGTGAGCGAGATTGCAGGGCGGATTCCTAAGGCGGGCGAGATGGTAATGCTCGATCCTCTCGATCTGCGCGTGGAGATCGTCGCGTCGACGGGAAGACGAGTGGAGCGAGTGCGGTTGTTTCCGGCGACGGGTCGGCTGCCGTTTCCGAAGGCAACAGACGTGCCGACTGAGCCGTAGTAAACCAAACGGTTCGACTCAGAAAACTCCCTTTGTATAATCACGGGACTTGCGAGTGGAGCTGCGGATTTGGCTTTGAAGGGTGCGGGAGTGCAAAAAAACAGAAGCGGTAAGAACGGGCGCGAGAGCTTTGGCTTGTTGCCGGGGGATTTGCGCACCTTGCGCGCTCTGAAGACACCGGCGAAGATCCAGAAATTTGTCGACGCGATTGAGTATCAGTACGCGGACACGGCGGGTTCGCCGGCGCGCGTGCTGCGCGAGCGCAAGGGGCATTGCCTTGAGGGCGCGCTCATAGCTGCTGCCGCGCTGCGGGTGAATGGGCATTCGCCATTGGTGATGGATCTGGAGGCGGTTCGCGATGACGACCACGTGGTAGCTCTCTACCGCGAACGCGGCCTGTGGGGAGGGATTGCGAAATCGAATTTCGCGGGACTGCGCTTTCGCGCGCCTATCTACCGCACGCTGCGCGAGCTAGCGCTCAGCTACTTTGAGCACTATTACAATCTGCGCGGCGAACGGACCTTGCGCTCCTACTCGATGCCGGTGAACTTAGCTCGCTTGGACAACCAGCACTGGATGACCGATGAGAAAGACGTGTGGTGCGTGCCTGAGTTGCTGATCGCGGCGCGACACTACGACCTATTCCCCGATAAGGTGGCGCGGGCGCTGCCGCGGCTTGACCGGCGCAGCTTTGAAGCGGGAATGCACGGGCGGGTGAAGCATTGAAGTGAGCCGAGTTGAGCTCGGCTTGGCGCGAAATGACCTACACTGAGTGAGGAGTGTTCAGTCAGGAGTACCGCGCGCGTGAAATCAGGATTCGTTGCCATTCTCGGCAGGCCCAACGTGGGCAAGAGCACTCTTCTGAATGCGCTTACAGGCGAGAAGGTGGCCATTGTCACGGCCAAGCCGCAGACCACGCGCAACCGGATTATTGGTGTTGTCGAAGTGCCGGCGCAAAAGCGCGTTCACCCGGCGGCGCAGATCGTCTTTGTGGATACGCCCGGTGTTCACAAGCCCGGATCGCAGCTCGACAGGCGCATGCTGCAAGAGGTTCATGAAGCGCTTGAATCGCGCGACCTGGTACTGGTGCTCGTGGATGCGACGCGGAGAATACGAGTTGATTCGGATCCCTCCCTTGCTTCATCCGAGACGGCGGAGAAACCCGGACCATCCAACAAGAATGAGAAGCGCAAACCCAACTGGGCGAGCGAAGACGAATTCCTTTTCTCGCTGGTACGCAAGCTCGACTGCCCCGTTTTTCTTGTTTTGACGAAGATTGATCTTGTTCGCAAGGACCTGCTTCTTCCGCTGATCGAATCGCTCACGCATCAATATAACTTTGCGCAGGTGATCCCGGTGAGCGCGCGCAAACGCGATGGCCTCGACGTGCTGGTGCGCAAGATCATCGATGTTCTTCCGGCGGGCGAGCGTTTTTATCCGAAAGACCAGTACACGGACCAGCCGATCCGGTTTATGGTGGCCGAACTGATTCGGGAAAGCATCTTGATTGAGACCGGCGAAGAGGTGCCGTATGCGGCCGCGGTGGTCATCGAGCAGTTTGACGAGCCGGAGGGAAAGCCCAGGCCTGGTAAAAGGCCGCTTACTGGAATTGCTGCGGCTATCTATTGCGAGCGCGATGGGCAGAAGGCGATTCTGATTGGCAAGGGCGGGACCAAGTTGAAGGCGATTGGCACCGAAGCGCGGCGAAAGATCGAGTCGCTGCTGGGCACGCAGGTTTATCTCGAGCTGCGCGTTATTGTCGAGCCGGGCTGGCGCGACTCACAGAGATTCGTCGATTCTCTCGACTGGCGCAGGCAGTTGGAGAAGCTAGGCGGCGAGCAGGACAATTTGGATATCCGCGGGGAAGACGTCTCGCCGGAACAGGACAGCTAACGATTAGCGAATGACCTTGAAGGGGCCGGAGGGAGACGATCCGAAGTTTGGCGGCCCAGGATTCGTGTTCGTAGATCCGTAGTCGGAGTCGAAGCCGAGCTGGAGCTTTGCGCCCTCGGACATCATGCCGGCATTCCAGGGCGGATCAAAAACAATTTCCACGCGGACTTCGCGGACTTCAGGCAGAGCAGCGAGTTTCTGCTCCACTTCAGCCTTGATGACATCGGACATGCTGCAGCCGGGTGCGGTGAGCGACATGCGCACGTCGATGCGGTGGCCGCCGCCTTCAAGTTCAGCAGCCGTGGCGGAATAGACCAGACCAAGGTTGACGATGTCGACGGGAATCTCGGGGTCGCGGACCGTCTTCAACTGCTTCAAGATCATTTCCTCGCGGAAAGGACCTGCGATGGCCGCTGCGTTCGGATTTGTTGGAACTGGAGCTGTCATTTAAGTGGGCGGATGGGTTACTCGGTGGAAACTGGCGTGTCTTTGTTGTCGAGAGCTGACTGCAATGTGTGCCAGGCCAGCGTGGCGCATTTAACGCGCGCAGGAAATTTGGAGACACCGGAGAAGACTTTTAACTTGCCGAGATCTGGCGTGTCGGGCACAGCCTCTTTGCCGGTGACGAGACCGTGGAACTCCGCAAAAAGCTTTTCTGCCTCGGCCCTGGATTTTCCCTTGAGCACCTGCGTCATCATGGAAGCGGAAGCGCGAGAGATGGCGCAGCCTGCACCCTGGAATGCGATGTCGCGAATGGCGTCGCCCTCCATATCAAGGTAGACAGTGCAGCGGTCGCCGCAGAGAGGATTGTAGCCCTCGGCATGATGATTGGACTCAGCCGGCTTGCGAAAATTTCGTGGAGCTTTGCTGTGCTCGAGGATAACTTCCTGATAGAGATCGCCGAGATCGCCGTTTTCAGTGCTCACGCAAACACCTCACGCGCGACGAGGATACCCGCGACCAGCGCATCGACTTCTTCTTTTGTGTTGTAGACGGCAAAGGACGCCCGCGCAGTGGCGGGAATGCCGAACCGCTCCATGACCGGCTGCGCGCAGTGGTGACCGGTGCGGATGGCGATGCCTTCGCGATCGAGAATGGTTCCCAGATCGTGAGGATGAACGTTGTCGAGCAAGAAAGAGAGTACGCCGGCACGTTCGCGAGCCGTTCCGATGAGGCGAATGCCGGGAACTGCGCCGACCGACTCAGTGGCGTAGGCCAGCAACTGGCTTTCGTGCGCAGCAATTTTGTCCATGCCGAGATGGCCGATATAGTTGAGCGCGGCACCGAGTGCAATGGCCCCGGCGATGTCTGGCGTGCCTGCTTCGAACTTGAAGGGCAGATCGTTGTAAGTGGTCTTGGCAAAGGTGACGGAACTGATCATGTCGCCGCCGCCCTGGTAAGGAGGCATGGCGTTGAGCAGCGCGCGCTTGCCGTAGAGCACGCCGATGCCGGTGGGCCCGTAAACCTTATGGCCGCTGAAGGCGTAGAAGTCGCAATCGAGCGCCTGCACGTCAACGGCGAAGTGCGGCACGGCCTGCGCTCCGTCAACGAGGACGGGCACGCCCTGGCGGTGGGCCAGTTCGATCATCTCGCGCAGAGGAGTGACCGTTCCGAGCGCGTTTGAGACGTGAGTGACGGCGACGATTTTGGTGCGCGGGCCGATGAGGCTGGCAAACTCGTCAAGCAGCAACTCGCCGCGATCGTTGATGGGCGCAACTTTGAGGTGCGCACCTTTTTCTTCGCAAAGAATCTGCCACGGCACGATGTTGGAGTGGTGCTCCATGGCGGTGATGAGCACTTCGTCGCCTGCGCCGACGTGGACGCGGCCGTAAGTCTGCGCGACGAGGTTGATGGCCTCGGTGGCGCCGCGAACAAAAATAATCTCGCGCGTATCGGCTGCGTTGACGAACTGCTTGACGGTTTGCCGCGCAGCATCGTGCGCCTCGGTGGCGCGCATGCTGAGGGTGTGAACGCCGCGATGAATGTTGGCGTTCAGGTGATCGTAATAGTTCGCGATGGCGTCGAGAACAACCTGCGGCTTTTGCGAAGTGGCGCCGTTGTCAAGATAGACCAGAGGCTTGCCGTTGATGCGCTCGGCGAGGATGGGGAAGTCAGCGCGGATTTTTGCGATGTCGAGACCGGAGGCGGATTGCGACGAAGCTGCGCGCGGAAGCGGATCATGAATTGCGGGCTGGGCGATTGGTGTCATCCCAATCCCTCCCAGTTCTGCGTTTCTACTTCCGGCTGTGCGAGGTCTTCTGGTGCGGTCTCTTCTGGTGCGATCTGGCCGGCTGCCTGATGATTTCGCGCGAGTTCAGTCAGGCGTTCGCCGATGAGCGAAGCAACAAACTCGCGTGCCGGCGAGTCGGCCATGCGGTCGAGGCACTCCGCTGCGAACGCGTAGAGCAGCAGGTTGCGCGCCGAGGTCTCTTCGATTCCGCGGGAACGCAGGTAGAAGAGCTGCTCCTCTTCGATCTGGCCGATGGTCGCGCCGTGCGTGCACTTCACATCGTCGGCGTAGATTTCGAGCTGCGGCTTGGTGTCGAGGCGCGCATTGTCCGAGAGCAGCAGGTTGCGATTGGTCTGCTTGGCGTCAGTCTTTTGCGCGTCCTTGTGGACCACGATGCGGCCGTGAAAGACGCCGCGCGCGCGGTCATCGAGAATGCCGTTGTAAAACTGGCGGCTCGAGCATTGCGGCTGCGCGTGCTCCACCAGCATGTAGTTGTCGAGATGCTGGGCTCCAGCGCCGACGAAAAGGCCGTTGATGAGGCACTCCGCGCCCTCGCCGGCGAGAACCGGATGAACGTTGTTGCGCACCAGGCCGCCGCCCAGAAGAATGGAGTGCGATGAGACGTTGCTGCCGCGCGCCAGCTCCAGGCGCAGCGTGGAAATGTTGAAAGCCGCGAGATTCTCGCGCTCGACGAGGAAATGCGAGACGACAGCATCCTGCCCGGCCACAAGCTCGGTGACGGAATTGGAAAATGCAGCCTCGCCGCCGATGGAGACGTAGTCCTCAATAACCGCAACGTGGCTGGTTGGCTCGGCAACGATGAGCGTGCGCGGATGCGTCATGATTTCTGCGCCGGCACCGGCGGATACATAAAGAAGATGAATGGGCTGGTCGATTACGGCCCCGCGATGGACGCGGAGGTATGCGCCATCTTCCCAGAGCGCTGTGTTCAGCGCGGTAAAGACGTCGCGGCGCACGTCGGCATAGCGTCCGAGGTGCTGCTCGATTCCGTCGGGAGCACAACCGACAGGCTCGCTACCGTTGGGCGCGCTGCCTTCCATGGCCTTGGCGATGGCCCGCTCAAGCGAGCAAATTTCGAGAGTGTTGGGCAAGTCGCAGACTTCAGAGAGCTCCGGAGAAAAGTGGCCATTGACAAAGACGAGGCGGCAGCCCGCGCCCGGTACGCGAAAGGCTTCGATCTGCCCGGCGGTGACGGTAACGCTGCCTTTGGCTGCGCGCTGAAATGGAGTCTTCGCCAGAGCCGCGAGATTTGTGAAGCGCCAATCTTCGTCGTGAGTGGTGGGGAATCCCTTGGCGTGGAAACGCTGCCATGCGTCTTCGCGCAGTTGGCGCAGCCACAACGGGTCGCGCTCCTGCCGCTCGGCGGTCAATTCGCCAAACGCTTCAAGATATGTATTCAGCTTTCCAGCTACCGTTGCCATCGTGTTCTCGTTTTCCGTTTCTTTTGTTTCTGTGCTCATGCCGCCTCGGCGGAGCCGTATCCCGTGTCTTCGAGCTCCAGGGCCAGCTCGGCCCCTCCTGAGCGCACGATTTTTCCATCGACCAGAACGTGCACAAAGTCCGGAGTAATGTAATCCAGCAGCCTTTGATAGTGCGTGATCACGAGGAAGGAGCGCTCAGGACCGCGCATCGCGTTTACGCCCCGGGCGACAATTCGCAGAGCGTCAATGTCGAGGCCGGAGTCAGTCTCGTCAAGAATCGCCAGCTTTGGCTCGAGTACGGCCAACTGCAGAATCTCATTGCGCTTTTTCTCGCCGCCTGAAAATCCTTCGTTCACTGAGCGGTTCATCAGCTTGTCGTCCATTTCGAGCAGCTTCATGCGCTCCTTGTAGAGAGGCAGAAAATCCATGGCGTCGAGCTCGTCCTGGCCGCGGTGCTTGCGGATCGCGTTCAATGCCGAGCGCAGAAAATACGCGTTGCCGATGCCGGGAATTTCGACTGGATACTGGAAGGCGAGAAACACGCCCTCGCGCGCCGCTTCTTCGGGCTTCATCTCGACGAGATCCTTGCCGTCAAGCAGGATTCTGCCGCCTGTGACCTCGTAGGTCTCGCGCCTCGCCAGCACTGCGGCCAGCGTGCTCTTGCCCGAGCCGTTGGGGCCCATGATGGAGTGCACTTCTCCCGCGTTTATCGTCAGATTCACGCCCTTCAGAATCTCGTGGCCATCCACGCTGGCGTGCAAATCTTGAATCTCTAGCAATGCCATTCTTGTTCTCTCCGTTGGTTCTGACTTGCTGATTTATCCGACGCTGCCTTCAAGGCTCACGCCCAGCAGCTTCTGCGCTTCCACGGCAAACTCCATGGGAAGCTCTTTGAATACGGTCTTGCAGAATCCGTTCACGATCATCGAGACCGCATCTTCGGCAGTCAGCCCGCGCTGGCGCAGATAGAAGAGCTGGTTCTCGCCGATCTTTGAAGTGGACGCTTCGTGCTCCATGCGCGCCGTCGAATTTCTAACTTCGATGTAGGGGAAGGTGTGCGCGCCACAGCGATCGCCAATGAGCAGCGAGTCGCACTGCGTGTAGTTGCGCGCGCCCGTCGCGCTCTTGAGAATCTTCACCTGGCCGCGATAAGTGTTCTGGCCGTAGCCGGCAGAGATGCCCTTGGACACAATCGTGGAGCGCGTGTTCTTGCCAATGTGGATCATTTTGGTGCCTGTGTCGGCCTGCTGGCGATTGTTGGTAAGCGCGACTGAATAGAACTCGCCCACGGAATTGTCGCCCTGCAGAATGCAGCTGGGGTACTTCCAAGTAATCGCCGAACCGGTCTCCACCTGAGTCCACGAGATTTTAGAGTTCACGCCGAGGCACTTGCCGCGCTTGGTGACGAAGTTGTAGATGCCGCCGCGGCCTTCTTTGTCGCCGGGGTACCAGTTCTGCACCGTCGAGTACTTGATCTGCGCATTGTCGAGAGCGATCAACTCCACCACGGCTGCGTGCAACTGGTTTTCGTCGCGGATAGGCGCTGTGCAGCCCTCGAGGTAGCTCACCTGCGCGCCTTCGTCGGCGATGATCAGCGTGCGCTCAAACTGGCCCGTCTCCGCGGCGTTAATGCGGAAGTAGGTGGACAGTTCCATGGGGCAGCGAACGCCCTTGGGCACGTAGACGAACGAGCCATCAGTGAACACAGCGGCGTTGAGCGCCGCATAGAAGTTGTCGGTCTGCGGAACAACCGAGCCGAGGTACTTCTTGATCAGTTCGGGATGCTTTTGGACCGCCTCAGAGAACGAGCAGAAGATCACGCCCATTTCCGCGAGCTTGCCCTTGAAGGTGGTCGCTACAGAGACCGAGTCAAAGACCGCGTCAACGGCCACGCCGGCCAGGCGCTGCTGCTCGAGGAGCGGAATGCCGAGCTTTTCGTACGTGCGCAAAATCTCCGGGTCCACTTGATCGAGGTTGTCGAGCTGCGGCTTCTTTACCGGCGCCGAGTAGTAGGAGATGTTCTGGTAGTCGATCGGAGAGATGGTCAGGTTTGCCCACTTGGGCTCGCCTTCTTCGCGCTTCATGGTGAACCAGTGGCGCAGCGCGTTCAGCCGCCACTCCAGCATGAACTCGGGCTCACCCTTGCGCGCGGAGATCAGGCGGACAATGTCTTCGTTCAGCCCCTTGGGGACGCGGTCTTCTTCAACGTCGGTGACGAAGCCCCACTTGTAGTCCTGCTCGGCAAGACCGCGAATTGTATCGACACTTGAACTCATTCGTCCTCCAACGGACTGGGCAAAAAAATCAGCGCGGGGGTTGGGTCCAGAATCAGGCTTTTGAGGGCTGCCTGGGCCAGGCGGGGACGCGTCCTCCGCTGTCCCGCAATATAGGACTTGTTTAGTCCTATATTATGTTTAGTGTACCCCGATAGTGTGATGTTTTCAAGGCCTGAAGGGCGACTTAGAGACGGTGCGGATCGGCATCGGAGGATGAGGCGAATTAGAGTTCTTTATATAACTGATTCTAATTGAGATAACATTAAGAATCGGCCTTAGTGAAGCTCGCTCCTCTTGTGCGGCCCCGGCTCCCGAACGCGGCTGGCCTCAAAGCTGACGATTTTCCAGTCTCCCTGCGCGTCGCGCACGTAGACGTGGGTATAGCGGTAGTTACCGATCACCTTTCCCTCAGGGGTGGTGGCCTGAATGTTGGCCAGAGATGTGACCACGGCCGTGGTTGCGTAAAAGCGCACCTTCTGGTCGGAAATATTGAGAAGAGTGTAATGCGTCTTGCCAGAGCTCAGGCTTTGAAGCGTTTCATCGCGTGATTGCAGCGTGCCCGACGCGGTGATGCCCATGTAATCGACGGCGAGTAGCGAGTCCATTACTTTGGTGTTTGAAGAGAGCACCGCATCGCGCCATTCATCCTCAAGTTGATCGATTTCGTGACGGCTCTCGTGCTTCTGCCCCATTGCAGATGCGGAAGAGGGAAAAACGCAAACGGCCAGCGCGAGCGCCGCGCAGATAGCCCAAGCAGCACGCGGCGTTGAGCGGGCGGGGGACAAGGCCAGTGGCTTGGCGAGGTTTTGAGAGACGTTTACAGTTCCCTGCATACGCGTCCACGGTAGTCCGGAAACGGTGCGCAGGTCAAATGGATTTGTCATCAAGGGAGCTGGACAAGGCAGCTAAACCGCCGATCGAGTTCCGGTTTGGTGCGCCCTATTCTGGTTCTGACTGGTTTGGTTTCAATGCACACTCTTCAATTGGACGTGAGAGACCGGATCGAAGACTGAGCGGACGAAAGCCGGGCTAGGACGTGATGGCGCTGAGCTCCGCAGCGAACTCCGGCAGCACCATGGTCTGGCCACGATCGGGGCCTGTGGAGACCATGCCTATCTTCGCGCCGCTCTCGCGCTCCTGAAAGCGAAGGTAGTCCTGGGCGGCCCTGGGCAGCTTGTCGAAGTCTGTGATGCCCTCGGTGGACTGACGCCAGCCCTTGAGGGTGGTATAGCGCGGCTTGATCGCCTCAAGGCCGTGCACGTCGGCGGGAATTTCATCGGTCATCTTCCCGTCGATCTCGTAGCCGATGCAGATGGGGATCTCTTCGAGCTCGTCGAGAACATCCAGCTTGGTGATCACCAGCCACTCCGCGCCGTTGACCTGGTTGGAGTAGCGCAGCATTGGAATGTCGAGCCAGCCGCATCGCCGCGGACGGCCGGTTACCGCGCCATATTCGTTGCCGCGCTTGCGCAGCAGATCGCCGGCCGCATCGTGAATCTCGGTTGGAAACGGCCCGCCGCCGACGCGCGTTACGTAGGCCTTGGTGACGGAGATGACGGTGCCAATGTTGGTAGGTCCCACGCCGGTTCCCGTGGACGCGCCGCCTGCTGTTGCCGACGATGAGGTGACGAACGGGTAGGTTCCGTGGTCAATGTCGAGCATCGTTCCCTGCGCGCCCTCAAACATGACGCTGCCGCCGTCGGCCAGAATGCCGTTGAGCATTCGGCTGGTATCGGTGACAAAAGGCCGGACTTTCTCTGCAGCCGCCGCGTATTCCTCATACATTTTTTCAGGGTCGAGGGGATCGGTGCCGAAGAGCGCATGGGCGATCGCGTTCTTCTCCGCACAGGCCGCTTCAATGTGCGTCTTGAGCAGCGCCGGATGGAGTAAATCGACTACGCGAAGGCCGCTGCGGGCCATTTTGTCTTCGTAAGCCGGCCCAATGCCACGGCTGGTGGTGCCGATCTTTTTGCGGCCTGGCGCGCTCTCAGCCGCCAGCTCGATCATGCGGTGGTAGGGCAGGATAACCTGCGCGCGGTTAGAGACGAAGAGATTGCCGTCGACATTGACGCCGAGCTCGCGAATGCGTCCGACTTCGCTGAGGAAGGCGATGGGATCGAGGACAACTCCGTTGCCGATGACGCCCTTGCACCCCGGGCGGAGCACGCCACAGGGGATGAGCTGTAAGACGAACTTGTGCTCGCCGATAATGACGGTGTGCCCGGCGTTGTGACCGCCGGCGTAGCGCGCCACGGCGGAAAACCGCTCGCTGAGCACGTCTACGATCTTTCCCTTGCCCTCGTCGCCCCACTGGGCGCCCAATACTACAGCTGTTTTCGCTCGCATCGCCGTCCTGATTCCACACGACCACCCGCCGCAGCAAACATTTCCGCAGCCGCTGCGCGCGGTTATAGATTTGGATGCAGTCAGCTTCTCCGCAGCCACTTCGATTCTAAATGAGCTAAGTGAGATTGACTGGCTGGATCAGTAGGGAACGCTGGAGCGCTCGCCACGGGTTGGTCTAGGATTATCCGTGCGCCGGCCGGGGTGAATTGTTACCGATCGAAATCCTGCAGCGCCGCCCTGTTCTATTTTCCTGCGCGAAGACACGTGCCGAGCGGACGCTGTGATGGCGACAAGGAGACAACGATGGATTTGAGTGAGAGGACGAGAAGGTCATTCCTGAAGCAGTTTGGCGCAGCCGGCGCGGCGGCGTTGGCCGTTGCGAATGCTGACGGCTTGGGATTAGCCCAGTCCGCCAACGCGCAGACCGCGCCCCTACCTGCTCCAACACCGGCCGACTTGAAGCAAGCCGCAACGCGCGATGCGCGCATGGCCTGGTGGCATGAGGCCCGGTTCGGCATGTTCATCCATTGGGGTCTCTATAGCGCGATCGGGCAGCATGAGTGGGCGAAGGAGAATGAGGGCGTTCCGCTGTTGCAGTATGAGTTGCTGGCCAAGCATTTTCATCCCAAGCCCAACGCCGCGCGCGAGTGGGCGCGGCTGGCAAAGCGCGCTGGTCAAAAATACATGGTGATGACGACCAAGCATCATGAGGGCTTTTGCCAGTGGGACACGCAACTGACCGACTACAACGCGATGGATCAGGGGCCGGGGCGCGACCTGGTGCGCGAGTTCGTTGATGCGGCGCGCGCGGAGGGGCTGCGCGTGGGGTTCTACTACTCGCTGATGGATTGGCACCACCCCGATGGCGCCATCTGCAAAACCGATGAAGCCGCGCGGCGACGATTTGTCGACTACACACACGGGCTGATCCGCGAGCTGCTGACCAACTACGGCAAGATCGACATTCTCTGGTATGACGTGGCGTGGCCGTTGACTGCCGAGCAGTGGGAGTCAGAGCGGATGAACGAGATGGTCTTCTCGCTGCAGCCCGACATCATTGTGAATAACCGCAACCTGCTGCCGGGCGATTTCACGACGCCGGAGCAGCACATTCAGGCTGCCGAGGCCGGTCGCGCGTGGGAAACATGCATGACGCTGAACGAGAGCTGGGGCTTTAATCGCGGGGACGACGCGTGGAAAACGCCCAAGACGATCGTCGATAACCTGATCACCTGCGGGCGCGGCGGCGGAAATTATCTGCTGAATATTGGGCCCGAGCCGGATGGGTCTGTTCCGCCGGAGTCGGTGGAGATTCTGGAGACCGTGGGCAAGTGGCTCGACACGAATGGCAAGGCGATCTACGGCGCTGAGCGCATGGACGCCGAGTGGTACACGAACCTGAACTTTACACGGCGCGGCAACACGCTTTATGTGCACGTGAATTTCTGGCCGGGCCACACTCCGGCGGCGGAGTGGCTGGACTTCTACAAGCCTGAGGTAGTGGTTGCGTTCGCAGGACTGAAGCCGAAGGCGCTTTCGGCGCGTTTGCTCAAGACTGGGCAGAAAGTCGACTTCACGCAGGATGAATTCACCCTGCGATTAACGGGGCTGCCGCTGGTTGCGCCTGACCAGCCGGCTACGGTGATCGAGGTGGAGTGCGACGGCGAGCCGGTGACCGACCACACCGCGCTGCGCCCGCTGTGGCCGCGGCACAAGGTTGGAATCAGCGTGTAGGCTGATTCACTTTGCTGCAAGAACGGCGTCGGCAATTCGTGCGGCTTCTAGCGCGGGACGAACTGCGTGCACGCGCACAATCGACGCACCGTTGAGAATTGCGGCAGTCATCGCGGCAAGACTCCCGTTTTCGCGCGCGTCTATGGGGGCGGACTCGCCGCCAAAGAGCGGGGCCAGCGTGTGGCCGAGAAATGATTTCCGGCTGAGCCCTGCAAGCAGCGGCCGGCCGAGTTCGAGAAGTTCCGCCTGTCGCGCAAGCAGCGCGTAATTTTCACCGAAGCGCTTTCCGAATCCGTAGCCAGGGTCAAGCACAATTGCATCCGTTGAAATGCCGGCTCGCTCGGCCGCGGCAAGACTTGCGGACAGCCCCTCGCGCACCATGGCCAGCAACGCGTCCGGTTCAAGCTGCGGTTGCGCACGCCAGTCTTCAGGGCGGCCGCGCGTGTGCGACAGTACCACTCCCGCGCCAAACTCCGCGCAGACGCCGGCGATTGCAGGATCCCATGTGAGTCCGCTCACGTCGTTCACGATTTCCGCACCTGCCGCGAGAGCAGCGCGCGCTGTTTTCGCTTTGTAGGTGTCGACGGAAACCACTGCGTCGGGCCGAGCGCGCAGGATTCCTTCGAGCACGGGAAGCAGCCGCGCCTGCTCATTATCGGCGGCCACAGCTGCGTCGGGACCGCCTGCATTCGAGCCGGGCCGAGTGCTCTCGGCGCCGAGGTCGAGAATGTCAGCGCCTTCACCGATCAGCTTGAGCCCATGCGCGATGGCGGCCTCAGGCTCAAGGAAAGAACCGCCGTCGCTGAACGAGTCGGGAGTGATGTTTACGACGCCGATCACGAGCGTGCGAGGTCCCAACTCGAGGGTCCGCGACCGCAGCCGCCATTGTGCAGTAAGTCTCATGCCGCCTCAGTTCCGATGGTACGACGCGCGGCTGCGCGCCTTAGCCAAGTTTTTTGCTACACTTCGGGGCATGGTTTTACATAGGCGAATCATTGCATTGAGCAGCCTTTTGGTTTGGAGCTTCGGCCTGCAAGTGCAAGCTCACGCGCAGGCGCCGAGCAATTCCCGCCACATCTCGCCGCGCGTGCCCACGACGGGCCCACTTGCTGACCGCATCGCGGTTATACTCGCCGATCCTGCGCTGAGCCATGCAGACTTTGGCATCAGCGTGACCACGCTGGATGGGCAAACACTCTTCGGGCTCAACGATGCGAAGCTTTTTGCGCCCGCTTCCGACGCCAAGTTGACGACTACTGCCGCGGCCTTTGCCCTGCTGCCTGTGGACACGCTGACCTGGACAACATTCGCAGCTGCCGACGGCGATATCGATGCCAGCGGCACTCTGCACGGCAACCTGGTGCTGCTGGGCGTGGGTGATCCGACGATCAACGCGCGCCACTACCCGTATGTTGAGCCGGGAACAACTCCTGCGGCCTCGGCAGAAAATCTGCCGACTTCGGCCCCGAAGACAGCCATGGACGTTCTGGGCCTGCTTGCCGAGCAGGTGGAGCAGACGGGCGTACGCACGGTGGATGGTGAGGTGATCGGCGACGACACGTTCTTTTTGAGCGAGCCTTACCCGCTGGGCTGGAGCTGGGACCAGCTGCAATGGAGTTACGGCGCGCCTGTCTCCGCGCTCACCTTCAATGACAATACGGACGATCTGAACATTACGGCGGATTCTGCGATGCCGGGCGCAACCCAGGCGGACTGGACGCCGGATGTGGACTACTTCACGATCGACAATCGGATGACTCCTGTTGAGGCCGGCCAGGAAGCCCACCCCGGCCTGGAACGGCGTCCCGGGGCCACGCTTGTGCGCGCCTGGGGTACGATGCCCGCCGGTGGAATGCGCGTTACGATGGCCGTCGAGGATCCGGCACAGTTCACAGCGGCGGCGTTCAAGCAGGCGCTGCTGCTGCGCGGCATTAAAGTGACTGGAGATGCTGAATCGCGCCACCAGGAACAGACCGGCACGGGCGACTTTGCCGGCGAGCGCGAAAAGCCGTTGAAGCTCACTCCCGGCAACTTCACCTCAATCGCAGCACCCGCCGAAAGCCGCCGCATTTTGGGCGCGCATATGTCGGTGCCCATCGCCGAAGACATTACTTTAACCAACAAGACCAGCCAGAATTTGCACGCCGAGCTTCTTCTGCGCCTGCTGGGTAAGCTGTACGGAACCGACGGCAGCTTTGAAGAGGGCACGCGTGTGGTGCGGCAGTTCATGGTGAACGCGGGCGTGGACGATGGAGACTTTTTTCTTGTTGACGGCAGCGGCCTGAGCAACGACGACAAGATGACACCGCGCGCATTCACGCGGCTGCTGGCCTATGCATCGAAGCAGCCGTGGGGCGAGGAATGGCGCGAAACATTGCCCGTGGCCGGCGTGGACGGTACGCTGGATCACCGCTTTACGAATTCGCCGCTGAAGGGAAAGATGTGGGCCAAGACCGGCACGCTGACCGAGGTGAACACGCTCTCAGGCTATGTGAATGCCGCGAGCGGCCGCACGGTGGCATTTTCGATTTTGGTCAACGGCCGCTATCCTGGCAGCAACGCTGAAGATCAAGCCATCGACCGCATCGCCGAGGCCATCGCCGCGGCGGAGTGAAAATCCAGCGCAGCAGAATTGCTTCTTTGGGCGCGGCCAATCCTTTGAGTGAATGGCTTTGTTCAGGATTGGAGTGGCAAAGGTGGTAACGCTCGTTCGTTCTGAATGTTGAACACGGATTAATCGGCGGTATCATGGAAGGCAATGCGGACGTGGAATCTCCTGATGGGTGCTGCTCTAACCACATTCGCCCTCGGTTTAGCCGGCTGCCGCAAGCTCCCGCCGTCGATGCCCTCGTCTGAGTGGACTCCTCAGGAAGCTCGCGGGGCGGCAGTGTTCCAGGCCAAGTGCGCGCGCTGCCACAATCCCACTTCAACCAAGCCGCTGCACGGCCCGGGATTGCAGGCAATCACCAAGGTGAAATCCATGCCGTCTGGTGCGCCGCCGACTGACGAACGACTTACGGCTACGATTCTTGACGGGCGGGGAATGATGCCCGCCTCGCAGATAAACGACGAGCAACTCGCTGACTTGCTCGCCTATTTGCACACACTATGAGCACCGACGCCAACACGAGCTCCACTGCACGGAACACGGCGCCGCTGCACGCAAGGGGAAAGTCGCAGAAGCCCTCGCTGCTCAAGCTCCCGGGCCTGATTGCGATCAGCCTTTACATGCTGCTGCTCTCTGGCAGCGCGATCGTCAGCGTTGCCGAAGGGAAATACCCGCGCATCTACCTTATTTTTGCCGTTCTATTTATCACAGGCGCGCTGGGCTTGTTGATGCTTTTTCGCTGGGCCTGGGCGCTTACGCTCGCCGCGGTGGCAATTCTGTCTGGTCTGTCTTTGTGGTCTTACACAAGCCAACATGTCATTCCGGCGCTCGTTCAGGGTTTGCTCAATCTGATTATCTTTCTTTATCTGGTGCGCGCCGATGTTCGGAACAAACTGAAGTAGGCGCGAAAAAAGCCGCAAGGGGCCGGCCGACGTGAGCCCGTTTTGATCCGCTCAAATCTTCCCATCAAACATCTAAAACCAGTAGCCCGGCGCAATCGCGCGTAGAAGGGCACGCGTACTTCGCGCAAGAGCGGTGCGCGGCGAATCGTAGCGGCGGTCTTTGAAACCGAAGTGGCCGACAGGGTCAATGTTGCACGGGAAGCGCAGGTAGCAGCCCGGCTGGCCTTTGAACGGAATCACTTTGCGATAAATTAGTTGCTCAAGCAGACGAACGTCGGTCGAGTTCATTTCGCGATTCGACTCGCGCAGAACGCGATCATAAAAAGAATGCGAGCAGACAAAGAGCTGCACTCGGGAGTCGTACCCGCGACGGAAGAGGCCGAGCCTGCGGCAATCGATCATTAACTCCAGCGGAGCGGAACCGGAGTTTGCGATGCGGTCGAGTGCCGTGCCCAGCGAGGGGAAAGTCAGCCGGCCGGTGGTTTTAATCATGTGCGTTGTTGCGCGGCGCAGTTTGCTAAGAGCCAGGCCTTCGTCGAGCGATTGCATTTCGGAATAGCCGTAGTTTGTTCCGGCGGGAATTTCGTGAACCGGCAGCGATAGAAACTCAACCTCGCGGTTGGATGGATTTTCCGTTTCTGCTATCGCACGCAATTCGCTCAAGTCCGCGCCGGAGTTTTCGAGAAACAGGATTCTTGCCGCGGCGGGATGGGGATAGCTCAGCCAGAATCGCAGTGCGCGCTTGTAATCCTCAAGACGGATCTGCGGCGAGGAGCGCTTGACCTGCGCAGCAGCCGGGGCGATTGTGGCCGTCATGACCAGCAGATAAGTGGGCGTGGCGATCTGAGGCGGCGGGTTCATTCAGAGGATTTTTGCGTGCTGGAGTCGACAGCCGGGTCGACAGATGCGACGGGTTGAACGGTTTTCGCAGCAGCCGCGCGATGCGCTTCCCAGGCTTTTACGAATTTCCAGTTGACGTAGGCGGAATGATTCAGGTGAAAGATCAGGCCTTCTCTGCCATCGAGAAAGCCGCCGCGAAAAAAGTAGTTCTTGATGAAGGTGAGCGCTGGATTGAGAATCGTATTCGCGACGAACGCGAAAAAGGAATCGCTGGTTCTGCCCTTGCGCAGGAACAGCGGAATGGTCGCGGTGCTATAGCGCTGCATGTGCTCGATGTAATACTTCACCGTCGGATACTGTAGGTGCAGCATGTGGTTTTTCAGCTTGCCGGTTGGTACTTGCGTTTTGGGAGTGGCGTGAGGTTCGGTATCTTCGCGCAGGCGCGCAACACCGCGGCGAAAAAGGCGTAATTTGTGATCGGGGTAGAGGCCGCCGTGGCGCATCCAGCGGCCGAAGATGAAATTGAGGCGAGGAATCATGTAGGCGGTGTAGTGCGGCTCCCCGCCGAGCAGAGCTCGAATTTCGTTGGCAAGTTCCGGCGTTAACCACTCGTCCGCATCGAGATTCAGGATCCAGTCGCTGGTGCATTTATCCAGCGCGGAGTTGACCTGAGGACCGTAGCCCTTCCAGCTCTCGTAGAAAATTCGCGCGCCAAAGCTCTTGGCGATTTCGACCGTCTGGTCAGTGGAACCCGAATCGATGAGATTGATTTCGCTGGCCCAGGCGACGCTGGCCAGCGTGCGGCGGATGTTCTCCGCTTCGTTGCATGCGACGATGGCCACTGAGATGCTTTGCATGGTTATACGCGTGAGTGCACTGGCAATTGTGCCCGAGCGGTTGCAGAGCTGCTCCTCTCAGAAGCCGCAGAAGCAAAGTGGCTCTTTCCCCAAAGAAAGAGCCACCTTGAACGACGCCAACAGTAGCAATTTGGCTCTGGAACCGCTCTAGAGTAGCACGTCACGAGGCGGCGAACTGGCTACAATAAGCAGGATGGAACTGGTGCAGATTGAATCCGCGCGCCGTGCTCCCGCTCCCAAGCCGGAGTGGCTGAAGGCGCGCGCGCCAGGGGGCGAAAACTACCACAGCCTCAAGCGGCTGGCACGCTCGCTCGGCTTGCATACCGTTTGCGAGAGCGCGCATTGCCCCAATATCGGCGAGTGCTGGCACCACAAGACGGCGACGTTTATGATGCTGGGTAATCTTTGCACGCGCCGCTGCGGCTTTTGCGCTGTGCCCAAGGGCAGGCCCGAGCCGATCGATTTTGACGAGCCGCGCCGCGTTGCGCAGGCGGTGGCCACGCTGGGCCTGGAACACGCCGTGATCACCAGCGTGAATCGCGATGACGACAATCTGGGAGGCGCGCGCGCTTTTGCACTTGTGATCGCGGAGATTCGCCGCCAGGCCCCTGGCTGCCGCGTTGAAGTTTTGATCCCCGACTTTCAGGGTGACAAAGAATCCATCCGCACTGTCGTCGAGGCCCGGCCGGAGGTCCTCAATCACAACACTGAATCTGTGCCGCGGCTTTATCGTGTTGTTCGCTCCGGCGCGCGTTATGAACGGACCCTGGAACTGTTGCGCTACGCGAAAGAGCTGCGGCCCAGCGGCATAACGAAGTCTGGCGTGATGGTTGGCCTCGGCGAAGAAACGCACGAACTGCTCGAAGTTTTTCGCGATCTGGCCCGCGTGGGCTGTGACATTCTGACTATCGGCCAGTACTTGCGTCCGTCGCGCGATCACCTGCCGATGGCACGCCTTTATACGCCGCGCGAGTTTGCCGAGCTTAAGACTGAAGCGCTCAAGATGGGATTTCGCCACGTTGAGTCGGGGCCGCTTGTGCGATCGAGCTATCATGCGCATGAGCAGGCAGCGGCGACGGGCCTCGCTGTGGTTGCGTAGGAAATTGCGAATGCCGGCGACTCACCGCAGGAGTTGTAGAATAACCCTTGGCGAATCTTGACGAATTCGCGTAGCGAGGGCAAGTTCCGATGGCATCATTCATGGAAGGCAATCCGGCACTCAAGGGCGTCTACAGCGATTTGAAACGGCGCATGGATCAGTCGGTGGCCGATTTTCAGGCCAATCTGGCGGCGACACGCACCGGCCGCGCCAGCGTACACATGCTTGACCAGATCAAGGTGGACTACTACGGAACGCCGACGCCGCTCAATCAAATGGCGCAGCTATCCGCGCCCGAGCCGCAGCTCATCGTGATCTCACCGTATGACCCGACCGTGCTGAAAGAAGTCGAGAAGGCCATCCAGACCGCCAGCCTCGGCTTCAATCCCATCTCTGACGGAAAAGTCATCCGCGTTCCCATTCCGCCTATGACTGAGGAGCGGCGCCGCGACGTGTGCAAGCACATTAACAAAGTACTCGAGGAGCATCGCACAGCAGTGCGCAACGTTCGCCGCGACGGCAATGATGCCCTGAAAAAGCTCGCCAAGGATAAAAAGATCAGCGAGGACGATGAGAAGCGCGCGCTTGAAGAAGTGCAGAAGATGACCGACGGCGAGATTCGCCGCATGGAAGAGCTCTCGCAGAAGAAAGAAGCCGACGTTATGCAGGTGTGACAGGCCGATAGTGCGACCTGCTCACGCGGCAACGACCATTTCAACATTCATTTGGGGCGCTTGCGGCAGCGTCTCTCCAGCGGCATTCGTCACGAGGATGCGGTCAAGGCCGACGATAGCCAATATCCGGCCTACTTGGCGCGACGGATCGACAACTGCGAAGTCGTAGCCCGCCTTGCAAGCGGCGCAGTAAAGCGAGACCAGGGCGGCCAACCCCGCCGCGTCAATACGCTCAATGGAGCTGAGGTCAAGGCGTACGGAGCGGCTCTCGACGAGCTGCTGCAACTCTCCAAGAATCTCCTGCTCCCTGCCCTTCACCAGTTCGTGAACACCGCTGACGAATTGAATGGTTGAGCCATGCCGGGAATTATTCAGCCGGAAATTTTTCATCTGAAACCTCCTCTTTGCGTGGTGTGTTGACTCGAACCCGACCCACGCATTGCTGTGCTGTTGAAACGCCGCGCCGATCCTGATTGGTTGACCGGCTTTTGACGAGATTCGTTGCATTATCTGTCGGCCTCCGACCCGCCCGTTCCGCACTATGCCGCCACGCGTTTGCGATACGCATTGAGCACCATCTTGATGCCTGCCCACACGAGTTGCAGGATCACGATTGCAACGACGATCTTTAGAGCCAAGAGGGCTCCGTTGTTCGCCGAGGCTAATGCAGCGCCGTGGGCCGCCGCTTCTGCCATGTCTGCCGGGTTCTTGAGCAAGAACAGTACGTGATCCGGAGCGGCGAGCAACACTCCAAGCGGAACCAGTGAAAGAAGACGCATTGCGACGTGCCGCGCGGGATTCCCCGGCCGCTGCCATGCACCTCGGGCAAGATCCACGATCTTCCACGTCAGTTCAAATGCGTTCATCGCTACAAGGCACCAGTAGAACGTGAACCACACTGGCGCAAGTTGATAGGGCAAGGAGTGGAGATACCAAGCGCCGGGTCCAAAAAGCAGATACGGATAGTGTGGAACCAGCAAAATCCAGGCGAGAAACAGGCCGCCGCCGAGCACTTCAAGCAAGGCCCGTGTAAAACTACGCGGCTTGGCCCAATCGGGTTGCTCTTCGCCAACGGGCGGCAGATCGAGGGGCGTCCAAGACGCGGTTGTTGCCGCGGCCATTGAATTGGTGATGGGGTCAAACGTGCCGAACTTCTCAGGAAAATACGCGCTCAACAGCTCGATCACCACGAAGATCAGCGTGACGATCGCGGCATTGATGAGCCAAATCCACGGCAGGCGCAACGCCGCCCGCAGAACAGCTTCGCCGCCCTGGTTGCCTACCGCGATCGTGACGGCGTTTGCAATGGCATAAATCGCCGTAGCCCAGCTCAGCACCAGCTTAAGGACGTAGGAATACGTTGGGAACAGCGCCGGGCCGATAAGGTATTGCTGGCGCTGGTAGCGCGCGGCCACCTGGATCGGCGAGCCGAGCTGCTTGAGCCAGTCTTCGGCTTCTTCTTTGGTCAGCGGACGGCCAAGCTCAACTTCTTTGTCTTCCAGCTGCGATTCAAGATTGGCGCGCAGTTCGGCGACAATGTCGTCTTGCCGCTGCCAGGGCAGGTGTTTTCTTACGGATTGAAGGTAACGATCGAGAAGTTCCATGTCATTCCTCGGTTCTTTGCAGATTTCGTTGGTTCTTCAAAAACAGTTGGTGCTACAAAAGGTTCGTTATTGACGTGTTGATTGCGTTCCACTCTTCGAGCAGGCGGGCAAAAATCTGCTCGCCCTCGGTTGAGAGCCGGTAAAACCGCTTGTTGCGCTTCTCTTCTTCGCGCCACTCGCTGGTGAGCAGCCCTTGCGATTCAAGGCGGCGCAGTAACGGATAGAGGGTGCTCTCCTCGATCTCCATGCCGCGGCTGGCCAGCGCCTTGCGCAAGGTGTATCCGTAGTGCTCCTGCTTGAGCTGCGCAAGAACGGCCAGCGTGAGACAGCCGCGCCTCAGCTCAAGGCGAAGGTTTTCGAAGAGGTTTTCGGTCAAAGTCATGCTGTACCCCATACACTGTACTGAACACACTGTATGACAAACAGTGTGTGGTGTCAAGTAGTTATTGAGATTTTTTTGAGTTGGCGCCCGAGACGGCTTGGAGGCCGGCCTGTTGACAGCCTAAGTAGTTTTAAAATCAGAATTTTGTGCCGGATCGCCGGGACACGGAACAAGTTGACAATTGAGAGACCATCAACTCATCTGACTTGAAATATGATTTGGGTCGAAGGAAGGCGGCCCGAGAAATCGCCTCAATTCGGGCCGCGCCGGTTTGCCGTCCAAGGGGGTCGTAAAGTGTTGCTTTCCGCTTCGCCACAACATGGACTGTCTTTGCTGTGGCTGGAATGCGGCCTGACCGCAGTTGCCGTTTTATTGTCGATTTTCTTTCCACGATTTGGAGCGGCAGGTTTTGCGCGCGTCGAGCGGATCTTCGCGCAGCTGGCGCGCCGTAAAAGTTTGGCGGTTGTGGTGGTCGGTTTTTCGGCATTGCTGCGGCTGGCTGTACTTCCTGCTTTTTCAGCTCCCCGTGCGTTTCTTCCAGACGATTTCAGTTTTCTGCTTGCAGCGGATACCTTTGCGGGCGGCCATCTGACCAACCCGACGCCTGCGATGTGGACGCACTTTGAAAGTATCCACATCACGATGCAGCCGACTTATACGTCGATGTATTTTCCGGGAGCGGGGCTGATCCTGGCTGCCGGACAAGTGCTCTTTCACAATCCATGGTTGGCGAATGTTTTTGTGGATGCGCTTATGTGCGCTGCGCTGTGCTGGATGTTACAAGCATGGCTGCCACCTAACTGGGCGCTGCTCGGCGGCTTTCTGGCTGTGTTGCGAATCGGCCTTTTCAGTTACTGGATCAACACTTTTTACGGGGCCAGCGCTTTGCCGGCGGCGCTTGGAGGGGCGTTGGTTCTGGGCGCTCTGCCGCGTCTGAACAAAACAGCTCGGTTGCGCTACGGAATGCTGCTGTCGGTGGGCGTCGCGATCCTGGCTCTCACACGTCCTTATGAGGGCGTGTTGCTTTGCCTGCCGGTTGCCGTGGTGCTTATTCACTGGGCGTGGCGCGGCGAGAACCGCCCAAGGCCAACTGTACTGCTCAGGCGAGCAGCGCTGCCCGTGGCTTTGGTGATTGCCACGCTCTGCTGGCTCGGGTACTACAACTACCGATCTTTCGGCAGCCCAACAACGCTGCCATACACGGCTGATCGCGCTCAATATGGCATTGTGCCCTATTTCATCTGGCAGACACTGCGGCCGGAACCGCACTACCGCTACGACGTCATAGCCGACTATTACGAACGCGAGGTTGGCTATTACCAAAAGGTTCGCAGCATTCGAGGTTATCTGCCGGCCACTCTCGACAAAGCGGTGGGCGTGATCGTGTTTTACGCAGGGTTTGCGCTGATGCTGCCGTTGATCATGGCTCGGCGCGTATTGCTTGATCGGCGAGTTCGGTTTCTGATTCTCTGCGTTGCAGTTTTTGTGGCGAGCATGTTGGTCGAGATATTTACGTTCCCGCATTATTTGTCGCCACTCATGGCTGCGCTTTATGCGCTCGGCCTTCAGGCAATGCGCCACTTGCGCGTGAGGAAGCTGAAGGGTGAGCCCTTTGGCCGAACACTTGTCCGTGTCAGCGTTGCGAACTGCGTGTTGTTGGGTGCTGCAAGTGTCTTTGCTGCGCCGCTTCATTTGAAGGTTCCGGAGTGGCCCCGCGTACGGTGGGACAGCGCCTGGCAGGGCACCGGAGATGAAGGCATTGCGCGAGCGCGGATTGCGACGGCACTGGAGCAACTGCCCGGACAGCAACTCGCGATCGTCCGCTACAGTTCAAACCACAGCCCGCTGGATGAGTGGGTCTACAATCGCGCGGACATCGATGCTTCAAAAGTAGTGTGGGCGCGAGAAGGAGATGCAGCTGCTAATTCGGAGCTGTTGCAGTATTACTCTACGCGGCAAACGTGGCTGATCGAACCGGACACGGATCCGGTGACGATGATTCCCTATCCAGCGCGACCGGGCGCGGCATTGTTGCACGCCGCTGCGTTGCCAACGAGCGAGGCCGCACGTTGACACGCTTTCTGCGGAAGCATGGCAGGCTTTCAGGGTTAGTCTTGGTTGACGTTGGTTGATCTTCGCCGATCTTCGGAATTCTCAGTTAAGCTGTAGGCGACCCAATTCACCAGACTGATGAATCTCTGACTTTAGAAAGGCAAACAAGATGAGCCTTACGCGACGCGAGTTTCTGATGCGAGCCGGGAATGTTGGCGGATACGGCGCCGCCTTCGTTCTGATGCAGTCCCTCGGGCTGCTGGCGATTCCTGAAGCGGCTGGTGAGACCGTTCCGCTGCGCCTCGTCGACGGTAAAGGCACGCGCGTGGTGATTCTCGGCGGTGGAATCGCAGGGCTGGTTGCGGCGTACGAGCTGGGCAAAGCAGGATGGTCATGCACGATTCTCGAGGCGCGCCAGCGGCCTGGCGGCAGGAACTGGAGCGTTCGCAACGGGACCAAAGTCGATTTCATCGACGGCACCCGGCAGACTTGCGCATTCGAGGAGGGTCACTACTTCAACGCTGGGCCGGCGCGATTGCCCTCAACGCACCACACCATGCTGGGCTACTGCCGCGAGCTGGGCGTGGCGCTTGAAGTAGAAGTGAACTCCTCGCGCAGCGCGCTGATGCAGAGCGACAAGCTGAACGGCGGCGCGGCAGTGCAGGAGCGCCGCGTGGTGAACGACACTCGCGGCCACGTTAGTGAATTGCTGGCCAAGTGCATCAAGAAGGGCGCGCTTGATCAGGAGGTCACTGCTGACGACCGCGAACGCATGATCGAGTTCCTGCGCCAGTACGGCGATTTGAATCCCGATCTGCTGTTTCGCGGAACGGATCGCTCGGGTTACAAAGTTCCGCCCGGCGCGACGCAGCAAATTCCAGTCGTCAACGATCCGCTTGCGATGCACGAATTGCTAGATGCCGATCTTTGGACGGGAATGCTGGTGGAAGAAGTGATCGAGTGGCAGCCGACGATGTTTCAGCCCGTCGGCGGCATGGATCGGATTCCTTTTGCATTCGCATCGCGGCTCGACTCCGTGATTCGCTACGGCGCGGAGGTCAGCCGCATTCGCCAGTCGGACACGGGCGTCACTGTCACATACAGCGATGGCTCGGGAGCCGCGCAGACGATCGAGACCGACTACTGCATCTGCGCGATGCCGCTGACGATTGCGCGCACGCTTGATGCAGACTTCAGCGCGCCGATTCGCGCGATTCTCGATACCGTTGAATACGACTCCGCTTACAAAATTGCGTGGGAGGCGCCGCGCTTCTGGGAGAAGGAAGCGAACATCTTCGGCGGCATTTCCTATTTGCAGCAGGATGTCGACCTGGTCTGGTATCCGAGCGCGCGATTTTTCTCGCCGACCGGCGTCGTGATCGGCGGCTATTCGATCGAACTCGGCCCGGCCGCGGGTGCGCTGCCTGCGCTGCTGGGCAAGACTGATCTTTCGGAACGCACCGCTGCCAAGAACGGATACTCTTTCGGCCATCTGCCTTCAATGCAGGCCAAGCTCGATGCCTCGCGCCGCTCGATTGAGTTGCTGCATCCGGGCCACGGCAAGGATCTTGCGAATCCGGTGTATGTGAGCTGGGGACACATTCCGCACAACCTCGGTTCGTGGATCAGCCTGGCGTGGAATGACGAAAAAGCGCTGGCCACGCTGCAATCGCCTGACCGCCGCGTTTACTTTGCCGGGGACCATACCAGCAGGCTGGTTGGCTGGCAGGAAGGCGCAGCGCTCTCGGCTTATCGCGTGATCAACCAGCTGGGCGAGCGGATGGGATGATAGGGACGAGGGAGCAGACGACTTAGGGGAGGCGTGCGGATTTATTTTGGGGTGCGGGGGCTTGACAGGAAAACAGGGACCAGGGAACGCGGGGCCTGGCTAGCTCAATGCCTTTGCGAGTCGAATGAGTCCTTGCTGTATCGCGGATTTGTCGAATCCCCCAAAGCCGAGGAGCAACGCATTTGGATCGGGACGTTTCAGGGTGCATCGATCTACGCCAATGACCTCAATGCCCCGGGCCTTCGCCCGCATTTCCGCTTGCCGTGAAGTCATTCCATTCTTGAGATACCCGATCGTGTAGAGGCCAGCCCGGACGTTCGAAATCTTAAGCCGCCCGCCCAGATGTTGT
Source organism: uncultured Acidobacteriaceae bacterium (assembly GCA_963763585.1). Taxonomy (GTDB): domain Bacteria; phylum Acidobacteriota; class Terriglobia; order Terriglobales; family Acidobacteriaceae; genus Telmatobacter. The sequence continues at coordinate 26,326 of CAVXPR010000005.1, read as the reverse complement.
TTGGCCCCATCCATAAGTATTTCCAGGCGGTCAGCATACAGAATCCGCATCCGTCGCAGATGACGCGCGAAATGCCCGTCTGTGATGAAATCCGAAAGCACCGCCTGGTCGAAAGATGAGTTGCGGAAATCAATTCGATAGCGAAGGGCCACGAAGGGATCGACTAACGGCGCGGGCAATACTACGTAGCCCACACGCAAGGCTGGGAATAATGTCTTGCTGAACGATCCGACGAAGATAACGGTTGAGTGATTATCGAGGCTTCGCAAAGCAGGCACAGGCGCTCCCTCAAACCTGTATTCACTGTCATAGTCATCTTCGATAACAAAAGCGCCGGCGCGCGCGGCCCAACTGAGAAGAGCCATCCGCCGCTCCAGCGACATCGTTACTCCCAGCGGGAATTGATGGGCCGGCGTTACGTAGGCTCCCTTCGCATCCGGACAGATCTTCGTTCCGGCAGAAACAGACAGGCCTTCGTCATTGACAGGTACAGGAATCATCCTGGCTCCGACGTTTTCGAATGCGATTCTGGCTCCGAAGTATCCCGGGTCTTCCATCCATATCGGATCATCTTTTTTCAAGAGCAGCCGCGCCAGCAGATCGAGCGCCTGTTGTATTCCGGTAACGAGGACGATTTGCTCCGCAGTGCATCGCACGCCACGTGAGGTGCGCAAATACTCGGCGATTGCATCGCACAATGGCGGATAGCCTCGCCGATCAGCCTCTTTCTTGAGCCATGACCTGAAATTACGCGCCCGATTCGCGGCTATTCGTCCCCAAATCTCGGATGGGAATTCGTTGATTGCCGGAGCCCCGATGCGAAAGGGACGGGTGCCCCCAACAAAAGCCCGGTCAATCCAGGGTTGCGGCGGTTTGTTTGTGGAGAGAACGCGACGGATGTAGGCGGGTGTTGTGGTTGCCTGGCGGGCCGGCCGGGGTGACTCCACACGATTGACCGACGTACCGAAACCAACACGCGAGGATATGTATCCCTCGTCTTGCATACGCTCAAAAACGCTGACGACCGTGCCGCGGGAGAGCTCATACTGACTGGCGAAATCTCTGGACGCCGGCAGTCTGGCGCCTGGCGCGAGCCGGCCATCAAGAATGGCAGAGCGCAGTTCACCGTACAGCCAACTGGTCAGGGTTTGGTCGCGCGACGGGCTTTTGAGGGTGAGCTCGAACGAGCTGACGGCTTTCGGCATGTCAAATGGTCCAACGGAATTAATGGTCCAATGGAATTAGCCAAAATGGCTCTATTCAATGAACCAATGGTGTCATAATATCAGCCTGAAATCGAGAAGCGCGTTGATCGACGTCGAGCGCCCGCTTCTCGCAAGAGGCTCCTATGGAAGATCGACAGATGAAAGTTGGAATTTGGTTCTACGGCCTGAGTACTGTTCTGACCGGCATTCTGGATATTGTCTGGGACGACTTCGATGCCTCTCATCAGCCGCTTCAATCACTGGGCGTGGGCCTTGCTGCTCGACACATGCTGGCCTATTTCGTAGGTGTTTGGCTGGTTGCAGCGGGAGTTGCAATTTTGTGGCGGCGCAGCGCAAAGATTGGCGCCGCGGCGTCGGCCCTTGCCTATCTGGGGTTTGCGGCGCTTTGGCTGGCACGGTACTATGCCGGAGTTCATGCGTACGGCTGGCGAATCGACGTCTTATTAGGCGTCACTTTTGGGCTCGCTCAACAACTGATGCTGGTGGCTCCGGCGGCGATAGTTTACGTCTTGATGGTGTCACCGAACTCTCTGTTCGAAAAGAGAACGGCTATCGCCGCGCGTTGGATGCTCGGATTGCCTCCTGTTATCTTCGGCTTATTTCACCTCGTCGGCCTTCGCATCTTCGCAACTATCGTCCCGCATTGGATGTCGTTCGGATATTTTTGGGCGGCGATCACCGGAATCGCCTTCTTGCTGGCAGGTTGCGCAATTTGCTCGGGGATTATGGATATCCTGGCGCTCAGACTTCTTGCTTTGATGCTGCTGTTGTTTGAGGGGCTAGTAGAAATTCCTCCTATTTTTGTACGGCTGCATAATGAGGCGACATGGGGCGCCGCTGTCTTCAACCTGACTGCGATAGGAGCATGCTGGATATTCGCGGAGTTTCAAAAAAGCCGCGCAGAGCTCGTGGCAACGAGGGATGTCCCTAACGCCGCAGCCGGCGGCTATCGACTCGATGTTGCTCGGATTAGTGGCGAGGTCAGTAACAAGGCGACGCCGAGCTGATGCCTAGCTTTCTCATTTTTAGAGGTGTAGCAGCGGGAATAACTGCCGGGTTCGCGTCAGGATTGCTCGGTGTCACTCCTGGCGGAATTCTTGTCTCTGTCATATCCATGCTGTTGCCGTACTCTCAGCATGTTGCGCAGGGAGTTTCGCTTGTGGCTCAGGCTCCCCCGACAAGTATCGCTGGTCTCGCCGGATACACTCGGAGAGGTCAGGTGGCTCGATTTTCTTCCGTGCTTCTTGTATCCGGGGGCTTCATTGCAGGCGGCCCTTTCGGTGCATTCCTCGCGAAACTATGCTCCGAACGGGAGCTGCGGTGGATGTTTGTCGGATATCTGCTGATCCTCACGGCGCTTGCGATCAGAAAGAATCGGTCAGGACAGGGAAGTTCAGGACACGGGAGCTCCGGGCATGGGAGCTCGGGGCACGCGAATGGATCAGAGACAGGATCGTGCGAACCACCGGCCTTCGCGCCCTTGTTTTTGATTGGGACGATCGCTGGTCTGCTGTCGGGGCTGCTCGGAATTGGCGGTGGCCTCGCCATTATCGCGCTGTCGGTAGTCCTGCTTCATCAGAAGCAACATCAAGCTCAGGTTCTGAGCCTTGCCGTTTCGGCATTCCCCCTGACTCTGCCCGCCGCATGGGTGTACGTTCGTCAAGGCTTCGAATTGCCATGGCTTGTCATCGGAGGACTCATTGTGGGGTTGGCGATAGGTTCGTGGCTCGGGGGCGCGTGTGCAGGCCGTCTTAGCGAAGGGCGCCTGAAACAGGGGTTCGTGGCGCTGCTCGCGGCCATGACTGTCTATATGACTTTCGTCGCGGCAAGATCGTAGGAACATGTTGAGCAATTCCTGCTGATCAACGCGTATGGTGCTGGTTCCTGGAAGCGGGCGATGGCTACCGATCTCTATGCGCGGGACGCCGTTGGCCGTTTCACTTTTTCGGGCGTTTGTAAAACGGGAGTGGAACCTGCTTGGCGCGCACTTTGTTGGCGCGGCACTCGACGATCACGTCTTCGCCGCTGGCGGCTACTCCCGCGGGGACTAGCGCCATGGCGATGTTGGTCTTCAAGAACGGCGCGGGAGAGCCGGACGTGACGGTGCCGATGCGGCTGCCGGCGAGATTGTGCACTTCGTATCCATCGCGCGCAATGCCGCGCTCGAGCATCTCGAGGCCGACGATCTTGAACTTTGGGCCGCCGGAGGCCTGGATTTCCTGAAGCGCTTCACGACCGATGAATTCGCCTTTGCCGAGCACGGGCACGCCTTCGGCGGGCTTGAGCCAGCGATCAAATTTCAGAAAGCGTTCCAGGCCGGCCTCAAATACGTCGATATCTTCAGAGATTTCGTGGCCGTAAAGGCTCATGCCCGCTTCAAGTCGCAGCGTGTTGCGCGCGCCCAGGCCGCAGGGGCGAATGCCAAACTCCGCGCCTGCATCGAGAAGCGCATTCCACATTTTACGCTGGTTGGTTCATCGGATGGGATGTAAAGCTCAAAGCCGTCCTCGCCCGAATAGCCGGTGCGCGCAATGAGCGTGTTTTGAATGCCAGCGACCGCACCCCATGTGAACCAGTAATTCTTGATCGCCGCGAGATCGACCTTGGTGAGCTTGGCGAGCGTCTCGAGAGCGCGCGGCCCTTGCAGCGCCAGTTGCGAGTAATAGGGCGAATAGTTGGTGATGTGAATGCTGGGCCAACTGCCAACCTGGCGCCTGATCCACGCAAAATCTTTTTCCGTGGTGCCCGCGTTGACGACGAGCAGGTAGTCGTTTTCGCTGAGGCGGTGAACGAGAATGTCGTCAATGAATGCGCCCTGTGCCGTGAGCAGCGCGGAGTACTGCGCCTGGCCATCCTGCAATCGCGCGGCGTCGTTCATGGTGATGTGCTGGATGGCGGCGAGAGCGCCGGGGCCGCGAAACTGAATCTCGCCCATGTGGCTAACGTCAAAGAGGCCGACGCCGGTGCGCACAGCCATGTGCTCGGCGATTACGCCGCCGCCCGCGCCGGGATATTCGACCGGCATATCCCAACCGCCGAAATCGACCATCTTGGCTCTGAGCGCGCGGTGCGTGGTGTTCAGCGCGGTCTTTTTGAGCGGTGCGGCGTTGGCGTTGGGGTATTCGATGGAGTCAGCCATGCAGGTTCCTCTCGAGAGCTTTGTGTCTGCTTTCATGATAGGGCTGCGGGGCGGGGCTGGGGGCAGCGTCGATGCTCGATTCGGCGCGCAGGAGAGATTTAGTGCATGGGCGATTTGGCGCGCTGCATGATTTGGCGTTTTGTGGCGACTGCCGTTTTGTGGCGAATGCAGCAATTTAGTATTGTTGCGGGCGTGACTCGGTTGGCGGAGGCGTGGTGAACCGGGGCCTGGTCCGCTGGACTTGGTCGGCTGGCGACGCTGAAAGGATGCGCGTGAATCCGGTTCGAGGCATTGTGATGATTGTTGCGGCCGCCATTGCCTTCTGGAAGGGCTGGCAGATTCATCACGGAGAATCCGCGTTGCTGGCTTATGGGCTTGGCGCGGTGGCCCTGGCGTTGGGCGTGTGGCACCTGACGCGAGAGACGCCGAGGCCGCGGGTTTGATTCGAGTATGGGGCGCTGGGTTTGGGGTGCTTGAATTTGAGCTTTGGACCGGCTCTTTTGGCCCGAGACCGGAAGACAGGCGAACAGGGATATAATTCCGCCAACCTAATCCTATGGACCCACTCGTATTTCTAGCCATCCTTGTAGTGGTCGCGATTCTCGCGCTGCCGATCGTCGCGATTGTGACGGCGAACTCGCGCGCGAGGCAGTTGCGCGGCGAGATGGCCGATCTGATGAGCCGCATCCACTACCTGGAAACGAGGCTCGAGAATCTCGCGCAGCGGATGGCGGCTCCTGCTCAGGCATCGCCGGAGGCCGTTCAGGCAGCGTCCGCGTCGACAATAGTGCCGCCACCGCGCGAAGTCGAGGTTGCGCCGACGCCTGCGCCCGCAATGCCGCCTGCGCCATCTGCTGTCACGGGAGCTGCGACGACAGCGGAGACGATAACGGCGACGACCGCCGGCCCGATAACAGACAGGGCGCCAACTGCGGATGCGATTGCTGCGGCACATTCCGCGTCCGCCCCATCTCTTGCGTCCTTTGAGGCGGCCACACCCGACGATTCACGCACGCTGGAAAGCCGCATCGGCTCGCAGTGGTTTAATCGCATCGGCATTCTTGCCATGTTGATTGGAGTTGCATGGTTTCTCAAGTTGGCCTTCGACAACCACTGGATCGGCCCGCTGGGGCGAGTGCTTATAGGGCTGCTCGCGGGCGCCGCGCTGATCGTGTGGTCTGAGCGCTTCAACAAGCGCGGATACGCGGTGTTCTCCTATTCCCTGAAAGCGATTGGGAGCGGCACGCTCTATCTTTCACTGTGGGCTGCCTTCCAACTTTATGGATTGATGCCGGCGGGCGTTGCATTCGCGGCCATGATCGCGGTGACTGCATTCAACGGCTACATGGCGTGGATTCAGGATTCGGAGTTGCTGGCACTTTATGCAATTTCCGGCGCCCTCAGCACGCCGCTGCTGGTTTCGACGGGCGGCAATCACGAGATCACGCTGTTTAGCTATCTGTTGATTCTGGATCTGGCGGTGCTGGTTTTGGTGGCGCTGCGACCGTGGTCGCGTTTGCTCTTTGTCTCGTTCGTGGGCACGGTGATTTTCATCTTCGGATGGTGGACCTCGTTTTATTCGCAGGGTCAGGCTCTGCGGACGGCATTCTTCCTCGGCGGTTTTTTCATTCTCTTCTCGCTGGCGCCACGCCTGATCAAGATCACGCTCGATTCAGGCGAATCTTTTCAGGGGTGGGATTCGCTGGCTTCGTTTGTGCTGCCTGTGGCGAACGCCGCTTTGGGCTTTTTCGCTTTTTACGCGCTGATCGATCCAGCGACGGGCGATTGGGCCGGGCCATGGCTGGCGGTTGCGTTCGCCGCATATTATCTGCTGCTGATGCGGCTGCCTGAAGCTGGCCCTCTGCACGCTGGAGTGCGAGTGCTGTCGCCGCTGCACCTGACGACGGCTATCGTCTTTTTGACGATTGCCATTCCGCTCAAGACCCACGGCCACTGGCTGACGATCGGCTGGCTGGTGGAGGGCGCGGTGCTGCTGTGGCTCTCGCGCCGCGTGCAATCGATGCTGCTGCGAGCGTTTGGGCTCATCTGCACACTTCTTGGATTAGGCGCGTTGCTCATCACGAGTCCGCATGCTGCTATCCGGCCCATTTTCAACGAGCGATTTGGAACGTATTGTGTGGCCATTGCGGTATGCGCCTACATTGCATGGCTGGCGCGGAACTCGCACGATGAGCAGGAGCCGGTGCCGTTTATGCACTGGCCAAATCTGGCGGCTGTCTCCGTGATTGCCGTGAGCGCGCTCATATTGATTGCGTTCAGTTTGGAGATTCACAGCTACTGGTGGCTGCGGCGATGGAGCGGCGACCCATATCAGTTTCGCAACTACTTGATTTATGCTCAATTTTCTTACTCGGCGCTTTTTATGCTCTATGGCAGCGTACTGCTGACCATCGGCTTTGTTAAGCGCTCCGCTTTCCTGCGCTGGCAGGCGCTTATTCTGATTGCGGCCACGATTGCGAAGGTGTTTCTTTTGGACATGAACGATCTCAGCAGCGGGCTGCGCATTTTGAGCTTCATCGGCCTGGGCGTGCTGCTGCTCTGCGTGAGCTACGTCTACCAGCGTGACTGGCTCAATCTGCGCGGACACAAGGAACAGAAATCATGAGATTGCTTGCTGCTCTGGCCTTGTTTTTTCTGGCGGCTCCGGCGCCGGAGATTCGCTACTTTCAATTCGAGCGGCCGATCACGATGCCTGCGCAAGCAAGTGGGCAAACCTGCGCGGTGCTGGATCCGAGCGTTTTTGCCCATGCTTCGTCGGGGCTAGCGGACCTGCGGGTCTATCAAGACACGATTGAGAACGGGGGCACGACCGAGACGCCGTATGTGGTGCACTCAGAGGTTGCCGTACTTCCTGCTGACCAGAAAATTTCTCCGATCAATTTAGGCAAGGCTGGAGCACAGACTGTTTTTGACGCCGAGATGCCCGGCGGAACGTATAGCGACATCCGGCTTGAAGTGAGCGGCCAAGATTTTCTGGCGACGGTGACGGTGTCAGGCAGTCAGGCGGAAGCCGGCGGGTCGCGCACGAAGCTGGGCTCGTTTACCATCTTCGATTTGACACGGCAACGACTGGGCCGCAGCACAGTGCTGCACCTGCCGGAATCGGATTTCCACTATTTGCATTTTCAGATTGCGGGGCCGATCGCGCCGGAGAACGTGACCGGACTCTCTGTGACGCGGCCGCCGAGGAGCCAGCCGAAATATGCCATGGTAGCGGAAACGGCACAGAGCACTCTGAAGGATCGCAACTCGATTTACGAGTTCGACGTGCCCGCGCACACTCCGGTCGATCGCATTGATTTTGTGCCGGGCCAGAGTCCGGTTAACTTCAGTCGCGATGTTGAAATCAGCATCGCGGTAGCCCAGAAGCGGCCGGCTAACGACGGAAGCGAGCCTGCGCCGCCGGTGATGGGATGGGGCAATATTCTGCGCGTTCACAGCGTGCAGGATGGTCACCGAATTGACGAAGAGCGCCTTGCGGTAAGCGCGCCGCAGGCGGATTTCGACGAGCCGGCGAAGTGGACGATTACCATCGAAAATCACGATGACGCGCCGATACAAATGACGTCCGTTCGGCTCGAGATGCTGGAGCGAAGCCTTTGCTTTGATGCAGCCGCCGGCGATGCCTACACTCTCTTCTACGGTGACCCGGCGTTGGCGTCGCCTGTGTATGACTACGCTAGTTTGTTTGTGCTTGAGCAGAATGCGGCGACTGCGCAGTTGGGAGCGGAAACCTCCAATCCGGCATATCAACCTCGGCCGGATGAGCGACCCTTCACCGAAAAGCATCCGTCGTTGTTGTGGCTCGCGTTGGTTCTTGTGATTGGGTTGCTCGGCGCCGTGGCGCTCCGGTCGTTCACAGCTGGGAAGGGCAAGGCGGGGCCGGGCGAAGCCGGGCCTGCCGATCGAGATTAGGCGAGACGCGGGCGTTAGGCGAGACGCCGGCGCCTCGAAATCGGACGAGCAAGCTCTCGATATATCTTCCTTAGTTACAGTGTCATAGCAGGCCTGTCGACTCTATAATTCACGACTCGAATAAATTCATGATACCCTCCTTTTGGAGCCTTTCGAGGGCTGATGTCGAGGCTGATGTCTAGGACTGACGTCGAGGGCCGATGCCGACGCTGCGCGAAAAACTCGCCGATGCGAAGCGATTTCTTGTCGCTACGGAGTTGGTGTCTGTCCGCGGATCGATGGCCGGAGTGAACGCGATCAAGGCGCGCGACTTTGCCAACGATTGGTCGCGTGCCCTGACATTGACTGGATCTCGATTACGGATAATGCCGGAGGCAATCCGCAACTTGCGCCGCTGGTTCTGGGCCGGCCGATTTTGTATGCCGGAAAAGAAGTCGTGATTCACCTGACCTGCAAGGACCTGAACCGGAATGGACTGGAGAGCGAAGCCTGGATGCTGAACAGCGAAGGGTTCAACAACATTCTGGCGATGACGGGCGACTACCCGGTGGCGGGCAACGATGGGCTGGCGCGGCCGGTGTTCGACATCGATTCCATTGGTCTGATTTCGTTGCTCGAGAACATGAACCAGGGACTTGGCGCGGCGGCAGCGAATGGAAAACGGCAGCAACTGGAGAAGACGCAGTTCTCGATTGGCGCGGTGACCACCAACTTCAAGCTGCGCGAGGGCGAGGTCATTCCGCAGTACGAAAAGCTCAGGAAGAAAGTGGAGTGCGGCGCGCAATTCATCATTAACCAGATTGGCTTCGACTCGCGAAAGATTTCGGAACTGCGCTGCTACATGGACGAGCACGGGATGAAGGCGACGCCGCTGATTGGGAATGTGTATGTGCTGAGCCCGCGCGTGGCCGATCTTTTCCATGAGGGCAAGATTCCCGGCGTGGTGGTGAGCGACGCGCTGTGGGAAGTTTGCCGGAGTCAGGCAGGATCTGCGGACCGCGGCAAGGCGTTTTTTCTGGAGCTGGCGGCGAAGCAGATCGCGGTCTATCGCGGACTCGGGTTTCGCGGCGTTTATCTGGGCGGAGTGCATAGCCTGCCGGCGATTGAACGCATTCTTGAAATTGAGCGGAGCTTTGCGCCGGACGACTGGAAGCAGTTCGCGAGAGAGATCAGGTTCTCGCGGCCGGAAGAGTTTTTCTTCTATGCAGAGGATCCAGCGACTGGGCTGGCCGATGCGAAGAGCGAAACACCGCGGCCGAAAACCGCTTCAGAGCATGTGAGCATCTCGTACCCGCTTTCCAAGCTGGCCCATGCGACCATGTTCGCTCCCGGCACGGCGTTTGCGCGCTGGGGCGCGAAGGCTTGCGCGAACTCGAAGAACCCGATGCAGGGACCACCCGCGCTGCGTGTAGTTGAAGAGGTGAGTAAGGCTGTTCTCTACCGCTGCAAGGATTGCGGCGATTGCTCGCTGCCCGACGTCGCGTATCTCTGCCCGGAATCGCAATGCGCGAAGAATCAGCGCAACGGACCGTGCGGCGGAACGCGCGAAGGCCGCTGCGAGGTGGAGGGATATGGCGACTGCATCTGGCTGCGCGCTTACGAGCGGCTGAAACACGACGGCCGCGAACAGGAGCTGCTCGACCACGTACCCGTTGTGCAGAATCAGGGGCTGCGGGGAACGTCGGCGTGGGCCAACCTGTGGCTGGGCCGCGATCATAGTTCAAAACCAAAAACTGCAAAGGCGGAGACTGCCACTCCCATTCCGGAGCTTCAAAAACAATGAATAGAAGATTGCATATTGTCGGCGAATTGATGAACAACTCTTATGCCCGCGCGCGCAAGGCGTTCACCGAGCGCGATCCGGCGGGCTATGGGCAACTGGCCAAACTGCAGGCCGACCTGGGCGCGGAATACGTGACGCTGAACATCGACGGCACGCAGCGGATTCAAGTGCGGAGCCAGGAGATGCTCGACTTTCTGCCCGATGTGATTCCGGCCATTCAGGAAGCTACATCGATACCGATTGCGTTCGACAATCCGTCAGTGGACTACCACAAGATTGCGCTCAAGCACTACGACCGGAAGAAAAGCGGGCCGCCGATTCTGAATTCTCTGGCCGCGTCCCGAACGCGGCTGGACGAGATGGTCGAGCTGGTGAAGCACTACGACACGCTGGCCGTGGTGATGGCGTCAGAGACGTTTGTGCCCGGCGGAACTTCGCAGTGCCTGAATCCGCAGGATTCTTATCGCGCGGCCAAGTATTTCGTGGAACTGCTTGTGACAAAAGCTGGCCGCCGCAACGATCAGATCATTATTGATCCCGGACTGGCGCCGGTGGGCGCGGATACATACGGCCTGGTGAATATTGGGCTCGACGCGATGCGGCTGATCAGCGCCGATCCGGATTTGAAGGGCGTGCACCTGATCGTGGGCCTCTCGAACTTCGCGTGGGGAACACCGAAGGAAGTGCGCGAGGAACTGGAGAGGGCTTACCTGACGCTGGGTATGGAAGTCGGCCTGGATTTTGCGCTGGCAAATCCGGAGAAGACACCTTTGCCGTTGCCGGCCGATCATCCTATGGTGGAGAAGTTGCGTGAGGCTTTGGAACAGGGGCGACCGGGCGAGGGCGAGACCTCGGAAATCACGGGATTCCGTCAGGCGGAAGCCATCATGAATATTTGCAGAGAGGGTGAGCCCGTCGATTTTTGAGCGGTTCCACAATTCACGTGCCGTTACCAAGATCTAGCCGGGTGGCTTTTTCTTGATAAAAAAGCCACTCAACGGCTGCGGACCCGTGTATAGCTATTGTGGAACCGCTGGATCGCGGCTGCGAAACATGCTCGAAATTGATCTGCTTGCCGCTAAGATAGATGACCGCCGAGTCTGGCTGCGCGTAGGAACGCTGCTGGACGGCGTGAGCACTTTGCCTTTGCGCAATGCGCATGTTGTGTATGACGGGAAGGCGATTCTTTTTGCCGGCGAGGATACTCCGCCACGGGATCTGGTGCGCACCGGGCAATCCGAGCCGGATCACGACCTACCCCAATACACGCTGCTGCCGGGATTGACGGACGCGCACACGCACTACTTTCTCGAAGGCGGCGAACTCGATGCGGACAAGCGGTCCGCATTCTTAAAGCAGACTCCTGCGGAGTTGCTCGGCCATGCGAAGCAGCGGCTGGAGAGACTGGTGCGGCTGGGGATCATGGCAACGCGCGACGCCGGCGACAAAGATGGCGTAGGCCTGGCGCTGAGCAAGCTTTCCGCGCGCAGCGAACGGCCGTTGATGCCGTATATCGATAGCCCTGGCGCGGCGATTCATCATCGCGGGCGATATGGCGCATTTATGGCGGAGGCGCTTGAGGATTGTTTGACGGCGCGGCAGTGCGTGGAAATGCGCGTGAAGGCCGGGGCTGATCGCATCAAGTTGATTCCGACAGGGATTATCAACTTCAAGAAGGGCGCGGTAACGACCGCGCCGCAGATGTCGACGGAAGAGGTGGCCGAGATTGTGGCAGCAGCGAAGGATTTTGGGAAGCAGACGCTGGCGCATGCGTCGGGCGACGTGGGAATCGATCATGTGATCGATGGCGGCGTGGACACGGTGGAGCACGGATTTTTTGTTCGCGACGATCAGCTGGCGAAGATGCGCGACAAGCAGATTGCGTGGGTGCCGACATTTGCGCCCGTGCAGAAGCAGGTGGATCACGCGGATCGGATGGGCTGGGATGCCGAGGTCGTCGCGAACCTGAAGAAGATTCTGGATGCGCACGCGGAAAGCCTGATGAAGGCTCATGCGATGGGCGTGCAAGTGATAGTGGGCAGCGACGCCGGTTCCTACGGCGTGGCCCATGGGTTGGGCTTGTTGTATGAATTGGAATTGATGCAGCGTGCCGGACTTTCGCCGCTGGCCGTGATCAACTCGGCCACGGGCGCCGGATCAAAGAGGCTGGCTTTCAAAGAGAGCTTTGGGCAAATCAAGGCAGGGTTTCTGAGCCGGTTCATTCTTACGAGGCACTCGCCGCTGGACAGTGTGGCCAATCTTCGCCAGGAACGAATGATCATTTTCGATGGTGCGGTGTTCGCGACCGGCGCGAATGTGGACGCTAGCGGTCTGTAGAAAGGTCCGACGAGCTGGTCGCGGTCACCTGCGCCGCGCGCGCCAGAATGAGCTGACTCCCAGGTAGAGAAAAACCACCGCTGCGCCGATGGCGAAGTCTCGCGAAATCCCGCTGGTCCCTGACCAGTTCTGCCAAAGACGGAGAGCGAAGATGGCGGCGAATAACAGGAAAAATGAGCCGGTGACTTCGAGCCAGACGATTCCGCCAATGCGGCGGAAGGGGCGAAGGAAACCACTGATACCGCTGCTGAGGCCGCGACTGGTTTGAGCCGCGGTGCGCACGGCGGATTGCGCTGGAGATTGTGCTTGAATCGCTGGGCCGGATGAGGCGACGGCAGATTGTGCTGCGACGGCGGATCGAGCCCTAACGGAATTGATATCGGCATGAGGCGCAGGCGCGGCAGATTGCGCAGAGGCAGCAATGCGCTGCCCGGCAATTCGCCCAGCGACGCGGACACCAATGCCCAGTGCCCGACCAATGTTTCGCGGATACATACCGTTTATGATGGTAGCAGTGGCTTAGGGTGCTTATCGGGACACGGCAGCGTGGCTCGACAGCTGGGTTTGGCGGGAGCGGGTTGCTCTCGGACCTGAATGGAAGTAAGGTAAATAGATTCCAATTTGTGGCCGGCATTCCGATCCTGCAGGACGCCGGTCATGTTCGCAGGCATTTCGCAATCATGGAGGTAGCCGTGACATCTCGTCTGCGTGAACTGATTCAGCAACTGGGCGAGGCCATCCATGAGTCGGTGATTGAGAGCGAAACGATCGCGGGTGTGGTGCAAGACATTCGGAAATATGGATTCGATGTGCTGCTCATGCTCGAAGCTACGATCGGCCTAAATGAAGTCTCCGAGAAAAATGCCGCAACAGGAGCGGATGAGACGGGCGGAGGCGAGGTTGGAACCTTCACGCCGAACGACCTGCACTTTCTGCGCTCGCTGCGCATCGCGGTTGAAGGCGAGCCCGATGAGAACGCAACGGATGTGAACATCTAGGCGATTGCGGCGGGCTGATTCCAGGATTCGGCCCCGGGTGGCCAGCAGTTCCTGCAGTTGGATTACTTCATATTTGGATTCCGTCGAATTTGGATTCCGTCAAGCGCAAATGAAAAAGGCCGCTCACGGGCGGCCTTTTTCTATGCTCTTTAGATTGTTGAGCAGATTGGTTGCGGGGGCTGGATTTGAACCAGCGACCTTTGGGTTATGAGCCCAACGAGCTACCGGGCTGCTCCACCCCGCACCTTCATCTTATCAAGCTGGTGAAGGGGGGTCAATTGCGCGCAGACGTCTCAAACTTTCAAATTAATCAACTCTTGGTGGACCTGGTCGGGATCGAACCGACGACCTCCCCGGCAAGCCGGGGCGCGCAGATGTTTCAACCTTTCAAATCAATCAACTCTTGGTGGACCTGGTCGGGATCGAACCGACGACCTCCCCGGCAAGCCGGGGCGCGCAGATGTCTCAACCTCTCAAATTAATCAACTCTTGGTGGACCTGGTCGGGATCGAACCGACGACCTCCCCGGCTAAGCCGGGGCGCGCAGACGTTTCAACCTCTCAAATCAATCAACTCTTGGTGGACCTGGTCGGGATCGAACCGACGACCTCCCCGGCAAGCCGGGGCGCGCAGATGTTTCAACCTCTCAAATCAATCAATTCTTGGTGGACCTGGTCGGGATCGAACCGACGACCTCCCCGGCAAGCCGGGGCGCGCAGACGTTTCAACCTCTCAAATCAATCAACTCTTGGTGGACCTGGTCGGGATCGAACCGACGACCTCCCCGGCAAGCCGGGGCGCGGAGATGTCTCAACCTCTCAAATTAATCAACTCTTGGTGGACCTGGTCGGGATCGAACCGACGACCTCCCCGGCAAGCCGGGGCGCGCAGATGTCTCAACCTCTCAAATCAATCAATTCTTGGTGGACCTGGTCGGGATCGAACCGACGACCTCCCCGGCAAGCCGGGGCGCGGAGCGTCTCAACCTTTCAAATCAATCAACTCTTGGTGGACCTGGTCGGGATCGAACCGACGACCTCTTCCATGCCATGGAAGCGCGCTCCCAGCTGCGCCACAGGCCCACGTTCGGCGGGACAACTCTTCTATTGTCGCGGCTCGCTGGGGGACAAGTCAATCTCGATACTTTGGAGATCGGGATCGAACCGACGACCTCCCCGGCAAGCCGGGGCGCGCAGACGTCTCAACATCTCAAATCATCAACTCTTTGTGGACCTGGTCAGGATCGAACCGACGACCTCCCCGGCAAGCCGGGGCGCGCAGACGTCTCAACCTCTCAAATCATCAACTCTTTGTGGACCTGGTCAGGACCGAACCGACGACCTCCCCGGCAAGCCGGGGCGCGCTAGCGGGTTACTGCTTCGAGTCGATCAGCATTTGGATCGTGCGGTGAGACTTCCAACTCTTCAATTGCCTTTCGCGGCGCCGTGCTTCCACAATTGTGGCGAACTTCTCCTGATAGACAAGGATCCACGGGCCTCTGCCGCGGGTGGATGGCGTCTGTCCGCGCTGGTGCTCTGCCAATCGAGTCTTGGCATCGGCAGCTGATCCTATATAAAAGCGATCGCTGCTTTGACTTTGCAGGATGTAAACGGCTGGCATACCAAGAATTTGCTGGACGTGACTGGGAACTAATCTACGACCTTCCCCGCCACACCGGGACGCGCTCCCAGCTGCGCCACAGGCCCACGTTCGGCGGGACAACTCTTCTATTGTCGCGGCTTGCTGGGGGACAAGTCTACCTCGACGCCCTAGGACCCCGGGGCATGCCCGCCGGAGTATCTTGCTCGAGCCCTACTCGACTGCTACTCGATTGGCGCGGCGAGAACGTAAATGTATGCGATGAAACCAACGCCAATGAGGGCAGGAATGGACCCGCAAAGGTAGATCGCCGTCCCGGGAAGCAACTCATGGAGGAAGATCATCACACCAACTCCAGCGCCAATGTTGATGAGGCCGCCGATCTTCAAGCCTTCCCGTGCTTTGAGCCGTTTGAGCCGCTCGTCCGCCTTCATCAGTTCGAGTGCGGCCTTGGCGCCTTCGCCGGAGGCCTCGGTCACCCTGCGAACGGTTTCCGCTTTGTAGAACGCATCGCGCTCTTTGCGCTGGCTGTCGATCCAGTGGAGAACGCTGACGAATGCAAACACCACCAAAATGATCGCGACCGGAAACATAATTGCGAGCGTCTGGACGTTATTTCCTGTTCCTGGGAACATCACTTCCTCCTTGCCAGGGATTTTCCCCTTGCGACTGGTACGACATGAGGGGTCAGGATTCGGTTGCATAATCTTTTGAGGAAGATATTTCAAAGAAAATGCAACCGGAAGCGGACGGGGACGGTCGGACAGGTTTGAGCGGGTTCGAGCAGGTTTGAGCTAGTTTGCTCAGGATTGAGCAGGCTTAATCAGGTTTGAGTCGATCAGGTCTGAACCGATTTTGATAGGAGCGCTTTTCGAAATGCCAGCAGCGATGAGCGCCGAAGAAGACCTGGCCGATGTGGAGCGCGTGCTTGCCGGCGATGCTCAAGCCTTTGAGGGAATTGTTCGCCGCTGGCAGGGGCCCCTGGTGAACATGGCCTGGCGCTACTGCCGCGATCGTGGCCGCGCCGAAGAGATGGCTCAGGAGGCCTTTTTGCGCGCGTGGCGAGGGCTAGCCGGATGGAGGCGCGAGTCGAGTTTCTCCACCTGGTTATTTGCTCTCGCCGCGAATGTGTTTCGCACTGAGCTGCAGCGGTTTCCTGCGGTGAATGTGCCGCTGGAAGATGTGGCCGAGCCTGCCGGCCCCGCTACGCAGCACGATGGACTGGCCGAAAAGCAAAGCCACGATGCCGTGCGGAGGGCAGTGCTGGCGCTGCCGCATCGCTATCGCGAGCCGGTGGTGCTTTACTACTTTCATGAGATGGATGTGGCCGCCGCGTCGCGTACGATGGGCTTGCCCGAGGGAACGGTAAAGGCGCGCCTGGCGCGGGGCCGCGAACTGCTTAGAAAAAGATTTCCGCACCTGAGAGAACAAAGCGCACAGGTGATGAGTTCGACGATTGGGCCGAAGACGGAGGTCGTGTAATGAAACCCAATGTGAAACCGGAGACGGGTGACGCCGTGATCGAGCGAATTCTGGCGGCCGAGGAGGAGTTGATTCCTTCGTCGGGTTTTCTGGCGGCGACGATGGAACGGGTGCGCGAAGAAGCCGCTATGCCTAAACCAATTCCCTTCCCGTGGCTGCGCGCGCTGCCCGGAATCGTGCTGGCTGTCGCTGTTCTCGGCTGGTGCGGATTTGAAATGGTGCGCGCGGGTGTGACATCTGCGCGCGAGATTTCGTTTGCGCAGCTGCATTGGCCCGCTGTGAACATGCACGCGTTGGAACCAGTTGGATGGGTTGCGGTGGCGCTTGTAGCTCCAATGCTTTCGTGGATTCTTTCGCGGCGAATCTCTGGGAGGTCGGGGCTGCTGTAGGGGCGCGCAAACGAACAGATCGAGGGCTTGCCAGGCGGCATTCGGGATTATTGTTTCGTTGCGTGCTTCGCGCCGAATTGTTGCAGCTTGGCGAGCGTGGCGGCGGCTTCGCCCGTATCGATAGCCTCGGCGCCCATGGCGACGCCTTCTTTTAGATCGCCGGCGAGGCCTGCGGCGACCAAATACAGCGGCCGCGTTGAGCAAGACGACGTCGCGGCGCGCGCCGGCAGAGCCCGTGATCACGTCATAGAGAAGCGCTTTGTTGGTGGCAAGATCGCCGCCAATGAACTGGTCGATTGTAGTGCGCGACAGGCCGGCCATCTCTGGCGTAATGCGCGCGGCCTTGAGTTGGGGTTCGCCTTTTTCGTTCTCTTCAATGCGGGCAACAATGGATTCGCCGGTGGTGGTGAGCTCGTCAATGCCGTCAGTGCCATGGACAACGAAGGCGCGTTTAGCGCCCAGCATCAGCAGAGTGCGGCCAACGAGCAAGACGCGGCTGGGAGCAAGCACGCCTATTACCTGAGTGCGCGCGTGCGCGGGATTCGTGAGCGGACCTACCAAGTTGAAGATCGTGCGAAAGCCGAGCGCGCGGCGCAACGGACCGAGAGCCTTCATGGCCGTGTGATAAAGTGGCGCGAAGAGGAAGACGAAGCCTGTTTCGCGCAGACATTCAACGGCCAGCTCGGGCGAAAGCTCGATGGGAACGCCGAGTGCTTCAAGCACGTCGGCAGCGCCGCAGCGCGAAGTGATGGCGCGGTTGCCGTGCTTGGCGACACGTGCTCCTGCGGCCGCGGCAACGAGCGCGGCGCCACAGGAAATGTTGAATGTTTGCGGGCCGCCGCCGCCGGTGCCGACGCAATCGACTAGCTCGTCGCGCTCGGCATCAGTGAACGGCATTGCCACGGAGTGCCGGCGCATTACGTCGACGAAGCCGGCCAGCTCGGGAGCCTGCTCACCGCGCGTGGCGAGGACTGTCAACAGCGCAGCTGTTTCAACATCCGGCACGCTGCCGGCGAGGATCTCCTCAAGGACTTCAGCCGCCTGCTCACGGGTGAGCGCCGCGCCGTCTTCGGCCAGGGGCTTGAGCAGTTCTTTCAATTGCGCCATATCACTTCAATGGTAATGGCAAGCTTGTGCCGCGAAGTTCGCTCTGCGACCACGCTCGGTTTGCCGGGGCTTCGTGCGCCAAGATAGTATTGACCTACAAGTTGAAATGTCGCGTTGGTGCTGCATTTGCAGGCCTGCGCGTTGAAGCCTCTCAACGAACTCCACCCTGGCGGACTCAATCCAAAGATGAAAATTCACGAGTATCAAGCAAAGGGAATCCTGGCGAAGTATGGCGTCGCCGTGCCCAAAGGCGAGGAAGCTGCGACCTTTGAGGAGGCCGTAGCGGTAGCGCGCAAGCTTTTTGCCGAGGGCGCTCCGGGCGTGGTGGTGAAGGCGCAAATTCACGCGGGGGGCCGCGGCAAGGGCGGCGGCGTGAAAGTGGCCAAGACACGCGAAGACGCCGAACTGCACAGCAAAAACATTCTGGGCATGACGCTGGTGACGCACCAGACCGGGCCGCAGGGGCAGAAGGTGCAACGGCTGTTGATTGAAGAGACGGCGGCGATTGAGCGCGAGCTTTATCTGGGTATTGTGCTTGACCGGACCGAGGGCAAGCTGGTGTTTATGGCTTCGCAGGCCGGCGGCATGGAGATTGAGGAAGTAGCCGCAAAGACGCCCGAGGCAATTTTCAAGGAGACGATCGATCCGGCGGTTGGATTTGGCGCGTGGCAAGCGCGCAAGCTGGCCTTTGCGCTGGGGCTTAAGCCTGCGCAGATCAATCATGCGGTCGCTTTCTTCCAAAGCCTCTACAAAGCATTCATTGAAGCGGACGCGTCGCTGTTGGAGATCAATCCATTCATCACGACGACCGACGGCTCGCTGTTCGCACTCGACGCAAAGATGACCTTCGACGACAACGCGCTGTTTCGCCATCCGGACATCAAGGCGCTGCGCGACGTGGCTGAGGAGGATCCGCTGGAAGTTGAGGCGAGCAAGTACGCGCTGAACTACATCAAGCTCGACGGCACGATCGCCTGCATGGTGAATGGCGCGGGGCTGGCGATGGCGACGATGGACATTATTCAGTATGCGGGCGGCAGCCCGGCGAATTTTCTGGATGTGGGCGGCGGCGCGACGCAGGAGCAGATTGAGCACGCGTTTGAGATTCTGCTTTCAGACAAGAACGTGAAAGCGATCTTCATCAATATCTTTGGCGGCATTTTGCGCGTTGACCGGCTGGCGACGGGCGTGGTGGCGGCGGCGCGGAATCTCGACGTGAAAGTGCCGATTGTGCTGCGGCTCGAAGGCACGAACGTGGAAGAAGGACGCCAGATTCTGAAGGAGTCGGGATTGAATTTTCAGGTGGGCGCAACGATGAAGGAAGCGGCGGAGATGGTCGTAAAAGCAGCTTCTAGCTAGAAGCCGCCACTATCAGCCGTCAGCTTTCAGCCATCAGCTAAAATCGCCTTGACCTTAGTCCGATTGAAATTCAGGGGAATGAAATGCCGCAAGACGTGCGCGACATGACCGTCTGGCAACGTGCGATAGATCTAACAGTTTGTACCTACAGGTTGACGCGGGGATTTCCCAAAGATGAATTGTACGGTTTGGTTTCGCAGATGCGCCGAGCGAGCGTTTCCGTGGCAAGCAACATCGCGGAAGGGCGAGGGCGGCTTAACCCCGCAGAGTTTCGGCAGTTTCTTGGAGTTGCTTTGGGATCGGTGTTCGAGTTGAAAACTCAACTGATCGTAGTAAAGAGACTGGAATTGGGCAGCGAACGAGAGATTGACGAAGCTGCAGCTTTGAGTGAGGAAGTTTCAAAGATGCTAACCTCTCTCATTCATAAACTGGGTCCCAGGGCTAAGGGCTGAAAGCTGAGGGCTGACAGCTTAGCGGTGAAAGTCAGGAGCTGTTTCTCATGTCAGTATTGGTTGATAAAAATACGCGGCTGATTGTGCAGGGCATTACGGGCAAGGAAGGCACGTTCCACGCCAAGGGCTGCGCGGAGTACGGGACGAAAGTAGTCGGCGGAGTTACGCCGGGCAAAGGCGGGACGGTACACGAGGGCTGGCCGGTGTTCAACACCGTGGCCGACGCGGTTCGAGAGACGGGCGCGAACGCGACGATGATCTTTGTGCCGCCGCCGTTTGCCGCCGACGCAATTCTTGAGGCTGAGGACGCGGGGATTCCGCTGATTGTGTGCATCACGGAAGGCATTCCGACGCTCGACATGGTGAAGGTGTGGGCCAAGCTGAAGACGTCAAAGTCGCGGCTCATCGGGCCGAATTGTCCGGGCGTGATTTCGCCGGGCAAGGCGAAGATCGGCATTATGCCGGGACGGATTCACAAAGAAGGATCGATTGGTATTGTTTCGCGCTCGGGCACGCTGACTTACGAGGCGGTGCATCAGCTGACGCAACGCGGAATCGGGCAGTCGACGGCGATCGGCATCGGCGGCGATCCGATTATTGGAACGACGCACATCGATGCGCTGCGGTTGCTCAACGATGATCCGGAGACTGAAGCGATCATCATGATCGGCGAAATCGGCGGATCGGCGGAAGAAGCGGCGGCGGAGTTTGTGAAGCAGTATGTGAAGAAGCCGGTGGTTGGTTTCATCGCCGGGCAGACGGCGCCCCCGGGGCGGCGCATGGGCCACGCGGGCGCAATCATCAGCGGCGGGCAGGGAACGGCGGCCGACAAGATGAAGGCCATGACCGCAGCGGGCATTCATGTGGTGATTTCGCCGGCCGAGATTGGCGCCACGCTGGCGAAGGTGATCGGCGCGAAAGGCAGCCTCTAGCTGCTAGCTTCTAGCCCCTAGCTAATCGTGCAAATGGATGAGGTCGTTCGATCCCCGGTCCCCAAATGCAAGGGACCGGGGGCACCCTCGGTTTGCGTGCGATTGCAGTCTTCGCTTGACTGTGTTTTGCCGGGGCTTGACTGTGTTCTGCCGGGCAAGCAAAGATTGCCTGCATGAATGTTGGCTGGTCAAATCTTGGTGGGTCGAGGCTGCTGCGCGCGTATTTCGTTTCGGTTGGTGTTTTGCTTTGTGCTTTGGTGTTGCCGTCTGCTCTGGTGTTGCTCCCTGATGCCGCGGCAGGACAGGTGCTTAAACCGGCGCCTGATCAGGCGCTTAAACAGCCGCTGATTGGAGGAATGCCGCCGCTGCGGCTGGAGCGCAAGGCTACGTCCAATGGCGCAAAGCGCGAATTCACCTCGATTACTCTGCTGCCGGGGCGTGGGCTTAATACTTTTCAGATCACGGCGAATTTGCCCGGCAAGGGCGAGACAGAGCTGTTGCGGTCGCCGTCGCTGGATGAAGCGGCGCAGAAGTTGAACGGGCAAGGGGACGATGCGTTCGGCAACCTGAATCATTCCTTTGGCGGGGCGTTTTTGATTCCGTTTACGAGCCGCGCCGGTGGAGAACTCTCCGCCGACAAGAGCCTGGTGAACGTGGTGTGGCACGGGAAGACGATTCATCTGCCGAACGATTATCTCGGTCACTACAGCGTGCATGGCCTGCTGAACATGATGAAGGCGGAGGACCTGCATGTGAGGAATACACGTGACGGGCAGACGCTGACTGCCGTGATTCATGCGGGGGACTTCAATGGCTATTGGCTTTCAAAAACCGATGTGCATTTCAGAATCGCGCTTACGGGCGATGCGGTCGATATTCAGGTGACAGCAACCAACGTGGGCGATGAACCGGAACCGATGGGCATGGGCTGGCACCCGTTTCTGCGCATCGTGAGCGGAGATCGCGCGCAGGCACGCGTGCATTTGCCAGCAGATTTGTATGGCGTGGTGGACACGATTGACGGCCGGCCCACGGGGGAGTTGAAGCCGGTGGAAGGAACGCGCGAAGGATTATCGCTCACCGCAGGGCGCGACGATGCCGGATGCTTCGACCTCGATTAACTTTTCGAAACTGACACGGACGAATGGCAGGGAGTATTGACGCTTGGCTTTCCGACCCGAAGGCAAACTATGCGATCCGCGTGCGCGGACTGTCGCCGGAGATTCGCACACTGCACCTGTGGTCGGCGAAGGGCGATACGTTTTGCGCGATCGAAGAGCAGTACAACTACATGGACGCGTTCGGCGCGGAGTGGAAGGGCATGGACACAGGCCTGGTAACGCTTGAGCCTCATGCGTCTACGAGCTGGCATGTGAGGCTGGAACTTTTTGATCCGCCGCAAGTGCCGAGCAATGGTGCGGTGGGCAAGTAGGGCGCTTGAGATTCAACTTGCCGGCGCGGCTCATCGAAGAACTGTGAAAATTGGAGGGCTGGGCGGGAATTGAACCCGCGAATACAGGTTTTGCAGACCCGCGCGTTAGCCACTTCGCCACCAGCCCACTGCGACAAACTCATTTCATGCTGCGATTGCCTCCAGATTCTCAAAGCTCCAAATCAGGCCGGGAAATTTTGGGCCAAAAATAGAAAACCCACCAGCCAGAGCAAATTCTGGCGGTGGGTACATTGGAGACGGCAGCTTGTTTAGTGCTTTAGCCCAGCCATTTCCTCACGCCAGAATGCGAGTGCGCACAGCAGATAGCGGCGCAACAACACATTTCAGAGTGTCATTTCGGAGGCTTGGGCAAATGACTTCATGGCGAGAATGTAACACAAGGACTGCGGCGGAGCAAGGTGGTGGGCGAATTTCATGTGGCGTTAACGGAGCTACAGAAGCCGTCTATTTGCGCCAGTAGTTATTGGCGGCCGCGATCGTCTGGAATTCGATGGCGACGACCTGGCTGGCGGCGATGAGGCTGTCAGGATTTGTTGCGTAGGTAGGCCGACCGGCCTTGAGAACGTCGAGGTCCGGCTGGATATTGTGAATCATGTGCCGAGCCATTGTGATGGCAAGTCTGCGCCCTTCTTCCGGAGTGGCCGTGATCAGGGTTCCGCCAGGAATAAGAACCAACTCTGTGTCAGGTACGCGATTCATGGGTTTCTCCCAGGTGCATTCGTTCTGTTGTGGCATTTCGTTGTCTGCGTGGAGACCGATTTACGTCGCCCTCACATCACCTGCGCAAATCGTAACGACCTGAATCGATGCGTGCTGTTCCTTTTTGTACAGGATCCAAGAAAGACTGCTCGCGGGCGGAGCGCAAGTTCAGGTACGAGCGAGGATGCCGGCGCTACATTAAGGCTCGGCTATTCGGCGTGGAAGACGATGTCGAACAGCATCAGGCTGGCGGTGGTGAAGATGATGTCGTAGCCGAGAAGCATTTTGATCCAGAGAGTGGGGTCGCCGTCGCCGGTGAGGATGTAGGTGGTGGCCTGGACCATGGCCTGAAGAGCGGGAATGAAGATGGGAAAGAGAATGAGCGAGAGGAGCAGCTCGCGGCTGCGGCTGCCGATGGCGAGCGCGGCGAAAAAGACTCCGTTGACGACGAGTGCCCAGGTGCCAAGAGGGAGAACGAGCGCGAGCTGCCAGGCGTTGCCAACGATGTGAAGGTTATAGAAGACGAAGAAAAAGGGCGCGAGGATGAGCTGCACGATGGTGACGAAGAGAAAGTTGGCGATGGTCTTGGCGAGGTAGAGCTCCGCGCCGGGCGACGGGACCATGCGCTGCGCGTCCATGACCTGATGGCGGATTTCGCGGGCCCAGGCTTGATTGAGTGCGCTGACCGAGGCGAACATGGTGGCCACGCAGAGGACGCCGCCGGCGATTTGCTGCGAGAATGCGCCGCGGGGATCGAAGGCGATGGAGAAAAGGACGACGACGAGGCCGGAAAAGAAAATCATGGAGATCATGGCGTCGAGGGTGCGCCACTCGATGCGGAGATCTTTGGCGAGATGAGTGAAGAGGGCGCGGGTCAAGATTGGACCTCTGGGTGGGATTGGCCCTCTTCGCGCGGGTCGATGGGTTTGGAAAGATGGTTTCCCACCCTTGGCGTCTCGCCGTGCGGGCGAGACGCCAAGGATGGGGCAACCTCATTTTTGTCCGAGGATGGGGCAACCTCATTTATTGATGCGACGCGGCCGGCGTGAAGGGTGATGACGAAGTCCGCGATGGGAGCGGCGAGCTCGCGTTGATGGGTCGTGAGAACAATTGTCCGATTGGACTGGCGGAAGCCTGCGAGGAGCGCGACCATCTGGCTGGCGCTTTCGACATCCATGTTGGAGAAAGGCTCGTCGAGCAGGAGTAGCTCGGGGACGGAGAGCAGCACGCGGGCGAGCGATGTGCGCTGGCGCATGCCTTGCGAGTATTGGCCGACGAGGCGGTTGAGATCGGGGTCGAGGCCGACTTGGCGAAGCGCGTCGGCGGGCGTGAGGCAGGGGCGGCCCGGATAGAGGCGGCTGAAGTAGCGGAGATTCTCCTGCGCGGTTAGCTCGTCATAAAGCATGGGCGCGTGGCTCATGTAGCCGATGCGGGCGCGGGCATCATGGGGTTGAGATTCGCCGAAGACGCTGACGGTTCCGTGCGTGGGGCGAAGAAGGCCGGCGAGAATGCGCAGGAGCGTGGATTTGCCGGCGCCGTTTTCGCCGAGGAGAACGTAGCAGCGGCCCGGCTCGAAATCGAGAGAGACCTGGCGGAGAGCGGCAAAGCTGCCGAAGAGCTTGGAGACTTGATTGAGTTGCGCGTTATTGGGTTTCGCGTTTTGGGGTCGCGCGTTTTCTGGTTTCGCGCTTTGGGGTCGGGCCTGATCGGGCCGGGCGGGATCGGGATGAAGGTGTGCAGGTGTGCCGGCGGCTTCGGGTGCGTTCGGCGTCATGCGGTTAGTTGGCGGCGGGCTGTGGGGATGATCCGGCAGACGTGTACGCCGGAGACTCGGATGCCGGAACAGAGGCGGTGTTCGGTTTTGCGCCGGGCGGCGTGGCGGGCGTAGACGGAGTTGCGCCGGGCTGAGCCGGAGCGTATTTGCTGGCGCATTTGGCCTGAAGCTCATTGGCGTGGAAGACGCCGTCGCGGCCATAGGTGCCGATCGCGAGGGCCTGCGCGTCGTCTTTGAAAGTGTCGGGCGGCGGCTCGGTTCCCCGGTAAGAGACATTGAGGAGACGGCCGCTGGGGGCTTTGGGGATTGTGGCTCTCGAATTCGTTGAGGACGAAGTTCACGTCGGTTCCCTTGGTCACGATGGAACCGGGCTGGACGAAGCCCTCGACGCGGAGATTGCTGTGGTAAGCCTTGTCTCCCATGCCGCCAAGCTCGGAGATGGTGACGTAGTAGCTCTTGTTGGAGCTATAGCCGGTATATGCCAGCCAGCCAACGGTGCAGAGGATTACGGCGACGGCAATGCCGATGCGGGCGCTTTGAAAGGAAGGCTTCATGATGCTCCAGCCTTAACGATACGAGGGCTGGGCGCGGGGGTCAATAAGGCAGGGAACGGTAGGGCAGAGAGCGAGCAACTGCCCGAAGTGGACTTGGTCGCGGGATTCGGTGAGAGCCTCACTGCGAAGACGCCAGTGGCGTTACGTGCGCGCGCGAGGCCGTCCTTTGATTTGTGGAATCTGCCTTGGCCCAAGTCCGCGACGCCCTGGGCGTACGTGGAGGATCGCTGAGGGCTGTGACCGGCGTTGCGGGTTCTGTGCGATACCGCTTTCGTGGTGACCAACGTTCTCGCTCGACTTACTGAGGAGATTCTCGTCGAAGCGCGTGCTCTCGTGCAGGGCGGCGTCAAGGAGGACTCGTCCTCATTGCCCAAGACCTCGCGAGTTGGGGCCACGACCGTCGCCGGGCAGGACGCCAACGGCGAGGCGGTCGAAGTACTCGACGAGGGCGGCACGCAACCGCTCATCGAACTCACTCGCGCGCTTGGTCGTGAGGTCGAGCGAGTCCCGGCTCTTGTACTTGTATCCGTCGGGACTGACCAGTGGGTTGATCGAGACGTTCTCGAAACCCGGGCGGGTCCGTACTTCGACCTTTCGCTCCAGCACGCGTAGGCGTGAGCTTACTACCAGCAATGCGACGCTGGGGCGACGCCGGTCGCTTCCTCGAGCGCATCGAAGCCATTCGCAGCAGCGAACCCGACGCGACGTTTCGCTCGTCGTTCATCCTGGGCTACCCGGGCGAGACCGAGGACGATCAAAGGGTCCTGCTTGATTTCATCGACGCCGCCCAACTCGACTGGGCCGGGTTCTTCACGTTCTCGAGCGAGGAGGGCACGCCCGCCCACGACCTCGCCAAGCAGGTGCCGCACGAACTCGCTCTCGAGCGACTTCGTGAGGTGAGCGAACGCCAGGACGCCATCACGGCCCGGCGCCGCGATGCTCTGGTGGGTACTCGCCAACGCGTGCTCATTGACCGCCCCGGCGTGGGTCGCAGCGTTCGCGAGTGTCCCGAGATCGATGGCGTCGTGATGGTGGATTCTTCACTTAGCGTGGGAGAGATGGTGGATTGTCGTATCGTGGCGAGCCGCGGCACCGACCTGGAAGGGG
>CAVXPR010000004.1:0-28064 GCA_963763585.1 uncultured Acidobacteriaceae bacterium | reverse complement strand
AAATCGTACAATAAGCTCGGGAATTGTTACCGGAATTGTTACAGGCACCACCACTATCAGTTACACACTAAGTGGTTTTACAGCAATTTCTGCTATTACAGTAAATCCAATGCCATTGGGGATAACCGGTACTGCAAGTGTTTGTGTTGGCACTACAACTAAGTTGAGCGATGGTACCGGTGGTGGCGCATGGAGCAGCAGTATTACAACAATTGCTACAGTCAGTTCCGCACGGTAACAGGTGTTGCCGCAGGCACAGCTACCATCTCCTACACGCTATGACTGCTTCGATGGCCAGCCGCTCCGTGGCTCGGCGTGCCACGGCGTCTGGTGAGTTCGCTTGTGCGAACAGGTATACAGCAGCGCCAATGATTGCAGGCGCAGCCAAAATGGCGGGGTCTCATACCGTACGTCCTGGGCGCTTAGGAGCACCTGTAATCGAGGATTCGTGTGAGAGAGCGGCGATCCAGGAAATGCGGCGGCCCAGTTCGCTGCGCGAGGTGAATATTTTCTGACTCGCGCTATGCGGCGTCATCGGGATTCGCATGGGTGAAATCCCAGAATCTGTAGCGCCAAGTCGACAGATGCAGCTCCTTCCACCTATTTCCGCTCGATGTTCAAGTGACTGCCCGAGCACAATCTCATGATTCAAGTGAATGCTCATGCTGGACTTTCTGACCGCCTCGCCATCGTTGGAATGGAGCTCATCACCCATTCATCCTCGCTGCTGTTCAGGCAGCGAGGCTGATTTCATTTCCGCGAAGTGTATGTCTATCTCTTCAGGCCGGCCTTGATGCAGCAGATCTTTGGCCTTCATTAGTTCATTCGCCGCTCCGTGGGCGATCAAGAGCAGCTTGTGCATCTTCACGGCGGCATCATAGCGCCGTGCGCTGGCTCTGGGGATGCCGATACCGTGCAGCGTCCAGCCGAGAGCGCTCAGGCCTTCGGGGGGAGAGTCGAGGGACGCTACAAACCAGGTGGTAAGCTGTCCTGCCAGCAAAATGCCGCCGAGCTCGGGGACCTTGAAGTACCCGGCACATGGCAGGGATTTCCAGAGGCTATTCCAGAAGACGCCGCGCGCGCCCCAATACTTCAGGTTTCCGCCGAGATGGTAATAGCCCGTGACGTGCCCGCCGAACTCGTGCTCTCTGCCGGCCACCGATATTGTCTTCAGGTCATACTCGGCTCTCTTGAGGCGATGCAGACCGTCTTCGCGTCGGCCTGCGTTTTGTAGACTGCGACAACGGAATTCAAACCAGACATGTTGTATACCTCGCGATGTCTTGTCAGACTTACCCATCTGTCTTCTAAGACGCTTCCCGTCTATCCTCTGCGATTCGTCGTCGCACATTGCGGCTGCACGTTTTGGGGATACTGTGCGGCCACCTTGGGATTCCGTACGCGCAGTGAAGGTGCAGCCCCATCTTCGAGCGCCGTGCGGCGGGGCTTCGCATCAACGCATGCATGGGATGGAAAAGGAGAAATACACGACCCTCAATTACGTACTCGGTTTCCGCGATCGTGGCCGCTGCCCTCGTCGTCTTGACGCTGGCGGGGCCGCGCGCCACCTTCGCGCAGGACGATCGGGTCGCGATTGAACCACGCACTCCACGGGTCGACACTACAGGCGCCGCCAACCGGATCAAGACAGACATACGAGTAAATTCGAGTCTGGTGCTGGTGCCTGTGACCGTCACCGATCAGCAGGATCGCGTGATATTGGGACTCGCTCGCGACCAATTCCGAGTATGGGATGACAAGGTCGAACAGACGATCTCGCATTTCGCATCTGAGGACCTTCCGATTTCGATCGGGCTGGTCTTCGATTCGAGCGGCAGCATGGGACCGAAACCAAAGATGTCCCGGGCCGCGGTGACGCAGTTCGTCAAATCGGCAAACCCGGAAGACGAGTTTTCACTTCGTCACCTTCAACGATCAGGCGAAGCTTCTTACGGGCTTCACCAAAGAACCCGGCGATATTCAGCAGCGGCTGATGTTCATCGAATCGAAAGGACGTACCGCGTTACTGGACGCTCTGATTCTTTCGATGAACGAGATGGCCGATGCGAAACATACCCGCAAAGCAATCCTATTGATTTCCGACGGCGGCGACAACAACAGCCGCTACTCGGTGCGCGAAGTCAAAGCCAGGCTGCGCGAAGCGGATGTACAACTCTATGCGATCGGCATCATGGAACCTTTGAGCGGCCGCTCCCGCACCATGGAGGAGATGGATGGCCCACTCCTGCTCGACGAGATCGCTACGCAGACCGGCGGCCGCCTGTTCGAAGCGGCCGACGTCGGGGAGCTCCAACATCGCGTCCATCGGGGCCGCATTGCGCGTCAGTACGTCTTAGGATATGTACCTTCCGCCGACACGCGCGACGGGAAGTATCATCACCTGCAGGTGAAGATCTCCAAAGCGAAGGGCTTGCCTCCTGTTCGTATTTTTAGCCGCACGGGTTATTATGCGACAGCGAATTGATTCCTGGGGCGCTCAGGCGGCAAGGGTTTGCCGGATGAGCGCCAGCAGGTCGCGAAACTGAAACGGCTTGCGAATGAAGCCGCCTGCCTGTGGGGAAATCGCTGCTGGAGCTACTGCCTCGCGGCTGTATGCGCTGGTGAGAAGCAGCCGGGCGTGGGGTCTCATCGGCCGGCCTCCGCCATGACGCTGCGGCTGGGGACACCCGGGATAGTCATGTCCAGCAGGATAAGATCGATTTCGTCGGCGTGATCACGGAGTAGCGCGATCGCGTCATCACCGTTATCCGCTTCGATGACGGTGAAGCCTTCGCGCCGTAGCGTTTTGGCAACGCAAAGCCGGAGCACCTCCTCGTCCTCCACCACCAGGACTGTGCTGGTTGTCCGCGCGCTCCGGCTCCGCGAGGGTCGGATACGGAGCCGGCAGTCCGCAGCGGCAGTTGCTCGGCAATCGGCCAGAGGACTCGGAAGGTGGTGCCCTGGCCGGGCACGCTCGTCAATTCGATAGCGCCCTTATGCGCGCGAACCACGCCCTGGACTACGGCCAAGCCGAGTCCGCGGCCCGCGCTTTTGGTAGTGAAGGGGTCGAAGATTCTTGCCTGTGCCTCTTTGCTGATACCGGACCCATCGTCCGAAATTTCCAGCCGGGAGTGCTTTCCATTGCGAAAGCCGTTTGAGGCGGGGCCGGCGGAGGTGCCGAGGGCCGTCCTGACGGTGATCGCGCCCGCGTTGCCGTTGAGCGCTTCGGACGCATTCAGGACAAGATTCATCACCACTTGCTGGATCTGCGGCGCGTTACCCAACAATGCCGGCAGATTGTTGCCGAGGTCGGTTTTGAGCACGACGGACTTCGAGACGGAAATCCGTATCAGGTCGAGCATCTGTTTTACGAGATGCGAGAGGTCGAGTAGTTCGGCGGTGGAGCCTTCGTTGCCGGCGTAGATCATCAACTGGCGGACGATCTCCGAGGCGCGCATGGAAATCGCCTTGATGGTCTGAATTTCGCCGCCGGGGAACGAGGAGTCCGCCTGCGAAACTTCGGCCAGTTCGGCATTCGCGTGGATGCCGCCGAGCAAATTGTTGAAGTCGTGCGCGATGCCGCGAGCGAGGACTCCCAGGCTCTCCAGTTTCTGCCGCGCGAGAGACGCTTCCTGCGCGGTCTTAAGTCCGTGATGTCGGAGCCGGAGACGATGTAGCCGTCGAAGACGCCGTCGGCGGTGAAGCGCGGCGCTCCGCTGCAAAGAATGCAGCGATACTCACCATCGGCGCGGCGCAGGAGGCACTCCATAGTCCAAGGCTCGCGCGCATCGAAGGCGGCGGAGTAGCCGCCTTCGCAGAGACGGCGTTGATCGGGATGGACGTTCGATGCCCACCCCTGTCCAATCTCTTGTTGCATGATGCGGCCGGTAAAATCCAGCCAACCGCGATTGAAGAAGGAGCGAGTTTTCGTCTGGCTCGGAAATCCAAATCATCACCGGCGCGGTGTCAGCCATGCTGCGGAAACGCGTTTCGCTCTCCCGCAGGGAATGCTCGGTGGCACGATGCTGGGCCATCAGGACGGAGAGCGACAGAATGGGGGTGCCGATCACGATGAGAAAGAGCTGAATGGAATGGATCGGATATCCAGGCCCGGTGGCGACATCGTGGCCCGCCTGCTCGGTGATCCACAGAAGGCTCATCAAGGCGAGTGCGCCAGAGGCGCCCGCCGGTCCGAAGCGAACCGCAGCCAGTAGTAAGATGGCGACCGGGATGTAAGTCCGCAGGTCGACGCTTCCGGGATCCGCGGACCCGAGTTGAGCTCCGAACCGCATGGCGAGGACCAATACTGCGAAGACAGCCACGGCTTCGAGAAAACGCGGCACAGTCGTCTTGAGCAGCGCCCGCCAGTCGAACGCCAGGCACAGCAGAAGGGGCGTGAGCACCAGATAAGCCAGCGCATCGCCGAGAAACCAGCTCCGCCACGTGGGCCAGAAGAGGCGGCCGGCCGCTGCCCACATCGCGGCTCCGGCCACGGCGGAAAGAGCGGAGGGTATCACCACCACGGCGCCAAGAAAGATCCAGAAATCGTGCAAACGGTCGAAGCGGACGCCACGCGCGGGAAGGAGCCGCCGCAACAGGAAGACGGCGAGCAGGGCCTTCAGCCAGTCGTTTGCGAATGCCGTCAGGAGCACCCAGGTGGGGGTATCGGGAGTGACCGCGACCAAGAACCGTACGGGTAGGGTTGCGGCGACATAGACCGGCCAGTTACGCGGACGCACGAGGAGCAGAGTGCATAGCAGAAGCGGATCGGGCAGCCAGAAAGGAGCGCCGCTGCGTTCTGACAGACTCATCGAGTAGCTGTAGGTGCAGTAGAACGCCAGCTCGAAGATCAGGAAACTGCCCAGCAGCCGGAGAGACGCCGGGTCGACACGCCAGAGTAGGCGCGTGGTGGCACGCGTTTGCCATCGGCTTCAACCCTCACATGACCTCAGACTAGATTGCTCAGATCTCCGGGAAATCCGCGCACTCGATCCACTGCGAGCCTTACCTGCGGGCAGGTTCAGCAGAGTCGCCGAGGCCCACAGCCCGGTGGATGGGTGATGCCTGGTGGAAAGCCGGGGATTTATTTTTTTTTGGGCGGCGCAGTGGCCTCCCCTGAGCCCTCAAGCGCTTTCGCTGATTTCTGCTTTTGCCAGGAGCCCCCTCGCTTTGGCTCCTCCGAATGTACCGGCAACAGCTCCGATAATTCCCGCCGCCAAGCCGACGATTATGCCATTGCCAGAGTGCCCGATGGCGAGACCGCACAGGGCGCCCGTCACAATTCTGGTAATGAACCCCGGAGGAGCCAATCGGCTTGGAGTTCTGGGAAGCTTATCATTGACCATCTCCGCGATGGCCAAGAGGGTCAAGATGTACGGGGTGAACGAGTAGCTAAGGAAAGCCAGCCAAGTGTGGTCTAAGGCCAAGATTCCGAAGTGGGCAGCCCAACTGACAGCGGCGAGTCCAATCAGGGATCGTAGCCCAGAAGCGGTCCCGATGAGAAATGCTTTGATGAAGATCGACATGAAAACTCCTGGAAGCTTGTTCGAGCGTTGATGGGTTGATAATACGCGCGTCAGATTGTGAGAACGATCGTACCGAAGAGGCGTTCCTCTACCAGATAGCGTAGAGCATCCGCCGCTCTTGCCAAAGGAAAGGTCATGGCCTCGGGCGGTTTGATCGAAGCGGAGTGGCGTCGCGATGGGGCAACTTTACTCGGTGGCAAAGTATTTGTTCCAGATATCCACGGCAGCTGCGCGGGTTGCTCAGGCGCGATCTCCGCTGGATCGGGATGTGACCTTGACACGCTCGCAAAGCTTGACCAATTCAGCGAGCGAGCCGGCACGCATTTTGTCCATCACCTGGCGCCTGTAGAGCTTTACAGTAATCTCGCTCAGGTTAAGTTCGGCGGCAATCTGTTTGTTCAGCGACCCCGCCGTGACTCCCTCCATGACTTCTCGTTCGCGCCCCGACAAGGAGTTCATTCGCGCCTTGATTGAGTTGAGAATCTCTTCGTCCTGCCGCCTCTCCCGATCAAACGCAAACGCGTGATCGATGGCGTGCAGCAGTTCCTCTTTTTGAAAAGGCTTGGTCAGAAACTCCACGGCGCCCGCTTTCATTACCTTGCGCACCATGGGAATGTCGCCGTGCGCGGTCATGAAAATTATCGGCATACCAATTCCAAGCTGCTGCATCTTTTCCTGGAATTCAACGCCACTCATGCCGGGTAATCGCGCATCCAGCAGCATGCATCCCGCATTGGACTCCCTCCAGCTTTCCAGAATTGCCTCAGCGGACGAGTAGGCTTCGGTGCGAACGCCGACCGATTCGAGCAGGTTCGAGAGCCCTTCGCAGATGGAGGCATCGTCATCGACGATGAAAACTGCCTGGGGGGTTCGTATTGTGGGCTCTGTGTTCTCTGTCATCCCAGTGCTCGAACGGTGAACTGAAAGACGGCGCCGCCATGGGGGGAGTTTTCTGCCCACAGACGGCCATCGTGCGCCTCAACAATGCTACGGCAAATGGCCAACCCCATTCCCGTTCCTTCGGACTTGGTACTGAAGAACGGCTCAAAGATGCGCGGCGCGATTGCAGCGTCGACACCAGGGCCGCGATCCTCCACTGCGACTCGAATTCTGCCATCTTCGTTCTTTTGAGAGCGGATAATAATCTCTCGCGGCAGGGAAGTTTGGGCCATTGCTTCCATCGCGTTCATCACCAGATTTCGCAACACCTGTTGAATCTGGATCTGATCCATCTCGATGCGCGGAAGGTCTTTTGCCAAATCCAGCCGAATGGTAGTTTCGTGGCGAATTGCCTCGTCGCGCAATACACGGGCCAGATCTTGAATCAGCCGGTTCATGTCGGCGGGATCTCTCAACTGAGTGTCGCGACGGAACAGCGCGCGGACGCGGCTGACGACCGAGCTGGCGCGAGTGCTCTCCTGCACGATCTTCTCCGCGGTCGCCGCCGCCCGCTCAGTATTGACAGGCGCTGTGCGCAGCCACTCGCGGCAGGCATAAGCATGAGTGACCACCGCGGTGAGCGGCTGGTTGAGTTCATGCGCAATCGAGGCAGCCATCTCCGCCATGCTCGTCGTGCGTGAAAGCCGCGACAAATTTTCCTGCGCCAGAACCAGGTTCTGCTGGGCACGGTGCTGCTCTTCGATATCAATATGGATTCCGTACCAACGCGCAATTTTTCCGTCGACCGATCGTTGAGGAATGCTGCGCGCAAGGAACCATCGATAAGAGCCGTCGGCGCCCCGCACGCGAGCCTCTTCTTCGAATCGGCTTCCCATCGCGAGTGCCTCTTGCCATCCCTGCAAATACAGCGGCGCGTCTTCAGGATGCAGGATCTGGAAGAACGAGTCACCCGTGAGGTCAGCCATTGGCTTGCCGGTGTAGTCATGTAAATGCTGATTACAGTGTTCGATGTAACCCGTGGCGTCAGCCCGCCAGATTTGTTGAGGGATGGCCTCAGTGAGCAGGCGCAGTTGGCGTTCGCTCTCCTGGATTTCGAGATTGGAGCGCACAAGCTCGGCGGTCCGCTCTTGTACCTTCATGTCGAGCTGGTCTCGAGCATTGCGTACCGCGTTTTCCGCACGCTTGCGCGAAGAACTCACGAAGGTGATGGCAATGGCGCACAGAATGAATGCGGCGAAGAAGCTCTGAGAATCCTTTGCGATGCTGATGGAGAAGAAGGGAGGAATAAAGAAATAGCCAATGACAATGGAAGAAAGGACGACCGCCAGGAATCCGGCAGCGGCGCCGCCGAACCAGGCGCTGCCCATGATGGCGCCAAAGAAAAGAAACACAAACGGGTAGGTGATCACATGCTGAAGTGGGAAGGTCCAGATAAGCGCAACCAAGACAAAACAAACCGCGATGGCGCACGGCTTCACGGCGTTCTCCATCATCCAGCGTGAGAGCCGATCGGATGCAGTGTCTGTCATCTTGGCATCATACACGCGGAAATATTAGAGCCCCAATTCTCGGTAATGCACAGCATGCTGGTAATTCACCCGGAGCACATATCTAAGTGGAGTTTCGTGCTGCGATTCTCGATGAGTGCGTTAACGGTTGATCAGATTTCAGAACTCGCGGTTGATTCGGCGGTTCACGGTGAATGGTTGAGACGCTATGCAGAATGTGACCGCGGAAGTGAGGTCTGAAAAGAGTCGCATCAAAATGTCGTTCTCAAACAAAGAAGATAGCTGCGGGACGGCCCGATCGCATTGCCAGAGAACAGCCCGCCAAAGTCGATCACGTCAAGAACATCATTCAGGTTCTGCCCATCGGCCTGAAGGCGCACATGAACCCTTTCGGAGTTGTACAATTCGGCTCCCGCCGAAGCGTTTACCTGAAAAGACGGATCGATGCGCCCGCGGTCAAAATTAATGCGGTTCAGCACCTGCTGCCCGTATTCGGCCAGAACTGTAGCGGGATCGCCGTCGAATTCGAAAGGAAGCCCGGTGTCGTATTGAATGCCGCCCGCCAGCCAAAATCGCGGGCGAACCTGATAACGAACCCGGCCGCGCACTGTATTGCGCTGGTCCTGCGAATCCGGGAAGTGTCCGGTGAGTTGCGTCTCCGCAGTTGTCGCGTCGTCGCCGAGAAAAAGGCCGCCGGTCACTGGATTCCAGGCGTTGCCGACTTCATAGGAATAGCTGACGAAGCCGGAGAGGTTTCGCCAAACAGGCAAATCGAGCTTGCCTTCGGCGCCGTAGACGATCGCTTTGCGAAAAGCGATTGGGAAGCTGACACTAGTGTTGTCGATTTGATCGTCGTCGGCGTAATTGTTCACGACCCGCCGGAAGTAGTTGATGTCGAGCTTCGCCTTGCCGAAGAGCCCCTGGGTCAGCCCACCTTCAAAATAATCCCCGACCGACGGTTGAACAGGCAGCCGGAGAAATGCGGTGGGGTCAAGGGAATCAATCTGCGATGAACTGGAGAGCAGGATGCTTCCAAACGACGGTGTTTGAAAAACCCGATCGTAGGAGAAGTGCAGGATCGATTGAGCCGACGGAAAATAGCGCGAGATAGAAAATCTTGGCTCGACAGCCTGCTTGTTCAGGAGAAGCTGATAGTGGTCCCATCGCAGCCCGGCATTTAGCGACCAGTTCCCCAGGTGCACGAGGTCCTCGACGAAGGCCGCTTGCTCAAGGTCAGGTCGCTCGGCCGCAAAAGCAAAAGTAAGCGGTGTCCCGGCGTCGAACTGCGTTGGATCGGTGATCACGTAGCTCGTGTTTTCGTGAAGGAAGGTGTTGTCGGACTCGACTCCGGCCTTCAATTCACTTCGGCCGCGGTCAGCAACCACGAGGGCCTTGAAGTAGCCCTCGCGAAAGTGGTTGTGCTGAAAGACCTCCACCGGCGTCGACTCTTGATTCGAGTTGAAGTCGTTGGCATTGTCGCGCAGCATGCCACTCAATCTCGCTAGCGCATTCGGCGAAAAGGTGTGCTCGTATGAGGCGATGCCCATAGATTCGACGTTGTCCGCAGTCTGTCGCTGCCCAGCGGCTTGCTGCACTTGTTCGTTGGGAATGTCGTAGCGGGACAATTCGTGACGAACGCTGAGGCTCAGCCGATCGTTTGGCGTGAGGTCGCGCTCGAAACGGCCTGAGAAGTCGCCCAGCGTGCCCGTATTGGTGTAGTTCTGCGGAACCACGGGATTGAGATAACGGTCGGTCATGCTTCCGCTCGCGGTGCCGCCCACGGTGTTCCTCCCGGCTGTGTATTGCCCTTCCGCGAATGCGCTACCGGTAGCAAAACTGCCCCCTGCCAGCGCCACATCGCCGTGAAATCCCGGCTGAGAATCCTGCACCGTATTCACTTCGACCACTCCACCCATCTTTCTCCCGTACTCGGCTGGAATCCCGGCTGTGTAGATGCTCAGTGACTGCACATCCTCGGCTTCAATTTCGGGACCGAAACTGGGAGACCGGTTGTCGGTCAGTGGAATGCCATCCACGACCAACTGAGTTTGATACTCGGAGCCTCGCGGATGAAGCACAGCGTTGCCTTCGTAGAGCCATCCCGGCTGGGAATTCACCAGATCTTGCAGCGAGCGCCCCGGAACCGAGCCGAGACGGTGCTGGATATAGGAGGACCCCACCTGATCCACACTGCCGGGCTGCTCTGGATCGATCAGGGTACTGGTCGCCTGAACCGCGACAGTCTGTTCCAGTTTGGAGAGTTTGAGAGAGACAGAAAGTGTGATTGGAATCGATGTGCGGATTGAGACACTCTCGACGGAAGACCCAAACCCCGAATGGTCGATGCTCAACCGGTAGATGCCATATGGAAGCCTTGCTATATCCAGGTTCCCCCGCGCGTCAGTCTCAAGATCGGCGGCGTACTGGTTGGCCTGGCTGAGAAGATGGATCGTCGCTCGAATGCCGTGGCCGGAGGGATCGGCTACATGGAGTCGCAATTCTCCACTGTTGCTCTGGCAGAAAGCCGATAGGGCGCCGGAGAAGAGGAGAATAGCGATTCGTTTCAACGGTCCGCCTCATGAAATCCCGGTGTCTTCTCTATTAAGACATGATTCATGAGCGCGTGGATGTATTTACATGCACATTGTCTGACTGGTGCCCGTCGACACGCGAACACGGGCCTGATTTTCCCAAGTTCGAACCTAAGATGGCGAGCCAGTTTGTTCAGGCGCTTTTTCCGGGCGCTATTTCCAGGCGCTACTTAAGAAGAGCCTCGATGTGGTTCTCGCCGGGCACGAGTTTCCAGCTTCGTCCCGCGTACTCAAAGCTGCCTGAGAGCGTTCCCGGCAGCATTATTTTGGCTTCAAGCGCGTCACCTTTTTTCACGTACTCCACTGTGATGATGCCTTGAGGATGCGGATAGGTCGCCTGCAACCAGG
This sequence comes from uncultured Acidobacteriaceae bacterium, assembly GCA_963763585.1. Lineage (GTDB taxonomy): Bacteria > Acidobacteriota > Terriglobia > Terriglobales > Acidobacteriaceae > Telmatobacter. The sequence continues at coordinate 17,192 of CAVXPR010000004.1, read as the reverse complement.
GCAGCGAACCCAGATGGGGAGCGATGCGAACCGTCTTGAAGCCCGCGCTCGCCGGCTCAATGCCCGCCACCATCGTGAGGAGATCGTAGATGGGATGCGCGCTCCACGCATGCGAATCAGAGCGTGTGTCGCCCGGAGTTTCAGGCCAAGTAGAAAAGTGCAGCGGAAGCAAGTCGCGCCACGGCTTGAGCGAGTCGAGGTACCGGTCGCCCATTCCTGCATGATCGAGCGCGCGCGCCAGGTAGTAGCGGAAGTAGTAGGACGCGCTCAACACATCGTCGAGCTTCGCGCCCGGCTCGATCTTGAGCACGTTTTCCATCACTGCCTGCTGGCGGGCCTTCGGAACCACATCGAGCAGCACGCCGAGAATGCTGGCCTGCTGACTGTAGACTTTGTGCTCCGGCGTCTCTGCGATCAGATTGCGTTTGGCATCCCAGCACTTCGCGGTAAGTGCGGAGCGCACATGCGCGGCGCGCTGCGAGTCTTGCCCGGCTAACAGCGGATCGCCCAATCCTTTTTCGAGGGCGGCCGCATCTTCAAGCGCGCCAAGGTACTGAAGCGTTGTGGTGCACGATTCACCGTTCGCGTCGTAGGCGGGAAGTTCGCCCTTCGGCACCCAATCAATAAAGCTCCACCACGGCAGCTTGCGAAGTAGGCCGTCGGGCTGCTCGTAGCGCGCAAACCAATCGAGCACGCCGCGCACACCGGGCAATGAGGCGCGCGCCGGCTCTGGATCGGGCCGATAGTTCCACCAGTCGCGCACCATCCCAATCCACAGCAGGGAGAAGGTGGGGATGGTCTGCGCCAACGAACTCGGGTAGCGGCTGCGCGTGATCCCGTCAGGGATGCGCGAGGCATCGAAGGCTTCGAGCGCCTGTTTCGGCAGGCGGTCATCGCCGGCCACGGCATAGGAGATGAGTGCCTGGATGCGCGTATCGCCGACGTACTGCAACTGCTCGTAGTAAGGCGTATCCATATAGGTCTCGTGCGCATCGAGCCGCGCCGTCCGCCAACTTATATCCCAAATTTGCTTGAGGTCATTGTCGGGCGAGGTGAAGGTCGCCTTTTCTTCGAAGGGATACGCAGTGAAAACTGCGGTTAGCGATTCAAGCGTCAGCGGGTCGTCCGCAGTTTGGATTTCAAGGTCGAGGTAACGCCAGGTGCGCCACCAGAGCGGCTCGAAGGTTCGATGTTGACCGCCGTCGGGGAGGAAGTTGTCCTTCAATCCGTGTGCGTTGCGATCACCCACTTCGTCGCGGTCGCCCTTGTGCATCTGCTTGTCGTAGAGGGCCTCGGAGTACGTTAGCCAGATCTTCGCTCCTTTTCCGCCGGAGACAGTAAGGATGGGATAGGCGGTGGTCAGCGTTTTCCGATCCAGGAGAATGTGAAGATTAGTTCCCGGCGGCAGGGTCAAGGGCTTCTCGGGAAAGGTGCTCGAATCCGTTTGCTTGCCGGCCGCAGTGCTGATTCGCACTACTTCCCCCGCGCTGGTGGGCGCGTACTCCATATGAGGCAGCCGATCTGGAACAAGCCCCCAGTTGTTGTCTCCGGTGGTGTCGGCAGAGTGAGCTTTATTTGCTGAGGCGCTCATTGCGTCGCGCATGGGAGATGCCACCGCTACCCAGTTCGCATTTGCGTCGGCGTCTGACTGCCAATTCCAGTCGTAGAGTTCCGCATCAATCTGCTCTCCAGGGCCGGAGGCGAAGTAAGTGGGGATGTCAACCGAAGTGCGATCGAGCGCGCGATGACCGGACTCGATCTCGACTTGCCAGCCATCTGGAGTTGAGATGCCGTCAGCGCCGGTGGCTTCGCTCTCCAGCAAAAATGCTGTTCGATCGCTGATTTGCGCGATGGGCGCAAAGATGCCCCAGTTCCACACCGTTGCGGTGATCAGGTTGTGGCCCGCATGCAGCAGTGGAGCAAGATCGAAACGCTCGTAGCGCCAGTGGGTGAGATCGCCGCGTGCCGGGCCGTCGCCGACCCTGCGGCCGTTTACGAAAAGAATGAACCGGTTGTCAGCACTTACGCGCACCTTATAGCTGGTTGGAACGGAAGCAAGCTCAAGTGAACGACGGAAGTGGAGCACCAGAGGCTCGCGGAGCGGGGCAGTGGGATGCGTGACCCAGGCGGCGTGCCAATTGCGATGCGCGGGATCCGGCTGGTCTGGATTCGCTGCCGGCTGGGTTACAGGCAGATCGGATGTTTGCGAGGAACAAGGGAGAGCAGTAGTGCAACCGATGGCAACGAAAAGGAAACATAAGGCACGGCGCATAGCTGCTCCTATTTATTACTACTTTATCTGGGTACTTGGATACCATTGCTGCTGGATCGCTGTCGCTGCACTTTAATTGCGGCAATTGAAAGGAATCTCGCCGGTGTTGATTTTCGCTGCCATCGTCGCCATTTTCGTGTATGGAATGATCGCCGCCATGCTGGGCACCATTCTGCCAGACCTGTCAGACCGTTTCCATCTCACGCCAACGCAGAATGGAACCATCGCGTTTGCGCAGGCTCTGGGGCTCATCATCGCGTCGGTTGCGGTTGGTCCGCTGCTGGATAGCGAAGGCAAGAAGATCGGACTCATTCTGGGTCTGGCATTTATCGCTCTTGCACTTTACGCTCTGCCGCGCGCGCAGGGTTACCGGAGCATCCTGGTCATCTTGTTCCTGCTCGGCGTCGGCGGAGGCATCGTGGTGACCGGCGCAAATGCGCTGGTGAGCGACGTAAGCGAGGTACACCGAGGAATTGCGCTGAACCTCGTCAATCTGTTCTTCGGCCTCGGCGGACTGGCAACACCGTTTCTCTCGGCAAATCTTTTCGCGCGGAACTGGGTCCGTCTCTGCTACACGGTTGCGTCTCTGACTGTCGTCACGCTGGTGATTCAGGCAGCTACGAAAATGCCATCGCCGACGAGCGCCGGGCGCTTCGTACTTGCGGATGCGGCGCCAGTTCTCGACCGGCCACTGCTCTTTATGCTCGGTCTTTTCCTTTTTCTCTATGTGTCGTGCGAAGTGGGAATATGGAATTGGCTTCCGCGACATCTAATCGCCCAAGGCGTTCCGGAATCGCGCGCGCTCAATATTCTGTCGCTTGGATTTGCGCTCGGCTTGCTCATTGGCCGCGTCGGCGTCTCGCCCATTCTTATCCACGTGCAGCCGATCACGGTTACTCTTGCCGCATCAATCGCAATGGCTGTTTCGACTTTCCTGATGCTGCGAACGGTTCGACCGGCGGCTGCATTCGCGCTTGTATTTATTGCTGGACTTTCCATGGCGCCCGTCTTCCCGACTACGCTGGCGATCGTCGCGGATGCCTTTCCGCGCATGACCAGCACTGCGCTCGGATTCGTCATCACCTGCGGGTGGATTGGCCTCGCCGTCAGCTCGCGCATTATCGGCGCCATTGCCGGCGGCGACCCTCTGCGGCTGAAGAAGGCGCTGCTCGTGATCCCAGTTTCAGCTGTATTGATGGTGGGATTGAACCTGGCCATCCAATACGGCTTGCGCTAGAGCGCTACAATTGCCTGAATTTGTTTTCGAACAGGACATTCCAGTGAAAACACAAGTATTGACGAGGCGGGATTTTGTGCGGCTCGGAGCGGGCGCGGCGGTAGCAGGCGCGGCGGCTAAAGCGACTCTGCTTCAACCTCCTGCGCTCGAAGCCCAAGCGATCCGAGGCGGACGCAAAATCCGCTTTGCTTCCATCGGAACCGGAATTCGCGGATGCGACCTGCTGCGCTCCGCGCGGAAAGTGCCGAATTGCGAACTGGTTGCCACAGCCGACCTTTATGAAATGCACCGGAAGGCCGGTCTTGAGGCATATGGCGCAGAAGTGCCTACGACGGGCGACTACCGCGCGCTGCTCGATCGCAAAGATGTTGACGCAGTGATCGTCGCGGTCTCAGATCATCTGCACCGGGCCATTGTTGTGGACTGCCTCGCAGCCGGCAAGGACGTGTATTGCGAGAAGCCGATGTCGCACAACGTGGCCGACGGGTTTGCGATGGCTGAAGCAGTGAGTGCAAACAAGCGGATCTTTCAAGCGGGCAGCCAGCGCGTGAGCAACATTGTCTACAAGAAAGCGCAGGAGATTTACGCGTCAGGCAGGCTAGGCGAGGTTACCTACATTGAAGGTCATTCAGACCGCAACTCGCCCTCGGGCGCATGGGTGTATCCGATTCCGCCTGACGCGAGCGAGCAGAATATCGACTGGAAGGCTTTTCTGCGAGATGCTCCCGAGCGCCCATTCGACGCGGTGCGGTTCTTTCGCTGGAGGTGTTTCGCGGATTACGGCGAAGGCGTGGCCGGCGATCTTTATGTGCATTTGCTGTCGGGAATCCAGTGCGTAAGCGGAATCAATGCGGCGCCGAAGCGTGCGCAGTCAATCGGCAGCCTCACATATTTCAAAGACGGGCGCGACTTCCCCGATCTGCTGGCGACGCTCTACGAATATGACGGCATGACAATCAATCTGCACTGCAACCAGAACAGCGCGCAGGGCGAGCCGATCATTTTCTACGGCAGGGAAGCCACGATGACCATTAACGGCAACACGCTCACCGTCGCGCCGCAGGATACGCGCCCGCAACCCGAGGGCTATTCGTTGAACGGATGGACGGCAGCGGCGAAGAAACAGTATTTTGACGACTGGAATAACGCGCATCCAGTGCCGCCGCCAGCACTGGCTGAGATTGAAACATATTCTGCTACGCCGGGTTATGACGATACCGCTGACCATTTGGCAAATTTCTTCAGCGCTGTAGACACGCGCGAGCCGGTAGTGGAAAACGAAATCTTCGGCAACCATGCAGCCATTGGCTGCCACATGGCCAACTACTCCTACTTTCATCGCAGCACGGCATCCTGGGACTCCGACACGAAAACCATCAAAGGGTAAGCCTCGATTCTCACGCGGAGACTGCACATGAGCACAACGTCACGCAGAAATTTCTTGAAAGCAACTGGAGCGGTTGCGGCATTTGCCGCGGCGTCCAGGGTCGAAGCTGGAAGGCTGGACGCTAAGCGGCTGCGGCTGCCCATTGGGCTGCAACTCTATAGCGTGCGCAACCAACTGCCCAAGGATTTTGCCGGCACGCTGGCGCAAGTGCGATCGGCGGGCTACACGGTGGTTGAAGCAGCGGGCTATTTCGATCGGCCAGCTGCGGATTTTCGCAATGCCATGGACGCGGCCGGCCTGCGCTGCGTGAGCACACACCATGCGCTCAACGTGCTCGAAACGCAACTCGACCAGTGGCTCGACTATGGCCACACGCTGGGGCTCGATTACATCGTCTGCTCGTCGTCGGGCGGAATGCATCGCGATGCAGCGGCGAAAGGGCCGCCAACGCTGGACGATTGGCATTGGATCGCGGACGAACTTAATCGCATCGGCGAAAAAGTGAAGTCAGCGGGAATGACTCTGGGCGTGCACAATCATGTGCCGGAGTTTGCCGTAATCGATGGTGTACTGGTGTACAGCGAACTGCTGCGGCTTACCGATCCGAAGCTCGTCGTCTTCGAGATGGATTGCGGCTGGGTCTATGCGTCAGGGCACAATCCGGTCGACTTCCTGAGCAAGACTCCTGAGCGCTTCCCGCTGTTGCATGTGAAGGATATGATTCCGGGCGCCAACGGACAGATGCACTCCACTGAATTGGGACGCGGCCAGATTGATTATGCGCCGATCTTGCGGGCTGCCACCGGGCTCAAGCAGTACTTCGTCGAGCAGGAAGAGTTTGACATCGATCCCATGCAGGCACTGCGTATCGACGCCGGGTATCTTCGCAATCTTCGAGTGTGAGCAGGTCGGCTTTGCCGGAATCCCCGCGGAACCAGTCTTGATCAGCGCACGAAGCCCTGAATTCGGCGGCAACAGGGCGCAATGCATTTACAGTTGCTTGATCTTGATGTTGCGAAACCAGATCTTCACTCCCGGATCGCCTTTTGGCTCGGTACCTTGCAGGGAGATGTGTCCCGTGTGGTACTTGCTGTAACCGGGCATCGTCGCGAACTTTGTTCCGGCGACCAACTTGCTCCAGTTGTCGTCCCAGAGTTGCGTGTCTATGACTTCGTGGCCGTTCTGGAACAGTTGAAGGTGACCGTGGTCGGCGATGATCTCAAATTGATTCCACTCCCCGGCGGGATTTACCCACTCAACTTTGTCCGAGATCATGTCAAAGATATCGCCGGAGCGCTCCATCAGGACGCGGCTGTCTGGAACAGTGCAGGCCAGGTCCGCGATCTGCATTTCGATGCCGGTCTGCCAGGTGTCGCGGTACTCGGGTGACTCATGGACATAGAACATGACGCCACTGTCGATGCAGGGTTGCGCCTTCCACTCGAGCTTGAGATCGAAGTTCGTGAACTCGGCGTCGGTCACGATGTCGGCAAAATCGGCATGCGGATCCTCGTTGGTCTTTTTCAGTTGAATGGAACCATCGACCACAGACCAGTCGGCCCCCGGTAGCTTCTCGAGGTACGAGTGCCACCCCTTCAAATCTTTCCCGTTGAACAACAACTGCCATCCGTCCTGATTCTCCTGCGGTGTGAGCGCGTTCGGTTCCTGCGCACCACGCGATGCCGGTGAACAAGACGCAGACTGCCGCGGCGATCGACAACTTTCTACTGTTCATCATTACCCTCCTACAGAGAAGTGCGCCTGCGCGATGTTGATGTGCGACGGCGGGAAGTGCTTCGAGACTCACCGAGGGTCGTCGCTCGTAATCCGGTCGAGGAGCAAAGTGATGAAGCCACTTTGATCGGATTTGAGGCAGACTTGGGCATTTGGCGCGCCGTCTACCGGTTTAGTAGAGCCCTTGTCATCTACTTCGAGGCGCATCGGAGTTGCGGGGCAGAGATCGGGGCGAATGGCATAGGTTACGGCTACGGGATCGAAGAGTGTGGGCGTGCGCCATTCGCTTGCGCCGGTCCATTGATGGTAGAGCAGAGTCAACTGGTCAGTGAGCGGGGAGCCGTGAGAAAAGATTGCACCTTGAGCCGAAGTTTGCAATGGAATCTGAGTTGAATCGAGCGGCATTACGAAGACCGGGACGCCGGCAGAAAACAGAGCCTGCGCTCCTGCCGGATCACACTTAATATTCCATTCGGGCTCCGGAGGCCGGGGAGTTCCGTTCTGATCTTCGCCGTAGCCCCGGTTAATGCTGCCGCCCATAATCACCACTCGCCTAAGCTGACGAAAAGTTTCCGGATCGCGCTCAATTGCGGCCTGAACGTTGAACAGCGGGCCGATGGCAATTAGCGTGATCTGGCCAGGATGGGCGCGAATCTGGTCGAGAAGAAACACAACGGCATCCGGGTGCTTGCGCGGGGGCGACTGATGCGCATAGGCCGCCTGAGTGAAGACATTGTTGTGGGGCGTCGCGACCCCGGCAGCCACGGGAATATCAGCACGGCCTATTGCGCCTAGGTATCGATCGAGTAGCTGCGCGCGCAGCTCTGTGTCACCGTAAGCGGTGGTAATGCCGAGAATGTGCAATTCCGGACTGCGCAGCGCAAGAGCAACTGCGAACGCATCGTCGATGTCGTCGCCAATATCGGTATCGATGATTGCGAGTTGCGGCGCGGCGTTAGCTGGGGCTGCCTGGCCGTGCGCGGGCAGCGCCACGGCAACGGCCAGAAGGACCGGACACAACGCCGAATAAAATCTCCGATTTTTCACAGACGGTAGTATAGACCGGTCGAAGCGCAAGTCGCGCGACCGTTTTTCGGCGCTGCCCATCGCGTGGGGCCGCTCGCTCGTCCCAGACGGGATCAATCAGCGGCCGCAGGAAGTCAATTTCCGGAGATGCTGGATTTTGATCTTTCGAGCGCAATGATTGACCGCCTGCATATCAACAAGGGGACACATCCTAAAACGCCAAAGCTGCAATCGATGAGTCGCCATGGGAGCGGGATGCCGCGGATGGGGCCCGCGATGAGCGCAAGTGGAATGACGCCGGCGCAAGCGATTAGCCCGAAGGTGATGACCCACTTGTTGCGAACGGGATCGATCCAGGGGCCAATGAATGCGATGGCTATGACCAGGTGAGCAAAGGCAAGCCAGTCGGTACCGTAGGCAAGAAATGGATAGCGGCTGTTTGTAAATGAGAGTGCCTCGTTGACACGCTCGATCCATGGGAGCAACTGAGTGGATTCGGCGATCGGCTGCAACCCGCTCGTGTGAAGGAGATGGACAAGCCAGCCTAGCTCGGACTGGAGAGGGAATGCAGTGACGCCGCTCAAGACCAGACTGGCGATGAAGACGGCGAGCCAGAAGTGAATGCGACGAAGATAATCGGGTTGCGCCATAGATGTGAACAGAGTAGCTAGTTGTGGGCCAGGACGTCGATGTGGAGTTTGCCGGGGACAGCAGCGTAAACCATGCTTAGTGCGAAGCCGCTCACGGGGTGACGCCGATCGATGATTCCGCGGTGCCCGGCAAGATTGCCTGCAACCCGCCAAATCGACGCTCCCTGCTTCTGAATTCCTGGAGCGCGGCTTCAAGATCGGCTTCACAGAATTCGGGCCACATCCGATCTGTAAAGACAAGCTCCGCATATGCAGATTCCCAAAGCATGAAGTCGGAGAGACGCTGTTCGCCGCCGGTGCGAATCAACAGATCGACGTCCGTGCTTTGCGAGTTGAATGCCTGCGTCAAGAAAGATCCGAGCGAGTCGATTGCGGATGGCGATTCGCATGAGAGCGCAGCAGCCGCATCGGCGGCGGTGCGCGCAATTGCATCACGGGATGAGTAATCGATGGCGACGCGCAGATGAAGCCCGCGCCCGGCGGCAGTTGCGCATTCCGTTTTTTCGATCTCGCGAAGCACGGAGTTCGCCAATCGATCACGCCGGCCGATGACCTGGAGTCGAGCTCCTCGCAACCGGAGCCGTTCAGTCTCCAGGCGCAAAAAGGCGCGCAGCAACCAGAAGATCCCCGCTACCTCGGAGGCGGGCCGTCGCCAGTTGTCAGAAGAAAACGCGTAGACAGTGAGGCAGGCGATACCAAGCATCGGATGCTCGCTCGACCACGCGACGCAACGCGGTGACTCCGGCTCGATGACCGGCGATGCGGGGCAGGCCGCGGCGGGTGGCCCAGCGGCCGTTGCCATCCATAATGATGGCAACGTGCAAGCCTTCGAGCTTCTGATTTTTCATCAGGCCCTGTCCTTTGGAATCTGCGATGAGGCTTGCTGATCTGCGCCGGGGGAAACGGGGAGCGAGCTATACCAATCGATTCCGCGGGTAAAGTACATGGCGGCTGCAACTGCAAGGAAGCTGGCGATCGCGCCGACGAGCAATGCATTGTCTTCGAGCCGGAGCAGCATATAGATGAGGACATACAGCAAACTAAAGACGCCTAAAGCCCGTATGCCCTGCAAGCGACTGGAAAATACCCATGCCGCATTGGCGGACAGCAGCAATACTGTGGCAGCGCCAGCCAGCAGAAATGCGTAGTCGAAACCGATTCTTTCGGCAAGGGACAAGAGGAGCAGATAAAAGATGATCTGGGCTATCCCGACCAGGACGTATTGCGCGGGGTGGACGCGCTTGCCTGTCGTAACCTCGAATACGAAATAGGAGAGGAAGAGCAGCCCCAAAAACAAGGTGGCATATTTGAGGGAACGATCGACGGACTGGTAGGGGTCTGCCATTTCGATGAACGAGACACCGAGCGCCGTCGCATCGAGCCCATTGATTGAGTCGGCCGGTCCTTCGGCACGTACTCCGCGCGCAATGAAGGGCACAGACCACTCCGCCGTGAAGCCGCTATTGGATATGCTCCGACTTACAGGCAAGAATCCACCATCAAAGCCGGGGCTTGGCCAGTCTCCCTGTAGAGCCAGGTGTGTTGTCTTGCCGTAAGCGAGCAGAGCGATCCGCTGAGCGCCGGAGAATCGCAAAGTGGATGTGACATTGAATTGCGCGTTGGGCTTGGCGATGCCTTCGAACTTCGCGCCGAACAAGGTCAACTTGATGCGTTGGTTCTGGTCGTCCCCGGTCGACAAGTCCTGGGTTGTCTCAGCAGGAGCAAGGGTCACGGTCTTTCCGCCCGTCGTCATATTCGCATCTGCCAACGCTCCCCGTGCGTCGCTAACTCCGACCACAATCTCGGCACGACTCCAATCAAGTTCTGCGCTTTGCGGGGCTACAGCGGGCACTCCTGTGAGATCGAATGTCGCATCAAGCTTCAAATCCGCCTGAAAGACCGGCACCTTGAAGAGTGAGCGACGCCGCTCTTCTGTTGTGGTCCTGACGATGGCCGAGGCCTGCGCCGGAAATACCAGGTACACGCCGTGCTTCGCAAAATCGCCTGGAGACTGCGGGGGAATGTTGTAGGGGATGGCCAGGGTCGGGCCCAGGAAAGTTTGCTGACCGCCGACATAACCGCTTAGCTCTCTAGTGACGTCCGCAGCTCGATTGGTGCGGTCTGAAACCAATCCTCCAACAAACAGCGCGGGAATATTCATGAATAGAGCCAGCCCGCACACAACGATGAGTTTTATTCCCATTGACCTGGATCTGAACTTCGCTTGCAGGCCCGGCAGCGACATCGAAGAGTCGTTCATGTGTTTCTCCAATTCTTAAAGTTACTTTGCACTGCAAAGTTAATACACAAAAAAAGGTCAAGCTTCCCGTGGAGTCAAAGCGTGCAGGAGGCCGGGGACCTTTTCTTGCATGGTTCCCTTCGCTGCGTCCCGGACCACCTGCTCAAGCGTGGAAAGATACTCGAGATAGCGCTTACGGCCATTGGCTGTAATGCGGCAGACTGTCTGCGGCCGATTGCGATCATGCCCTTTTGCAATTTCAATCATCTTCGCATTCTCCAAAACACTTAGATGCCTGCTCAAATTGCCGTCTGTAAGAGCGCACAACTGTTTGAGGTCGCTGAAGGTCAGTCCCTTTGGATTGGTGAGCAGAGACGTGAGCACGCTGAGGCGAGCGCGCTCGTGAATCACTCGATCGAGCCCTTCGTATGCGAAGCGGCCTTCACTGGAAGGGAGTTTATTCTTCACTGTTGCCCTCCTGTGCGGTAAAGAACAGAATTCCGGCGACTAGAAGTTGCCCAGCGCCGAAGGAAATACCCATCGTCCAAGGTGAGAGAGCGCGTGTATCCGCCAGAGTGATGCAGATTAGCCCTGAGAGCAGATACCAAACCCCAGCTGCAACCATCGGCCGCGGCAGAAACCGGCACGATGAGAATATGCCGAGACAGAAGATCACCTGCCATAGCCCCGGAAGCATCCATAATACTGACGGAGCAAATCCAGCAAGCACGATGGTCATCAGCGCGCCAACGCCGCCAGCCGGCAGGAACTGCTCAACGGCCATTTGAATCATCTCGTCGGCCATACCGGAGTGCATACGGTGCGCGCGCGTCACGGTTTGGATGGCGATCAATGCAGACGAAACCAGAGCAGTCGAAATCCAGATAGCCAGGTAGGCCGGGATGTGGTTGACCGGATCAGGCAGCCACAACGCCTGCGCCGCGGCTGCCAATATGGCAATGCCTCCCGTTGCGGCCAATGTTGCGGGGCCGTAACCACGGAACTCCGTGCTGCGGGCCACCTGCCTACGGATACTGCTGATGTCTCCGAGCGCCTTATTCAAGTCATTCATAGCTAATTAACTTTACAATGCAAAGTAACTCAACGATGGGATTCTTGTCAACTCCCCAGGGCGCCCGACCTCTCGCGACGGCGCTTATACTGTTTACCGCTTTGTTACGCGCACCGCACGCGCGCTGAATTCCGCGAGAAAGCCAACCGCTAAAAGGAACCCATCATGGAAACCAATCAAAACAATCGCAGAGAATTCCTGAAAGCCGGCGGCGCAGCGCTGGCGGCAACCGCAGTTTCATGGAACGCGAAAAGCTATGCGCAGATTGCGGGCGCGAACGATCGCGTACGCGTCGGGATCGTGGGCTGCGGCGATCGCATGAAAGGCGGCGATCTGCCGGCGTTCCAGCAAAGCGCCGAGGAGCTCAACTTCAAGATCGTGGCCGTCTCTGATATCTGGAACCACCGTCGCGACGAAGGGGCGGACTTTATTGAAAAGCTCTGCGGAAACCGTCCAGATCTCGTTCGCAACAACGACGAGCTGTATTCGCGCAAGGATGTAGACGCGGTAATCATTGCAACCGCGGACTTTCAGCATGCATATCACGGTACGGAGGCGGTGAGAGCGGGTCGCGATGCGTATGTGGAGAAGCCGACCGCGCACACCATGGCTGATGCGCGCATGATTCTGGACGCCGTGAAAAAGAGCGGAAAGATTGTGCAGGTGGGGACACAACGCCGTTCGACGCCCGCGTATCAAAAGGCGGCTGAATACATCAAGTCAGGCCAGTTTGGCGACATTGTGATGGTGGAGATGAGCTGGAATGTGAACCAGCCGGGCCGCTGGCGCCGGCCAGACGTTGTGCCGCTGCTCAAAGAGGAAGACACGGACTGGAAGCGCTACTCGCTAGGCAGGAATATGGGGCCGTTCGATGCGCGGAAGTATCTTGAGTTCCGTTTGTTCTGGCCGTTTTCGTCAGGAATTCCCGATCAGTGGCTGGTTCACCAGATCGACACTGTGCATTGGTTCACCGGGCTGCCGCACCCCCGCTCGTGCGTGGCCAACGGCGGCATTTATCTGTGGAAGGATGGGCGCACCAACTGGGATACGATGACGGCGGTATTCGATTACGGTCCGCTCGACGACGAGACCAAGGGCTTCCAGGTGCAGTACACTTCGCGCTTCACCAACTCTGCCGGCGGAGTGAAAGAGCTGTACTACTCCAACGGCGGCATGATTGACATGGACAAACAGACGGTAACGCCGACTGGCGGGCTCACCGCAAAGTTTGCCGACGAGATGAAGATGAAGCCTAACCTGCTGCCCAGTTCCTCGCTGGTTGATAAGGTCGAGACCATGGAGACGGACGCCAACACGCATGGCGATCCGCAGACGGCGGCGAACATGCGCAACTGGATGGAGTGCGTGCGATCACGCAAGACGCCGAATGCGCCGATCGAGGCTGGCTACAGCCATTCCATTGCGCTGTGCATGAACGTTGCGGCGATCCGGACCGGTATGAAGGTGACGTTCGACGATAAGACGCAGCAGGTGCTGGCCGGGGGCAAGGTGTATGCGTAGCGGGGTGCTGCTCGTTTCGGCCGCTGCGGGTGTGGCTCTGGTGGCGAGCGCTTTTGCCGCGCCGCCAAAAAGCGTGCAGGTCGTTTCAGACTCGGCGAATCGACGCGTCGACATCACAATCGACGGGCAGCCGTTCACTTCGTATATTTGGCCGACGACGCTGAAGAAGCCGGTACTCTATCCGATCATCGATGCCGATGGAGTGACCGTGACACGCGGCTGGCCGCTCGAGCCGCGGCCCGGCGAGCGGACGGATCATCCGCATCACGATGGCTTTTGGTTCAACTACTCGAACGTGAATGGTTTCGACTTCTGGAATAACTCTGAAGCCATTCCAGCGGCTCGCGCCGCAAAGATGGGGACGATTGTGTTTGATCGGATCGTTTCCACCAAGAGCGGTGCGTCGCGCGGCGAACTGGTTACAGATTCGACCTGGATTGACGGGCAGAATCATCCGATCCTGTCGCAAACCTCGACATACGTATTCGCGCACAGCGGACCCACACGGACCATCGATCTAGTTGTCACGCTGAAAGCACTCGATCATGTGGTCTTCACCGACGACAAGGACGGCTTGCTTGGCTTGCGTGTCGCGCGATGGCTTGAGTCGCCGGATGAAAAGGGTGGAACCTTCACCGATGCGAACGGCAATGCGACGGCGGTTGCTGCGGCTGCAAACCTTCCTGGCGTTGCTCCGCCGACAGGCGAGTATTTGACGAGCGAGGGCGTGCGAGGAGAAGCGGCGTGGTCAACGCGGGGGCGATGGTGTTCGCTTACGGGCCATGACAATGCGGGGCACACAGTGACGGTGGCAATCTTCGACCATCCCGGCAACGTCGGCTATCCAACCTACTGGCACGCGCGCGGCTACGGGTTGTTTGCCGCCAATCCGCTGGGACGGCACATGTTCGATGCGACGCAGCCGCCGCTCAACTACACACTTGAAAAAGGACAGACGACGACCTTCCGTTATCGACTGGCGTTCTACACGCACGCAGCGACGGAGAATGAGTTGAACCGCGAAGCAGATTCGTTTGAGGCCGACAAGAAATAGAGAGCAATACGACTTTTCCGGAGGGTCACGAACCGCTAATTTGGCGAAGGCTTCCCGACGCTGTCGATGACGAGCACGGGAACGGGACCTTTTGTCGATTCGAGCTTGAGCCCAAGCTGCTCCTGAATCGCGGTAAAGATGTCAGGCGGGAGGTCAGGAGAGGGCGAGGCCGGGGACGAAGCAGCGGCATCGTCCGGAGTCCAGCGCAGAGTGAGGTCGAAACGGCCGCTGAGTCCGGTCTGATTCACGACCACGCGGCCCAGCACCTGAGCCAGCTCACGCGCGAGGACGCTTATGGTGTCGTCGCTGCCGGAGATATGCAAGCGCGCCCGGCCGGTATCGATCGTGGTGCCGTTGATTTGCGACGGCTTGAATTTGGGGCCGTCCTTCGCGACGACCAGCGCATAGACAGGAAGCTGTCGCGTCTCCTGGTGGACCTTAAGCTCAAATCTATCGGCTAGCAGCGACTGCACCATTAGCTGCTTCTGGTGACGCGCCTGCTCGATTGGCAATGCGCGCAACTGCGCGTCAACTGCGGGGTCAGACTTTGCGTCGATGTCGAACATGACGGAGTCGAGCCAAGTTGGACCGCCCAGAATCTGCGCGTCGGGCACGCCGTAGGCAAATTGGATGAGGTCGCGGAGTGAGAGGTTGACGGTGCGAAAGCGGCTCTGGCTGGGGTCGCTGATGATGTGGTGGTGGCCATCTGTTTCCGAGTTGTTGATGTGGACGGAGGCAACGTCAAAGGATTGCGCTGCCGGTGCGACCTGCGCTGGGGCACGCACGCAGAGGATGGCCATTGCAAAAAACATAGCGGCAATTGGCATCACCATTTTGCTAAAGGCCGGCTTGTTGCAGTTCTGTTCTGTCATAGCAAACTTACTCCGCACCGAGGCAGACTCCGCAACGGCACACCGATGAGTGCGAAGGTTCAAGATATTTGTCACCTATCAGGCAAGACGCTGGCAATCCCCGGCCGCTCGGATCGTTGCAACTTTATTTTGCATGAAATGGGATAGAGGCGGGAACTATGGAGGCAGAGGGCGCGTAGATTCATCCTTCAGGTGTATTCTTTTTCGGATCGGGAAAATCAGGTGCTGGCGCCTTTCGCACGATCGTGACGGGCGCGGAAGATGGAGTGGTCCGCTATGAATTGGAACCGGATCGGGTGCAAGCTGAGTTTGGGCGGGATGACCCGGCGTGGGTTGGCATGGAGTGCGGCCGGAGTGATGACAGCAGTGCTGATCGCGGTTGGCGCGGCAAGCGCGAGTGCACAGAACGCTGCCGCGCCGGCAGCGGCGCCCGCGACGCCAGCCCAAACGGCTCCGCCGCAAGCCAGTGCACCGGCAACTGCACCGGCAACCGCAGCGGCAGCTTCATCAATGGACATTGTTGGGACTTGGCAAGGAACGCTGCACGTTGCCGCCGCGGCCGACCACCCTGAGATCAACCTGAGAATCGAGAACAAGATCACGAAAGACGACAAAGGTGATCTCAAGGTAGTGGACTACAGCATCGACCAGGGCGGCCAGCCCATGGCGGCGACAAAGGCCTCTTTTGCGAACGGGATTTTCAAGTACGCGATCGAGGGCATTGGCGGAGGGTACGAAGGCACCATGTCGGCTGATGGTAAGTCCATTACCGGGACGTGGACGCAGGGGCCAGGCTCGCTGCCCTTGAATTTGGATCGAGTGAACGGCGACACGGCATGGGCGATTCCTGAGGCGCCCAAGCCGATGGCAGCCGACGCAGATCCGAGTTTAGAGGTGGCGACAATCAAGCCGAGCCAGCCCGATCGCCAGGGCAGGGCGTTTCTTTGGCGTGGAAATCAATTCACCACATTCAATACAACACTCATGTCGCTCATCGGCTTTGCCTACGCTACTCAGGACAAGCAGGTCATTGGCGGGCCGGATTGGATGAGCTCGGACAAATTCGATATCGAGGGCAAACCGGATACTCCGGGGACCCCGACTACAGATCAATTGCGCGTCATGGTAAAGAAGCTGCTGGCGGATCGCTTCCAGCTCAAATTTCACAACGATAAAAGGGAGCTTTCGGCGTACGTGCTTACGGCCGGGAAAACCGGACCGAAGATGACCAAGGACGACACCAATCCGAACGGACTTCCTGGACTGTTTTTCCGCCAACTCGGTGACCTGAATGTGCGCAACGCGACAATGGCAGACTTTGTGCATCTGATGCAGTCGGCTGTGCTTGACCGCCCCGTGGTGGATCAAACCGCACTCACGGGCAAATGGGATTTTGAGTTGAAATGGACGCCGGATGAATCGCAGTTTAGCGGGATGGGCGTGCGGCCCCCACCGCCGAGCGATGCCCCGGACGCGCCTCCGCCACTGTTCACTGCGATTCAGGAACAGCTCGGGCTGAAGCTGGATTCAGGAAAAGCACAAGTGGATGTAATGGTGGTCGATCACGTGGAGAAGCCGTCGCCGAATTAGCCCGGACCGAAGATACGGCTCGCCAAACAGGAAGTTGCAATCCGAAATTTCGAAACAAAAGAGAGATCGCGCACGTCTTACAAGTGCATTTCTCTCCCATTCAAGAAAATTTAAAGGTCGCCAGCCAATCGAGATGGGGACGGGCGCAGAAAAGGATTCTCCGCGATGAGAACAAAACGAGCAGAGTGCAAACCAAGTTTCGGCGGGATGGCGATTCGACGGTCGGCGTGGATGGCGGCCGGAATGATGACAGCAGTGCTGATGGCAGTTGGCGCTGCAAGCGCGAGTGCGCAGAACGCTGCCGCGCCGGCGGCGGCGCCCGCGACGCCAGCCCAAACGGCTCCGCCGCAAGCCAGTGCGCCGGCAACTGCACCACCAGCTTCGCCTACGGACATTGTTGGGATCTGGCAGGGAACGCTGCATATTGCGCAAGCGAATCGCGACTTGCGCATCGAGAACAAGATCAGCAAAGACGATAAAGGGAATCTGAAGGTAGTCGATTACAGCATCGACCAGGGCGGTCAGCCCCTGGTGGCGA
>CAVXPR010000003.1:0-30207 GCA_963763585.1 uncultured Acidobacteriaceae bacterium | reverse complement strand
TCAAATTCCAATTCGGCGCTGCGAGGGCGCATTCGCTCGACATTCCGTTCCTACGCTCCGCAGGCCCTCATCCTCACCGGCGGCGAAACTGCGCAGCTTGCCGTTCAGGCTCTCGATGCGCTCACTCCTTTATCCTCCAGGGTGAGCTCCGCGCCAGGCATTCCATGGGGAGTCGTGCAGGGCGGCGATGCGCACGGATGCACCGTCGTCACCAAGTCCGGCGGCTTCGGCTCACCCCACGATATTCAATGAGGTTCTCGCCGCGTTACGAGGTCCGAGCATGAGCCGGCCCGCACGCATCGCCATCAGCATCGGAGACCCGGCCGGTGTCGGCGCCGAAATCGCCCTCAAAGCTCTCCAAGATCAAAGCATCGCCTCGCTCGCGCGCTGGCTTCTCATTGGCGATTCTGGCGGCGCTTAATGCCGCGGTCGCATCAGCGGCATCGACCCAGGCTCGTTGCCCTGCACTCTCGTCGGAACCGGCGCCCTCTCCGCCGATCACGATATCGCCTTCGGCCAGCTTTGTGCCGAGTACGGCGCCGCCGCCATCGCCTACGTTCGCCGCGCCGTCGAGCTTTGCATGAGCGGCGAAGCCGACGCCATGGTCACCGCGCCGCTCAACAAAGAAGCTGTCACGCTTTCCGGCCAGGCCTTCAGCGGACACACCGAATACATTGCCGAGCTGACCGGCGCGCCGGAGCCGCGCATGTTGCTCTACTCCGAGAAGCTGGCAACGGTCCACGTCAGCACTCACATCTCTCTTGAGCAGGCCTGCCGCCTTGATCGCGCGCACATCGTTCGCACCATCCAACTCGGCAACGATGCGTTGCTCTGGATGCGCCGCCGATCGCCGCGCACTGCCCCGCGCATCGCAGTCTGCGGCCTCAACCCTCATGCCGGCGAGCACGGCCTCTTTGGCCGTCAGGACGCCGAAATCATCGTTCCCGCAATCGCAGAGGCCCGCGCGCTCGGTATCGATTGCTCCGGCCCCTACTCAGGAGACACCATCTTCGTTCGTGCTCTGCGCGGCGAGTTCGATCTCATCGTGGCCATGTATCACGACCAGGGCCACATTCCCATGAAGCTGATTGATTTCGAAGGCGGCGTCAACGTTTCGCTCGGACTTCCCATCATCCGCACCTCCGTCGATCACGGCACGGCCTTTGACATCGCCGGCCGCAATCAGGCCGACGCTACAAACATGAAAGCCGCGATGCGTCTTGCCGTGCGCATGGCCGAGGGCAAATTCGCTCTGTCAGATAATTCATCAGCATCCGCTGCCGCGAATTCGACCGTCGACCCAGCTCGCACTTGAGATGCGCGTGTTTCTTCTTCGAGCGAAGAGGCTTTTGATCTGAGCCTTGCGCAAAAAAAAGAGGGGATGCGCAAGCATCCCCTCCCGTTATTTCATACGCCTAATATCAGAACCGGTAAACCACTCCAATAGTCGCGCGGGCATTCCACGTTCGGTGCGTTGAATTGGCAAGCTGCGGCGTGTTGTTGTTGAGAGAAAACGAGCCTGCAACACGATCGCCATCGATGCGTACGGCGAACCGGTCCGTCAGCCAATACTTGATCCCGCCGCCAAATCCGCCGGCAAACGAGATCACCGGTGTAATGCCTTCGCCGCCCGTATGCTCTCCTCCCAGCTCCGCAAATACTTCGCCGGTCAGCTTTTCATAGAGGGTAGCGTGGAGCTCGGGCCCGATCATGAAGGTGTAGACCGACGGATCTCCTGGATTGCCGGGAGTGCGATTGCTGATCGCCACTCTGTAATAGTCTCCGGTTCCCATCAGCCCGAAATATTTACCGAAATCGCGCGTCAGCGATGCCTTTCCGCCGAGCAAACCGTAGCGAGACAGGTTGACCTGATTCAAGCTCGTATAGGCCAATCCAGCGTATGCTTCGTATTTGTAGGTCGGGGCTTGCTGGGGAGCTTGCGCCGAATCCGGGTTCACTTGGGCCACAGCGCTTTCGGGCATGAACGCAACCGAAAGCACGGCCAAAAGCAAGAACAGTAGCGTCCTCTTCAACTTGAAAATCTCCTCAATCGGTACCCTGTGCAAGCAAACCCTCCCGCATCCGGACTTACTCCGGAGCAGGCTTCCTGGCTGGTTTCCGGTACATTCCTAGACTATCCTCTCCCCCCGCCTTTCACGAAGTCCGCAGGCGACTGGATTCTCTGCAATCTTGGACTGAATTTGCCGCGAAAAGGTGCGCCGGATGGGAGTCCGGCGTCGAGATCATCCCTTTTCCAGGTACCACGGAATATTAATCACCACGATGCGCCTGTTGCCCCGCATCAGCAGGATCACCTTCAGAAGGTCCGAGCGCCTGTTGTGCAGCAGCCCCTCCCACCAGTGCCGCACCACCAGCTCCGGTATCAGCACGCACACTTTCGAGGCCGCGCGCTCCCCCTCCACTCTCAGCACATAGTCCACGATTGGATACAGAACATAGCGATAAGGCGATTTGAGCGTCACCAGCTTTGGAATCGCGCGGCCGGTCGCCTTCAGCGGCGCCACAATGTCTTTCTCCCACTGCTCGCAAAACGGATCGGGATCGTCGCTGGTCTGCACATGCACGCAGTGAATGTCGCTCGACATCGAGAGCGCGAATGAAAGCGCCTTTTCGCTGATGCGGGTCCAGTGGTCCAGCGGCACAACCACAATCGGCTCGGTCACCTCCGCGGGAATAAAGGGCCGGTCAAGATCGATCTCGCGATTCACACGCACGTAATGGCGATTTACGGCGCGCATGAACAGGATCATCACCACCACCAGCAGAGCCGTGATCCACGCGCCCTCGACGAACTTGGCTACCAGCACCACCAGCGTCGTAATCCCGGTCGCCAATGCCCCCACGCCGTTCATGATCATGCGCCCGGTCGCGTGGCCCTGCCGCTTCCAGTGCATCACCATCCCCGACTGCGACAGCGTGAACGCCAAAAACGCGCCGATGGCGTACAGCGGAATCAGCCGATCCGTGACGCCGCCAAACAAAATCAGCAGCACCGCCGTCAGCACCACCAGCACATAAATGCCCCACGAATACAACAGCCGCCGCCCGCGAATCATAAAAACGTGAGGCATGTAGTTGTCGATCGCAATGGCCCGCGTCAGCCGCGGAAAATCGGCAAATGCTGTGTTCGCGCTCAACGACAGCACCAGCAGCACCGACGCAATGGTCAGGTAATAAAACCAACCGTGCCCCATCACCGCGCGCGTAAGCATCGAGAGCACGCTCTCGTAGCCCGGCGTGCCGGGATCGGTGGCCCCGATGCCGTAGGCGCGACATAGCAGCGCAATCCCCGCCAGCAAAATTGCCAGCAGCGCAATAATGATAGTCAGCGTCGTCTTGGCGTTCTTGCGCGTCGGCTCGCGAAAGGCCATCACGCCGTTGCTCACCGCTTCCACGCCCGCCATCGCCGTGCATCCCGAAGAAAAAACCTTCAGGATCAGCCACCAGCTGAACATTTGCGTTGCAATCGGAATTGCCGGCAGCGGCGTTACCGGCAACGGATGTCCGGCCGCATGAACTACCTGCCATCCGCCTACTGCAAGCACGATCAGCAGCGTTCCCGTAAATAGATACGTCGGAATCATGAACGCTACGCCTGTGTCATGTACGCCGCGCATGTTCACTAAGGTCAGCAGCAGCAGCACAATCAAGCAGAGCTTCAGCGTGTGCGGTTGCAGGCTGGGCATAGCAGAGATCAGCGCGCCCACTCCCGCCGAAATTCCCACCGACGCGGTCAGCACGTAGTCGATCATCAGCGCCGCTGCCGCCAATAGTCCCGCGCCCTCGCCCAGGTTCTGGCTCGCCACGGTGTAGGAGCCGCCGCCGCGCGGATAAGCCTCAATCGTCTGCCGGTAACTGAAATAAACAATCACCAGCAGAGTCACGATTGCCAGGCTCACGGGCACGATGTACTTCACGCCCAACAGACCCAGCGGGATCAGCAGCGTCAGCGCCGCTTCCGGCCCATACGCCGCCGAGCTCAGCGCATCCAGCCCAAAAACCGGGATTCCTCCCAGCGGCCCAATGCATTCTGCGCGCTCCTCGCTTGTCGCGAGCGGCCGGCCAAAGAGCAGATTAGTAAATTGAGAGTAGACGCCCATGCAGGATGAATCCGCGGCAGTGGAATGAATGCGAGGAATGCCGCCGATGCCAGTGTCTCACGGCGCTGATCGATGAAAGATAACAAGCGGCCAACATGTGTGACGAGCCAGGGCCTACAGCTTGCGTCGCCTATATCTACCGTGCCCGATCTATCGTGTCTCGCTCTACCGCATGTCCGCCGCGACTGCAGCCGGCATCGTAAACAGAAACCTGCTTCCCTTGCCCACTTCGCTCTCCGCCCAGATGCGCCCGCCATGCTGCTCCACAATGCTGCGGCACAGCGCGAGCCCAAGCCCTGTTCCGCCCAGCGCGCGCGAGTCCGAACCATCGCCCTGTTGGAATCGCTCAAAGATGCGCTCAAGTTTCTCCGGAACGATGCCACGTCCCTGGTCTTCGACCATGAAACACACCGCGCCGGCCTCCAGGGGTCCGGCGCCCGGCGCAACTCCATCCACATTCCACGCTGCCAGTTGGATGGCCGTGCCCGGCGGTGAAAACTTGATGGCATTGCCCACCAGTTCATTCAGCACCTGCAACACCCGCTCTTCATCGACAAAGACCAACGACGCATTTACGTCGAAGTGAAACTCGATCTGTGCCTGCGTCGCTGCGTTGTGAGCTATGTCAGCGGAACGCCTCAGCAGCGTCAGCGGATCCACCGCTTCGCGATTCAGCGGCAGCCTTCCCTTTTCGCCGCGGTCGAAGTCCAGAATGTCATTCACCAACCTGACCAGCCGATCGCAATTCCCAATCGCCATATCGATCATCTGCCGCTGCTTCTCCGGGCGCTTGTCCAGCGTGCCCGACTGAACCAGCCCCAGCGATGCGCGCAGCGAGGTCAGCGGAGTCTTCAACTCGTGGCTTACGGTTGAGATGAATTCGTCCTTCATCTTCTCCAGGCGGCGGCGCTCGCCTACATCCTGGAATGCCACCACCATTCCGTTCACCTGGCCTTCCTCGATCAACGGAGTGGCGCTGTACTCAACCGGAATCACAGCTCCGTCCTGCCGCCAGAACACTTCATCCCTCATGCGAATCGGCTCCGACCTCCGCAGCGCTTGCAGAATCGGACTCGTCGAACGCGAATACGGCGTCCCATCGGCGTGGCTGTGGTGGATCAGCTCATGCAGATCGTGGCCCACCAACTGATTCGCCGTGTATCCCAGCATGCGTGCGCCGGCTTCGTTAATGAAAGTCACTTTGCCCTCAAGGTCCATACCGAAAATGCCGTCGTCCACTGCTTCCAGAATCAGCTCGCGCTGCCGCGTAGCCATGCGCAGCGCCTCTTCGGCTTCGTATTGCTCGGTCACATCCATGCCGTGATTCAGCACAAACGGCCGTTCGCCCGGCATCTGCATGCGCCGGCTGCGCACTGCAATGCGCCGGTATACGCCGTCGCTGCGCCGCAGCGGCAGCGCTCCCTGCCATTCCTCTGCGCTCTCCAGGGTATTCAGGCAATCCTGAAATGCCGCAGCCCCTTCCACGTCCATCAGCTCCGTAAGCATGCGCCCGACCAGAATCTCAGCGCGATAGCCCAGCGTCTCGGCCGTGAACGCATTCAGCGAGGTCAGTCTTCCCTCCATCGAGCAGGTAAAGACAAAACCCAGGCTGTTCTCTACCACTTCGCGATAACGAGCCTCGCTCTCGAGTAGCGTAGTTTCCATCTCGCGCTGGTCGGTTACGTCCTGCCCGCTCACAATCAGATACTGAATCTCGCCACTCGGTCCCATCAACGGCCGCAGTGTCCAGCTCACGCGCCGGCTCTCGCCGGCCGCCCCTCGCCACAACGTTTCATGCGGTCCTGAAGCTTGCCCTGACGCTGCTTCGTTCAGCTTGGCTGCTGCCCATCCGCGGTCGCCCGTTTCTAAGAACTCTTCCACAAACGGCCGGCCTACTGCGTGTGCCAGGCTCAATCCCGTCAGTTGCGCGCACGGATAGTTCATTCGCACCACGCGGCCCGCCGTATCCAGCACCGTCACCAGCGCGGGAATCGAGTCCAGCGTCGCGGCCACAAAGCAGCGCTCGATCGCCAGCGCGCGCTCGGTGCGCTGCCGCTGCCGCTGCGCCTGCTCCTGCAGCCGGATCCGGTTGTACAACTCCAGGCGCGTCACCGCCTGCCGGCCCAGAATCTCCAGCAGCGTCAAATGCTCCAGCTTGAACTGGTCTGGTTTGTGCGACAGCACCGCCATCGTGCCGATCATGTGCTCATCGCTGCTGAAAAGAGGAACCGCCGCGTAGGAAAGACAGAAACCGGCGCCGGCTAGTTGAATTCCCTCGGGAGGAAATCTTGGATCCTGGCTCGCGTCTGCAATCAGCAGAGGCTCGCCTTTTTCCAGCATCCATTGGTCAGCAGTGCTGGCACGCGGCTGATCCGTCGCCTTGAACCCGAATCGCGCCTTGAACCACAGGCGATTGAAGTCCATCCAGCCGATGTAACCGTCATCGGCGTCGCACAGCACCGCGGCGAGCTCAACCAGCTCGTCCAGCGCAGGATCGGAGTTGCGATCGAAGATGCTCATCTCCGCGCGCACTACCGCTTCCTGGTTCTCTCCCCCTTGCGAACCGACCGTAGCGACCATATCGATATAAATACCTGGAGCTGCTCTTCCAGCCAGTATCGAAGACATTGATAAACTTGGCTCTTCCACTATCCGGTCAGTTGAGAGAAAAAGCTGTACAACTGAAGTACCCGCGATTCTCCGCACCGCCCGATTTAATTCATGATTACCATGGACACTTCTTGCGAGTTACCCCTCGCACCCCACCCCAGAAGCGGCCGAAAATCCTACTGATTTCTATCCCTCTATCGTTTCTGATCCTTTTATCGCTTCTAATGCCAGATCCCCAACCCCTGATCACTGATTTGGCAGCTTGCAGCAATCTCCGGCAGCCGGCGCGTCGTTAGCGCCCGCGTCCAGAACCACCTTCCAGCTCCCGTCCGGCTCCCTGCGCCACACCGTCATGTACCTTCCGCTGGTCACCACGGGATTTCCGTTCGCGTCCTTGCTGTGCCCCTCAAAATGTCCCCATGTATATCCCATGTCCCCCGATGGCCCCATCATCGCGTCGGTCGGCGTCCATGTAAGTTGATAATCTTTGGGCGACCAGTTCGCGGATTTGACGATTGCTACCTTTCCGATATGCGGTACAGCGCCATTTCCCAGTTCCACGCCGTCGTCGGCAAACCAGGAAGCGAACGCCGCCCCGCCGCGCTCCTCCACATCTTTGGCAAAACGGGCTTCCAGGTCAAAGAGCTGCATCTTGCCCGGCTTTACCGTCGAATCAGTTAGAGGATTAGGCGTCTGCGACTGCGTTCCCGGCTCCAGCAATTGTGCACGTGAAGCGCTCGAGCCGGCCGCCGCCAGCCCCGCAATCAAAATGAACGATGAAAAAAATTTCCGCAATCCAGCCACGTTTCGCCCTCCCATGAAATTGCAAGATAACTGCGACCTGGCTTCTTCTACTCGCCCGCCACCATTACCGGAATCTCAAGCGATCCCGTCTTGGCAGTCGCCGGGTCGTACACAACCGCTCGCACCACGATCGCGCCCGACGGCAAATCCAGCGCAAGTCGCATGGGAAGGCCTTTTCCCTCCGCGGTGATCCGCTCGTATTGCTCCGCCGTCAGACTGAAATCGAGTTTGCGGCCCAGGGTATTCACTGAATTGCCATCACTGTCATACGCCACCAGTGCGCATTCCAGCTCCGTGCTCCTCTTCCCGTCCGTGCCCTGTGTAAATGTCAAATCCTGCAGGCCCACCGTCAGGTCCACGATATAGCGATGTGCTCCACCTTTCAGGCTTGCAGATTTGTCACCCGCCAGCCCGTTTTCGGGCTCCGGCCCTGTCAACGCGGGATCGCCCTTCGCCAGCACCCGCGCCTGAAACAGAATCTGCGTCGACGGTGGCGCGCCCAGCACAGCCGCCGCGGTCATCGGCCTCGGCGAACCGCCAGCCTCTGGCGCACTGCCAGGATTGTCCGCCGGCTTGCTCGCAGTGTCCGTGTAGTAGCCGCGCCGGTAAGAGAGTTGATACTTGCTCCCGTCCACCTTCACTTCAACGTTGCGGAAATCCGCGCCGCGCTTGCTGCTCTTCTCTTCCGGCGGAACGTAGCTCAACGCGTAATAACTCGACCCTTCCGCGACAATCTTTTCCACGGCGTCCTTCAGGCCGTTGCTGTTCAGGTAGGCGCGCCCGCCCGTCTCCGCGGCAATGGTGCTCATCGTCCCCTGGTCCTGCGACGTCTGCGTCGTAAAAGTATTGTTATCGTTTGCAACAGGAGTGGCAGCCCCCTGCAATGTCGCCAGCGGCGGCGTGTAGCTCGAATCGGTAGTCGGCGCCGTCATCAGTCCTCGCGCGTCCACCGGATACACCGAAACCCGCGCCGCGGAAAGCAACGCGCTTGTCCGCTGCATATCAACGGAATAGTCCCTCACATCCTTAATCTGCGTCGAGATCATTGCATCGGGACTGAGTCCAATCGGAAACGAACCTGAAAACCAGATCAGATTTTTCTTTCCTGGAATCGCTGTCAGATATCTTGCCAGTTGGCTCAGTGCATCGAGCGTCATCGTCACCCGTTGATCCGTCTCGTACGCCCTCGTGTCAGCCGCGAACTGCATGATCTGGCCCACCAGCCACATCGTCCCCGGATCGCTGCTCGTTGCGATGCTCGATGCCGAATCGACGAGACTCGACGAATTACTCTCGCTGCCGTTCGCGCCAACATCCGCTGATGACCTCGTAATTGGCTTTTTGTTCTCAAGCGCCTGTCTAAGCTTTGTCACGTCCGTCGTAAATCCCGCCACCATCCTCAACCGCGACGAGAGCGTGAAAATCGCGAGTGATGTCCCCGGCTTGATCGTGCTCAGGTACGCGATCATCTGCCTTCGCACTTGTTCCTGGTCGCCCATCGGAGTGTTCAGCGCGTCCAGCAGCAGCACGTTCACCGCACTCGATTCCGGATACACCGGAACATTCGAATACGTCCCCGGCGGCAATATAGGAGCCTTCGCGATCTCCACGCTCGCGGGCGGTTCGTTCTCTTCAAACGACGCAATGGGCACTTCATGTCCATCCTCAAACACATGAAACCGGCTGCGATCCAATCCCTTGACCAATTTGTCGTGGTCGGTCACTTCCACATCCAGCACTACCAGCCTGGACTGCGCATGAAGCACTGTGCTCGAGACAGGCACGTTCGAGCTCGCGGCTGCCGGCGCCGCCTCGGGCGCGGTTGCGGGCGTGGTTGCCGGTGCTATTGCGGGCGCCGTTGCCGGAGCGGTAGCCGCCGACGCCTCGGTCGTTTCCCCGGCCGGATTCGCCACCGGGTTTGTAGCTGGCGCTTCCGCCGCACCGGCAGCAGAATTCGGCGCGGAGTTTGTTGCCGGTGTCGTCGCCGCCACTTCAGTTGCCGACGTACCTGCACCTGAAGCAGGCTCAGCAGTACTCGAAGATCCAGTCGGCGCGCCTGCACTGGCCGCCGAACTGTCCGCAGTCGGCGCTCCACTTCCGCCCGCTTCGCCGTTCTCGCCTCCGCCGTTCGCGGCCGTCACGATCCGCGCTTCAGACCCGAATTCGTGATAATGCGTGAACGCCACGTCGTTCAAATTGACCTGCACCGGCTCCGAAGCTTCATCCGTCGAGCCCACGCTCGGAACAGGAATCATCGAGAACGCCACGCCTCTCACCGGAACGATGTAGCTTTGATCTCCAATTTTCACCGGCGCATAATCCACTAACAGCGCCGCCCGCATCGCCTCATGAGGGGGCCCTGGATCTGCAATTTCGCTAAAGCGCAGAATCTCACCTGTTGCCGGATCGATCTCAATTTCTCCGTGATAGGCGAGATAGAGTGCCTCCGCCTTGCCGTCAACCGACATATCCATCCTGAAATGCGAATGACTCGCCGGCACCGCGAACCCGAACACCGCCGCCGGTTCGCCAATTCCCTGCTCCCACCGCAGCCAGCGCACTCCGCTGTGGACCAGGTCGTCGATCACCGCTCCGAGAACCTGCCCGAACTCACCGCTGGAGGTCAGCCCCCCCGCCGATTCCTCTTCCTTCCTTCGCTTGCTCCTGTCCTCCTCCAGCACCTCATGCCCATCGCGATAAGTGACCGGCATGTTGAATTCGCCCGTACTGTGCAATCCCCTGTATTCGGTGGTGCTGCCCTGGCCCGGGGTTGGGGTTGGAAGCGAGCCCAATGACCCTTGCGTGCCCATCGCCATCGACCCGGCGTAGGTGTACTCCGACCTATGCGAAAGCGCGTCCTCAAAATGTGTGGTTTCACGCGTTGCGTAAAAGTTCGGTAGCCGCACCGTCGTGAGCTTCACGTAGTCCTCGGCCAACGCGAGCATTCGTTCTTCTGTATTGGAGTCCGGCGGCGGGTCGCGAAGCACGTCGCTGGCCGGAGGATTTTGAAAGGCGCTCAAATCCGCTATCTTCATCAACGCTTCTTGCGTGCGCTTGCCCGAAAAATCCGTCTCCCATCGCGCCAGCCTCGCCGGGCTCACGCGCTCCGTGACCTTTACATCCTCAAGCTCTCCCGCCACTTTTCCATCCGGCTTGCCATGGAGCTTGATCAGTAACTGCTCCATCTGCTCAATGGAAAAAGTCTTATCCGCCATTGCCGGCCAGGCAGTTCCCAGAAAAAATAGAATAATTACCAATTTGCGCATTAAGCTCATGTCTCCCGCTCCGCCGCATCAGTATAGACGTTTTCGATTTATGGCCGTCCCGTTGCAGCCCGACTCCCGCCCCCATACCCTGTCATCTTTCTCGCGTCTAACCCACTAAAGTCGCGCTTCGCCGCGCAGGTATACTAAGGTCTGACGAGTCCTGGGTTCCTAATCCCGGACCGATAGACCCGTTTTCAGCGGGCGCTTTTCAGCTTAGGTTTTTCCCTGGATTCCCGGTCGTATCTTCTTTCCCCGGGGGAAGGATGTACATGGGGACGCTTCTGGAGACGATTCATTCTCCCGCTGACCTCAAGCGATTGAACTACGACAATATGGTCTCGCTCGCGGAAGAAATTCGCGGGTTCCTCGTCCAGACTCTCTCCAAAACCGGCGGCCATCTCGGCCCCAACCTCGGTGTAGTTGAGCTCACCCTAGCCCTGCACGCCGTCTTCTCTACCCCTGAAGACAAAATCCTCTTCGACGTCAGCCATCAGGCCTACATTCACAAGATTCTCACCGGCCGCCTTGACCGCTTTGAGACCATTCGCCAGCCCGGCGGTCTCAACGGATTCATGCTGCGCACCGAAAGTGAGCACGACAGCTATGGCGCAGGTCACGCCGGCACTGCTCTCTCCGCCGCGCTCGGAATGGCCGTGGCCCGTGACCTGGCTGGCGGCCATGAGCATGTCATCGCCGTCGCGGGAGACGCCGCCTTCACCAACGGCATCACATTTGAAGCGCTCAATAACATTGCCGTTCATACCCGGCGCATGATCGTTGTCCTCAATGACAACGAGTGGTCTATCGATCGCAATGTCGGCGCAATCGCCCGCTATTTCCACCGCATCGTGACCAACGAGCACTATCAGCACCTGCATGACAAAGCCACGCGTCTCATTGAGCGCTTCGGCGGCAAGACCGCAATCAAAGTTGTTCGCCGCGCTGAGGAAGCCGCGAAAAGCATGTTGTGGCCTTCCATCCTGTTTGAAGAGTTCGGCCTGGAGTACTTCGGTCCCATCGACGGCCACAACCTCCCGCTGCTGGTCGAGACCTTCAAGTTCCTCAAGTCTCTCGATCACCCCGTCCTGCTCCACGTCCTCACGCAAAAAGGGCGCGGCTTTCAGCCTGCACTCGACGGCCAGAAAAAGTTTCACGGCCTCGGCCCCTATGACCCGGAAACCGGCAAGACCCCCGATGGCTCTGCCACCTACGCCGA
Organism: uncultured Acidobacteriaceae bacterium; assembly: GCA_963763585.1. Lineage (GTDB taxonomy): Bacteria > Acidobacteriota > Terriglobia > Terriglobales > Acidobacteriaceae > Telmatobacter. The sequence goes on along the minus strand of CAVXPR010000003.1, from coordinate 18,190 downwards.
GGTTTTTGCCAACACTCTGGCCGATCTCGCATCAAAAGATCCGCGCGTCGTCGCAATCACCGCTGCAATGCCCAACGGAACGGGCCTCGATCTCTTCAGGCCGCGCCACCCCAAGCGCTACTTCGACGTTGGCATCGCCGAGGAACACGCCGTCGTCTTTGCCGCGGGTATGGCCACGCGCGGCTATCGCCCCGTGTGCGCCATCTACTCCACGTTTCTGCAGCGCGCCTTCGATCCCGTAGTCCATGACGTATGCCTGCAAAAGTTGCCTGTCCTTTTCTGCATGGATCGCGCCGGCCTCTCCGGCGACGACGGCCCCACTCATCATGGCCTCTTTGACATCGCCTACCTGCGCGGAATTCCCGAAATCGTTCTTATGTCGCCCAAAGATGAAGACGAGCTCGCCGACATGCTCAAGACCGCTCTCGATCTCCCCGGCCCCAGCGCCATTCGCTATCCCCGCGGCGTGGTTGCCGGCGTAACCCGCAAACTAGAGCCGCAATCGCTTCCCTTGGGAAAAGCAGAAGTCCTCTCCGACGGCTCCGATGTCGCAATTCTCGGCCTCGGCCCCATGATCTCGCTCGCCAGGTCGCTCGCCGGGCTTCTCGAGCGCGATGGCTACTCCGCCGCCGTCATCAATCCTCGATTCATCAAGCCGCTTGATCGCGAAGTGCTCGCGCGCTACGCCTCCCGCGTTGCGGCTTTCGTCACCTTTGAGGATCACGTGAAAATGGGCGGCTTCGGCACCGCCGTTATTGAAGCTCTCGAAGAGATGGGCCTCTCCGTTCCCGTCATCCGCATCGGCTGGCCCGACCAGTTCATCGAGCACGGCAAAGTCGACGCGCTCCGTGCCCGCTACGGCCTCACCGCCGAAGCAGCGCTTGCTCAGGTCCTCCCGCTTCTCACGCGCCGTCGCCGGCCGACACTCGTCGCAAGCTAAACTCCCGCACTCTATTCGATTCAATCCCTCGTTGATATCCCGCTGGGTCTGGAGGCTGGGGCAACTTGAGGTCACCAACAGCGAGCACTAAGGTTCCTTCCAAAAGCACTAATGATTCGTTAAGAGCTGCCGATTAGAGACCTATCATGTGTTGGTCCGCGCGGGGGGAAGCGCAGTGACCATGAAAACCATACTGCCGGTTCTCGTTCTGGCCATTCTGGCGTCAGCGCTGACAGTCAGACCTGTCGCTGCTGCGACTGCCAGCGCCTCAATCAGCGTCAACGCGACGGTGCAAGTCTCTTGCTCGGTCTCCGCTCCGACTTCAACCTTCAAGAATTACACTGCGGCAGCAGTTGCAGCTTCCGCCGTCTCCGTCGCCTGCAGCAACTCAGCACCGTATACGGTCACCCTCATCGCGACGTCGGCAACGCACGGCGCTCTGTCTGGCGCAAACCCCGATACGATGATGGTCGTTGTGACTTATTAGGCGATCGCGCCTGCTCCGGAAGCGCTCCACGATCATTTCCAATACCTCGGTGAATCGCCTGCGTGCGAGTCGCGGCACCATGTCCCAGACTCCTCCAAACATTGACTTAAGCACCTGTTAATTACTTTGGTTCATCGCTCTTGGTTACCTAAAGGTGTCATTGTTTGCTCCCAAAGCAACCGATAGTGTCCCAATAACGCTCAACGACAATTTGTCAGGCGTGCGCGTAGCCGAAAGACTGCACGCGCCTGCGCATTCATTGTTCTTGCGAGCACGTCAGCAACGAACACAGCGAAGCTGTGTTTGAGCCTCGGCGGCATTTGATTATTGGGCCTCGTCGGTTAGCCGTCCGATCTCATTCATCAATGCCTGATTCAGACATGAACTGATCCCGTCCGACTCCTCCTCGAACGGCCGTTGATCTCAATTCTGAACGCCTTTTAGATTAGGAGAAAGTGTCTTGAAACTCTCAAACCCCTTGAAGACCGCACTGCTTTCCGCCTTAGTGGGATGCACAGTGCTCGGTCTGACTCCCACGTCTGCCGTCGCGCAAACGAATCCGGCGACCACCACGTTTAACGTCACCGCGACAGTGCTCAAAGACTGCATTGTCTCTGCCACCGCTCTGCCGTTCGGAAACTACACCGGGGCAGTCGTTAACGCTAGTTCCACTGTCACGGTTACCTGCACCAGCGGCACGACATACACTGTAGGCCTCAATCCAGGATTGACGACCGGCGCAACCGTAACAACCAGACAGATGGGCGTTACCCAACCCGCAGGCGGGCTCAACTATTCGCTGTTGGCGACTTCCTATACAGGTGCCAACTGGGGCAATACCAGCGGCAGTTGGGTAAGTGGCACGGGCAATGGCGCTGCCCAGCCGCTCACTGTATACGGAGTACTCCCGGCGGCACAGTATGTCCCTCCGGGTTCTTACACCGATACAATTGCTGTAACCGTCACCTACTAACTGCTGTTTTTGAACACTTGCATTCGGGATCCCCATGACTTTGCGAAACCCATCCCGTCGAATGACGGCCGCCCTGGCCTACGCAGGCGCAGCCGTCATTCTCCTTCTCGCAGGCCCGGCAGCAACGGCACAGTCGTTGGCTGTATTGCCTGTCAACATTCTCTTTTCTCCCGGACAGAAGGCATCTTCGCTCACCGTCACCAACAAGGGGGCCAGCGAAACCGCGATTCAGATTCGCGCCTTCGCCTGGACTCAGACAGCTGACGACGATCAACTGACGGACTCGGATGCTGTGGTGCTGAGCCCTCCGCTCGTCACCATTGCTCCTGGCGCGTCCCAGGTGGTTCGCCTCATTCTGCGCCAGCTTCCGCAGGGCCGCGAGGCAACCTACCGCATTCTTGTCGACCAGATTCCACCTCCGGCCGAGCCGGGGATGGTGCATATGGTCCTGCGCATGTCGATTCCTATCTTTGCCGATCCCCCGACGCGCGCCGTTCCGCACGTGCAGTTTCACCTGGAACTCGATTCCGGAAAGCTCGCTCTCGTGGCAATCAACGACGGCCTTAGCCACGAAGTGATTCGCGATGTCGTGCTCACCACCAGCGACGGGCGAAAGCTCAAGGGAGATTCCAGCGCTTCGCCCTACATTCTCGCTGGAGTCACGCATCGTTGGACCGTCGCCGCGGAAGGCCCACTCCCTCAGCCAGGCGAAACCCTGCAGTTGACAGCCCACACTGACGCCGGCGTTATCCAGCAGCAGGTCGGCTTCGTCACGGCACCATGATCGTCGAGGTGCAATGGCCAGGGGGCTTCTCTGTGCTCAAATCGTGTTCCTTATGATGACTGCCATGCCGCAACTGGCCGCAGCCTCCGGCCCCGGTGTCTCTTCAATAGATCCACCAGCCGGCGCCGCGGCGGCCAACACGGCTACCCTCGCAGGAAACGACGAGACCCTGTATCTTGACGTTCAAGTCAACGGACGTTCCATCGGTAAAATCGGCGAATTCATCTTGCGGCACGGCATGTTGATGGCGCGGCCCGACGAGTTGCGTGATCTCGGTTTCCGTGTTCCTGTCTCTCGCGCCTCGCAAACTGGCGGTCTCGTGGGCCTGTCTGACTTGCCAGGAATCTTCTGCGTTCTCGATGAGAAAAATCAGGTGTTGAATGTAACAGCCACTGACAGTGCCTTGCTGCCCTCATTGTTGCAGCCCCTCGGGCGAGAACCGGCTGGAAGCCGCCGCGTGATCGAGAGCGGCACCGGCGTGACGCTCAACTACGATACAGTCGGAACTTTTTCTGCCGGGCAAAAGGGCGGCAGCGGGTCCTTTGAGATGCGAGCCTTCTCTCCCTGGGGCATCCTGAGTTCGGAGTGGCTCGGCTACGCCGGATCTGGCTCGCCTACCTCCGGCGCAACCACGGCCGTTCGTCTTGATTCCGCCTATACCTTCGCTGACGTCAACTCCCTGCGCCGCTATAGTCTTGGCGATTTCATCAACGGCGGCCTTTCCTGGACTCGTCCTGTTCACCTTGAAGGTGTCCAGATCAATTCAGATTTCAGCATGCGCCCCGATCTTGTGACGTTCCCAGTGCCCACGATCACTGGCTCGGCCGCGGTTCCCTCCACCGTCAACGTGCTCACCGACGGCAACCTCGCTGCATCCAGTCAAATCGCTCCCGGCCCCTTCGAGGTTCCGCAACTTCCTGTAGTCGAGGGCGCTGGCACCATCTCGATGACGGTAACGGACGCTATGGGACAACAAGTCACCGTTACGCAACCCTTCTACGCAAGCTCTACCATGCTTGCGCCCGGCCTCCAGACCTTCGCCGTGCAAGCTGGCCTGGTCAGGCGCGACTGGGGATCAGTCAGTGACGACTACGGAAAGCTGGCCGGCGCCGCAGTCTATCGTCGTGGTCTCACTCCCAGGTTCACCATCGAAGGCAGTATGGAAGGCACTCCGGGCGCGTTTATGGCCGGCGTGGGCGGCGTCATGCAGGTCGACAATTTGGGTGTAGTCAACTTCGCCGTTGCGCCCAGTTTCGGATCTGGGCAGGCCGGCATGCAGTTCTCCCTTGGGGCTCAACGCATCGGAAGAGTTCTAAGCTTCGGCGCCTCCGCGATCATGGCGGATCGCAACTACCGCGATGTCGCGTCCGAAAACGGAGACGGCATCCCACGCAAGCAAATCAGCGCCTTCACTGGCTTGTCTCTCAAACGTTTTGGCTCCGGAGGCCTGGCCTACGCTGCGGTCAACATGGACCCCTCACCGGTGCCGCTACAGCAAATCACCAGTCCCGCCCAGCATTCCCAGATCGTGTCCGCGAACTATTCCCTTCAAATTCACCACGTCTTTCTCTACGCCACGGAATTTCGTGACCTCGTGAACAAAGGCGGCAGCGGCCTGCAAATTGGCCTGACGATCCCATTTGGCAAGCGCAATTCGGTTACAGCCAGCGGAGGTTCAAACGGTTCCGCTCAAATCGATGTGCAACAGCCGGCGCCAATCGTCGGCGATTGGGGCTACCAGGCTTATGTTTCCGCTGGCGATTCAACTCATGTCTTCGCCCAGGGACAATACAAGTCGCCCGTAGGCTTGTTCACGGCCGGAATCGACAGCGACAGCGGGGTGACGACTCTGCGTCTGGAAACTCAAGGCGCATTTTCCTTCGTCGATGGAGAACTGTTCCCTTCTAACTCCATCTACGATAGCTTTGCCGTTGTCGACACCGGCGCCATGGCCCACGTGCACGTCCTTCAGGAGAACCGCGATGTCGGCAGCACCAACTCCTCCGGTCGTCTTCTCGTGCCCGACATGCGCGCGTTTGACCTGAACCAAATCTCCATTGCTCCAACCGATATTCCGCCGGACGTCACCATCGACGTCGCCTCACGCAATGTCCGACCCCAGGATCGCTCCGGCGTCGTGCTTAAATTTCCCATCAAATTCAGCCACGGTGCTTTGCTGCGCTTGGTCGATGAAACCGGCGCCGTAGTGCCGCTGGGTAGCACAGCAACCCTGCGGACCACCGGTGTCGTCGTCCCCGTCGGCTATGACGGCGACGCCTACGTTGAGGATCTCAGTCCCCACAACCAACTTGCTGTCGAGTTCCCTGACGGACGCCGCTGCACGACGACCTTCGACTATTCACCTGTTACCGGCGAGATTCCATCGATTGGGCCGCTTCGTTGCCTTGAGAAAAGGCCATGATGCGAAAAATCACATTTGCGGCGTTGTTCGTGCTCTTTTTTGTCGCCCGAGCCTCGGCTGCGAATTCTTGCTCGGCGTTCGCCTCGGGTATCGCCTTCGGTAGTTATTACGGCTCAGTCGTAGATATTACCGGCACCGTGACGGTCACCTGCACGAGCGGCCAGGCCTATGACGTCGCACTCAACGCAGGCCTGGCGAGCGGCGCCACCATAACCACTCGCTCGATGGTGAATAGCTCGGCTCTGTTGGGTTACCAACTGTTCAGTAACTCCGGACGCACCACCAACTGGGGCAATTCATCCAGCACAGGTTGGGTCGCGGGCACCGGTAATGGAAGCGCTCAGGCTTACACGATCTATGCCCAAATTCCAGCGGGAGAAACCGGCGCGTTGCAGTCGTACACCGACACTATCACCGCTTCCATCTCCGGCACTGGCATCACCACCGCCACCGCGCAGTTCAGCGTGACCGGGACCATTGTGAAAGACTGCACGGTTTCGGCAACCAATCTCGCTTTCGGCAATTACACCGGCGCTGTCAATAACTCCACATCCACGGTCTCCGTCAACTGCACCAGCGGCACCACATACACCGTCGGCCTCAGTGCTGGGCTTGCAACCGGCGCCACTGTAACCACTCGGCAAATGAAGAATGGCACCGCCTTACTGAATTACGGCCTTTTCAGCAACTCCGGTCACACCACCAACTGGGGCAACACCTCCGCCACTAACTGGGTCAGTGGAACGGGCAACGGAGCTTCTCAGCCAATCACGGTCTACGGCCAGATTCCCGCAACGCAATATGTCAAACCGGGCTCCTACACCGACACGATTACAGTTTCTGTCACCTATTAATTCCAGGTGCCCGCACCTCCCCGTTTATCCTCCTCAATATGCCCGCTACCATCCACCCTCCGCGCTGGCCGCGCCGCGCATATATGTGGATCGCTGCGGGCCTCATCCTTCGTCTCGTATTCATCTGGTTCCCGCGCCCCGGCGACGACGACACACTCGACTATCTCCAGTTGGGTCACAATCTGCTGCATTACGGCATCTACGGCATGGGTTCCGGCGCCGATCTCTCTCCCACCATGTATCGTCTGCCCGCTTACCCCATCTTTCTCGCCACATTTGAGTTCCTTTTTGCGCGCCTCTGGCCAAACACCTGGCTTAATGCCGTCTTCCTATTCCAGGTTTTCGCCGATATCGCCGCAGGTCTTTTGCTCGCGGCCTTTGCGCGCCGCCATCTCTCCGATCGTGCCGCTGAAGTTGCTCTGGCGCTGGCCATGCTCTGCCCATTTACCGCGGCCTATGCCGGCATCGCAATGACCGAGTGCTTTTCCGTCTTTGCCATTGCTCTTGGTCTTTACGCAGCCGGCCGCGCTCTCGCCGCGCTGGCCACAGGCGACCGCGATCTCCCCGCCCTGACCGTCGCCTGGCTGATACTTGCCGGTCTCGCTTCGGCTCTGGCCACGCTCCTGCGTCCCGACGGCATCGTCCTCTTCGCGTCGATCGGATTCGGATTTTGCCTCTACTTGATTCGCAATCTGTACTCGATCCGCAGCCGTCCCCTCACACAACCTGCAAGCGCAACCCCTCCCGGTCTCTCGCTCCGCAGCAACTTCGCCGCCGTATTTATTTTCTGCGTGGCCGCTTTACTGCCTCTCGTTCCTTGGACTGTGCGCAATTGGGTGGACTTTCATGTCTTTGAGCCGCTCGCGCCGCGTTACGGCGATCCCGGTGAGATTTCCATCGCCGGCGCTCGGCGCTGGCTTCGCACTTGGACCATCGAGTTCGTCGACACCGCAAACGTCTGCTGGAACTTCCCTGGAGAAGCCCTCGATCTCGCCAGCATTCCTCCGCGCGCCTATGACTCGCCGCAGCAGCGCGCGCACACCATCGCTCTCATCGCCGAGTACAACCAGGCCAACTCGCTACCGCCGTCGCTTGACGCCCGCTTCGCCGCTCTTGCCGCTGAGCGCATTCACGACCATCCCCTTCGCTATTACGTCGGTCTGCCGCTGCTCCGCGACGCCGATATGCTGCTCCGTCCCCGCACCATTGAATTCGACCTCGACGTCTTCTGGTGGCGCTGGAGCGAACATCCAGTCCAATCCGCCTGGGCGATCTTCCTCGGCCTCGTCAATCTCTTCTACGTCGCCGCTGCCGCCTGGGCGTTTATTCGCGGCCGGGTCCCCTGGGCCCACCAGGCTCCTTGGACCCCTCAGGTTCCCTGGACATGGATGTTGGGCTCGTATCTGATCCTGCGTTTCGTCGTCCTCGGCGCGATGGAGAATCCTGAGCCGCGCTACACCATCCAGTGCTTCCCCATCCTGATCGTCGCCGCCGCAGCCGCACTCACCCGTTCCCGCTCCGCGCAGCCTGGCACTCGACTCAAGGGCTAGCCCACTCGCTGACCGCACGGCCCGGTTCTCTTGGTCCCTTGGTCCCTGCGCCATATTGGCTACTGTCTACTGGCTATTGGCTATTGGCGACTGGCTATTGGCTTTTGGCTGCTTGCTACTGGCTTTTGGCTACTGTCTACTAGCTATTGGCTGCTTGCTACTGGCTTTTGGCTTTTGGCTATTGGCTATTCTTGGCTACTGGCTTTTGGCTACTAGCTATTGGCTATTGGCTACTAGCTATTGGCTGCTTTCTTGTTCCCTACTCTTATGCGACAATCCTCTTACGACCACCTCTCTCATGCGATTGCGCCACTTTTTCCCGGGTTTGCTCGTGATCGGTTGCGCTTTGGCCTCCGTAGCGGCCCAATCTCAACCTGAGCCCGCGCCCTCTTCCACTCCACTGGTTCTTGTCAACGGCACCGTCGTCGACGTTTCCGCCTGGGGGCACTCCGCCAGCGACATCCCCGGCGCAATCGTCGTTATCCGCGACGGCCAAATCACCGACGTTGGCTTGCCTCCTCAGGTTTCAATCCCCAAAGACGCACGCATCATCGACTGCACCGGCAAATTCCTCATTCCCGGCCTCATCGATGGTTATGCCGGCATGAACTCCCAGGCTCAGGCCAACGCCAACCTCTACATGGGTGTCACCACGGTCGTCGCCCGCGCCGATTCAGAGCGCGGCTTTATCGATACCGGAGCGCAGCCCACTCCGCACATCTATCCCATCGATACGATCGGAGTCACCGACGACTGGAGCCTGCTGGCCCGCCATCCAGAATGGGTCTCGAAGCTCCGCGAAGGTGTGCACCCAGTTGAGCTCGGCCCCCAGGACACCGCGCGCCAGATGGTCGACACCGCTCACATTGGCACGCGAGTACTCGTCCTCACTGCCCACATCACTGCGGCGAATTCGCAATGGATCATCGCCCGCGCCCATGAAATGGGCCTTGTCACCTACGGTGAATTTGTCGCCACGCCCTATCGCGTCGGCGATGAAGCCGGCGTTGACTCGCTCGTTCAGATGGACCACTACGATCTGGGTGTTATTCCCGATGAGCTCCAGCGCCCTCTCGTGGACGACCCCGACGGCCCCTCTGCCGACACTGCCTACGACTACTCCGAGCGCGCACCGCCCACCGATGTGCGGCTGCGCGATTATGCGCACTTCCTCGCCACGCACCACGCCGCGCTCTTGCCGGCCTTCAGCCTCTACTACGTCGAGCTGCCCGATCATCGCAATCTCTGGCAGGAACCGGCTGCCGCGCTCCTCGATCCCGCCCGCATGTTCAGGCCGACTGACCCGGCGACCGGCGAAATGATGTTCCCGCTCTCAACCTGGTCGCGGCACCTTCCCGCCACTGCGCAGCGTTGGATGGAAGAAGATTTGCAGAAAAAAGCCGCTCAGACCGCCCTTCGCCTCTGGCACATCAACCAGACGATCTTCTCCGCCTTCCCTCACTATCTCGCCGGCTCCGGCGCCGACGCCATGGGCACCATGCCCGGCGTCTCGCTCCACACCGAGCTGGAGCTGCTTGTCCGTCTTGGTCTCTCGCCGCGTGAGGCCCTCGCCGCCGCCACCAACAACTATTCGCTTCAGTTCGGCTGGAACGAGCTGGGCCTCATCGCTCCCGGCCGCCGCGCCGACATTCTCATCCTGGATTCCGACCCCACCGTCAACATCTGGAACGCTCGCCGCATCTCAACCGTCATCCTCGACGGCGAAACCCTCGACCGCAACTCCCTCATCCATCCCAAGAAGTAGCCCCGCTAGTCGATTGGTTTTGCCTCGCGCCAGTAGCGTTGGCGTCCGAACCGGGGTCCCCAACGAAAGGTATTCGTATTTGGGGGCAGCGCGCCGGCTGTCGAGCGTGAGCCTGCCCTGAGCGAAGTCGAAGGGGCCTCGCCCGCACTTCCTGCCCTTCGCTCCCCCGTTCCCTGCTCTCCTCGTCCCTACTTCCTAATGGCTATCGGCTACTGGCTAATGGCTATTGGCTATTGGCTGCTCCCTCGCTCCCTGCATCCAATCATTTACCCTTAACTCCAGTCCCCATCGGCGTCATCATGCCTCGTTTTTCGCGTTTAACCCGTATCGGCGGCCATCGCCGCAATCCTCTGCTGCTCACCATCGCGGTCTATAAATTCCTCCACGCCCTCTTCTTCATCGGTATCGGAATAGGCGCGCACCGCCTCCTCCACAAGGACATCGCCGATCAGATCGACCTCTTCGCCCGCCATCTCCGCTTCAATCCCGAGTCGCGCCTGGTTAACTTTCTCCTTGAAAAAGCCTCCCTCATCAACGACCCCGTCCTGCGCCGCATCGGCTTCGTCGCCTACTGCTACGCCGCCCTCACCATGGTCGAAGGCATTGGCCTTTATCTCGAGAAAGCCTGGGGCGAGTTCCTCACCCTGGCCATTACCGCATCGTTCCTTCCCTGGGAACTCTTCGAGATCTTTCGCCAGATCACCTGGATTCGCGTCGGCCTGTTCGCCATCAATTTCCTCGTCTTCCTCTATCTCTTGAATCTCGTCGTCGCGCGCGCCCGGCACCGAGCCAAAGCCCGCAAGAAATAACCTGGCCTGCAAGGCGCCGTACTATCGATTTCAACATCTGGAGCAAGCCACTGGTTTGAAGCTGCACAAGGTCCGCGAATTTCAGGAGATAATGATCGCATTTCTTAAGCAGTGAATTACCGTTTGAACCCTGAGAGGTCTGTAAGATGGTCTGCGCAGGTTGTGGTTCCGAGTTTTCAGATGAATTCAAGTTTTGTCCGCAGTGTGGCAGGGGTATCGAAGCACTATCGGCAATTCAACCAACGACCGTGGCAACGATATCGAGTGAGGGCGATCAGAGCACCCCTAAGTATCGAATCAAGCCAGGAACATTCCTTTTCGTTGCATTTGCATCTGTCAGCCTAATAGTGTCTGTCGTCAAAGGCGTCATTCCCATCTATCTTTTTGAGTCCGCTGCGTGGGGCGCTTTAGCCTGGTATTGGCAAAGTAGAAAGACACAAAGCGATACAGTCAAAGGCATCGTCTTTTTCATCGCCGGGGCCCTTGTCGTCGGCGAGGTAATTCAGATGGCGACGCGATTCAACGTGACCAGACAGCCAACGCAACCATTTCAATCGAACGGTCAACTAAACGCTCCGTCTCAACCGAAGTCGGTGCCGCTATGCCCTTCTGGTGTTCCATCCGCCCTTAAGATCTCAGAGATTGCACCCGATCAAGTCACAGCAACGAACGGACAACTATGGTACGTGGCGTCCAGCGATTTAGGGGAGCGGAGCGGATGGTACTTCCATTTCACAATCTCGAACAATGCCAATGATTTTTGCGTCACAGCGGTTGAATATAGCGTCCAATTGAAGCCAGAAAACGGAGAGGTCATCACCGGGCACGGCAAGAAACACTTCGAACCGTTATCCACTGGATGGTCATACACTCCACATGAGGAGGATCCAGACGACCGAGTGACATTCGTAAAAGCAGCAAGTGAAGGCTCATTAAATACGTGGAACATTTCGAAGGTCTACGGTTTTCCCCAGACCGGCCAGTGAAGTTTCAAGGACCGACGGAGGAATCGATATGGCAACTAATGGACAGCCCAACCTGACAGTAGACGCCGAAGTGATGGCCGAGCGTATGAAGGAACACTCAAAGTTCCTGGAGTGGGACAGAGAAATCAACGGGAGATTGTACTACGCGCTTTGGATCGTGTTTATGGGAGGATTCGTTCTCTCGATCACTTCAACAATTACGTTGCCTGCATCCTCATCGTGCATGCTCTGGCTATTGCGGACATTCCGGCTCTTTGCGGTAGTTGGTTCGTTACTGAATTTTGTGCTTCAAAGCAAAGCTATTGATGCAGTCCGTTTTTCGCGCGAGAAGAGCGCCGAGTTTGGATTGCACATCGCTCTCGCAGGAGTCAATCCCGATAGATCTCGAGCCGCATACATTCGCGCCGAAGGATTAACTGGAAAATTGAACGATTTGGATGTTTTGATTCCGCGATTGGAGGGCGCCTTGTTTTGCTGCGCCATCGCCTTCCTAACGTTGGCGATTTGGCTCACGTGGGACGTTTTGCCAATGGCTCGATAATGGGGAATCCGGGGGGATCCGGGGACAGACGGGATGTTCCACACCCCCATGCGGTTCCCGCTGGGACATGGAACCTGGGAAACCTCGGGAACCTTGGGAAACCTGGGGACAGACGGGACGTTCCCCTAGCTTCTAGCCGGACCCCAAGCTGGCTTTGACACTACTCAGAGTTCGCCGAGTCCTTCCGATCACTGGGCCGGCTCCCACTCCAATTCCCTCCACCAGATCCGCAACATTCTGCCGCTCTCCGCTGACTTATTCGCTTTTTATTCGCCTACCACAGCCGCCCAAATCTGTCCAGACGGGGAATCACAGCAGTAAACCCCACATCTTGTGGTGTCCCTAAATTTTCTTCTATTAGTCGGCATTTCACGCGGAAAGCCTGATTTTCCTGCACTTTCCACCGATTTTTTAGTTGGCGGAGGGGTATATCAGGGGTAATATCGTCCGAAGTGGAAGATTTTGGAGCTAAGTGGCCACGATTGGACCAACCGATCGCGACCACCCATCAGCCCTGATCGATCCCCTTAAGTTTACCCCGGTTCCTCTTACAGGAACCGAATATCGGGCGCCAATCACGCTGGGGTACCAGCTTGGCTAACCCGGAGGGAATTACTGAGTTTTCGGTACGCGGTAAAGCAAGAGATGGCTCCGCGGAACGCAAGTGTGAGGCAGGCAGATGTTTCGCGGAAACCATCCGGCGAAGGTCGATGAAAAGGGGCGTCTCAAGCTCCCGGCTGCCTTCAAGCAGCTCCTGGATGCTCAGAACGTCTCCCAGTTCTACATCACCAGCGCCGACGGCAAGTGCGCGGAGATCTGGCCGCTACCGGAGTGGGAAAAGCGCGAGGCTCGCTTGATGGAGTTCGGCACTTTAAACGGGGCAGTCAACAAGTACATCAACCAGACCAGCTACTACGGCCAGCAGGCCGAGCTGGATAACCAGGGGCGTGTGCTTCTTCCGCAGATTCTGCGCGGTAAGGCGGTTCTGGATGCCGAAGTGGTTGTTCTTGGCAAGGGGAATTACCTCGAAGTCGTGAATCAGACGAGCTTCGAGCAGCAATTAGCGGCAAGCCCGATGACCGACGAGGATTTTGAGAAGTTGGCCAGCATTATGAAGCCGCAGACGATTGGTTAACGCCCTCAGGGGGCGCGCATGACGCAGCAAAAAGTACGCCATGTGCCGGTTCTTTTCAGTGAAGTAATGGATTTTATCCGCGTGCGTAGCGGCGGAACCTACGTCGACTGCACGTTGGGACTGGCGGGACATGCGGAAGGCATCGTAAGGCAATTGGGATCGGCGGGGCACTTGATCGGATTTGACCGCGATCCTGAGGCGTTGGAGTTGGCAAAAGTCCGGCTCGCAAGAGTTTGCGAGGAGTTGGGCAGCCAGGCGCCGCAAGTGACTTTGATCGGCGAGGCATTCAGCACGATCGCCGAGCACGTTGCGCAGCACTCGGTCGACGGATTGCTGGCCGACTTCGGCGCCAGCAGCCTGCACTTCGATGAGGCGCGCAGAGGGTTTAGTTTTCAGGCGGACGGGCCGCTGGATATGCGTATGGACACGCGATCCGGCCCAACCGCCGAACAAGTGGTGAATGAGACGGGCGAGCGCGAGCTGGCAAATCTCATTTACGAATACGGTGAGGAAAGGAGGTCGCGGACAGTCGCCAGAGCCATTGTGCGGGGGCGGCCGGTTACATCAACGGCGCATTTAGCCAGGATCGTAGCCTCAGCCGTCCCGCCAATGAAATTTATTCACCCGGCAACAAGAACATTTCAGGCATTGCGAATCTTCGTTAATCAGGAATTGCAGGAAATCCGGGCTCTGTTTGAGGCCGCACCAAAATTGCTTAAGCCCTCCGCACGGCTCGTCGTTATCAGTTTTCATTCATTGGAAGATCGCATTGCGAAAGACAACATCCGGGAAGGCGCGCAGAAGGGAATCTGGAATGTTTTAACCAGGAAGCCCGTTACTGCAACAGAAGAAGAGATCGACCGAAACCCGCGCTCACGCAGCGCAAAATTGAGAGCAGCGGAACGGAAATAGGCAGCAGGCAGAGCGAGGAGAACCAAAATGGCGGCATGTGTAACAACTTATTTCGAGGCTGGACGTGGCTTGGACGCAAGAATCGCCGAGCACAACGCAGCAATGATGGCGCAGCAGGCTCAGCTTCGCCGCCGCGTGCGCATGCCCGAGTATTACTTCGCAAAGCATTTCGATAACACGCGCCTCGTCAAGGCCTCCGACCCAGTTCGCGTTCGCGAGATGCGCGTATTCTCGGCCGCCGTGGTCGCGCTCTTCTCTCTCATCATGATTTACGGCTTGCAGCACTTCAGCGCCATTGAAAGCAGCTACAGCGTGGAGAGCGAAAAGCAGACCCTCGACCAGCTGCGCGAGGAGAATCGCCAGTTGCGCTTGAGCGAAGCCGAACTTACGCAGCCCGGCCGCATCGATCAAATGGCCCATCAGCTTGGTCTTGCCGAGCCGCAACCCGGTCAGGTCATTTTCTCTGATGCTCAGCCTGCCTCCTCCGGCGCACCTGTTCTTGCTCAGGTGGCCCCGCCAACGCAACCAGCGCAATAGCGAATCTTAAAAAGCCACATCGGACCCACCAGACATGACGGCAGCCGTCCAAGCCATCCGCAGCCGTACCCAAACACCTAAAGGCGTGCCCCTCAAGCGGACGCGCTTTCTGGTCATCTGCGTCTTCTTCCTTGTGTGGGCCTGCGCCATCGCCGGCCGCCTCTTTTGGCTCCAGATCGTGCGTCACCAGGACTTTGTGGAGCGCGCCGCCAGGGAGCAACAGCGCACCTTTGAAGTAGCTCCGCGCCGCGGCATCTTATACGACCGCAACCTGCGCGAGATGGCCATGACCGTCCTGGTCCCTTCCATCTACGCCGATCCCTCGCAGATTGTCGATAAGCAAGCCGCCGCGCGCACGCTGGCTGGGTTGGTTCACAACGATCCTGAAGACGCACTCACAACCGAGGCGCAGATTGAATCCCGGCTTGATGCGGGCCGTAACTTCGCCTGGATAGCCCGGCGTGTGACACCGCGAGTTGCAGCCGTCGTCAAGGCCCTGAACATGAAGGGCATTTTCTTCCAGCAGGAGTTCGCGCGCTCCTACCCTGACAGTCAGCTTGCCGCTCAAGTGCTCGGTTACGTTGGCTCCGACGACGGCGGACTCGGCGGCCTGGAAGAAAAATTCGATAGCCAGCTGCACGGGCGTCCCGGCCTGATGTACACGGCAATGGATGCGCGCCGCAAGGTTCTCGGCTCCAGCGAACACGACCCCGAACCCGGGCAGAATCTCGTTCTCACCGTTGACGAGAACATCCAGTTCATGGCCGAGCGCGCGCTCGATCATGCCATGACCAAAACGCAGGCGCTGAACGGCACCGTAGTCATTCAGGACGTGCATACCGGCCAGATTCTGGCCCTCGCGATCCGTCCCACTTTCAACCCCAATCAGATTCGCCACACCACGCCCGACCAGTTGCGCGACCACGCGGTCAGCGACGTGTATGAGCCGGGATCCGTTTTCAAGCTTGTCACATATTCCGCCGCGATGGATCAGCAGGTGGCCAAGCCCGATGACATGATCGATTGCTCCGGCGGACAGATCACCGTTGCAGGTCAGGTCATCCACGACGACAAGAGCGACCGTGGCCTCGGCACTGTGAACGTTGCCACTGCACTTGCCCAATCGAGCGATGTCTGTGCCATCAAACTCGCGCTCAGGCTCGGCCCCGACAAGATGTACCACTACATCGGGAGCTTCGGCTTTGGATCCCGGTCCGGAGTCGAGCTGCCTGGGGAAACGCGCGGGCTTCTTCGCCCGCTCAAGAATTGGCGTCCCGCCTCAATCGGCTATGTTGCCATCGGCCAGGAGGTCGCGGTCACGCCATTGCAGTTGGTCACCATGGTCTCGACCATCGCTAACGGAGGCACCTACCTTCCGCCGCGCATTCTGATGCAGGACCCGCCCGTATCGGGTCAGGGATCGCCCCAAAACGCTGCCCCACAGCAGGTGCCGCAGTTCGTGGCAAGTCCTGTCCGCGCGGGTGAAGATCTACCCAGCCAGCTACCTCCCGGTGCCCATCGCGTCATCAGCACCCTCGCCGCCGCACAGATGCGCAAGATGATGGAGGGCGTCGTTCTCTTCGGCACCGGCAAAGAGGCGCAGCTCGACGGATACTCTTCCGGCGGCAAAACAGGCACCGCGCAGAAGATTGACCCCGTCACGCACACCTATTCGAAGACCATGCACATTGCATCGTTCACGGGCTTCGCGCCGGTAAACTCCCCCGTCATCGCGGTTGCCGTCGTCCTCGACTCACCGAAAGGCCAGTACTACGCCACCGCAACCTCCGCGCCGGTCTTCGCCGAGGTAGCGCAGCAGGTGCTCGAATATCTTGGCGTCCAGCATGACATCGATCTGCGCCCGGCCGACCTGGCTTCGAAGAAAGACACACCCATCAAGGAAGACGACGCTCCGGCGCAGGAAGAAAACATTCAGGCCCTCTACGATGCCGCCAATGACTTGCCCAGCGACGATCCACTTCGCGCTCCGCCCGCACCGGTAGTCAATGCATCCGCGCCTGCTGCGCCGGCTCAGGCCGCGAATTCTCTCGCATCGCCGAAGACTGGCGCTTCAAATCAGCCCTCTCCCAAGGCCCTCTCGCAATCTCAGTCGCCTCCATCCAAATCGGCGGCGACTCCACCCGCTGACACCGTCACCATCGCCGACGCCGGGCAATTGCGCGTGCCCTCCCTCATCGGTCTGCCCATTCGCCAGATCATCGAGGAGGCAGGCAGCGCCGGCCTTGAAGTAAAGATCACAGGCGACGGCATCGCTCGGGAGCAGGCTCCCCGCGCCCGGCACCATGGTGCCCGCCGGCACCAAAATCGTTGTTCGCTGCGAACGCTGACTGCTTTAAGCTCCCTTCCATCGCAACAATCTACAATCAAACTTCACAATGAACTGGCCCGATCTCATCTCCGAAGTCGCATCCATCGGCTCCGCCGGCAGCACCGCCGCGACGATCAGTGGCGTCGAGTACGACTCGCGCCGCGTGCGGCCGGGATCGGTATTCGTGGCCATGAAAGGTGGCACGACCGACGGCAATCGCTATGTTGACAAGGCCATCGCCGCCGGCGCTCTCGGCATCATTACTGACTCCGCGCACAAATTCGATCATCTAACTGTCTATCGACCCGACCTGCCGCTCCTTCACGTCGAGCACGGCCGCCGCGCGCTCGCCCAGGCGTCTGCCGCCTTCTTCGGCCATCCCGAGCGCTTGCTTGCCGCGACAGGAATCACCGGCACGAACGGCAAAACCACCACCGCATTCCTCGTCGAGTCGCTCCTTAATTCCGCTGCGCGTTTGAGCATTCTGGTCGGCACCATCGAATATCATGTCGCCGGCGAAACGCGGCCCTCCATTCACACCACCCCCGAGTCCCGCGATCTCTTCGAGTTGATGGCCGAAGGTCTTGCGCGCGGCGCGGAAGAGCTAATCACAGAGGTTTCAAGCCACGCGCTCGATCAGGGCCGCATGATTGGAATTCCCTTCGACGTCGCCGTCTTCACCAACCTCACGCGCGACCATCTCGATTACCACCACACAATGGACCGTTACTTCGCCGCCAAACGTCTGCTCTTCGATGGAACGGTTTATCCGCCTCCACGCGTCGCCGTCATTAATGCTCATGACGCGCGCGCCGAGGAACTCGCCGCCGCCGCGCGCAACGCAGGCGCTGAAATTCGCACCTACGGAATAGGCGCAGGCGAATGGCGCGCCGCGAGCCACGTGCTCACGCCCTCCGGCGCGACGATTCAGCTCGAAACTCCAGCCGGTTCCGCTTGCGTCAGCTCGCGCCTCGCAGGCGAAGTAAACATTCTCAACCTGCTCGCAGCATTCACTGCCGCCCATGCCCGCGGCGTTTCGTTCTCACATCTCGCCGCCGCTGTTCCCACGCTCCGGCCCGTTCCCGGCCGCTTCCAGCCCGTCGATGCAGGCCAGCCCTTCACCGTGATCGTCGACTACGCGCACACCGACGACGCGCTGCGCAATC
>CAVXPR010000002.1:0-208083 GCA_963763585.1 uncultured Acidobacteriaceae bacterium | reverse complement strand
ATGAGCGTTCGATCGGAGATTCTCGACCAGTTCAAGCAGGTCGCGCAGGAGCAGGACAAGCGGCTCGGGCCGCTGTCCGATGAATTGCCGCTGCTGGACTCGGGCCTGGACTCGCTGTGTTTCGCCATTATTGTGAGCCGCCTGGAAACCGTGCTGGGCGTGGACCCATTCAGCGAGAACGAAGACGCTCCCTTCCCTGTGAATCTGGGAGAGTTTATACGCTTCTATGAGAACGCCGTGCCATAGCTTCCCTAGCCTGCGGGATGCGATCGATGTTGGCGGGACGCCGCCGTCTGGCTATTTGATCGGCGCCGAACATCGCACCGCCCTTGGCGATCTGCTCCAGGGGTCGGCGATTGCGTCCGGCGTTGAGAATCTGCGCGGACGCTCGGTGCTGATCGCCTCGGCTGACCCATTCCTCGTGGCGCTTGCGCTGATCGAGCTCGATGGACTGGCGCGGCGCATGACTCTCTATCCGCCCGACCTCGCTCTCGAGCATCTGCCCTACGTGATGCGTTACGCCGAGGTGGATGCGGTGGTCTCCGACGGCAGTTTTCTCGGCGGCGCCTCCATCGGCGCGGCGCAACATGCCATATGTACGCCGGCGCTGGTCCCGCGCGTTCATGCCAGCCAAGAGCGTCTGCCCACCGAGTGGATTCTGCTCACCTCGGGCACAACCGGCCGGCCCAAGATGGTGCTGCACACGCTGGCCAGCTTGGCGGGAGCCATTGGCGCCAGCGAGTCGCATACCGAAGTGATCTGGGGCACGTTTTACGACATTCGCCGCTACGGCGGCCTGCAAATCTACCTTCGCGCCGTGCTGACGCGTTCGTCGCTGTTGCTTACCGGGCCGCAGGAGCCGGTGGCGAACTTCCTGCAGCGTGCCGGAGAAGCCGGCGTAACGCACATCTCCGGCACTCCATCACACTGGCGGCGGGCGCTGATGAGCCCCGAAGCCGACCGCATTGCGCCACGTTACATCCGGCTCTCGGGCGAGATCGCCGATCAGGCCATCCTCAACAGCCTGCGCTCCTTCTATCCGGACGCCGAGATCAGCCACGCCTTTGCCACCACGGAAGCCGGCGTGGCCTTCGATGTCCGCGACGGGCTGTCAGGGTTCCCAGCCAGTATGCTGACCGGCACCTCAGGTGTCGACTTGAAGGTGGTGGACGCAACGCTGCGCGTCCGCTCCAGCCGCACCGCCGAACGCTATCTCGGCGAGAATCCGCCCGCACTGAAAGACCCGGAGGGCTTTGTCGACACTGGCGACGTGCTCGAGCTGCGCGATGGCCGCTATCACTTCCAGGGCCGGCGCGACGGCGTGATCAACGTTGGCGGGCTCAAAGTACATCCCGAGGAAGTCGAAGCGGTGCTCAACCGCCATCCTCAGGTGCGGCTGTCACTGGTCAAGACGAAGAAGAATCCGATTACCGGCGCGCTCGTGGTAGCCGATGTGCTTCTCAAGGACCCGTCTACTCCCGAGGGCGAACAGGCGCGCGAATTGCAACAGACCATCAAGCAGTTCTGCCGTGAGTCGCTGGCGCCGCATAAGGTGCCGGCGGCGATCAGCTTTGTTCCCGCGTTAGCCATCTCGGAGACAGGAAAGCTGGTACGCCGTCATGGGTAACGTCATCGTGACCGGCGGAAGCCGAGGCATCGGACTGGGCATCGTTCGCCGCTTGGCTAAAACCGGCTACAGCGTGATGGCTCTCGCGCGCAAAGAGAGCCCCGAGTTGCGCGAGGCCATCGATGAGGCCGCGAGTAGCGGCACTGGCTCCATTGGCTTCGCTGCATACGATCTGGCTGAGACCGACGGCATGGCTGCGCTCGTCAAGCAACTCCGTAAAGACCTTGGGCCCATCTACGCGCTGGTGAACAACGCGGGCATGAGCATCGACGGCACACTGGCGCTCACCAGCGCGACGCAGATCGAGCAGGTGGTGCGGCTCAACGTGGTTTCGCCGATCCTGTTGAGCAAGTATGTCTTGCGTTCGATGATGGCCGACGGCGCCGGCGGCCGCATCGTCAATCTGGCCTCGATCGTTGCCTTTACGGGATATAGCGGGCTCTCCGTTTACGGCGCCACCAAAGCGTCGATGATCGGCTTTACCCGCTCGCTGGCCCGCGAAGTAGGCCGGACCGGCGTCACCGTGAACGCGGTAGCGCCGGGCTTTGTCGATACCGAGATGACCAAGGGACTGACCGAGGAGCATCGCGAGCAGATCGCGCGGCGCAGCGCATTGCGCCGGCTGGTCGAGGTGGATGACGTCGCCGCCGCGGTCGAGTATCTGCTCAGCGACGGCGCCAGGAACATCACCGGCACGGTCATCACTGTCGACGCGGGGAATACGGCATGAGCGCAGCACCCAGCGAAACCGTTCAAACAGCTGCCAGGCCAGGCGCGTCCGTATCCCGGGCCTGGCTGCGGGCACTCGAGTTGACGG
Source organism: uncultured Acidobacteriaceae bacterium (assembly GCA_963763585.1). Taxonomy (GTDB): domain Bacteria; phylum Acidobacteriota; class Terriglobia; order Terriglobales; family Acidobacteriaceae; genus Telmatobacter. Next base: position 205,639 of record CAVXPR010000002.1, on the reverse strand, counting down.
CGCCCATACCCCGCCAGCGCGAGCGCGTGCTGCCCGCAGTCGTCGACGAGTTGGGCCACCGGCTGGGCGACAAGCCCGCGCTGCTCTCCGACCGCGAGTGCTTCACCTACCTCGAACTCGCCGGGCGCGCGCGGCGGTACGCCCGCTGGGCGCTCGCACAGGGCGTGGCCAAGGGCGATGTGGTCGGCCTGTTGATGCCCAACCGCCCCGAGTATCTGGCTATCTGGCTGGGTATCACCCGCGTCGGCGGAGTCGTCGCACTGCTCAACACCAACCTCGCCGGGCAGTCCCTCGCGCACTGCATTCAAGCTGCTTCGGCTAAACACCTCATCGTCGCCGCGGAGCTCGCCGATGCGCTCGACACGGCCCTGCCGCACCTCGCCGCGCCGCCGCAGGTGTGGATTCACGGCGGATGGCGCGGCATCGACGAGAAGATCGAAAGCCTCTCGGCCGCGCCACTCGAAGCCGGGGAGTTGCGCGAGATCACCATCGACGACCGCGCGCTCTACATCTTCACGTCGGGCACCACGGGAATGCCCAAAGCCGCCAACGTGAGCCACGCGCGCGTGATGCAGTGGGGGCTGTGGTTCGCGGGCATGATGGACGCTCAGCCGAGCGACCGGTTGTACAACTGCCTGCCCATGTATCACAGCGTTGGCGGCGTGCTGGCTCCGGGCGCGATGCTGGCTGCCGGCGGCTCGCTGGTCGTGCGCGAGAGGTTCTCGGCGAGCCAGTTCTGGAGCGACATCATCCGCTGGGAGTGCACCGCGTTTCAGTACATCGGCGAGCTTTGCCGCTACCTGCTGCACCGCCCCTATGCGGAGAACGAGACCGCGCACCGCCTTCGGCTCGCCTGTGGCAACGGCCTCGCGGCCAGCGTGTGGGAGGCGTTCCAGCAGCGCTTCCGCATCCCGCAGATCCTCGAATTTTACGCGGCCACGGAGGGAGGCATCTCGCTGTTCAACGTGCAGGGCAAGCCCGGAGCCATCGGCCACATTCCCCCCTATCTGGCGCACCGCTTCGCGCCTGCGCTGGTCGCCTTCGACTTCGACAAGGGCGAGCCGCGTCGCGACGAGAACGGTTTCTGTATTCGCTGCGGCGTCAACGAGCCCGGCGAGGCGATCGGCAAGGTGCAGAACGATCCGGCGAGCGCCGGCAGCCGGTTCGAGGGCTACACCAGTGCGGCCGAGACCGAGAAGAAGAATCCTGCGCCATGTCTTCGCAGCGGGCGACGCCTGGGTACGGACCGGCGACCTGATGCGCCAGGACGAGAAGGGCTTCTTCTACTTCGTCGACCGCATCGGCGACACCTTTCGCTGGAAGGGCGAGAACGTGGCTACCTCCGAGGTGGCGCAAGAGCTCTGCGCTTTCGAGGGCATCCTGCATGCCAGCGTCTACGGAGTCGCGATTCCGGGGACCGAAGGCCGCGCCGGGATGGCGGCCATCGTCTGCGAAGGCGCGCTCGATCTCGCCGCGCTGCACCGGCATCTCGCCGAGCGGCTGCCCGCCTACGCGCGTCCGCTTTTTCTTCGGCTCTGTCCGCAGGCCGAGTTGACCGGCACCTTCAAATATGCGAAGACCGATCTCGTCCGGCAGGGATTCAACCCTGAGCCAATGCGCCGACCCACTGTACTTCGATCATCCCGAGCTGCGACGCCTATGCCGCACTCGACGCGCCGCTGTACGACAGCATCCTCGCAGGAGCCATCCGTTTATGAGTTGGGACAGCGACACCGCCCAAGTTGTCGGTCCTGCTGCGATCCCTTTGGCCCTCGAATGCTTGATCCCGGGCCACGCTAGTCGTTCTCGCTGGAGTTCTTTCTGGCGGCGCATCGGATGATCATGTTACGATACAGAGGGTACCATTCTACGTTGATTGAGCTCTTCGCCGTCGCATTTACTCCATTCTTGATCGGAGACACACGATGCGTGCAATAGGGATGCTGCTCTTCGCCACAAGTCTCATCGGTCTCAATCCAGCACTGGCATCGCAACTTCAGAAACCGAGCCCGTTCCCAGTGGAAATCACTGCTGCCTGGGAGAAGGCTGGCGCTCAAGCTGGCTGGATCGCGCCGGACGAGCTCGGCAATCCTGTTTTTCGAGTCGGGGTCCATGGGCAGGAAGGGGAAATCCCGGCCTTCAAGTTCAAAGAATGGAAACCCGGAGTGATCGGCCTACTGCCCACACCCAAGCGCGGGTTCGGGCTCTCTCTTCACTACCCGAAAATGACGAATGCCGGGCTCAAGGATCTGGCCGGGCTGAAGTCTCTTCAGTCGCTGGAACTTCGCTTGACGGAACCGTATGCCGAGCCGAACCTGACGCAAGCTGGGCTCAAGGAACTGGCCGGGCTGCAATCTTTGCAGTCGTTGTACCTCTGCCAATCGATGCATTTGTCAGATGCCGGGCTCAAGGAAATGCCGGGGCGGCAGCAGCTGCGGACGCTGAACGTTGCGGGAACGCAAGTGACGGGCATCGGGCTGGCTGAGTTCAAGTCGCTGCACACGCTGAATCTCGCCGCCACGCAACTTTCGCCTGACGGACTGAAGGAGTTGGTTACGCTGACCCAGTTGCAAAATCTGGACCTCACCTTTGTGCATTTGAACGATAACCATCTGAAGGAGTTGACCAGGCTGAAATCGCTGCACACGCTGAACCTCAGTTTCATGGAGGCCGTGACGGGCGAAGGGCTGAAGGATCTGGCCGGACTAAAGTCCTTGCGGACCCTGCACCTCGGCGGCACCGCGGTGGTGAAGTCCGACCTAAAGGGTTTGATCGAATTGAAGTCGTTGCAAACGCTCTACCTCCACCATCCCCTGGTGGCGGATGGTGGGCTGAAGCTGAAGGAACTTGCTGGGGTGAAGTCGCTCAAGTCGCTGCACCTCGACTGCTGGCAATTGACGGATATAGGGCTCCAAAAAATTGCCCACTGAAATCGCTGGAGTCGCTGCACATCAATAGCACGCACGTGGGACAGACGACGGATGCAGCGTTCAAGGAGTTGGCCGCGCTGAAGTCGCTCAAGTCGCTCAACGTCAAAGGCATGTACATTTCGGACACAGCGTTCAGAGAGCTGGCCGGGCTGACAAAGCTGCAGACGCTGGATCTCAACCACATGTACATGACGGACTCCAGACTCGTTCTAAAAGAACTGGCCCGGTTCAAGTCACTGCAAGTCCTGGACCTTTCCAGCACGCGCGTGACGGACGCTGACCTGTCGGAACTGGCCGGACTGAAGTCTCTGCACACCCTCAATCTCGCCGGCACCAACGTGACGGGAAAGGGGCTGGACAACCTGGTCGAGGTGAAGACTCTGCACACGCTGGATTTCAGCGACGGGTCCGTAACGGACGTCGGGTTGAAGGGGCTGGCCGAGTTGGACTCTGTGCGGGTGCTTATCCTCCACTCGACATCCGTGACCGACACCGGGCTGAAGGAATTGGCCGGGCTGCGTTCTCTGAAGACGCTGGAGCTTGTGGGAACGCAAGTGACAGACGCGGGCATTGCTGAATTGCGGAAGGCGCTGCCAGGGTGCAGCATCCGCCGCTAGCAAGCAGCCTTTGCGCAACTTACCCCAGAAGGCGAAAGCCGATGCAGATCGAGCAGCTACAGCACGAATTCGAGCGGGTGCAGGCCGAGCTCGCGGACGGCCCCATCCTCCCTTCCGTCACGGTGGACGAGATTCGCAGCTATCTGGCCACCAAGTATCACTTCCAGAAAGAGCTTCCTCTCGATGAAGTGATCCAGGACGCCGAGCGCATGCTTCGTACCTGGCAGGTTCAGGTGACGCATCCGCGCTATCTCGGACTTTTCAACCCGGCCGTGACGCTCCCTTCGGTGATCGCCGAGACGCTGGTGGCGATGTATAACCCCCAGCTCGCCAACTGGCGCACCTCACCCGCCGGCAACGAGATCGAACGGCATACGCTGGGCTGGCTGGCGGCCAAGTTCGGCCTGCCAGCAGAAACCATTGCAACCTTTACCAGCGGCGGCTCGGAAGCCAATCTCTCCGCGGTGACGGTGGCGCTGAGTCATGCGTTTCCGGAGTACGGCGAGCACGGTCTACGCAGTCTGGCAGCGCCGCCGTCTCTCTATCTCTCGGCCGACGCGCATCACGGGTTCAACAAGATCGCGCACATGACCGGGATCGGCCGCCGTGCGCTTCGCCCCGTCAAGACCGACCGCCGGCTGAAGCTCGACGTGGATGACCTGCGCCGCCAGGTGCGCCAGGACCGCGCCGACGGTTGGGCGCCGTTTCTGGTCGTCGGCACCGCGGGCACCACCGCGGCCGGGGTCATCGATCCGCTGCCCCAGATCGCCCAGTTCTGCCGCGAAGAGAAGTTATGGTTCCACGCCGATGCTGCGTGGGGCGGAGCGGCGATCCTCTCGCCTGCGCTTAAGGAACATCTCACCGGCATCGAGCAAGCCGACTCGATCACCTGCGATGCGCACAAGTGGCTTTCCGTGCCGATGAGTTGCGGCATGTTCTTCTGTCGTCACCGCGAGAGCGTGGCCCGCGCGTTTCATGCCGACGTAACGTACATGTCCGGCAAGCAATCCGGGCCGGTCTTCGATCCACTCACCAACTCGGCGCAGTGGTCGCGGCGGTTCAACGGGCTCAAGCTGTTTCTGGCCCTGGCCAACCTGGGCGAATCCGGTTATGCGGCGATGATCGAGCACCAGGCGCGCCTGGGCAACGTCCTGCGCCAGGCGCTGACGGCCTCCGGCTGGCAGCTCGTCAACGAAACGCCGCTGCCGCTGGTCTGCTTTACGCGTGAGCATCTCGATCCAACGGCCTTTCTCGCCGCGCTGCACCGGCGGCAGATCGCCTGGATGTCCGAGGCCCGCGTGGGCGGGGCTGCGGTGCTGCGCGCCTGCATCACCAACTTCCGCACCACGGAAGCCAATATCCATCAAATCGTGGAAGAAATGAATCAACTGTTTCAGCAAGGGGCGAGTGTGCTCAAGCCGACAGCTGCTTCTTGAAGTGGGCAAAATCGATTTGGGTTTTTGCACCCACGGTCGAATTGTGAGGTACAGTTTCTGTACAGGCCGCGGCGCCTAACCTGACCGGTGCCGCCCTACTGGTTTCCCCCGAGATGGTTGTAGCGGCGTTGTGAATTGCCAACGGGGATGGCGAGTTGAAAATCCATTATTAGACCCGAAAGTGACGTGAAATGCATTTATTCACCAATCTAGCGATACCGCTGCCTGCGGCGGCGTCCCCTTGCACGCGCGGTGTCCGATGGTGCGGCACTGGCCGTGCAAACGGGATCGACGGCGCGGACCGATTGGCAGCCCGCCCCGCTCGAGCCTAGCTGGATCCTCGCCGGCGACCTGACCACCCGGCGCTGCCGTTGGGCGCAACCGCGGACGGCACCTTCTCGTTCGGCCTGTGGGACTGCACGGCGGGCCAGTTCAAGTTTATCTACTACTGCGATGAGTTCGTGCACATCCTGGAAGGTGAAGTGACCATACGCATCGGCGACACGGAAATGCAACTGCGCCCGGCGATGTCGCCTTCTTCCCGCAAGGCACGACGGCCAACTGGACGGTCCATGACTACGTGAAGAAGCTCGCGATTTTTCGCTCGCCGCCGCCGCGCGGGTTGCTGACGCGGATTGTGGGGAAGCTGAAACGCATGTGGCGGAGTTTTTTTTGACGTGATCCCGCTCCTTGGATTTCAGCACGTCCGGGGCCGAAACCCGCGGCATGTCGCTCCGCAAGAGCCTAAGGATTCGCGAAGAAATAACCTGGTCGAGTGATACCGTAGGGTGGGTCGAGCGTACTCGCGAGGCCCACCCTACGCCTGCATGGTCCGGTGGGCCTCGCGAGTACGCTCGACCCACCCTACAAAATTGGCCAAGTAATTTATTCGCGGACCCTAATCGTCGGCCGCCGTTGCGATGAGGACAATCGCGCCTGGCGCGTCAGTCTGCACAAACGAGATCCAACCCGACGCAGGGCAGGATTTTTGCGTTCGCGGATTTTCGCCCAGAAGCTCGCAATCGCCGTTTGATCCTGGTAGAATCGCCGAGGTCCCTCACTTGAAGTCCTCAAGGTGAGATACCATGGCGATCCAAACCACTTGCTCTTCGTGCTCGGTCAAAATCATCGTCAAGGATGAAATGATCGGCAGAGCCCTCAAATGTCCGAAGTGCGGAGAGCGTATCGCCGTTCCCGCCAGCGGCAGCACGGCCTCCCTGTCGGCGCCGTCCGCGCCGCTCGACGATCCTTTTCGCACGAATCAGTCTCCGAGCACAGCGACGCCGGCCGCGCAACCTACCGATGTCGCAGCAGGTCAGCCTTCCACCGCGCAGCCGCATGATTCCAACGCGACCAGGGCCCCCGATCCCTACGCGACCAGGGGCTCCGACGTGCCGGGCGGCCCTCTCTGGAGTCGGGACGCGATGCTGGATAGTGCATCGGCATCGGTTTCGGTGCCCGGCTACGAGATCGAGAGTGTTCTCGGCCGCGGCGGCATGGGCGTCGTTTACAAGGCTCTCCATCTCACGCTGAAACGGACCGTGGCGCTTCAAGATGGTGCTGGCGGGCGGCCATGCCGGGCCGGACGATCTCGCGCGCTTCCGCATCGAGGCCGAGGCGGTGGCGCGTTTGCAGCACCCCAACATCGTGCAGATTTATGAAGTCAACGAGGCGGGCGGCCTTCCCTACTTCTCCCTGGAATTCGTGGACGGCGGCACGCTGGCGGGTCAGCTCAACGGCACGCCGCAAGCGCCGGAGGAGGCCGCCAGGCTGATGCAGACCCTGGCCGGGGCCGTGCAATTCGCCCATGAGCACGGCATCGTCCACCGCGATCTCAAACCCGGCAACGTTCTGCTGGCCAAACCGACTGTGCGGCGGAGTCGCATCGGCATCGGCGTCCACTGTAACGTTTGCGAACACTACGCAAGGCCGTGGGTCCACGACCGTCAAGGCGGCTGGGGACGCCGAAAATCGCCGACTTCGGTCTGGCCAAGTACGTCGATACGCCGTCGTCGTCCGGCCAAACGGCGAGCGGCACCGTTCTTGGCACGCCGAGCTACATGGCGCCCGAACAGGCGGCCGGCAAGGGTCGCGACGTCGGCCCGGCGGCGGACGTCTACTGCCCTGGCGCGATCCTCTACGAGATGCTGACGGGCCGGCCGCCCTTTCGCGGCGGCGACCATGCTCGACACGCTGCATGCAAGTGCGACAGTCAGGAGCCGGTGCGCCCGTCGACTCTGCAACCCGAGGTGCCGCGCGATCTGGAAACCATTTGCCTGAAATGCCTGCATAAGGATCAGGCCAAGCGCTACGCCAGCGCCGAGGCCCTGGCCGAGGACCTGCGCCGCTATCTAGGCGGTGAATCCATTCTGGCCCGGCCCGTCGGTCCAGCCGAACGATCCTGGCGCTGGTGCCGGCGAAATCCCGTGGTGGCGGGGCTTTTGAGCACGCTGGCCGTGGTCCTGATTACGGGCATTATCGGCCTGAGCATCCTGTCCGTCGGCCTGGCCGTGGCGAACGAGACCGAGCGCAAGGCTACGACCACAGCCAAGCTCAAGGAACAGGAAGCCAACGAGCAAAAAGGTCATGCGGTTTATCAGAAGACGCAGGCTGAATTGGCGGCGGAGGATGCGAAGCAGAAAAAAAGGGATGCCGAGATAGCCCGCGACAACGAGAAGAAAGCCCGCAAAGATGCCGAGATAGCCCGCGACAACGAGAAGAAAGCCCGCAAGGAAATCGAGGCCGCCCTGGCCAAGAACAACATCATGCTGGCCCAGAGCCGCCTGGATCAAGGGGCAATTTCCGCCGCCTGGCACTCAATCGAGGAGGTTCCGACCGAGTATCGCTCGATTTTCTGGCGCGAAGTCAGAAGGCAGGTCGAAGGCAGTTATGCCACCCTTACCGGCCACGGGCAGACGGTCAATTGCGTCACCTTCAGTCCCGACGGGCTGCGCCTGGCCTCGGCCGGCAAGGATCGGACCGTGAAGCTGTGGGATGCGACCAGGGGCCAGGAGCTGCGCACCCTGAGGGGACATGCCGGTGATGTCATGAGCGTCGCTTTCAGCCCCGACGGACTGCGCGTCGCCTCGGCCGGCAAGGATCGGACGGTGAAGCTGTGGGACGCGGCCGGCGGCCAGGAGCTGCGCACACTAAACGGACATGCCAATGAGGTCAGGAGCGTGAGCTTCAGCCCCGACGGCCAGCGGCTGGCCTCGGCCAGCTTTGATGGGACGGTGAAGCTGTGGGATTTGGCCAACGGCAAAGAGCTGCGCACCCTCAAGGCAAATGCTCTCTATGTTTGTTTCAGTCCCGACGGAAAGTGGCTGGCCTCGGCCGGGATTCATGACGGCGTGAAGTTGTGGGATGCGGCCAGCGGCGAGGAGCTCTGCACTTTCAAGGGGCGCGGCGGCTGTTATAGCGTGGCCTTCAGCCCCGACGGGAAGTCGCCTGGCCTCGGCCAATATTGGTACTAATGCTACGGTGAGCCTGTGGGATGCGGACAGCGGCAAGGAACTGCGTGCCCTGTGGGGACATCTTGGTGAAATTGCCAGCGTGAGTTTCAGCCCCGACGGGCAGCACCTCGCCTCGGCCGGCCAGGATGGAACGGTGAAGCTGTGGGATGCGGCCGAGGGCAAGGAGCTGCGTACCTTCAGGGGACACCTATCTGGTGTAGAATGTGTTTGTTTCAGCCCCGACGGCCAGCGCATCGCCTCGGCCGGCTATGAGGGAAAGGTGAAGCTGTGGCAGGCGGTCTCCGGCCCGGAGCTGCGCACCGTGAGGGGACATACCGATCCGGTCTTGTGCGTGAGCTTCAGCCGCGACGGGCATCGCCTGGCGACGGCTGGTATCGATCGCACCGTGAAGCTGTGGGATGCGGTCAGCGGCCGGGAGTTGCACGATCGGAAACATTTGGGTGTCGTTACGAGCCTGTGCTTCAGTGCCGACGGGAAGCGCCTGGCGGCGGGCAGCCACAATGGGTGGGTGATGATGTGGGCCGCTCAGCCACGTGTTTGGGCAGGCTCTGGGGCTTTGGGTTCCGCCGATTCTCAAGGCGGAAGTGCATTTCGAGAGCAGGCTGGCTGCGCCGCGGCTCATCGAGCAGATCCACGACGAGCGCATCTCGGTGGTTGCTGCGGTGCCGCGCGTGCTGGCGGTGCTTAAGTCACATTTAGAGGCGACTCACGATGGCTTGGCTGATAGGGTTGCGGCTGCGCACAAGAAGCCTGCCGGGTGGGGTCGCTGGTGGCGCTTCCGCGGGGTGCATCGCGAATTTGGGCTGAAGTTCCTGGTTTTTGTTTGCGGCGGCGGCGCGATGCCAGCCTCGCTGGAGCAGTTCTGGACCACGCTGGGCTTCGTGCTTGTGCAGGGATACGGCATGACGGAGACTACGGCGATGATCGCGTTGAATCATCCATTCCATGTGGCCGAGGGAACAATTGGCAAGCCGGTTACAGGGACCGAAGTAAAGCTCGGCCCCGACGGCGAAGTGCTGGTGCGCGGCGATGTAATCTCAAGTGCGACATGGCAAGGCGGTGCCCTGCGCAAGCGAGACAGCGAGTGGCTGGCGACGGGCGACATCGCAGAACGGAATGAATCCGGCGATCTTAAATTTCTGGGGCGAAAGAGCGAAGTGATTGTTACCGCGGCCGGTGTGAATATTCATCCGGAGGACATTGAAGCCGCGATCGAAGCAGAGCCCGATGTCGCTGCATGCGCGGTGGTCGGCATGGAAACTCCAACCGGCATGGAGCCGTGCGCGGTGCTGGCCTGCCGCGGGTCGGGAAACTGTGGGCAGGCGGCGATTGAGCACGCCAACGCCAAGCTGCCGGAGTTTCAGCGCATTTCCCGCTGGGTGATGTGGCCGGAGCCGGATTTGCCGCGGACTTCGACGGGAAAAGTAAGACGCAAGCCGGTCGCCGAGTGGCTCGCGCAGGTCCAGAGCGCAGCCGCAACGCCTGGCAGCGGGAAGACTGCAACGAGCGGCGATCCTGCATACGGGCCATCGGCGGACTGGTTGCTGGCGCTGATTGCGCAGATTACGGGAGAGACCCACCCGGGCGTGGGCGATGAACTGCGGCTGACTGAAGACTTGCATCTCGACAGCCTGGGGCGCGTGCAGCTGGCCTCGGCGATTGAGGACAGGCTGGGAGTTGTTTCGGGAACGGGTTTGCTTGAAGAGGTGCAGACGCTGGGCGAGCTGCGCAAGGTGGTGGCGGGCGGAGCAGATGCGGATGGAGCGCGAGGCGAGGCGGAGCCAACGGGTGCTGCGACGCCTGTAAGCCAGCAGCGGGATGGTGCCCAGGGCGCGAGCGGAGCAGCGCCACAGGCCGCGAGCGAAACACGTGCGCGGGGCGGAGACGAAACGCAACAGGCCGTAGCAACCGCAGATCTGCCGCAAGGAGTGATTGCCGCGCCAAGCGCGGTGAAGCGGCCGCGCTTTATTTATCCCGAGTGGCCGTGGTGGAAGCCGTTCCAGTGGATTCGCGCGGCGTTTGTTGAGGCGGCGCTGCGCCCGGGCACCTGGCTGCTGGTGGAGCCACGCGTGGTCGGGCCGCAAAAGCCGCTTCCACCCGGGCCGTTGCTCATCGTCTCGAACCATGTCACGTCTTATGACGGAGATCTGATCGTATACGCGCTGCCAGGGCCTTATCGGCGTCGGATGGCGGCCGCGATGCTGGGCGAAATGCTCGACGACTTTTTGCATTGGCGCAACCCCTGGAAGCCGGGAACGAAGGGCTTCTACATCTTTGGGCCGCCCTCCTACTATCTGGTCACCGCGCTGTTCAATGTGTTCCCGCTGCCGCGCCAGCGCGACTTCCAACGGAGTTTTGCCCACGCCGGCAAGGCGCTCGACCACGGTTACAACGTGTTGGTCTTTCCTGAAGGAACGCTCTCGCGCGATGGCACGTTGGCGCCTTTCCGGTCGGGTATCGGTTTGCTCGCGAAGCAGAGTTTCGTGCCCGTTCTGCCCATGGCCATGCTCGGGCTGGGTGAGATCAAGACGGGCAAGCGCGGCTGGTTCCGGCCTGGGACAATCGAGGTTCGCATTGGTGAGGCGATTTCGTTTGGTCCCGAAGAGACCGAGGCGGCGATCACCGCGCGGCTGCACTATGAAGTCGAGCGGCTGATGGGAGATAAAGGCTAGCGGACCAGCGGGCTCTCCCAGACGCGAAAGAGAATTTCTTTGAGGCGGGCGAAGTCTTTGGGGCCGAGAAAGGCATTCCAATCGCGCTCGATGTCGCGCAGAATATCAATGGCCTTTGCATAGGCGGCGTGGCCGCGCTTGGTGAAGTGGACGATGCGCGCGCGGCCCTCTTCGGGCGCGTCGGAACGCTTGAGATAGCCAAGTTCTTCCAGACTGCCGAGCAGACGGTTCATTGCCTGCTTGCTCATATTGGCGCGCTCGGCCAGAACACCGGGGCGCTCGCCATCGGGGCCAGGATAACGGAAGACCGCCATGTGGGGCAGGCTAAGCCCCTTGAATCCCGCCGCGTTGAGGTCGCGGATGATTCGGCGATGAATGGCCTGTGCCGGAGCACGCAGCAGAGCGCCGATCAACATTTCCCTGGTCGCAACCATCCCGGGCGGCATATTTTCTTCAGAGAAAGTCATTGACACCATCCGTAAACTATGTTTACCATAATCTCACGGTAAACATAGTTTACCATAATGGAGGTTCACATGACACCGCAATCAGTAATAATTTCCGACCGCACTACGGTCGAGGCAAAGGGCACAGAAGCGCAACAAAACCTGGTCAGGTATGTGCCGGCGGGGACTGGCCGGGCATACTGGGGCCCGGGGGAGCTCATGACGATTCTCACGACCGGCGAGGAGACAGGCGGCGCCTTTTTCCTGGCGGAGATTGAAGTGGCGCCGGGTGGAGGAACGCCTCCGCACATTCACCGCCGGGAGGACGAGGCTTTCCACATGCTCGAAGGCTCGCTGACGATTCAAGTAGGCGGGAATACAATTACTGCGTCGGCGGGAGACTTTGCTTTTCTTCCCCGCGGAATCGCTCATTCCTTCAAGAACACCAGCGCTGCCAGCGCAAAGGCGCTGGTTTTGACGACACCCGCGGGGCTTGAAGGGTTTTTCACTGAAGTCTTCGATCCTGCGACGGATCGGTTTGCGACACCGCCGCCCCAAAGCAAGGACTTGATCGCCCGGGCGCTCGCTGCAGCGCCGAAGTACGGACTGGAACTTCTTCCCCCGGCATAGCTGAGACGAACAGCAAGACTCACAAGAGGAGGTCACTATGAAAACCGAGGCTGCCGGCGTGAGCGTAAATCCCGCAGACGAAACAATCCATCTTGGCCCGCTGACGCTGCACTTTCTCGTGACCAGCGAGCAATCGGCCGGCACGGTCGCGGTGTTCGAGGTGATGGTACCGGCGGGGCAGCGACTGACCTCCCCAGCGCACAGCCACGATCATTACGAGGAGACGGCCTACGGCATCGATGGCTTGTTGACGTGGACTGTAAACGGAAAAGCGATCGATGTGGGACCGGGAGAGGCGCTTTGCATTCCGAGGGGAGCCGTGCATCGGTTCGATAATAACGGCTCAGAAGACGCGAAGGTGCTGTGCATGGTTACGCCCGCCGCAATCGGGCCGCAATTTTTTCGTGAAGCTGCCGAAGTGGTGAATGCCTCAGGCGGCGGTCCGCCCGACCGGGCGAAGATGATCGAGATCATGTTGCGCCATGGGCTCACCCCGGCGCCGCCGCCGATGGTTCGTCCCTAACTAGGCTGGTGCGGATCAGCCCACCCACTTCAACCTCTCGACGAAACTGGCTCGCGAAAGAGCTATGCCGCCTTATTTTGCGCGATGAGGAGTTCTGTAACCTTTCTCTGCTCGAAGCTGTCTAGTATGTGGGACCGGTATGGGGGCTGGAATGCGGGACCGGTGCGACGTTCGGCGCCACCCTCAATACACTTATAGTGTCCTGTGGAAGGGGACAAAACGAGATGCCTGCAATTTTTCGCGGGATGAAGATGAGAGCAACGACAGCAATGTGGCTGACGATCAGAATTGGACCGGCGATCAGAATGAGCCGGGCGATTTTGGCGTTGCCAACTTTGACGTTGTTTGCGGCAGTGATGAGCATCGCGGGTCTGAATACGCCATCAATTGCGCTCGTGGCGGAAGCTCAGGAGCCGCCGAGCATTATTGGTAGTTCTCCGTTGTATGGACTGTCTGGAGCGACAGGATGGATCAACTCCGCGCCGCTGACGGCGAAACAACTCAAAGGGAAAGTGGTTCTCGTGGACTTCTGGGACTACTCCTGCATCAACTGCATTCGCGCCATTCCGTATGTGAGAGCGTGGGCGGAAAAGTATAAGGACAGCGGCCTGGTGGTGATCGGGGTTCACACGCCGGAATTTGACTTTGAAAAGCAATTACCAAATGTGCAGAAGGCGGTGCAGAAATTTGGGATCACGTATCCGGTTGCGCTGGACAGCAACTACGACATCTGGAATGCGTTTCACAATCAATACTGGCCTGCGCACTACTTCATCGACGCCAAGGGCAAGGTGCGATACGAACACTTCGGCGAAGGAGATTACGATCAATCCGAGCGATGGATACAGGAGCTGCTGAAAGAGGCGAGCGCGAAGCCAATGCCTGCGATTGCGGCGAATATTCATGGAGAAGGAATTCAGGCTGCCGCGGACGCGAACGATGTTCACTCTCCTGAAACCTATATCGGCTACGAACGCGCGGAGCACTTCGCATCGCCGGGCGGCATCAAGTCAGACGCCGAGCATGCCTACACTGAGCCCACGCAGCCTCGGCTGAACGAGTGGGGTCTTGCGGGCGAATGGGTCGATCATAAGCAGTTTGCCGTGCTGAAGTCGGTCGGAGGCAAGATCGTATTTCATTTCCACGCGCGCGATCTGCATCTTGTGCTGGGCCCGAGCGAAGACGGCAACCCGATTCATTTCCGAGTGACCATCGACGGGAAGACTCCCGGAGAAAATCATGGCGTGGATACTGACGCCGAAGGCAACGGTGTTGTGACCGCGTTTCGGCTGTATCAACTGGTGAGGCAAAACGGAACTGTCGCCGACCATATATTCACCATCGAGTTTGAGGAGCCCGGAGTGCAGGCGTATTCCTTCACCTTCGGATGAGAGCAAAGGGAGGTTATTGTGATTCAGAAAACAGATGATCGCGCGGGGCAGACGAGCCGGCGGGTATTCATGATTGCCGGCGGCGCTGCAGTCGCCGCGCTTGTCTTTAAATTTCGAATCGGCAACGGGAATGTCGAAGCGAACTCCGGAGCTCCGAAACAGGTGACGATCGTTGAGTTCTCCCAGGCAGGGCAACGGGGGGACGTTGTTACCGTGCCCACGATTGTGAAAACAGATGCGGAGTGGAAGCAGCGGCTATCGCCCATCTCCTACGAAGTGACGCGGCAGGCCGGCACCGAGCGCGCCTATACCGGAAGCACCTGGGACAACCACGAACGCGGGATTTATCGCTGCATCTGCTGCGATACTGCGCTATTCAGTTCCGAGACAAAGTTCGAGTCGGGCACGGGATGGCCCAGCTTCTGGCAGCCGATCGCCAAAGAAAATGTTCGCGAGAACGTGGACCTGACGCTGGGGATGGAACGCACTGAGGTCGTCTGCAGGCGCTGCGAGGCTCATTTGGGGCATGTGTTCGATGATGGCCCTCGGCCGACCGGATTGCGCTACTGCATGAATTCGGCGGCGATGAACTTTGTAAAGCTTGCCTAGCTTCAGAAGCAGTTCCGCGTCGAAGCCCTTCTGATAAAGATCTAATTCGCGCGGCAGGTGTACATGAGCGGTCGCGATGCATTAGCCTCTAATCTTCCCTGCGTGAACGGAGAAGGGGCGCGTTGATGATGACGAACGTGAGCCAGCCGGAGCTGGAAAAACTGTATGAAGTTGCGCGGAAGGCGGCGGAGAATTCCTACTCTCCGTACTCGGAGTTTCGCGTGGGCGCGGCGCTGCGGTTGACGAATGGCGAGACGGTGACGGGGACCAATGTAGAAAACGTGAGCTACGGGCTAACGATTTGCGCGGAGCGGGCGGCAATAGTGCGTGCGGTTTCCCAATTCGGCCCGAAGATTCGCATTGCGGTCGTTGCGGTTGCGAACCTGAATGGAAAGCCCAGCCCACCATGTGGCGCGTGCCGGCAAGTGCTGGCGGAATTTATCGAGCCCGACGCGCCGGTGATTTTTCCGGTTGCTGGCGGAACGCGGACGATGGCCTTCAGCGAGCTGCTGCCGCTGGGGGCAGAGATGAAGCTGAAGTAGGGCATCGAATCCATGACAAGGCCCGACAGCAATTCGATTGATGCTTCCGCAGCTTCTCCGCTGCACATGATCGACATTATTCGCAAAAAACGCGACGGCGGGGAGCTGGACGCGCGCGAGATTGCATTTGTGGCGAAGGGCGCGGCGAGTGCTTCCGGGAACGGATCGATTCCGGAGGCGGAGCTTGCGGCGTGGTTGATGGCGTCCTGGATCAGAGGGCTTTCGCTTTCCGAAACTCGCGCACTGACGCTGGCCATGCGCGATTCAGGCGAGAAATTCTCGCCGGCGGGGCTGGGCCGGCGCACGGTGGACAAACATTCGTCGGGCGGAGTGGGCGACAAGACCAGCTTTCTGGTGGCGCCGCTGGCGGCGGCATGCGGCGTGGCTGTGCCGATGATCAGCGGGCGCGCGCTGGGGCATACGGGCGGGACGCTGGATAAGCTCGAAGCGATTCCTGGATACCGCACTGCGCTGACGCTGGCGGAGTTTGAGGCGGTGATCAAGAAGTGCGGCGCGTCGATCATCGGGCAGACGGACCAGCTTGCGCCGGCCGATCGCAAGCTCTACGCGCTACGCGACCGGACGGGGACGGTAGAGAATCCGGGACTGATCTGCGCGTCGATATTGAGCAAGAAACTGGCGGCGGGGCTGGACGGGCTGGTGCTCGATGTGAAGACCGGCTCTGGCGCATTTCTGCGTAAGGTAGAGGACGCGGAGTTTCTGGCGGCGCTGATGGTGGCGACGGCCGAGGCCGCAGGAACGCAGACGGTTGCGCTGTTGACCGACATGAGCCAGCCGCTGGGACGCGCGGCGGGCAACTGGATCGAATTAGTGGAGTGCGTGGAGCTGCTGCGCGGCGAGCGACCGGCATGGAGTGAGGATTTGCGTGAGCTGTCGCTGATTCTGGCGGGATGGATGATTTATTTGGGCGGGAAAGCGGATTCGGCGGAAAGCGGCTACCGTTTAGCCGAAGCAGCTTTGGCGGACGGTTCTGCGTTGCGGGTGTTTTTGGAAATGGTTGCGGCGCAGGGTGGAGACACTCGAGTGTTTGACGATCCCGTTGGCTTTCACAAGCCGGGCGCGACGGAGATTGTTGCCGCGTGGGAGAGCGGCTATGTTGCCGAGATGGACACGACGGCGCTGGGCTGGGCAGTGCAGCGAACCGGCGCGGGGCGCGAGAAGGCAGGCGAGCCTGTCGATCCGCACGCCGGAATTCTGTTTCACGCGCGGCGCGGGGCGAAGGTGGAGCGCGGACAGCCATTCGCGACAATCTACGCGACACGGCCGGAGCTTCTGGCGGAGCCGGTGGCGATTCTCAAGCGAGCGGTGACCATCTCCAAAACTGCGCCCCACGCAGTGGTGCCGCTGGTGGGGCGCGTGTTCACGCAAGAAAATGCTGAGAACTATTTGCGGAATGCTGTAAGGTAATCGAAAGTCATTTCGAGCATTTCTTCGCCCGCAAAAGGAGCAACCTCTTGGGTCGATTCACAGGCGTGCTGGGGATTCTGGCGGTGCTGCTTGCCGCTTGGCTATTCTCAACCGATCGCAGGCACATACGCTGGCGCACCGTTGCGTGGGGACTCGGGCTGCAGATCACATTTGCGTTTCTGGTGCTGAGATTCAGCGTCGGCCAAAGCGTGATGAGCTGGGCGGGCGGCGTGGTGACCAACATGCTGTCGGCCACGTTCTCGGGAACGCAGGTGCTCTTCGGACAGCTTGGGCTACCCAACTCCGGGCGGTTTGGAGATTTGATCACTGACAAGTTTCATCCCGCTGCGGGCGCGATTTTTGCGTTCCAAGTGCTGCCGACGATCATCTTCATCTCGGCATTTTTCGCGGTGCTTTATCACA
Organism: uncultured Acidobacteriaceae bacterium; assembly: GCA_963763585.1. GTDB lineage: Bacteria > Acidobacteriota > Terriglobia > Terriglobales > Acidobacteriaceae > Telmatobacter. The sequence continues at coordinate 188,519 of CAVXPR010000002.1, read as the reverse complement.
TTGGAGTGATGCAGATCATTATTCGCGGCATGGCGTGGGTGATGCTGAAGACGATGCGCATCTCCGGCGCTGAGAGCATGAACGTGGCCGCAAGCATCTTCATGGGGCAGACGGAAGCGCCGCTGACGATCCGGCCGTTCTTGTCGAAGGCCACGCGCAGTGAGCTGATGACGATTATGACGAGCGGCATGGCGCATGTTTCAGGCGGCATCATGGCCATGTACATTGCGCAGGGTGTTTCAGCGCCGCATCTGCTGTCGGCGGTGATTATGACTTCGCCGGGAACGATCCTGATGGCCAAAATGCTGGTGCCCGAAACTGCAGTGCCGGCGACGGAAGGCAAGGTTGTCATTCCCAAAGACGAGTTGCACGCTGAGGAGAACTTGATCGGCGCCATTGCGCGGGGGACAATCGACGGCGGCAAGCTGGCGTTGAATGTGGCGATTATGCTGGTGAGTTTTCTGGCGCTGGTGGCGCTGCTGGACATGATGCTCGGCTGGGTGCACGGGCTTGGCTACATGCACTGGGTTCCTCCGAGTCTGGGGCAGATTCTTGGATTTGTTGGCGCTCCGGTGGCCTGGCTGATCGGCGTGCCATGGCGCGATTGCATGGCCGTCGGCAATCTACTGGGAACGCGCATGGCGCTGAACGAAGTGGTCGCCTACATCGCGCTGGGTGCGGAGAAGGCGACGCTGCTGCCTCGGTCGTTCACGATTGCAACGTTTGCGCTATGCGGGTTCGCGAATCTCGGATCGATTGGAATGCAGATCGGCGGCATCGGCGCGCTGGTTCCGGAGCGACGCAACGACCTGGCCAAGCTGGGTGTGCGGGCGATGCTGGCGGGGACGATGGCGAACCTGATCTCGGCGTCGATTGCGGGGATTTTTCTGGGATGATACGGCGCGCTGCGCAGATTCTCCGAATCAGATTCGGCGGAGCAGATTTCTAAGCCCAGATTGCGGGGGGACGAACGCCTCTTTCTGGTTCACGAGCCAAATCGTGCCAAGCCCCGCAGCTTGGCCTTCCCCGCTTCTTCTTCACGATTGCGAGGCGCCGCCTGTGTCTCAAGCCGGCTGAGTAGCCGCATTGATGCTGCAGCGATCTCATCGACAGCCTCATTAAACGCTGCCTCGTTCGCTTTCGACGGCTTATTGAAGCCGCTTACTTTGCGGACATACTGCAGCGACGAGGCACGTGTCTCCTCGTCCGTGACAGGAGGATCGAAGTTGAAGAGCATTTTGATATTGCGGCACATAGGCTTCTATCCACATGCGTTTTTATCCAGGGATACGCGCCGGTGATGTAGCCCTCGAGGGCCTGGATGGCGTGTTCCTGGCCGGAGATGACCCACTTTACCAGGTCACCAATCGAGACGATGCCGACGACCGTGTCACCCTCGAGCACAGGCAGGTGGCGGATGCGATGGTCGGTCATCACGGTCATGCACTCGTCGACGGTGTGCAGCGGAGTGACGGAGCGGACGGGGTTGGTCATGATCTCGCGGACTTCAGTCTCGCGGGAATGGTGGCCGAGAAGAATTCCCTTGCGGGCGTAGTCGCGCTCGGAGAGGATGCCGAGCAGACGCGGGCCGGACATGACCATGAGCGCGCCGATATCGTATTTGGACATGAGCGCGAGAGCTTCGTGCACCGATTGCTCGGGGGCAATGGAGAGGACTTTGATTGCGCCTTTGTGTTTGAGGATCGCTCCAATAGTGTCGGTGATGCGCATCGGGACCTCCTTCAAAAATCAGCGACCGGGCAGCGAGAGCTGGGTACATTCACGGCGGACAATCCGAACATTGGCCGGACACTGCCGCCGGGGAGAGCAGTATACCCCGGCTTGCACACAAATGTCGTTCCGATCCTTCCACAGTTTGTGAATTGAGGGAAAAGCCAGGACGGGTTTGGGATCGAATTTCCGGAGGAGCGGGTCAGGCGGCCAAATTCCAGGCGGGTAGATTTTAGGCCGGCGGATTCGCCGCGGCCGCGCGCAGGCGGCGGAGGCGATAGATGATGGCGAGCAGGGTGACCGTTCCGCAGGTTAGAAAACTGACGCCGAGGCCGACGACAAGCGAGTTGTCGTGCTCGTAAACCCCATGGACGACGCCAATAACCTGCAGGATGCAGAATCCGCCGAATGTGATGAGCGAAACGCCTTCATCGCTTTTCTTGCGCCATAGGGCGAGCGCCTGCGGCACAAACAGGGCCGCGTTGCCCAGCAGGGCGAGCCCGAATACATAGGTAACAATTTCTCTCATTTCCGATCCCTCATTTCCAATCTGGCCCCAAGCGCGAGATAAGCCGCAATCGATGATCTCATTTGGGGGTGGAGTGAGGGCGCGAAGCGAGCCGGCAACGCAGAGGGGCCGCAACGAAACGAGTCATGGGTCGTGCTATCCCACCCTTCGCCAGAAAAAAGGCGAAGGATGGGGCATCCATGATCGTGCCGGGGGAGGACCGCTAAAACTGCAGTTTGGCGCCGAATTGAATCTGGCGCGAAGTGGTTGAGGTGGCGGTGATAACGCCAGCGGTGGGCGAGCTGGCCGAGGGGACGACGGTTTGCACACCGGCGGAGGTGGTGACGGTGGGCGCGCCCGAGAAGACGACCTCGTTCGGCGTTAGGAAGTTGGTGTGGTTGGGAATGTTGAAGAACTCAGCGCGGAATTGCAGGTTGAGCCGCTCGGTGATGTGGGTGTCTTTCACCGCCGAGAAATCCAGCTCCGTGATTCCGGGGCCGACGAGCGAATCGCGCCTGGCGTTGCCGTAGGTTCCGTAGATGGTGTTGCCTCCGGTGCCGTTGGGTATGCTGACCGTGGGCTGGATGAAAGCGTTGGGATTAAAGTACTCGGTGGGCGTGCGCGGATAGAGGTTTCCGGTGAAGTTCGGATTCACATTGGGCCGGATGGGATTGCGCGAGTCGCCGTTACCCGGAGGGTTATAGCCGAGCTGCGGCGAGAACGGGAAACCGTTTTGGATCGTGAAGATCGCGCTCGTAGTCCAGCCACCGGCGAGAAAAGCTACTGGACCGGAAGCATGATTCAGGAATTGACGGTTAGGCCCGAAGGGCAGATCGTAGCTGCCATTGATCGATGCGATCTGGCGAACGTCGGTCGCCGCCGGACCCCAGTCAAGTTTTGGATTGAGAGGGAACGAAACAAACGCCGGCGTGTTTCCGCTGACGCTTGTGTTCCAAGCCGAGCCATCGTCGAGATTCTTTGACCAGGTATAGTTGCCGCGGAGTTGAAGCCCGTTCGCGTAGTTATGCCGAGCGTCGACTTCGAGCGCGTTATACAGGCCCGTGCCTTGCGAAACCCACGAAGTGGAGTTGGCAAGATTCGGATTTACGTCAGCGGTCGAGGGGTAATAGACCTGGCCCGTTGCGGCGGCGTACACCGGCGTGGGCTCGTTCATGTCCTCGGAGAGGATCTGATGGTAGCTGTGGAACCCGACGTAGCCGACGGTGAGTGAAGTGTTCGGAGCAACCTGCTGCTCAACGCGCAGGCTCCAGGTAATGACGGCCGGCGTGGAGAGGTTGGGCTGCACATTGCTCGGTGAAACCTTGGCGGTGGAGGGAGGCGGCACACCGGCAGTGAAATTAAGGTTCGAAACTGCGATGGTCTTGATGGACTCAGCCGTGTTGAAGGGCGCAGTCTGATCGAGACGGTAATCGAGCGTGTCGAGCAGGCCGTGATAGAGACCGACGCCTCCACGCACGGCGGTGGTGCCGTTGCCGTGCGCGTCCCACGCAAAGCCGAGGCGCGGGTTGGGCAGGAACTTTGCGCGATTATCTGACAGCGCGGAACTGCCGACGATCGGCGTGGTTTGCAGGACGCCGTTGACGATCTGATAGTTCGAGGCGCGATTTTGCGACTCGTTCCATCCGTTGGTGGATTCCGAACGGAAGCCGGCGCGTAGCTCGAAGCGCGGCGTGACTTTGATGGTGTCTTCAAAAAAGCCTGCGCCCAGGAACGAACGCCAGCCTAGCGCCGTAGGCGCGGGAACCAGCGTGAACGTCGCCACGGTGCCTTGCAAGAACGTTGTTTCGGTGGAGAACGAGGCCTGGCCGTATTGGTCCTGCGCGAGCAGATCATTTGACTGAACGCGTTGGAACCATCCGCCGGCTTCGATCTGCTGGCGGCCTTTCGACCAGTAGATGTGATCGTCTTCTGTGAAAAGATTGCGCGCAGTGCGGTTGTTGCTGCCCACGTTGGCGCCCGCGCCGGTGATGGAGGAAGCGCCGTTTGAAGCCGTGCTGCCGCTGATGACGATGGCGCCGACGGGACTGCCTGAAACCCACCCGGGAACTCCGCTGACCGGGACGAGTCCAGTGAAGAAGTAGCTGGCACGCGAGTAGCCGAAGCGCGCCGTGTTGAGCAGCGAAGGCGAAATAACGTGCTGCTCCTGAACGCTGGCCACCTGCTCACGCAGGTTCTCGTTGACGTAACTCAAAGGGTTGGCCGATGGCGAAGTCGCGGAGCTTGCGTCGATCGTGTAGACGCCGAAGAGGAGATCCTTGCCGCCGAGGTTGTCATCGAAGCGAGTGGTGCCAAAGTCCTCGAAGATGTGCTGCGGCGGATGGCTGAAGGCTTCGGCGATGCCGCTTGGATTGCCATTCGAGAGGAGTTCAGGGCCGTTCGCGACCGGCCAAAGATTCAGCAGCGGCACAACTGCTGCGTTCACACCAATGTGTTGTTCCACGCCCGACGAATTCGGGATATAGCCCTGGCGCGCTTCGTCGTCAGGCACAAGCGTCACGTCGCTCAAGCCCCAGGCTTGGCGAAAACCTTCGTAGTTGCCGAAGAGGAAGAGCTTGTCTTTGCGGATTGGGCCGCCCAAAGTTCCGCCGAACTGGTTGCGCTGGAACTCGGGAATCGTTGCCTGGTCAAAGTAGTTGCGCGCGTCGAGAGCGCTGTTGCGAATGAATTCAAAGGCCGTGCCGTGTAGCGTGTTGGTGCCGGAATTGGTGACGATCGAAACCTGCGCGCCGTCGCGCTTTCCGAAGCTGGCGCCGTAAGTGTCGGTGACGACGTTGAACTCGCGTACCGCGTCGACGCCGAGCAGCTCGCCGCTGGTTCCACCGGGCGTGACGTTGATAAGCGAAGCGCCGGTATATTCGATTCCATTGAGAAGGAAGAGATTGTCTTGCGGGCGACGGCCACCGACGGAAAACATGTTGCCGACCGAAGAGTTGGAGGTTCCAATGCCGCCGGAGCGCTGGGTGGTGTAGTTGACGGTAGCGGGATTGAGGGTGAGGAGCTGATCGTAGCTGCGGCCGTTGAGAGGAAGTTCCTTGACCTGGCGCTCGTCAATGAGGCCGGCGGTTTGTTGCGAACTGGTGTTGACGACGGGATCGCCCGCGGTGACAACGACCGTTTCATGCACCGAACTGACGCTGAGCGCGAAATTTACCTGCACGCTTTGCCCGATGGAGAGCACGATTCCGGTCTGCTGCTGCGGTTGAAAGCCCTCGTGCTCGGCAGAGACCGAGTAGGGGCCAACCGGGACCGAAGGCGCGGCATAGCGGCCGTCGCCACTGGTAACAAGCGTACGCGTGAAGCCGGTGTCAACCTGGCGGACGGTGACGGTTGCGCCGGCCACCGGGGCTCCGGTGGAGTCGTGAATCGTGCCACCGATGTTGCCGCCGACAATCTGCGCGCTTGAAGGCGCTGAGCTGAACGCTACTGCAACGACAAGTGCAACTGCAACGACGGGAGCAATCGCGGCGAATGGAGCAAAAAGAATTCGATAGAGCTTTTTCTGAAGGTTCATCTGCGTCTCCTGAAGATTTGGCAAGGCCTGCCGGTGCAGGCTGTTGGATATGAGCGCACCCTCAAAAATGGATAGGGTCTGGGTGCACTTCAAAAAATGAGATTTAGAAGAGGGATTTAGCGACAGCGACAGCAATAGCAACAACAGGGACAGCTACAGCCCGCCGGCCGGGAGGCAGGGGCAAGAAGCCGAATTTGGGTAAGCAGCGTCATTTTGGTGTTAGATTCGGATGGGTCAGAGTGAGTATTGAGTTGGAGACCTCGCCAGAAACACGAAAGCCGCGCGAGCAATTTTGCTGTTACGCGGCCTTAAGGTGAATCGGATGAGTCTGAAATCCGCTCAACAACAAGGCCGGTGTGACGTGTAACAACACGCCTGACACGCCGACTTGGTGAGCATCAATCTCATAGGTCTTAAGATACCGAATGCCCCAAGCGAGGTCAAGTCCTGAGGAAGTCTTGTAGTGGGTCAGTGGGGGCGCTGGGGAGGGCGTTGCGGGGTACGTTGCGGCCCCCAAAAAACCCAAACACCAAGCGCGGCGTTGATCACAATTCCGCTTACCATGGCTGCGAACGACCAGGAAGGGACGGCATACGCAACCGCAAATTGGGTCACTAGCACGAAGACGATTCCCGAGATAGCCAGGGTCAATTTCGTTTTGCGATTCATTCCCTGACCTCTTTGTGCCTGATGCGGTCTATCCGGTTCGCGGGAAGGCCATTCAAATTGACCCTATGCCAAAAGCCTCCGCTGAGCCGCGTCTATTGCTCGATTCTTCTATTGTTCGATTCTGCGCGGGCGGCCGAGGAAGCGCGCACCGAGCGCGCCGCCGGCAACGGAAAAGGCGAGAAGGATGGCGGCAAGAAAACCGACACTTGAGAGCATGAAGCCGGCGTGCCCTTCGGGCGAGAGCATGATGGCTTTATTCAACGCGATTTGCTGAGCGCTGAAGCCCATGGACGCCCAATATTGGGTGGCAAGAATCAATTGGCTCTGCCAGTCAGCATCGAGGGCTGGCCCGCGATGTAGCCAGAAGCGCATGGCGTAAAGCGAAATTGCTGTGGTGAAGGCCGCGGCCCAACTGCCAAGAATGCCGGTGACGAGACCGATGCGCGCGCCGGCTCCAATGGTGATCCAGGCGGGGCGTCGGCTTCGCATGTAAAGAGCGACGACCCAGGCGCCGGCCGCAGCCATCAAGGGGAGTCCGGCCGGAGAGTACATGGAGCAAAGTGCGCCGACCGGAATGGCCAGCGAAATTGCCAAACGCAGTGCAGACTTCCAGTCGACCGTAGCCGCGTCGCGGATCGGCTCGCCCACACGCTCGGGCTGGCCCGGCGCGGCTGATCCCTCCGCCGTATAGACGAGCTGGGGCAGGCCGCAGAAGGGGCAGAAACAATCCGCGGGCTGCACGGTCTGATGGCAGCGGCTGCAGGTTACTTCCATACAGCTAAGAGCCTATCGTATTTGGGCGACGGGGCACTTTTCCTCGATTTTCCGCCGCGGCGGATCACTCGTCGCTCGCGTAGATTTCGTACGCGTCGCTTCTCATTCCTGGAACTCAAGGAAAAAATTGCTCCCGTCGTGGGGTGGGCGGCCGTCCCGCTGGCGGTTTGCGAATGATGAATGGCCCTACGAGGCGGGATTCGCTATGCCGAGTTTTTTCGCGACGATGGCCTCGGCCGCGGTGAGCGCCTGATCGAGCGTCATGTTTGTGGAGTCCAAAATGACAGCGTCGGGCGCGGCCTTGAGCGGCGAGTCTTTGCGATTGCGATCGCGCTCGTCGCGGGCGCGGAGGTCGCGCAGGATCTCGTCTCTCCCCGGCGACGAAGACCTGTCGCTTGGGGCCCCAGTTTCAGGCGGCGGCGCGGGCGTAGCGCCCTTTTGGCCGATCTGGCCGATTTGTTCATAGCGGCGCTGGCCGCGGACTTCCGGAGCGGCATCGAGGAAGATTTTTACATCGGCGTGAGGGAAGACGACAGTGCCAATGTCGCGGCCTTCCATAACCACTCCGCCACGTGCGCCGATCTGCTGTTGCAGGCGAACCAGCCAGGCGCGCACGGCCGGAAAGACGCTGACACGCGATGCGGCCTCAGTGACGAGGGGGTTTCGGATCTGGCCGGTCACGTCTTCGCCATCGAGCAGGACGAGGTTTTCTTCTTCGCCGGGATCGAGACGGATTTCGGTTTCGGGGGTGAGCTCTTCAAGAGCTTTGGCGTCGTCTAAGGCGACTGCCGAGCGCAAAGCTTTGAGAGCGAAGGCGCGGTACATTGCGCCGGTTTCAAGATTAAGCAGGCCGAAGTGGCGCGCGAGGTGACGCGCAATGGTGCTTTTTCCCGCTCCGGCGGGGCCGTCGATGGCGACAATGATCTTCCGGGCGCTGTCGGGTGCAGCGGCGAACGTCTCTTCCGCTGTCATCTACTACTCTTGCTCATCGGGCTTCGCTCATCGAGTCTTGCTCAGCTGATTTCGTTTACCTTGGTTTCTTCGTTCGCCGATTGGAAGAAGCGGTAAAGCCGTAGCGTGAACGGTTAGTCGCCTTTGCAGAAGCCGTCAGCGCGGGCTTGCGGCTGCTGCGCGCGTCAGGACGGGCACCGGTACGCGAAACCGGACGCGCACCAGATCGCGAAGAGGTGCGAGAAGCATCTGCACGTCTTGCGGCGGGTTTGGCGGCGGCTTTTCCATTGGCGGAATGGCCGTTGCGCAGAGTTCTGGACGCGGAGGGCTTGGCCTTGTGCAGGCTATTCGACCCGTTGCCCGCGCGCGAGTGGCCATTCGAACTAAAGCGGGCGCCATTGGAGGAGCTTTTGCCGGCGTGGGGCGCGAGACGCTTGCTGTGGCCGTTCCCGTTGGCCGCGCCGTTTTTTGAAGCAGTCTTCGCCCAGCGCGAACCTTGCGCGTGGCGTGAGCTGCCGGCGGAGCGCGGCGCGGCACTGCGCGCGTCGCGGATTGGACGGCGGGCAACGCGGCCGGCGGCGGACTTCTGCACCGGTTTGCGGTCGCGGGCGCGAGTGGGCTGATGGCTAAAGCGGGGACGTGCGGCCGGCGCCTTTTCAATATGCGCGGCCGGGGCTACTTTTTCCAGTGGCTGCTGCGGGCGCTCGATTACCGGCTCGGCGGCCCTGGGAGGCGGAATGGGCGCAGAGAAAAACTGCGGTGAAGTCTTGGGCGCGACCGAGAAGCGAACCGATTCCTCATGCTCATAGGAGCGCAGGAAGTAGGACGAGGCCGGCATAGACGAGCTGGCATAAATGGTGGTCGGCGCGGCGAACTCGGGAAGGGTTCCGGCGACGTAAAAGTGCGGAGCGTGGCCCATGGCAAGCGAGTGAACCTGGCGTGTAGCAACCAGCCCGCGAAGAACTTCACGCACCTTGCTGCGCGCGGTCAGCGGCGCGAGGAACATTTCGACCTCTTCCATGCTGGCGGCAATAACCGCTTGCAGATAGATGGAAGCGAGCACGGAGATGGCGGTGACCTGCGATGTGGATGCGCCTTCAGCGATGGCCTTCTGGTAGCGGACGCGCAGTAGCTGCCATTGCGGCGATTTGCCGGGAGTGGAGACAACAGGAATGATGCGCAGTTGCTGCCAAAGCTCGGTGATGGCGCGCAGAACCGCGGACTCAGAGACTTCGCGGCCGAGGGAATGGCGCAACTGAGTGATTGTCTGGTCGCCGGTTTCAAGTTGCTTGTAGGCCTGCACGGCAAGCTGCGAGACTTGGCGCGATCCGGTCAACTGAGGGGTTCGCCGCCAGTCGCGATCGCCGCGAAGAGCGTAGACGTAGGGCAAGACCCATGCAGCGACCACAAAATCGGGCTCGTCGCCGGGCTGGCCAAGCAGGTTGAGCCGGACTGCCACATTTTCAGATTCCAGACGAACCAGAAGGTCTTCAGCATAAGAGACCAACTTGGCCGTGGGAGAAGATGTTTGCTCGCCGGCTACGGCTTCAACAAAGGTCGGGGCTGTGAATGAGGCGAACTGCCGCTTTGGTAGGAAAAGACACAAACCCGTTTCTTCTAACCAAGTGCGGGCCTCATCAATCGTCAACTGCCCGCGTCCGTTCAGGCGCATCCTTTCGGAGCGCGATGCTTCCAACTGTTCCGCTGTCAAAGAAAACCTCGCTTCCGGGTTTGAGCGATCACGGCCAGAATCCCGCGCTCCTGAGAGCGCGTCCGGCCACCTTCCAGACGTCCGAGGGGTCTCTAAATGAACCCTAAATTCGGTGGAAGGCCCGCAGGATCTCCTTCCAAGAATACAGCAAAGCTATAGGACGTCCATGCGGGCAACTGGTAGGGTGACTGGTCTTTCCAAGCTCTAACAATAACCATTCTATACGTTTTGTATCAAGAGCGGTATTGACCTTGATGGCCGAGTGGCAGGCGATGGAGGCGGCAATGCGCGAGCGGAGCCGGGTAAGTCCCTCATTATGCGATGCTTCGCCGGAATCACCGGTCGATTGATCGATGACTTCAGCGAGCGTTCTTTCCAGTTCGGCGCCTTCCAGGCCTACGGGGGCCGCTTTGACGGCAAGTGTCTGAGGGCCAAAGGGTTCCACTTCAAAACCGTTGACTTCGAGCTCCTCGGCGATGCGGGCAAAGACGACCATCTGTTCCGGCTTTAATTCCACAAGCATGGGCATGAGAAGACGCTGGCGCTGGACGCGCTCCACCTGGCGGTCGCGCAGGATCTTCTCAAAAAGCACCCGTTCGTGTGCAACGTGCTGGTCAATGATCCACAAGCCGTCTTCACCGGAGGCCAGAATGAAGGAATCGCGCAACTGGCCGATTGGCTTGAGCGAGCCGAGCCGGTTGAGCGAGTTGGCGGCTTGCTCAGCCTCGATAATCGCCGTGGCTGCTGCAGGATTATTTGCGTAAGCTGCTGTGCCGTTGGGGTTTGGGCTGCAATCGCCGGCGTCGGAAGCCGCCGAGGCGAGCAGAGCGCTGGCAGCTTCACCCCAGGCCTGGGAGTCGAGATTGCGGGGGTCGAGACTCTGGCCGGCAAGAGTCGGAGCGTCGAAGGCCAGCGTGCCGGGAACGGCTACCGGGATGCGCGGAGTCAGATGAAAAGGCTCGGCGTCGGATGGAGCGCCTGTTTCGGGTGCGGGATCGGAGTCGGGAGCGCCCGGCAGCGGCGAGGCTGCGGGAGGCATCAGCGAGGGGCTGGCCGAGGGCTGTGAGTCGAGGGCAGCGAGGAATCCGGCAGCCGGGCGAGCTTTGATGAGCGCCGTGCGCAGACTGTCGCGAACAAAGTCGTGAATGTGGCCAGCCTGGCGAAAGCGGACTTCGGTTTTCGCAGGGTGAACATTTACATCCACTTCTTCGGGCGGCATTTCAAGGAACAACAGAACGACGGGGAAGCTGGTGGGAGGAATTACGTTGCGATAGGCCTCGGTGATGGCGTGCAGCAGAAGGCGGTCGCGGATGAGTCGCTTGTTGATGAAGATGTAAATGGAATTGCGGTTGAGCTTTTGCAGCTCCGGCTTGGAGTAGAAACCGGTGAGGCGCAGGGAGCCGGGCAGGCGCGCAGGTTGGTCGGGATCGCGTTTCCAGGGCGGCGGCTCGGGCAGGCCGACGCGCTCGAGCTGAGTTTCGGCGGCGACGGGAAGCAGTTGGCCGAGTGTCTCCTTGCCGAAAACCTGAAAAATGCGCTCGGCGGTGCGGGCGACTGGAGGCGCTGAGAGAATGGTGTGGCTGGCGGACAGAAGATCGAATTGCTTCTCAGGATGTGCCAGGGCGTAGTGAGTGACCAGCGCAGTGACGTGGGCCAGCTCAGTCGATTCGGCGCGCAGAAATTTTCGTCGTGCGGGCGTGTTGAAGAAGAGATCGGCGACGGCGATTGTGGTGCCGCGAGGCAATGCCGCATCTTCCACGCGATGGATTTTGCCGCCTGCGACTTCGAGATGCGTGCCGGCAGCTTCGTCCCCGGTGGCTGTTTCCAGCGTGACACGCGCGACCGACGCGATGGACGGAAGCGCCTCGCCGCGAAAGCCGAGCGTGGCAATGGAGAGCAGATCGTCTGCGGTGCGGAGCTTTGAAGTTGCGTGGCGCTCGAAGGCCAGCAGAGCATCGTCACGATTCATGCCGTGGCCATCGTCTGAGACGCGGATCAGCTTTCGCCCGCCGCCCTCGACCTCGACGCGAATGCGCATGGCTCCAGCGTCGAGCGCGTTCTCAAGTAGTTCCTTGACCACGGACGCAGGCCGATCAACCACCTCGCCGGCGGCGATTTGATTGGCAACCTGATCGGGAAGGATGCGGATCTGGCCCATAAGAACTCAGAGTAATTGATGGACCAGATCAGATCTGGTGAGAGGTCTGCACAAACTGGTGCGCAGTTTCCTAATTTGTCGCGGGCGCGCCCGGCTTTACCGGTTTGGTTGCAGCGGCCGTTTTGACCTTGGAGCGGGAAGCTGGAGAATCCGATGGCGACACCGGACCTTCCAGCATAGTGGCCTTGCGAATGACCGCCTCAGGAGCGGTGGTGGTGAAGCCGGGGTTGTTGGTCAACTGGGCGTCATACCACTGCGGAGGCAAATACCACCGCCCGTCGCCGGCGGCGGTCAGGTAGTCGTAGATCAGCGGCATGTCGGCCGGCAATCCACCGTGATCGCGCTCGGAGAGGACAACGTAGGCTTTGAGCTCGCTCGAAATCTGATCGTGGTTGGAGGAGTCTTCCGCCTCCATCAGGGCGACAGCATATTCCAGGTGAGCCGAAGGGATAGCGCCCCGCTCCGCATCGAGACGGAGCGCGGTCGTGAGATGGTTGAGAGCGTCCTGGCGTTCTTCGGGAGCGCGCGCTGTGAGGCGCTCGAGCTTGGCCAGATAGAAATTCGCATAAGGATCATCGGGCCGATCAGCGACGGCGCCCTCAAGATTCCGCCTGGCTACGGCAAAGAGATCGTAGTCCATGGCCAGAATCCCGTTGTCGCGCTTGACGGAGGAGATCATTGGCCCGAAGTCGGGACCATTGGGGTTGAAGCCCTTGCCCTTGGTCCGCAACTCAATCTCCGCCTTTAGCTGTCCGTTGAAGAGCGTGTCGAGGTGAGCTTGCCGCTCCTTGATGCGCGGCGCGCTGCCCATGAAGCCGAGGCCCATGCGCGAATCCGCGGTGACAACCTGATTGAGCGAAGCAAAGAGGCGATTGACTTCGCGCGGGTCGTAGCCCTGTTCGACCATCAAATTCAACGCCATGTCGTCGGCATCGTCTTCTTCTTTTGAGGCCCAGAGCACCGGCTCGAGCTGTGGATGAATGAAGTAATGGCCGACTTCCATTCCGGTGGCCAGGCCAGCGCTGCCGCCGAGCAATCCGCCGAGGCGCAGCGGAATCATGGCGCCGCCCAATCCAGCTCCCATGACCATTGAGCCAACGTCGGTGATCATCTTTTCCTTGTCCGCTCTTTCCTTGGCCAGCTCTTCCGCAACATGCTTGTCGCGAATGCGCAGGTATGCCTGCCTCAGCTCGACGTGGGCAATTTCGTGCGCCAGCACGTAGGCCACTTCAGACTCGCTGCTGAGCATGGAAACCAATCCCGTGGAAAGGTAGATGGTTCCCGTTGAGAGGGTGAGAGCCTTGGGGATGGGATCGTACAGGACGCGAAACGTGTAAACGTTGGCCGAGTTCTTGGGAACGAGCCGTTGCCCGATGTGGTTGACGTAGCTTTGCACCACGGGATTGGCATAGAGACGCTGCCGGTCAAATGAGTCGCCGGAAGCGGCGTCCTGAGACAAGCCCATATTCTCGGTGAGGTTGATGCCATAGGCCAGCTGCATATCGTTTCTGCGCAGCGTGTCCCATTCCTGTTGAATTGCGTCCTGGATCTCAGGCATCCCCTCGACGTGGGCGATCTTGTCTTTGTCGACGTTGCTGATGTCGTTCGGGTCGGTCTGCTTCTTCCCCTTCCCCGATAGCGCGTTGGTGATCTGAGAAACCTGGGCCGAAGACAGGGGCGCTACAACTCCGCAGACAAGCAGCGCACAAAAGACGATGGCGAGAAGTCTTTTCATAAGACTCTCCTTTTCTTGTGAATGCGGCGCGCCGATAAGGCCGCTGACCGTTGCTGGCTGGGGGGAAGGCCCGGTGATTTCGAGTATAGGCCTGAATTCAGCGCAGAGTCAACGCGGGGGCTGGTCGCAAATCGCCGCAATTGGAGCGGGGATTAGCAAATCGGGAAAGCGAAATGGACTGCCGCGCGGGCCTTGCGGAGAGAGACGATTTGCGGGAGCCGGATACCACATGCAGAGACGCTAGCCCGAATTGTGACTCAACTCACATAAAGCAAACTACGGTAGGGAGACAATGATGAAGTAAGAGCGGGACTGAGTAAGACCGGCGGGCTGTTGGCTTCGCCGGCCGGGAGAATCAATTCATGAGCGACCTTGCCACATTGGCTGAAGCTGTTGCCGTTGACCCGCTGGTCGGCCATCCGCCGGACTATCACGTCTTTCACAAATTCATTGAGCGCTGCAGGGAACTCCCCGCGATCACAACAGCGGTGGTGTGGCCGCTGACTGAAGTGGCACTGAGCGGTGCAGTAGAAGCGGCGGCTGCCGGGCTAATTGAGCCGACGCTCATTGGTCCGGAAAAAGCCATAAAGGCGCTGGCGGCAAAGATCGGCGCGGACATAAGCGCTTTACCGATTGTGGAGGCCGAAACCGAGGCTCATGCCGCGGAAGCTGCCGTGACAATGTGCCGCGCGGGCAATGCGCTGGCGCTCATGAAGGGCAGCCTTCACACGGACGAGCTGTTGAAGCCGGTGATGCAGCGCGATACGGGCCTGCGCACGGCGCGGCGCATCTCGCATGTGTTCATTATGGATACGCCGGCTTACGCGCGCACGCTGCTCATCACCGACGCGGCGATCAACATTACGCCCGACCTCGAAGACAAGGTTCACATCGTGCAGAACGCGATCGATCTGGCGCATGCGCTGGGCATTCCCGAGCCCAAGGTGGCACTGCTTTCGGCGGTTGAAATGGTGAACCCGAAGATCCAGTCCACGCTGGATGCGGCGGCGCTGTGCAAGATGGCGGATCGGGGCCAGATAACCGGCGGCATTCTCGATGGGCCGCTGGCGTTCGACACGGCGGTAAGCCAGAAAGCGGCGAAGATCAAAAAGCTGGTTTCGCCGGTGACGGGCCAGGCCGACATTCTGGTGGTGCCCGATCTTGAGAGCGGCAACATGCTGGCCAAACAGTTGGAGTATCTTGGCGGAGCGCAGCTCGCCGGCATTGTGCTGGGCGCGCGCGTGCCGACGATTCTGACGAGCCGCGCGGATTCCGCGGAGACGCGGCTGGTGAGCTGCGCTGTGGCCTTGCTGCTGCACTATGGGGCGCATCCCGCGGTGAAGGTGTAACAGGAGCGGCGATCATTGCGCCGGCCGCGGCCACTATCATTATGTTGGTCCATCGGGTAAGCGATGACAGGAGGCCTTCGTGCCGATCTCCGCTGCCACATCTCCGATAGTTGCCGCCGCGGGCGGCAGCTTCCTGATCGAACCGCGCACGCCGGATGAGGTTTTTACTCCGGAAGACCTGAGTGAGGAGCAGCGGCAGATTGCGGCTACGGCGGAGCGATTCGCGCGCGAGGAGATTTTGTCGCGCATTGCAGCGATTGAGGCGAAAGAGCCGGGCGCGATGGCGGTGGCGCTGCGCAAAGCTGCCGAGCTGGGGTTCACCGCGGTCGATGTTCCCGAGGAATACGGCGGCCTGGGGATGGACAAGGTGAGCTCGACGCTCATCGTCGACCACATTTCAGTGCTGGCCAGCTTTTCGACGGCGTTCGGCGCGCACGCCGGCATCGGCACTCTGCCGCTGGTCTGGTACGGAACTCCAGAGCAAAAACAGCGCTACTTGCCGAAGCTTGCCAGCTGTGAATGGATTGGCGCGTATGGATTGTCCGAGGCCAGCTCCGGTTCGGACGCCATGAACATTCGCACGCGCGCGACGCTCACTCCGGACGGCGCGCATTACATTTTGACCGGCGAGAAGCAGTGGATCACCAACGGCGGCATCGCGGACTTGTACACAGTTTTCGCAAAAATAGATGGGGACAAGTTTTCGGCATTTTTACTGGAGCGTGACACGCCGGGCCTGATCGTGGGCACCGAGGAACACAAGCTGGGGATTCACGGCTCGTCGACGTGTCCGCTGGTACTGCAGGATTGCAAAATTCCGGTGGACAATCTTCTCGGCGAGGCAGGCAAGGGTCACCATATCGCGTTCAATGTGCTGAATGTTGGTCGCTTCAAGCTGGCAGTGGCGTGTATCGGCGGGGCACGGCATGCGCTGGCGCAGATGATTCACTACGCCAAGGAGCGCCGCGCGTTCGGCAAACCGATCGCGGAGTTCGGGCTGATCCAGCGAAAGATTTCTTCGGCAGCAGCGCAGCTATATGCGGCGGAGAGTATGGCTTATCGTCTGGCCGGCCTGATGGACGCGACACTCGGCACGGCTAACGCAGAGCCGAGTGTAGACGTTCCGCGTCTGCCCGATATTCCAACGAGTATCGGTGAGTACGCCGTCGAGTGCTCCATTTTGAAGGTTTACGGCTCGGAGATGCTGATGCTGGTGGCGGATGAGCTGATCGCGACGATGGGCGGGTATGGATACGTCGAGGAGTATCCGGCGGAGCGCACGTACCGCGACGCGCGAATTAACCGCATCTTCGAAGGGACGAACGAGATTAACCGGCTGATCATCACAGGCTGGATGATGAAGCGCGCGATGAGCGGAAAGCTGCCGCTGCTGGGCGCGATCAGGCGCGTGATGGACGAGGTGATGGAACCGCCCGCGTTCGGCGGCGATGCGGATGCAGGCCCGCTCGTTCACGAGGCGAAGGTTCTTGCGGCAGTGAAGAAGATGACGCTGTTCGCGGCGGGCGTGGCCAGCCAGAGATTTATGACGGGGCTTGAAGAGCAGCAGGAGATTATGGCGGACCTGGCAGACATGATCAGCCAGGTTTTCGCGCTGGAGTCGGCGCTGGTGCGCGCGCAGAAGATTGCACTTGCGGGGCGTAGCTCGGCTGAAGTTGCAGCGGCCATGACGGGATTGCTGGCGGATGATTCGATGGCGCTGGCCGAGCGGGCGGCGCGACGAGTGCTGGCTGCATGCGGCGAAGGCGACGCGCTGGAAACGCAGCTGGCGATTCTGCGGCGGCTGGCGCGGGTTGTGCCGGCCGATGCGGTTGCGCTCAGCCACGTCGTGGCGAAACACGCGATCGCGATGGAACGGTACCCTGTCTAGGACGGGCATCTGTTTTCTATGCGACCCAGGCCATTTGATCGTTCAGAAATTCGTTCATTGATTGCGGACGCCGAGCATATGCTTGCGGCGGGGCCGCATCCCGAGCGCGCGCGCCGCGACGCAGAGACGCTGCTGCTTCATGTTTTGCGGCGGCAGGCGCCGGACAGAAACCTGGCGTGGCTGATCGCGCACGATAATTCCGCAACAATGCCGAAAGTGGGCGCCGAATTCGGCGCGCTTGTCCATCGCCGACGCGCCGGCGAGCCAATCCAATACATCACGGGCGAGGTAGAGTTCTACGGGCTGAGTTTCAAGGTCAATCGCGCGGTGCTGATTCCAAGGCCGGAAACCGAACACCTGGTGGAAAAGGTGATTGAGATTGCAGGCGGCCTGGAGATGCAGCGCGTCGCCAAGCTGCGCATCGCCGATGTGGGAACAGGATCGGGAGCGATCGCCGTGGCGCTGGCTTGCAAGCTGCCCGTCGCACGGATTGACGTAACTGAAAATTCGGCCGCCGCTCTGAAAGTGGCGCGAGCCAACGCGGAACACAACGGCGTCGCGAATCGCGTGACCTTCCACGAAGGTGATCTGCTGGCACCCGTTGCGGGCGACCTGTTCGATTTCGTCGTCTCGAATCCCCCCTACGTGCCTGAGCCCGATCGCGATTCGCTTTCGGTAGAGGTGCGCGATTATGAGCCGGCGCTGGCGCTGTTTGCGGGCGCCGACGGTCTGGACGTTTATCGCCGGCTGATTCCCGCTGCGTTTGCGGCACTGACGCCGGGCGGATTTGTCGCGCTCGAGATCGGATTCGGCCAGCAGGACTTGCAGATTGGTGCGCTGCTGGCCGCGTCCCGCTTCACGCAGCATCGAATTCACGAACGATTTACAGGGCATTCCGCGGGTTGCCGTCGCGCGTCGCCCATAAATCGGACCGTGCTGAAAAAGTCAGGAAACGTAATTCAGGAAGCGCGGCCGGTCTTGCTCAATTCCTTATAGAAGCCGAGGTCTTTGGCGAGCAGGCTTTTGACGATGTAGACGATCTGGCCGTAGTGCAGGCCGAAGTGCTCGACGACCTGGTAGACGGCATCGAGACCGCGCACGTGGTAGCCCTGAATTTCATATGGAGCGAGCAGTTCGTCCACGGTGAGGCGATCAAGGACCTTAGCGGCTTCATCGAGGGTCGCGCCGAGGCGGGCGAGCAGTTCAGCGGCTGATAGCCCGCTCTGTGTGGCGAACTCCGCCGGACGGTCGCGCTGATCTTGATTCTTATTGAACGAATCAACGAGCCATTGGCGAACGTTGCCGTCGAGATGCAGAAGCAGATTGCCAATGCTGTTTGATGCTTCATTCGGCCGCCACCAGACTTGCTCCGCGGTGAGCGGCGCGACGCATTCCTTCATGCGCGGCCAAAACTGCCCGAAGAGCTTCGTCCGCGAGAATTCGAGAAAGACGGAGGCGAGCTGGTTGTCGTTTTCGGCCATCGCTGAAGTTCCTTAGATCAGCTCGTAGCCGGCGAACCAATAACCGATCTCGAATGCGGCCGTTTCCGGCGCATCGGAGCCGTGGATGGCGTTCTCCCCTAGTGAGCGCGCAAATTTCTTGCGGATGGTGCCCTCTTCGGCGTTGGCGGGATTGGTGGCGCCCATCAGTTTGCGCAGGTCGGCAATCGCATTGTCCTTCTCGAGGACCATGAGAAACAGCGGACCAGAAGACATGAAGTCCGTGAGACCTGAGAAAAACGGCTTGGAGCTGTGAACTGCGTAGAAGCCCTCGGCCTCGCGTTTGGTGATGGATTCTCTCCGGATGGAGACGAGCCGGAAGCCGGCCTTGTCAATCTCGGCGATGATGGCGCCGGCGTGTCCGTCGGCTACAGCGTCTGGTTTGATGATGCTAAATGTTCGCTCGGGCACTCTTCAGGTCGCTCCTTCACGCAGATATCTTTCTGTATTCCATTGTAACGGAAGGCTTTCGACGCTGTTTTTGAGGACAATAAAAAGCCTGTTTGCGCCGAAGATCAAGTGTTCGAGAACAATCCATTACTTTTGTACATTGTCCGAGAGAGAGGCACTATATCCCCCAAAAGAGGTATTCGGAAACCGGTTTTGGCGCAGACAAGCGATTTGAATTCTGCTACAAGTATTGGTGTACACAGAAATGTACAGAGTTGAAACACTGATTAGCATTTGCAATAGATTTGTTTTGGGGTTCGAGGGATGGTTTGATTTATCCCCCGAAAGTAGTATTCCGATAACCTGTTTCGGCACAGACATGCGACATGAATTCTGCTACAAGTATTGATGTAGCCAGAAATGTATTGTGCTGAATTACTGATTAGCAGTTGCCGATAGAGTTGCTTTGGGGATTAAGAATGGCCTTAGTTATCTTACAAATCGCGGCCCTGGTTGCAGTCGCACTGGTTCTTGTGGGATTCCGCAAGAGCGCGAAGCGGCGCAATTCGCAATCATGGGATGCCTTGCTGGCTCGCCTGCGACCTGAATGGAGTGCGCGCGAGTTGAGCGACCACTTCCTGTGGCAGGAAGGTCTTAGCGCAACTCCTGAAGATGCGTGGCAGCGTATGGAAGGGCCGAAGGGCCTCTGGGTGATCTACCAGAACGCGCGAGTCATGCAGGAGATGGCGGATTTTGCAGCCAAGAATTGCGATTCAGTTGATCGCCTGCTCATCGAGACATTACACAGCGACGCGATGCAGATTCGAGTTTGCGTTCTGACGGCTCTAGGACAATATGCATTTCGGCACGCTAGCGAAGGTGTTCGCGTAAATGCGTTCCGCGCAGCCTCAATCTACACCGGCATGGCCGCGCGCATGACGCAGTTGCTGCAAGAGCACGCAGCCGTTATGGTTCCGGACTTTGTCGCAGCGATGTAACGAAGTTACCTGTTTTGAAAAGAAAGCCCCGGCTTCGGCCGGGGTTTTTGTCTGTGTGTGCGTTGCGCGGGGCTTGCATGAGCCGGCGACAGCGAGGTCATTTTTCCATTGTGGCGAGGAACGCGCCGATCTTCGCGAATTCCTCTTCGGTCAAGCGGAAGGTGAGTGCGGCAGCGGTCTCTTCCACCTGGCTGGCGCTGCGCCCGCCGACAATGGCCGCAGTAATGGCCGGGTTGTGCAGCACCCAGGCAACGGCAACAACGCCGGGGCTAACGCCGTGGCCATTGCCGATTTCGCGCAGCAACTCCACCAGGCGCAGATTCTGACTGATGCGCGGCTCGTTGAATTCCTTGTTCCTGCGGCGCCAATCGTCGGGAGCCAGATTCGCCGCGCGCTCGGCGGTCATTTTGCCGGTGAGCATGCCCGAGAGCATGGGCGAATAGTTGATGACGCCGATGCCGTTGGCCAGCGTGAAAGGCAGAATCTCGGTTTCGATGGCGCGGCGCAGCATGGAGTAGGGAGGCTGCAGGCTGGTGATGGGCGCGATCTTCTGGGCGCGCTTCATCTGCTCGACGGAGAAGTTGGAGACCCCGATCCAGCGGATCTTGCCGTGTTCTTGCAGGCGCGCTAGCGTCTCCCAGCCTTCTTCGATTTCGCTGTCGGGATTGGGCCAGTGAATCTGGTAGAGGTCGATGGTGTCGACTTGCAGGCGCCTGAGCGAAGCCTCAACTTCTTCTGCGAGCGACTCGGCCTTGAGCGAGTTGTAGATGGAGCGGTCGGCGTGCCAGCGCAGGGAGCACTTGGTGAAGATGTACGGCTTGCGCGAAAGCGATTTGACGGCGCGCCCGACCATTTCTTCAGAGTGGCCGAGGCCGTAGACGGCCGCTGTGTCGATCCAGTTGACGCCGAGATCGACGGCGCGATGGATGGCGGCGATGGAGTCCGCGTCGTCCTGCGGTCCCCAGGAGGATGCCCAATCACCGCCGCCGATGGCCCAAGTGCCAATGCCGATGGGGGTGATTTCGAGGTCGGAGTTGCCGAGGGTGCGGAGCGGAAGCGAAGCAGTTTTGGTCATGTCACAAGGGTAGATGCTTCGGGTGGATTGGACGTTGCGGAAAACGGGTTATGCATCGACGATCCGGTAAAGATGCCGAAGTTTTTCGACTGGGTTAGCTATTTCTTGGGCTTGGCGGCAAGAACCAGTTGGATGGTCGAAACACTCTGTCCGCGTTGGACCGAAACTTTGAACGAATCGCCAATCTTGCCGAAAAGCATTTCGTTCGCAGACTCTCCTTTGCTGGCGGTTAGAGGCTGGCCCTCAATGGCGACGATCTCGTCACCCGGCTGCACGCCGGCCTTGGCGGCGGGAGAGCCAGCGTCCACTGTCGTCACCAGCGCTTTGCTTTTGTTTGTCTGATCGATCTCAAATCCTGTTGAGCCAAAATCCGCAGACTTGATGAAACCATATGGCTTGAAATGCCCGTAGCAAAATGCGAGCGCGGCCGGAGCAGCGGGGCCGGCTCCGATGCAGGGAGCGAACTGGTTTTGCCAGTTGATCATGTCTTTGACCGAAAGCATAAAACCGGAAGCGGTCGGCCCGGCGGGCGCATTTTGTGCGGCGCGTACCAGGCTCACTTCGACTTGAGATCCGGGGCGCTTCAACGTCAAGTGCAGAGTATCTCCGCGCTGCCCGAAAACGCCTTTGGCGGCGATCATGCCCGGCGTCGGCGCGACCGGCTTGCCGTTAATCGCTGTGATTGAATCGCCCACTTTGAAGCCTGCAGCGGCGGCCGGAGATTGAGAATCAACGGCAGTGATGGCGCTGTCCGTATCGCCCTTTGTGCCGATGGTGAGGCCCGAGTATCCGAGCTGGTTGTTGATAACGAAGCCCGCCTGCTCAAAAAGCGTTACGCACTTCTTCACTATGGGAGCCGCGATGGGACCAACCCCGACGCAGGGTGCGGTAGCGCCCTGCGAATTCACGAGCTCATTTACCACTTGCGCGCTGGCTTGTGACGCTGCGAAGGTCAACCCTAGTAAGGCCAAACAACATACTCGGAAACGAGCCAAAACGCCCTCCAAATTTTGTCGAACGCCCATGGCGCATGCAAGCTTTGGCTTTCGCGCCGGCCGGCGGGAAAGCAAATCTGCCTCCTGCATAGTACGTGAACTGTGGGAAAGTTGGAGCGGGGCGATGCCAATTCAAAAACCTAGTTCAAGAACATCGTCCGGTAGAGCGTGTCACGCTGGACGGGCTTGAAGCCGGCGTCGCGGATAATGCGGCGCAGTTCCTCTTCGGTGGTGCAGTTCGAGGTGCCGGCCGCGCGGACGACATTTTCCTCGAGCATCACTGAGCCCACGTCATTGCCGCCGAAGTGGAGACCCAACTCGAGCACCTTCAATCCCTGCGTGACCCAACTGGCCTGCACGTTCTCAATATTGTCGAGATAGAGGCGCGCGATGGCGAGGACCTTTAGATATTCGACCGAAGTCGCTTCATCCCAGCCCCGGCCGCCGAGTGCCGTGTTTCCGGGCTGGAAGCTCCAGGGGATGAAAGCCGTGAAGCCGCCAGTCTCTTCCTGCAGACGGCGGACGACTTCAAAGTGATTGATGCGCTGATCGAAATTTTCGCCGACGCCGAACATCATGGTCGCGGTGGTGCGCATGCCCAGTTGATGAGCCGTGCGGTGCACGCTGACCCAATCTTCGGTGTCGCACTTTAGGCGCGCGATACGATGGCGGACTTCGTCGTCGAGAATCTCCGCGCCGCCGCCGGGGATTGAGTCGAGGCCGGCATCGCGCAGGCGAGCGATGGTGGTGCGCAGATCGAGATTCGAATACTCGGCGATGGCGAGCACTTCGGACGCGGACAAACAATGCAGCCAGATTGCGGGGAAGCGCTCTTTGATGCCGCGAAAGAGGCGCTCGAACCAGTCGATCTTGAGATCGGGATGAATGCCGCCCTGCATCAGCACGCCCGTGCCTCCCATTTCAAGTGTCTCAGCGATTTTGTCGCAGATGGTTTCAAATTCGAGAATGTAGCCGTCGCTCGAGTTGGGGTGGGGCTTGCCGTTGATGGGCAGTGGGCGATAGAAGGCGCAGAAGGTGCAGTATTCGGTGCAGAAGTTGGTGTAGTTGATGTTGCGATCGATGATGTAGGTGACTACGCCTTCGGGATGCAGACGGCGGCGCACAGCGTCGGCCTCGAATCCCAGGCCGATGAGGTCGGGAGATTCAAAGTACTCGAGAGCTTGCTGGCGCGTGATCGGCATAGATTCGATTTTAGCAATTCGGCTGGAAGTTCAGTTGCGCGGCGCGTCATCGACTGTTGGCGCAGCGTCAATGTCGGGCTCAGCGAGCGCGGCCTGATCGCGAGACGGGCGGCGGCGAAACAGAAAGATGCCACGCGTGTTCGGCCGTCGGCCTTGGGTGCGGGCCAGGGCTGATGCGGTAGAAACCCCGCTGAAGAGGACAAAGAAATCAAGGAATGCCCGGATGAAGCCTCTTTTCTCATCTTTGGCCATCGGGGAAGAACCTCGCGCTCCACTCTACTCCGTTAGATCGATGGATTTACCGTGCGGATGCAGGATTCCGGCATCAGAGCACTATTTCCAGACGAATGTGGCTCTGTCTTTGTCCTTGCGTGCTTTGGAAACGGGAAAGACCTGGCCGTGCATGACAACGTAGACGCCGGGCGCGAGCAATCGCGCGGCAAGCAGGCTTTCGGTAAGGTTTTGCAGTCCGTCGCTGCCTTCAAAGCCGAGGGGCGTCATGGCTCCGGTGAGAATGATCGGGACTTTCAGACCGGAGAAAGGGAGGCCCGTGAATGTCGCTTCAAGAAAAAGGCCGGTTTCAATCATTGTGTCGGTGCCGTGAGAGATCACGATAGGAGCGCCTTCTTTCAGAAGCTCGCCGACTCGGTCGCGAACCTCGACGCGATCGGCATCGGTCATTTCCAGCGAATCTTTGTTCATCAAGTGCACGGTTTGAATATCGGCGTCGGGCAGGCGGAGAGCGCGCAGATAGCGGTCCAGCTTGGCGGCGCGATTTTCTACCGCGCCACTCTGCTCGGAGTAGACTTTTTCGATTGTTCCGCCTGTTGAAAGCAAATAAATGCGCTGCATCGCCATTCCCTCTATGCGCTGTAGCGCTTCTGATGCCAGATCCACGCCGTGCGGATGATGTCATCGAGCGAGGTGTAGCGCGGCTTCCAGCCTAATTCGCGAATGGCCTTTTCCGAGCCGGCGACAAGGACGGCGGGGTCGCCGGGACGCCTGGGATGGATCTCTGCGGGGATGGGGTGGCCGGTGACACGGCGCGCCGACTGAATCACTTCGAGGACGCTGAAGCCCTGACCGTTTCCGAGGTTGTAAATCAGCGGACCCTGATTTTCGGCGCGGGACTGGTTTTTCGAGTCTGAATCGAGTGCGGCGAGCGCCAGTATGTGCGCATCAGCCAGGTCGGAGACGTGAATGTAATCGCGGATGCAGGTTCCGTCAGGGGTGGGATAGTCGTCGCCGTAAATGCGGATCGAGGGGCGCCGCCCGAGCGCAACGTCAAGAACGAGTGGGATCAGGTGAGTCTCCGGATCGTGCGCTTCGCCGCGGGTAACGCCCAAAGGGCTTTCAAGCGCGCCGGCCACGTTGAAGTAGCGCAGAGAGGCATAGCGCAGGCCGTGAATGCGATTGAGCCAAGAGAGCATCTCCTCTACAAGCAATTTCGACTGGCCGTAAGGATTGGTTGGGGCAAGGCGCGCATCTTCTTTGATTGGAATGGTTTCCGGCTCGCCATAGACGGCCGCGGTAGAAGAAAAAACCAGCCGTTTGGGTCCGCAGGCGAGCATAGCTTCGAGCAGCGAAAGAGTCGACGCGGTGTTGTTGCGAAAGAAAAGCTCGGGGTGCACCATCGACTCGCCGGCCTCAATGAGTGCGGCAAAGTGCAGCACGGCGTCGAATGGCTGGCCCTGTTTGCGGGCGTTTTCAAAGATGGATTCGAGAGCCTGCCGGTCGGCCAGCTCGCCTTCAATGAACTCGATTCCGGGTGGTAACAAATCGCGACGGCCGTGACTTAAGTTGTCGAAAACGACGGTGCTATGACCCTGTTCAGCGAACAAGGCCGCTACAGTACCGCCGATGTACCCGGCGCCGCCCGTCACGAAAATCTTCACAAAAAGACTACCCTCGCGCGTCCAGATTGAGTTACCTTGAGTCTATAAGAGTAGTGCTCGACCGCGCGGCCATTCGAGCCGTCCGGCCTGAATCTTCCGCTTGGGTGGTATGCCACGACGGAAGCTCGAACACATCGCTCAGGGAATACAAGGCGGGCTCGTCGCGGCGGTCCCGATCGAACGAATCTGTTCTGATATTCCTGGGAGCGAATTTTCAGTCGCGAGGCCCGCGGCCGATTCCTTTTGAAGTGCCTTGGATTCTGGAGGAAAGGAACGGAATATCCGTGGTGAACAGACCTCTGGCAGGTGGGTTATTTAGACTGATTCCCCTGTGCCCTTGGTACCTGCGACTACACAATTTGTGTGATCTGCGAGTAACTACCCCCTCCGTATACTGGTAATGATCTCTTTTCAACCATTCCCTCGGGGAAACTGCTCCGGGGATCGATGAAAGGGGATAGGCGCAGCCATCAGGAAACTGGGAAGTGGTTGGTGCCAGGCGGCACATCTTTTTGAGCCGCCGGCCAGTTAAACTTCCCCAATTACGCGGGTTTGAAAAGGCATTTGGTGCCTGTTTCAAAAAGTTGCAAGGAAGTGGAAGAACGCTGCATCCAATTGGATTGATGGATCGCGCTCTCCGGATTCGCCATTTTTTCCTGGAGTGGCCTGTCGCCGAGGCGGCGGCCGCAAGTGAGGATTAGAGACATGCCGACAGCGTTAAACACTGGACAGGGCACTTTCGGTCTGTTGCCCGAGCCCGAGTTCCGTCCATTAGCTTTTCTCGTGAGCGGTGGCATCAACTTGTTGATCGGCGTGACAGCCATCGTCATCGGCATGACCGCGAAACACGTTCTGGAACAGCACTACGAAATGACGACGCTCGTCGTGCCGGCGACTCCGCCGCCTCCGGCAATAAAGATCAAGCAGCCTCCGCCGCAGGTGGTGCCGCCTCCGCCGGAGCCGCCGAAGATTGTGTTGCAGCCGCGACAGATTGAAATTCCCAAGCCGCTGCCTGCGCCGAAACCGGTGCAGATGGAAGCCAAAGTGAACATGCCGGTGATCCAGCCCAAGCCACAGACAGTGACGTTGGCGCCGCAGCCCAAGGCAGCGCTAACGGCCGCTATGCCGGCGCAGAACAACCTGCAGAAGCCCTCGACGGCGCCTGTGCATCTGGGCGACACATTCGGAGCGACGCCTAACCCAAATGCAATCCATCCGGCCACGGTGGCTGCCATCGGGAATCCGTATGGCGGCATGAATGGCCCGGCGGTGGCTCCGCACGGAGTACCGGGGTCGACCGGCCTCGGCAATGGAACGAAGTACGGTTCCAACACAGGCAACCTGGGCAAAGTGGCTTCGGCCGGCATTCCCGGTGCCACCGGCACCGGACCGTCCGCCAATTACGGCAAAGTGGCCAACGCTGGGATTCCGGGAATGACACAGGCCACCGCGCCGCCGCCGATGGCCGCCGCGGTAGTTCGTACGACACAGGTTGAAGTTCTCTCCAAGCCGCCGGTGCGCTACACGAGCGAAGCGCAGCAGTTGCACGTCGAAGGAGATGTGGTGCTGAGCGTGACGTTCCTGGCCAACGGGCAAGTGGTGGTGCACGGGGTGCTTCATGGATTGGGCCATGGCCTGGATGAGGAAGCCAAGCGCGTGGCGGAGCAGATCCGATTCCGTCCCGCAACCAATAATGGCCAGCCTGTGGACGTAACGACGAAGATTACCATTACGTTCCAGTTGGCTTAGAATCGCGCTCTAAATGGCGTAGCATCACGATGGTAAGGAAGAAAAAGCCACTTTACTCGGCCGCCGCGCACCGCAGGGAGCGCTTGGCTAGAACAGAGCCGGACAGAGATCAATAGGAGTCACAAATGACGTTTCGGAAGATCCCCCTAACCTTCCTGATTCTGACCATGGGTGTGACTTACGCCCACGCCAAGAAGGAACCAAAGTACGAACAGGCGCGCCAGCTCACTGCCGAACAGGCCGCATTGGTGCAAAAGGCCATCGCGCAGGAGAAAGTGCTCATCAAGAACATCCAGCTGCGCACGCCGCTGGTGGAAACCTACATCCAGGACACGCGGCCGGACGTGAAGCTGTATGAAGTGCCGACCGACGACCAATACATGCTTAGTCGCGTGGACTTCAGCAAGGGGTTCTTCGATAAGGGCTATCAGCCCAAGGCGGAGACCAAGCACGGCTTCTTCAAGGGCTCATTTGCGGCCATGACGGGGTTGAGCAAGGCTCTGGGCCTGGAGAAGTTTACTTACAATCCAAACGGATTTATGCAGATGATGTTCATCGATCCTTCGGGATTCGATCAGCAGCATTATGTATTCAGCTTTGTGCGCCGCGAGTTTCTGGGCACGGTTCGCACCTGGGTTTACGATGTGCACCCCAAGGCCGACGTGAAGGGCATTGGCCGGTTTTATGGGCGCATTTGGGTTGAGGATGGCGGCGGCAATGTGGTCCGCTTCAACGGCACCTATACCGGACCCACGTCGGAAGACGCCTCAAAGTATTACTTTCACTTCGACAGCTGGCGCATGAATGTGCAGCCGGGAATCTGGCTGCCGGTAGCCGTGTATGTTGAAGAGACACAGCGCACCGAGACCGACAGGGCGGTTGGCCTGAAGGCGCAGACACACTTCTGGGGTTACTCGCTGAAGCTGCCCACGCGTGAGAGCGAGAACGTAAGCGTGAAGGTTGACGAAGCGGTAGACAACAGCGCCGACTCGTCGGATGTGGGCCCGCTGCAGGCTTCGCGGATGTGGATTACCCAGGCCGAGAACAACGTGATCGATCGCCTGGTGGAAGCTGGCCTGGTGGCGCCGCTCGAACAGGGCGGTTATGAGAACAAGGTTCTGGACCAGATCGTAATTAACCTGGTGGTGCCCAACAACCTGGCATTCACTGACCAGATTCACACGCGTGTACTGCTCACCGATACGGTAGAAGCCACGACCGTGGGCAACACGATCTTGCTGAGCAAGGGCTTGATTGACTCGCTGCCCAGCGAGGAAGCGATTGCTTCGGTGATCTCAATGGAACTGGCTCACATCGCCATGGGCCACCACATCGACACGCGCTATGCGTTTAATGATCGCCTGCTATTCCCCGACACGGCCACTTTCCAGAAGATCAACATGAACCACTCGGACGTGGACAACGAAACCGCGTCAAAGAAGGCGATGGAGTACCTGGAAGCTTCGATGTACAAGGACCGCCTGGCGAACGCGGGCCTTTACTATGAGCAGTTGGCGGACCGGGCCAAGGTGTTGAAGGCGCTGAATACGCCGATGCTGGGCGACTCGCTGATGAGGCCGGATGGCACGCCCTGGATGAATGCGCTGGAGCATGGAGCTCCCAAATTGAACTGGGACGATTTGGCGCAGACGCCGGCTCTGCCGCTGGGCAGCTGGCTCAAGACAGATCCCTGGGACGACACCGTGCACATGCTGAGCGCCAAGCGCTATGCGCCGATGAACGCCCGCGACAAGATGCCGTTTGAAGTGACGCCGATCTTCTACAAGCTGGCCCACTATGAAGATGCCAGCGTGGAGACGCCTGCGTCCGCGCCGGTTGTTGCTCCCGCGCCCGCTGCGCAGCCAGCCAACGATCAACCGGCTGCCGCACCGGCCGCAGCACCCGACAACGCTCCGCCGGCCGCGCCGACACAACCGCCGTCGCCCACGAGCAGCGCTGCTCCTACGCCGGACCAGCAGACCGCAGCCGCCGGCACACCACCGCCGGGGCAGCAACCAACGGCGGCACAGAATCCGCAGCCATAAATCAAATGAGTCCCGCCGAGACCGGATGCGGTGCGCCGCTTTTGAACGGGCGTACCAAATCCAGTCTGGAGTGTGAATTCGGGCAGTGTTGCACACCAGAAGCATGATTCACCGTAAGTGATGTGCGCAACTTTTATGAAGAGATCGATCCTAGTTTTAATTTGCGTCGCATCTTCCCTCGCCATCGTTTCAGCGCGGGCTCAAGTTGTGCCTGCGGCCACTGCAAGCACATTTCATCTTTCCGCTGGCGCACTGGGCTCGCTCGCCCAGCCTGATTACGAGGGAACATTCGAGGCCGCCACCAGCCCCAACCGCGTCTATGGGCCGGGCGCGTTTGTCGATATCCATTTCAGCCGCTGGGTTCAGATAGAAGCCGAAGGCCGCTGGTTGCGTTTCAACCAGTTCAAGCCCATCTACCTTCCCGAGGGGAACGGCGAAACCACCTACCTGATCGGTCCGCGCATTCCCGTTGGCACCTTCCATCGCGTTACACCTTACGGCAAGTTTCTTGTCGGCCTGGGCAGCGCGCCATTTCTCATGGGAGGAAATTCGTTCGTGCTCGCCTATGGCGGTGGCGTGGACGTAAAGCTGTCTCACCGGTTCACGCTGCGCGCTGTTGACTTCGAGTATCAGCAGTGGCGCGTGAATCCGACGCTTTATCCATACGGCGGCAGCGTGGGCATCAGCTACAAAATCTTTTAAGAACAGTTCACGGTTCATAGTTCGCAGACCATAGAGCGCAGTTCTTTGTTCATCTCGCTAGTTGATGCGCGCCCGATCAGTGAACTACAAACTACAAACCGCAAACTACGACCTACGGACTGTCTTTACGGCGCCAATCTTACGGAACGATGTGCAGCGGCGTTGCCTTGGCTGTGGGCATGGGTACATGCAGAATGCCGGCCACGGTTGGCGCAATCTGTCGCATGTCTACCAAACCTAAATCGCGATGGCGCGCGATACCGGCTCCCACAGCGAAGAATGAAGAATGCATCTCGGGATACTCGGGCGAAAATCCATGCGATCCACGGTGGCCGGGAATCGGCGTGACCAGGTCGCCCGTGAGCGCAGTCGAAGTGTAGTAGCCGGGTTTCAGAACCACCAGAAAAGCAGCATCTGGATAAGTGCCGCGCTTTTTGATCGCGTCGCGATCAAGAATTTCCTCAATTCCGTTGTCGGGGTTCGCGGCCAGTGCGTCGAGCATCGTCTTTACCTGCTGCTCGGTTGCGTGGTCGTTAGGATCGTGCAACATGATCGCCGCCATTCCACCCGCCATCCACGGTTGTGCTTTCCAGGAATTGATTACCGGGGCTTTGCCCGGGACTAAAGTTGCGTCAACCAGCTTAGCTTGAATGAAGGGAATGGCAAGGTTGACGGCATGCGAGATATCCATGAAGCCGTGATCGGATACGATAACCACGACGGCGGATGGATTGCTCGAGACTGCCTGTTGAACGAGGCGGGCGATCATTCCGTCGATCGCTTCAAGGTCGGCGCAGGCCTCAGTGCTGAAAGGACCGTGCTCGTGCTGCGATTCGTCGAGCGAGCTCAGGTGCAGCGTCATGAAGGCAGGCTTGTAGCGGCGCAGAATTTCCAGAGCATAGCGGGTCTTCATCTCGTCGCCCGCGATTGAAGTGTCGTTGCCGTTCATGTAGGGGCCGGCGGTGGACTTCAACTGTTGCAGCAGCGTGTCTGGCCGCGCCAGCGCCGCCATCAGGAGCTGGTCATCGGGATTCGCGCTGTCTGAAGGGCTCGCGCTGCGCCAATACTCGGGGATGAGGTAGTCAACGTCGGTGGCGCCTGCGCTTACAGGCCAGCCTATGCTGGCCGTGCGCAGGCCTGCATGATGCGCAACCTGCCACAGCGTGGGAACGCGAATCGCGGAAGCGTACCAGTTCCACGCGCCCCGGAATTTCTGCTCAGGATCGAAGACCTGGTTGTTCAGGATGCCGTGCTCAGCGGGCCAAACGCCGGTGATCAGCGTGGTGTGGCTGGGATAAGTGATTGTGGGCCAGATGCCAACGACGCCGTCTGCGTAGGTTCCTTTTTCGAGAAGAGTGCGCAGGTAGGGTAGCTTCATGCCGTGCGCGTCGGCCTGCGTAATGTACTCGGGCTTGAGACCGTCGATCGAAATCATCAGGACGGGCGCGGCGTGGGCGGCGAGCGCGCAAACGAGAAGTACAAGCGGCAAAACCAAAACGCTGCGGGCAAAAAGTCGGTCGAGATGGCGAACGGAATGGCGAGCGGCTGCGTTCATGCGGAGTGCTCCTCTTGGAATTTTCGGTGGAAACGATGGGAGCCGTCCGCACTCTCAGGTTAAATTCACAGGCGAGCGGCGATGGGGTCTGCGGGGGAAGTATACAGGGGAGACGCACCGACCCGAAATGAAAGGGCCGCTCCGAAGAGCGGCCCTTTTTCTTTCTAGATTGCTGTCTTGCGGCGAAGCCGCGTCTGCCCCACCGCAGGTGGCTACGCCGGTGAAGGCGAGCCTTCGGGCAGGCCGCCGGTGCCAGTTCCGCGGCCTTCGGGTTTGAGAACCTGTTGTGGTTGGCCGCCGTCAGAATCGCCGGGCCCGGCAAGTGATGACCGCAGCTCAGGCAGTGCCTTGCCCTCAAGCAGCAGCTTCAGTTCGTCGGCGTCGATGGTTTCGCGTTCGAGCAGCGCCGCGGCAATGCGGTGCATTGCGTCCCCGTTCGATTTAACGATGTTATGCGCTGCCTGGTAGGCCTCATCGATCAGGCGGCGAACTTCCTGGTCGATCTGGCGCGCCGTCTCTTCGCTGAAGTCGCGGTGCTGCGCAATCTCGCGGCCGAGGAAGATCTGCTCTTCCTTTTTGCCGAAGGTGAGCGGACCGAGCCGGCTCATGCCGTATTCGCAGACCATGGAACGTGCCAGCTCAGTTGCGCGCTCGATATCGTTGCCTGCGCCGGTAGACATCTGGTTGAGGAAGATCTCCTCTGCCACGCGGCCGCCGTAGAGCATGGCCAGCCGTGTTTCCAGATATTCGCGCGTGTAGTTATGCCGGTCGTCGGGCAAGTGAACCGTGACGCCCAACGCCATGCCGCGAGGAATGATGGTGACCTTGTGAACCGGGTCGGAGTTTTCGCTCTTCATCGAAACCAGCGCGTGGCCAGCCTCGTGATAAGCAGTAACGCGCTTCTCCGCGTCGCTGAGGATCATGGACTTGCGCTCAGCGCCCATCAGGACTTTGTCCTTGGCCAGCTCAAAGTCATACATCGTGACTTGCTTGCGGTTCAGGCGCGCGGCATTGAGAGCCGCCTCGTTCACCATGTTGGCGAGATCGGCGCCGCTGAAGCCCGGCGTTCCGCGGGCGAGCACGTTTAGATTCGTGTCGTCGGAGACGGGAACCTTCTTGACGTGAACCTTGAGGACTTCCTCGCGTCCGCGAATGTCGGGCAGGCCTACGACTACGCGACGGTCAAAGCGGCCGGGGCGCAGCAGCGCGGGATCGAGCACGTCAGGGCGGTTGGTGGCTGCCACCAGGATCACGCCGTCGTTCGACTCGAAGCCGTCCATTTCGACGAGCAATTGATTCAGTGTCTGCTCGCGCTCATCGTGACCGCCGCCGAGGCCTGCGCCGCGATGGCGGCCGACAGCGTCGATCTCGTCAATGAAGATGATGCAGGGCGCATTCTTTTTGCCTTGCTCAAACAGGTCGCGCACGCGGCTTGCGCCTACGCCGACAAACATTTCAACAAA
Organism: uncultured Acidobacteriaceae bacterium; assembly: GCA_963763585.1. GTDB lineage: Bacteria > Acidobacteriota > Terriglobia > Terriglobales > Acidobacteriaceae > Telmatobacter. Next base: position 155,945 of record CAVXPR010000002.1, on the reverse strand, counting down.
GTCAGAGCCTGAAATCGAGAAAAACGGAACGTTGGCCTCACCGGCCACCGCACGCGCCAAAAGCGTTTTGCCGGTTCCCGGAGGCCCAACGAGCAGCACGCCCTTGGGAATGCGTCCGCCAAGCTTTTGAAACTTCTGCGGCTCGCGCAGATATTCGATGATTTCTTTGAGCTCTTCCTTGGCCTCATCCACGCCGGCCACGTCTTTGAACGTAACTTTCTTTTGCTGCATTGAGAGCAGGCGCGCGCGGCTCTTGCCGAATGACAGAGCCTTGTTGCCGCCCGACTGCATTTGCCGCAGCATGAAGAACCACACGGCGATCAGCAGCACAAAGGGACCCGCGTTGATGAGCAGCGGAATCAGGACGTTGTTCTGCGGCTCCTTGATGGAGAAGTTGACCTTGGCGGCAATCATCGCCTTCAAAAGGTCTTCGTAATTGCTCGGCAGAGTGGTGTGAAACTCGTCTTTGGGCGAGAGCTTCAAGTGACCCTTAAGTTCGTCGCCCTGAATTGTGGCGTCGAGCAACTGATTGTCGGTCACCTTGTCATAGACGTCGGAGTAGGAGTACTCCGGCTCTTTCGCCATGCCGGTGCTCTTCTCCACCACGCCCCACAACAGCACGAGGCAGATGAGGATAAAGAGCCAAAACATGATGGTTTTAACGCTCGAGTTCACCAACTTCTCCTTTTCGCGGCAGAGGAGGATGGGCCACCGCGATTCCCGACATCAATCCCTGGTATCAATCCTTGGTAACAATCCCTGGCCAAACGCCACTTTTCTTAGACGCCGCAGCGCCCGGTAAAGTGGCAAAACTACACAATACCCGCCCCAATATCCATCGGGGACACGCATCGCGCGCACTCCGAAGAGCAGTATCCAGATTGTACTCCCCGGGCAGTAAAAGTTGGGGGAGTGGGGGTGGTACCAAAGGGGCAGGACCGATTGTGTCAATGCTAGCCAAGGGGGTCGCCGGGGTGGTCGCTGGGGTTCTCGGGGTTGCGTTCAGCTTGGCTCGTGTCGTTAAGGGGCCCCGGCAGCGCTGCTGGCCACGAATTCCGCGGAAACCGTCAGCCTGGGGTCGTGTTCCAGTTCCACGCCGCGCATCCAGACGATTTGTCCTTCGACTTCGAGAACCGGCCAAATCGTCCGGTCGGTTCCCGTAACCCGCAGACGTTCCAGCACTTCCTTCACCTTGCGAGGCCCGGATGAGTGGCGCAGCGTAACCCGGTCGCCGGGCTTCCAGTTGCGCAGGACTGCAGATCTTGCCGGCGGGCCGCTGCGACCATTCGGCGTTGCCAGGGCCGCTGCGGAGCCGGAAAACTCGACGCGGAGCCGAAGCCCGAAGGCGGGAGCGTCGATCTCGCCGGGAATTGCAACTTCGTACTCCTTGGCCTGGGCCTCCAGCCTCTCGCCTTTTGGAGGAAGGCCGTGGCTGATCGACAGCCGCAACTCCCGGGCGGTTCTTTCTGCGAGCAAGCCGTGCGGCAGTGCGATCCTCTGGCCTGCGCGGCCGGTGAGGGCGAGGGCTCGGACTGATTCCGTGGCGGCAAAATCGAGCGCGACGCCGAATCGTTCGGCAGCATAGCGAATAAGCCGCCTTTGCATCGCTCGGGCAAGCGCGCCCAGGCGGCTCGCTTCAATGGCCACGCCGGAATCGAGGCCAGACCCGGCCGCGCGGCCACCCCCACGCACCGGACGCCCCGGTAGTAGCAACTGCGGCGCCACGCGAGCGAGTTCGGCCTGCCACCACGCTTCTTCATCGCGGGCCAGCTCGGCCATCTGCGCCATGTGCTCGCGCAAGCGGGGATTCCAGCCTTCGAGCAGCGGGAGTAATTCGTGACGGATGCGGTTGCGGGTGAAAGCAAGGTTGCGATTCGACGAGTCCTCGCGCCAATCCTGATTAATCGCGCGCAAGTACGCCTCCAATTGAGCGTGGGTCGCAGCCAGCAGTGGCCGCACAATCTGCCCCTCCGGGGTTTCGAGTTTTGGAGCAATTCCTGCCAGGCCTTCGGTCCACGCTCCGCGAAGAAATTTAGCCAGAACGGTTTCGGCCTGATCGTCGAGCGTGTGCGCTGTGGCGATCGCGTCGACTTCGCCGGAGGCCAAGAGTTTGCGGAACCATGCGTAGCGAAGCCGCCGCGCGGCTTCCTCAATGCTCTCAGCAGGTTTGCCGGTCTCGGCTCGTTTGCCCATCTCGGCCGATTTGCCGGATTTTCGATTGGGCTGCGCTTCAGCGGCCGTGTCCACACGCGCCTCGTGAAAGGGCAGACCCAGCTTTGCGGCAAGCTCGCGGCAGAATTCCAGGTCGCCGTCGGCCTCCGCTCCGCGCAAGCCGTGATGCAGATGGGCGGCGTGAAGCACCAGCCCCAGCTCCGCGCTGCGTGACGCGAGAACGCGCAACAGCGCCACCGAATCCGCCCCGCCAGAGAGCGCCACGGCAAGCCGCATTCCGGGCTTGAGCAGAGTGGTGTCGAGCGGAAGAGATGGAGGCTTGGCGGGGCTCACGTTTCGATAATACGGCGCAGGCATACAGCTTTGGGATACGCCATTGAGATACGTCGCCGGAAACGGTGTTGGGTTGATCCTCGCAGCACAAAACTCCCGAAAGACCTACAATCGCTGACCCATCGACGCGCCTTTATACTGGCTCGATATGGAAATCCGCACGGCTGAAACAAGCGATGCCGCCCTCATCTCAGCACATCGCCGCGCAATGTTTGCAGAGATTCACGCGCTCGACGAATCGCTTCTCAATGCGTTGGAGCACAGCTCCATCGCGTGGACAGAGCGCATGATCCGCGAAGGCAAACACTACGGATGGATCGCGACCGACGCAGGCCGGGCCGTCGCATCGGCTGGCCTTTTGATTCTCGACTGGCCGCCGCATCCGTTTGATCCAGAGGGGGAGCTGCGCGGCTACCTGCTCAACGTGTACGTCGAGCCGGAATACCGAAAGCGCGGGCTGGCGCATCAGCTCGTTGAGCAGTGCATGGCCGAAGCGCGCCGGCGCGGGATCCGCGTGGTCACCCTGCACAGCTCGCAAGCTGGACGGCCCATCTATGAACGCATCGGTTTTCACGCGACGAACGAGATGATGCACACGGAGACGGCTTGAAGTCGAAACCTTGCGCGGTGCTATACTCCACGAGTTATGCAAGTCTTTGCTATTGTTCCGGCTGCGGGATTGGGCACCCGAATGGCCGGCCCCCAACCCAAGCAGTTTCTGGCGCTGGATGGCGTTCCCATACTCATTCATTCTTTGCGCGCTTTTGCCTCGGTGCCGCGCGTGACGGCGATCTATGTGGCCGTGCGCAAGCAGGAGATGGAGCGCGCAGAGGCGCAAGTCGCCGAGTACGGATTTGCGGGCCGCGTTCATGTGGTCGAAGGCGGCGAAAAGCGGCAGGAATCGGTGTCCAACGCGCTCGATGCGCTGCCTGCCGAGGCCGACGACATCGTGCTGGTCCACGACGCGGTGCGGCCGCTGATTGACGCGGCGACCATCGAGCGCACCATCGATGCAGTGGCCGAATTTGGCGCGGCCATTGTGGGGCTGCCCGCGGTGGACACCATCAAGCATGTGGAGCGGACTGCGCACGGAGCGCTGGTGACGGCGACCATTCCGCGTGAGTTTGTGGTGCTGGCGCAGACGCCGCAGGGCTTTCGCTTTGGGCTGTTGAAACGCGCCTTTGCCGAGGCCAACGCCGACGGCTTTGTGGGCACCGACGAGGCTTCGCTGGCCGAGCGCGCTGGAATTCCGGTAGCCGTGGTGCCCGGTTCTCAGGTTAATCTGAAGATTACGCAGGCGGGCGACCTGGAACTGGCGGAGTTCTATCTGCGGCAGCGAGCGCGCTGAATAGATCCCGATCAAGCTGCTGGATCGTGGCCGCCGCGCCGGAAAGAACAACTTCGCCGGTAAGAACAGCTTGAGAGAACACGCGCTTGAGCCAGGCACTTCAGAGGTAGACAAGTTAAATGATGGACATACGCATCGGACTTGGCTATGACTCGCACGAATTCAAGCCCGGTGTGCCCTTGCGCCTTGGCGGCATTACGCTCGACCACCCAGAGGGGCTTGGCCGGCCACTCCGACGGGGACGTGCTGCTGCACGCCATTACCGACGCGTTGCTTGGCGCTGTGGCCGCGGGCGACATTGGCAGCTTCTTCCCGCCTGGCGATCCGCGCTGGAAGGATGCCGACTCCGCCATCTTTCTCAACTTGGCTCTGGAAGAGTTGCAGCACGCCGGCTACGGCATCGTGAACATCGATACAACATTGGTGCTGGCCGCGCCGAAAATCGTGCCCGTCGCGGCCGCGATGTGTTCCCGGGTTGCCGACCTGCTGGGAGTCGGCATCGATCAGGTGAGCATCAAGGCAAAAACGCCAGAGGGACTGAATCTCGATCACGTGGCCCAGTGCCACGCCGTAGCGCTTGTGGAGCGCGTGCAGGAGCCCGAAGAGCTGAAGAGCATGAGCGCAGTAGTTGAAAGCCAGCGCCAGCTTGAGGATGTGGTTGAAGATTTGCTGAGCTCGGTGCACGGCGTTCCCAAAAAGCGGACGGTCGTGCCGGTCTACGACACCGAGGACATTACGTAAGGCTTCCACGCGCCGCCGCGGTTATCTGCGCTGAAGACTCTGTGATAGCATTGCCGCCGAAACTTTATCCAATAGGAGCGGTCATGTCTTCAGCTCTGAAAACCATAGCTTCCTGGCTCTGTCTTCTGCTTTGCCTCGTGTTGATATGGGGTGCCATTGAAAAGGTCAGGAATGCAACAAGCGGCACTGAGACGTCGTACTCCGATCTTCTCAATCAGGTGCAGCGCGGCGAGGTGCTGGATGCCTGCGTACTAGGAACACAGCTTTGGGGTACCTTGAAAGCCTCGCCAAACGTTGAGTTCTATACCACTCTCCCGACGGACCACAGCGATCTCATTCAAGCAATGATCAACACGGGAGTCGAGGTCTCTTTCAATGTACCCCGCAGGAACCTTCTTGGAAAATTGATGAATAGCGGCCCAGTTGGGGCTCTCTTTGTAGGCATCCTCTTGGCAGTTCCTGCGCTTTGGGTCATTTTTAGAAAGGCCGGAATTCCCCCGGTGTACTCGGTGGTAATGATCCTCCCAATTGTGAACCTGATTGCTCTCTATGTGGTCGCCTTTTCGAAGGAGAGTGTGCATCCGACGTGGAGGGCCTAGCCGCTCCAAAGGCCGTGATTTGGGGCCAATCGAAAACTGCTCAGGAGACGATCTTATGGGTGAATTACTTCAGCCTTGGCATCTGATCGTTCTTGCTTTTGTCGGGTCCCTCTTTTCCGCGGTTGTTCTTCCGCCTTACTGGATGATCTTCAAGAAAGCAGGCTTTTCGCCCTGGCTTTCGTTGCTGACTCTAGTTCCGCTGGCCAAGTACGTCGTACTCTGGGTCGTCGGCTTTTCCGAATGGAAGCCCGGCCCGGCGCAAGAGGCCTAGCCTCTCCGAATTTTGTTGAAGATTCACGCATTTGGCGGTACCTTGGCAGCGATTCCAATTTCGCTTTGGAGCATCGCTATGTTCAATCTCGCGTTCTTTCTGCAACAGAATCTTAACCCCGATCAGATTTCACACATTGTTGTGGCCGCAATGGCGATTCTGCCGCTGATCATTTTGATTTGCGTTGCCATCATCATCGTTCCCTTTTGGTTCATCTGCAAAAAGGCCGGCTTCTCGCCCTGCTTTCGCTTTTGAATCTTGTCCCCCTCGGCACCTGATTCTGTTATACGTACTCGCGTTTGCGCAGTGGAAGGTTGTGCCCGCGCCGCAGTTGGGGTATCCGCCGTATCCGCAGCCACCGTGTGCCGCCGCAGCCCCCACCGCAGCCCCCACCGCAGCCCCCACCGCAGCAATGACGCGCAGAGCCAGAGCGTTGCGATAGCATCGTGAAGGTAAACGAAACTACACGATGGCTGATCCCAACTCTTCCGGCGTCATTACTCCGCGCGTTCGCTTTGCGCCCTCGCCCACTGGCTTTTTGCATGTAGGCAGTGCCCGGACCTTTATCTTCAATTGGCTCTACGCCCGGCATAACAGCGGGACGATGGTGCTGCGCCTGGACGATACCGACGTCGAGCGCAACACCGAAGCCAGCGTGCAATCGATTTTTGAGGGGTTGCGCTGGCTGGGCCTCGATTGGGACGAGGAGTACAAGCAATCCGAGCGCCTCGACCTGCATCGCAAGGCGGCTGAAGCAATTTTCTTGAGGGGCCTCGCCTATCGGGACTTTACGCCGGCGCATACCGCTGATGACGATCACTCCTCTTCGCAGGGTGCGTGGCTCTTCAACCCCGGAATGCGAGAGCTGTCGAAGGCAGAAAGCGATCGCCGCGCCGCCGCTGGCGAGCCGTTCGCGCTGCGCTATCGCGTACCGCGCGGCGAGGGCCGAGTGCTGCATTTCGCCGACGGCGTTTACGGCGCCCAGGAAAAAGCAGCCGACGAGGTTGAAGACTTCGCACTGCTTCGTTCAGACGGGATGCCGACTTATCATCTGGCCTCGTGCGTTGACGACGCCGATCTGCGCATCAGCCACATCATCCGCGGCCAGGATCACCTGACCAACACTTTCAAGCACCTGCTGATATTCGAGGGGCTCGGAGCGGAGGCGCCGCAAGTTCGCGCATCTGCCCTTGCTCGTCGCTCCCGATGGCGCCAAGCTTTCCAAGCGCAAGCATGGCCCCGTTGTGAGTGTGACTACCTATCGCGATGCAGGCTTTCTGCCGCAGGCTTTCATCAATTTTCTTTGCCTGCTGGGCTGGTCGCCGAAGAACGACCGCGAATTTTTGCAGCTGGCCGAGATTCGCGACCTGTTTACTCTTGAGGGCGTCAATCGCGCAAATGCGGTGGTGAATTTTACAGATGATTTGCCATTCGATGACAAGGCTGTCTGGCTGAATGCCGAGCACATTCGCGCATTGCCGGTCGGAGGAACTTGAGCCGCGACTTGCAGCCGTTCTTCGCACAGGCCGGTTTCAACGCATCGCCCGACAAAATCCTCGCCGTTACTCCGCTCATTCGTGAGCGCATCAAGCTGCTGCGCGATGCGGTGCCGGCTGCCGACTTTTTCTTCCTCGACAAACTTCCGCCGTACGATCCCGCCGAGCTGATTCCCCTAAAAAAAGGAGAATCGACAGGCGACGCCGCGCTGGCGCGGCTAGTTTTGCAAACTGCGCTGGAGGTTTTGCCGGCAACCGCATTCGACCACGATTCGCTCGACAAGACTTTACGCGAAGCTGCCGTTTCGCTCGGGTTAAAGGCCGGCCCCATGTTTCAGCCGATCCGAGTCGCCGTTTGCGGACGCAAGAATGCGCCACCGCTTTTTGAAACCATGGTCGTTCTCGGCCGCGATGTCTGCCTTGAGCGCATCCGTCAGGCCGAAAAGAACCTGCAATCGCTCCGTTAAGCACAGATCGTTAGGAATTAAGGTTATGACCAACGGAAATCCGGCTATGAATCAATCAGATCCCGAAAGCCCAGACGCTCCGAATCAAGAGGTTCACGCTCCCTCCAACTTTCTGCGTGACATCATCGCCGAAGATGTGCGCACAAAAAAGTACGGCGATGCGATTGTCCAGACGCGCTTTCCACCCGAGCCCAACGGCTACCTGCACATCGGCCACGCCAAGGCTATCTTTCTTGATTTTGGATTGGCCGACGATTTCGGCGGCAAAACCAATCTGCGCTTCGACGACACAAATCCTGAAAAAGAGGAAACGGAGTACGTCGAGTCCATCATGACGGATGTGCGCTGGCTGGGCTTCGAGTGGGACAAGCTCTGCTACGCCTCTGATTACTTCGGCCAGCTTTACGAGTGGGCGTTGCAGCTCATCAAGAATGGAAAAGCTTACGTCGACGACCTAAGCGCCGACGAGATTCGCAAGCACCGCGGCACGCTCACCGAGCCGGGAACGAACAGCCCGTATCGCAACCGTTCCGCCGAAGAAAATCTCGACCTGTTCGTGCGCATGAAGCAGGGCGAATTCCCTGATGGCTCGCGTGTGCTGCGCGCCAAGATCGACATGGCGTCACCAAATCTCAATATGCGCGATCCGGTGATGTACCGCATCCTCCACGCCACACACCACCGCACCGGAGATGAGTGGTGCATTTATCCCATGTACGATTTCGCGCACGGCCAGTCGGATTCGATCGAGCACGTCACGCACTCCATGTGTACGCTCGAATTCACCGACCATCAGCCGCTCTACAAGTGGTTCATTGCCCAACTCGGCATCTTTCCATCGCAGCAGATTGAATTTGACCGGCTGAACCTGACGTACACGCTGCTCTCGAAGCGCAAGCTTTTGCAACTGGTCCAGGAGAATCGTGTGAACGGCTGGGACGATCCGCGCATGCCGACGCTCTCTGGCCTGCGCCGTCGCGGCTTTACTCCCGAAGCCATTCACGCTTTTTGCGGAGCCATCGGCGCCTCGCGGACCAACGGCAGCACAGACGTCGAAATGCTCGAGCACTTCCAGCGCGACGACCTGAATCACCGCGCCCGCCGCGCCATGGCCGTGCTTCATCCGCTCAAGCTGATCATTGACAACTACCCTGAGGGCCCCGAAGGGCAAAACAAGGATTTCGTCGAATTTGTCGAGGTTGCGAACAATCCCGAAGACCCGTCGGCCGGGACGCGTCAGGTGCCATTCTCGCGCGAGCTTTACATCGAGCACGACGATTTCCGCGAGGTTCCTCCGCCGAAGTATTATCGGCTGTCTCCCGGAAAGGAAGTGCGCCTGCGCAACGCCTATTTTGTCACCGCCAACAGCGTTGTAAAAGACGCGCAGGGCAACGTGGTCGAGGTGCATTGCACTTATGATCCGGCGAGCCGCGGCGGCAACTCGCCCGACGGCCGCAAGGTCAAGTCGACCATGCACTGGGTGTCGGCTGCGCACGCCATCTCCGCCGAGATCCGGCTCTACGACAAGCTGTTTACCAAGGCCGATCCGTACGACTTTCCCGAGGGCGGCGATATCTTCGACAATCTCAATCCCAACTCGCTTGAAATTCTCACGAGCGCGAAGCTCGAGCCATCGCTCGCAAGTGCAAGGCTCGAGGACCGCTTCCAGTTCGAGCGCGTCGGCTATTTCTGCCTTGATCCGGATTCCAGTGAAGGCAAACTGGTCTTCAACCGCACGCTCGCGCTCAAAGATTCGTGGGCCAAGATCGAGAAGAAGGCAGGCTGATAACCCTGCTCGCTGGCTCGCGGTCGCCGTCTTGCCGTAGAGTAAATCGGTCAATAAGGAGAGATTCATCGTGCATATGAACAAGAGTGTGACCGGAATGCTCGCTGCGGTTGCGGCGTTTGGGTCCGTCGGATCGTCGATTGCCGTTGCGCAGCCCGCAGCCAGCGGACTTGGCATCTTTGAAAACCAGACAGATGTGGGCAGCGTCGTTCCGCCCGGAGTCGCGAGCTTCGACTCCGCATCGGGCGTCTATACAATTCGCTCGGCTGGCGCGAACCTGTGGGTCAACGTCGACGCATTCCACTTTGTGTGGAAAAAGGTTTCCGGTGACGTGTCCCTCACCGCCGACGTAAAGCTGGCTGACGTCGGTCCAACTGCGAGTCCGCATCGCAAGGCGCTGCTGATGTTTCGGCAGACGCTCGACTCGGACGCAATGTACGCCGACGCGGCGATTCATGGAAATGGTGAAACCGCGCTGCAATACCGGCGCAACAAAGGCGACACCACGCAGGACATTGCGTTCAACATCGGCGCGCCACAGCGCCTGCGGCTCGAGAAGCGCGGCGACGTCATCACGCTTTTTCTGAGCGCGCACGGCGAGCCGCTGCACCAGGTGGGCGCGTCAATCAAGCTGCACTTCGACGGCGATTTCTATGCCGGCCTGGGAGTGTGCGCACACAACGAAAATGCAGTGGAGCAGGCCACATTCGCACATGTGGAGCTCGAGCCGCTCACGACGCTTATGACGGCCGCCGCTGCCGCGCCGGCAACGACCCCTGCAACACCCGCTTCGACACCCGCGCCGACTCCCACATCAACGCTGGCGCTCTACAGCACACTAGAGACTATCGCCATCGACAACAATGCGCGCATGGCGTTCGTCATCCAAACCGGCAAAGGGCAGATGGAAGCGCCCAACTGGAGCCGCGATGGCAAGACGCTGATCTTTGATCGCGCGGGCAAGCTGTGGAGCGTGCCTGCAGCTGAAGGCAGCGGCTCGATCGCTGAAGCCACGCCGATGGACATTGGTAACGCCAGCGATTGCACCGGCAGCCATGGACTTTCGCCTGACGGCAAATGGCTCGCAATGACCTGCACCACGCCGGACCATCCGGGCAGGCGCGTCTATATTGTCCCCGCACCAGGTGCCACTGTTCCCGCAACGGGCGGCGCGCCGCGCATGGTTACGGAAAATCCAAATTCCTATTTTCATAGCTGGTCGCCTGACGGGAAGACGATTTTGTTTACGCGTCCCAGCAACGGCACACTGAATATTTTTGCCATCTCGCCCGACGGCGGGGCGGAGACTGCGCTGACCACTGGCGCGGGCGTGAGCGACGATCCGGATTTTTCGGCTGACGGGCAGTGGATTTATTTCAACTCCGATCGCGCGGGCGGAATGCAGATCTGGCGCATGCGGCCAGACGGCAGCCAGGCCGAGCAGGTGACGTTCGACGAGAAGCATAACTGGACGCCGCATCCCTCGCCGGACGGAAAATCAATACTGATTCTCTCTTATGAAAAAGATGTGGCGGGGCACGCAGCCAATAAGGACGTAACTCTGCGCATTTTGAACGTCGCCGACGGAAAAATCCGCGATCTGGTGCAGATTGTGGGCGGGTCAGGGACAGACAACGTGCCCAACTGGGCTCCCGATGGCGCGCACTTTGCCTTTGTGAGCTACCAGTTTCTTGCCGGCTGACGACAATGGCACAACGCAGTGAGATGTAGCTGACCTCAGCCAAAGCTGACAGCGATTTTTCCGCCGGCTATAGGTTTCCTAAATTTATTTCCCGATCACGTCAATCGGCACGTCGATCGTCTTGGGCGGCATGCATTGGTTCTGGTCGCAGGCCTGGTAGTGCAGCTTGGCCTGAACCGGATGATTGCCGGGCGTGGCCTCGATGCGCGCCTGAATAGCGAACTCGCCGGTGTAAACGCTGAGTTTGGTCGTTGGATCGAAGGCCAGCGAAATGATTGTGCCCGGCGGGTAAGTGGCCGTTCCAAGCCGAACGCCGGTGCCGTCCGGACCCACGCCGTCAGGAATTGAAAAGTCCGTTGGGATCAGAAATTTGTCGCTCGGCGCATGCGAATTGATGTGCAGCCCCTGCGCGACGCGGAAATGCAAAATGACCGGGCTCAGCTTACCTGCCGGAACGCTTACCTGCTCGGGAAAAAGATACTGCACGGCTTCAGTCTTAATTGGAGAGTCGTTTCGCGGCGAATTTGAAACGAACTGGCCGTAAGCCACTGCTGCTAGTAGTCCGGCGAGGCCAGGGAGCGCAACCCACACCCAATTCCGATGCCAATTCATTCGACTCATCGATTCCGATCCTCAAATCCGGCGATCATCCGTCAGCGAAAGCAGCGTGCCGAAAACTGAACGCTAACAGCCGAAGGCAGCTCTTACTCCGCCAGCGCCTTCTTGATGTTCCCCTCGATGTCGCTCTCCGACGTCAGGCCCACCGACGCCGCGACTACTTTGCCGTTGCGATCGACAAAGAACGACGTCGGCAGATCGTCGAGCCCACCGTAGGCGTTGCTGATGCTGTCGCCGTCGAGCAGCACCGGGTACGGCACCTTCATCTCGCTGACGAATTTGTTGGCGTTGGTCTCAGCTTTGGCCCATCCGGCCTTGTCGCCCGGCTGCAGGTCGTCGCCCTCGGTGTCCACGCCCAGCACCTCGAAGCCCTGCGCAGCATACTTGTTGCGAAGCTCGACGATCCATGGCGTCTCTACCTGGCACGGGCCGCACCACGTGGCCCAGAAATTGATCATCACGCCCTTGCCCTTGTAGCTCGCGAGCGAGATTTTGCTGCCGCTCAGATCTTCAAGCGCGAAGGCTGGAGCAGGCTTGCCGTTGAGCGGCGAAACATAACTGATCGCGTCGCCGCCGGCAGCCGGCACCAGCACGCCCTGTGGTGCTGCTGCCTGCTGTTTTTCAGCGGCCTGCTTGCGATACTCCCAGTTGGCCCAGCCCGCCCAGGCAAAGATGGCCAGAATGAAAACGACAACAATAAGAACGATGGTGTTTCGCCGCAACGGAATCGACCTCGCATCTCTATTGTACGAGCGGACCGGCGGAGTCGGCCGCGGCTGCTCTGGCGATTCACACGCTGACCTGAAAGCTGAAGGCTGAGGGCTGAAAGCTTGCTTCCAAGCTGTTAGCATGAAATGCCAATGAACACCACAGAGAGAAACAAGCCGTTCCAGCCCGCATCGCTGGTGCGCACCGAGGCCGCAGCGCTTGAGGCGTTGGCAGCGCGCCTCGATGGGCCGATGGCCGATTCCTTTGCGCGAGCTGTCGGCATGATCCTCGACTGCGGCAAGCAAAACGGCCGCGTTGTGGTCACCGGCATGGGCAAGAGCGGCATCATTGCGCAGAAGATCGCCGCCACGCTCAGCTCCACCGGCTCGCCGGCGCTGTTTCTGCATCCGGCCGAGGCCGTGCACGGCGATGTAGGCGTGCTCATGGCGGGCGACGTGGTGATTGCGCTGTCGGCGTCAGGAGAAACAGAAGAGATTCTGCGCCTGCTGGCCACGCTCAAGCGCAAAGGCGACGCGCTGATCAGTTTCTGCTGCAATTTGCAATCGACTTTGGCCCAGGCCAGCGATGTGGCGCTTGATTGTGGCGTGGAGCGCGAGGCCTGCGGTTTGAATCTCGCTCCGACTGCCTCGACTACGGCAATGCTCGCGCTGGGCGATGCGCTGGCCGTTGCGGTGAGCCTGCGCAAGGGCTTCCGCGCTGAGGATTTTGCGGACCTTCACCCGGGCGGCAAGCTGGGCAAGCGACTGGCCAAGGTCCGCGAACTGATGCATGCCGGAAAGGATGTTCCTGTTGTCGCGCCTGGCACTCCAATGACCGATGTGATTTACGAAATGTCGTCAAAGAAGCTCGGGATGACGACTGTACAGGAATCGGGGCGGCTGCTCGGCGTGATCTCAGACGGCGACTTGAGACGGTTATTGGAGCGCGAAGGCGGCGCGGCGCTGGGCAAGACGGCCGGCGAGGCGATGAATGCGCATCCGCGCACGATTGCCGCGGAAGAATTGGCCGCCAAAGCGCTGGCGATTCTGGAAGAGCGCAAGATTACCTCGCTGATCGTTGTCGATGCGGATCAAAAGGTCGAGGGCGTGGTGCATCTGCACGATCTGTGGGGCGTGGAGTTGATCTGAATTTACCGGATATGCCCTCTGAAACTCGCCTACGAGCCCGACATTTAGAATGAAAGCTGCTTCAATTGCCCTGCGTTCGCCCCGGCGAACGGGAAAGTTTGCATCATATTTCTATGCATCGCTGGTCGAAGGTCTTTATTCCGACATTGCGCGAGGCCCCGGCAGACGCCGAAGTGGCCAGCCACAAGTTTCTTCTCCGCGCGGGCTACATTCGCCAGCTCGGCGCGGGAATCTATAACTACCTCTTCCTCGGCCAGCGCTCGCTGAACAAGATCATCGCTATTGTGCGCGACGAGATGGACCAGATTGCGCAGGAGTTTTACCTGCCGGGAATCCTGCCGCGCGAGCCGTGGGAGGAGAGCGGCCGCTGGGCGACAATGGGCGAAAATATGTTTCGCCTGAAAGACCGCAAAGGCGCCGACCTGTGCCTGGGGATGACGCACGAAGAGATCATGACCACGATTGCACGCGGCGAGTTGCGCAGCTACAAGCAGTTGCCGCAGATCTGGTATCAGATTCAGACCAAGTACCGCGACGAGCCGCGGCCCAAAGGGGGCTTGCTGCGCGTGCGGCAGTTCATGATGAAGGACAGCTATTCCTTCGACATCGACAAGGCCGGGCTTGACCGCAGCTTCGATCTGCACGACCGTGTCTATCGCTCCATTTTTTCTCGCTGCGGGCTCAAGTTCGTCGCAGTGGAAGCCGACTCGGGCGCGATGGGCGGCTCGCAGTCGCAGGAGTTCATGGTCTACACCGATGCAGGCGAAGACCTGATCGCAAGCTGCCCGGTGTGCCACTACGCGGCGAACCTGGAGAAGGCAACATCGCGGCTCGATTCGGTTTTGGAGATGAATCCAACCGGAGGCGGGTCACCGGAGCTTGTTCACACGCCTGGCTGCGGCGCGATCGCCGACGTGGCCGCGTTCTTCCAAATGTCACCGGCGTCCGACATCAAGTGTGTCGCATACATGGCGTCGATAGCCGGGGAATGGAAGCCGGCGGTGATCTTCCTGCGCGGGGACCATCAGGTCAACGAGGCGAAATTGACGGCGGTGCTGTTTGCTTCAGAACTGAGGCCGATGCAGGCAGAGGAGATCGAAGAGGTCTTTCATGCGCCGGCAGGATTTCTCGGACCGATTGGACTTAGTGCCGCGAGCAAAGAAAAATATAGCGAGGCATTCGCTAAGGATGTTCTCGAAGCCGAACGCGGCGAAGCTTCCAGAAAAAATCGCCAGGAATTTATTCTTTCCGACGTTGGAGCCCGGTCGCCTATTGTCGTCATCGATCGGTCTCTCGAGGGCCGCAAGAACATGGTTTGCGGCGCGAACAAACTTGACTACCATTTGCGCAACGTGACGCCGGGCCGCGATTTCACCTGGACATTCGCTGCCGAAATTCGCAGCGTGAACGAAGGCGAAGGTTGCCCGACGGAAAATTGCGGGGCCAAGCTCGTAGTTGGCAAAGCTGTTGAAGTCGGTCATATCTTCAAGCTGGGATACAAGTACTCCGAGTCAATGGGCGCGCGCGTTCTCGACGAGAACGGAAAAGAAATAACGCCGATCATGGGCAGCTACGGCATTGGAATCGAGCGCATTCTCACCGCGGCTATCGAGCAATCGAACGACGCCAACGGCTTTTGGCTGCCGGCTTCAATCGCGCCGTTCACGGTGGTGGTGACCATTACGAACGTGTCTGACTTTGCGCTGCGGGCCACCGGAGAAAGGCTCGCTGCCGACCTGGAACAAGCCGGGCTGGACGTGCTGCTGGACGAGCGCGACGAGCGCGCCGGCGTAAAGTTCAAGGATGCGGATCTGGTGGGAATTCCGTACCGCATCAATGTGGGCAAGAAGGCCGCATCGGGCCAGGTGGAACTGGTGACGCGGGCGACGAGTACCAGTGTGGATGTGGCTCTGGGTGAAGTGGCGGCGTTGGTGAAGAAACGCGTCGAAGAAGAGCGGCTGCTGGCATCGGGCCTTTAGCTGGTTGGGCGGGTAGCTGGTTCAAGGAGCGGCAATGGCACTGCGAATTCGAATCCCGAAATCCCAATCGGGTCATCAACTCAGATCGCGAATTCTGCTTGGACTGCTCGTCGCTTTCGTTGGCGCCGCTGTAATCGGCATTTCGATTTTTGGCTATTTCTACCACAAGTATGCGGTTATTGTTGACGATCGGCTGAAGCAGCCAATCTTCGCCAGCACCGCGCAGATCTATGCCGCGCCGCGCGAGGTAAGGCCGGGGCAAAAGCTTTCCATTCGCTGGATTGCCGACGAACTGCACCAGGCCGGCTACACGAGCGATGGCGCCGCGGAGGCTTCGCAGCTGGGAACCTATAGCGAAAGCGCGCAGCAGATTACTGTGCAACCGGGCCCGCAGTCCTATCACGCGCCGGATAGCGCCACCATTCGCGTGAGTGGCGGCGTAGTGAACGGGATCACCGATGCGCACGGTCAGGCGCTATCGAGCTACGAGCTCGAGCCGCTCCTCATCACGGGGCTGAGCGAGGGCGCGCAGCGCACCAAGCGCCGTGTGCTCACTTACGATGAGATTCCCCAAAATCTTGTGCATGCAGTGATCGCCATTGAGGATCGCCGCTTTTTTGAGCACAGCGGCATCGACTATTGGCGCATTCTGGGCGCGATGCGCAATGACATTTTCCACCTTCATCGCTACCGGGAGGGCGCTTCAACGCTCACGCAACAACTTGCGCGCGGATTTTTCCTAACTCCCGAGCGCACCTATTCACGCAAGATGCGCGAGGCCGTCATCAGCATCATCCTCGAGCACCGCTTCGATAAGCAGCAGATCTTCGCTATGTACGCGAACGAGATATCGCTTGGGCAAATCGGCAGTTTTTCCATCGTCGGCTTTGGCGAAGCATCGCAGGATTATTTTGGCAAGGATGTAAACCAACTCGACCTCGCACAGTGTGCCATGCTTGCTGGAATCATCCAAAGCCCCAGTCGCTTGAATCCTTTCCATCATCCAGAGCGCGCGATCGAGCGCCGCAATCTTGTGCTCGACTCAATGGTGGAGACTGGCGTGATCACCAAGGATGAAGCGGAGGCTGCCAAGGCCGAACCCCTTCATTTGGTGTCAGCGAGCGTGGACGAAAGCGAGGCGCCCTATTTTGTCGACCTGGTGCACGATCAGCTGACGCAAAGACTCGGCGACCGCGACTTTAATCGCGAAGGCTTGCGCATCTACACTTCGCTCGATCCTGACTTGCAGCGTCTGGCGACGCAGACGGTCGACTCCACAATTCATATCGTCGACGCACAGATTGACGCCGTTCACGCGAGCGACAAGAAGCTGGGCAAGCCGTACGTTTATCCCCAGGTAGCATTGATCGCGCTTGATCCTCACACTGGCCAGGTGCTGGCGCTGGTGGGTGGGCGCAGCTATGGCGCCTCACAGGTAAATCACGCGGTAGCCCATCGGCCAACGGGATCGATTTTCAAACCGTTTGTCTATGCGGCCGCTTTCCAAACCGCTGTTGAGGGCACGATGCTGCCGGGGCAAACGAGACTTTTTTCGCCCGTGACCTTGCTCGACGACGCGCAGCAAACCTATGGCGCAGGCACGGATTACGAATACACCCCGCATAACTTTGAGAGCGAGTTCTACGGCGAGATGACTGCGCGCTTAGCGCTGATGCGATCGGACAACAACGCGACCATAAGCCTGGCGAGCATGGTGGGCTTCGATCGAGTAGCGGCACTCGCTCGGAGTGCAGGGATCAAAAGCGCACAAGGCACGCCTTCTATGGCGATTGGCTCCTACGACGCCACGCCACTTGATATGGCCGGCGCGTATACGACTTTTTCCAATGGTGGCATGCATATCGATCCATGGATGCTGGCGAGCGTGCGTACGCCTACCGGCGATATCGTCGAGGACTACACGCCCACTACGCGGCAAGTCCTCGATCCGCGCGCCGCTTTTCTTACCACTTCATTGATGGAAGCTGTGCTCGGAGGCAACGGAAGCGATCCGTGCACGGTTGGAGGACGGGATTACTGCGGGACCGGCGCCGGCGTTCGCAACATGGGATTCGTCTCTCCGGCTGCGGGAAAAACCGGCACCAGCCACGATGCGTGGTTTGCCGGATTCACTTCGAACCTGCTGTGCATTGTGTGGGTGGGCAACGACGATTACACCGAGCTGGACCCGCAAAACCGGGGCCGCATCCAGGGCGCGCGCGTCGCAGCTCCCATTTGGGCGACATTTATGAAGCAGGCAGTACAGCTGCCGCAGTATTCCGATACGAATGAATTCACGCCGCCGGATGGCGTCGAGATTCAAACCATCGACAAAAATTCCAACCTGCTTGCCGATGGAACATGCCCCGACGATTTCAGCGCGGCGTTCCTCGATGGCACCGCGCCCACTGAGACCTGCGACCACAAAGGTCCGAACGGCGAGGACCATCGAAATATTTTTCAAAAGATCTTCGGGCTCGGCAAGCCGCAGAACTAATTCCAGTGAAAACTTAGCCGTCTACGCAAAATCTATCCGTCCAAAGCTATCCATCTATGTCTGTCCCGTCCGGCATGGGCTGGCAGAGCGGGCACCAGAAGGTGACGCGCGCATCCTCACCTTGAATGCGGCGGCGAATTTGCTCGCCGCAGCGGCGGCATGGCTCGCCCGCGCGGCCATAAACCCATAGGCTGGCGCTCGGGTCCGACGCGTGCGTGGTGCGGCGCTGCTGGCTGCGAAAAGTGACGATCAGGTCGCCGGAATCTTCAAGCACGTTCACGCGCAGCAACTTTTTCGCGGTAGAGATTGTCGTTGCGGCTTCTTCGCGCGTGAGCGTTCCGACGGCGCGGAACGGATGAAGGCCCAATACGAAGCAGATCTCCGACTTGAAGACATTGCCAACGCCTGCGAGAACAGATTGGTCGAGAAGTGCGTCGGCGAGCGCTTCGTGCGGGCTGGCAAGCAGGCGCTCTAGCGCGGCCGCTGTATCGAATTCGTCGCTGAGTACGTCATCTTCCGGGCGGGCGACATGCAAATCCCGAGCGAGCGACTGTTCCGTGTGCATGCGCGCAACGGGCACGCGAAAGCCAACGGCCTGGTATTCGCTGTTTTCAATCACGATGCGCATGTGTAAGCGCGGCGCCTGCCAGCGTTCTCCGTGCCGGTAAATGTGCCAGCGGCCATTCATCAACAGATGCGAAGTGAGAATTCCACCTCCGGAAAAACGAATGAGCAGCCATTTGCCGCGCGCCTCGACCTGATTGACCGTCTGGCCAACGAGTGGCGTGTCGTCGTTGAATCGCATGAGGAGCGGAAACGTCGTCCGAAAACCGATGACCGGTTTGCCCATGAGCGCGCGGCCTATATTGCGCGCGGTGCGAAAGATGGTGTCGCCTTCAGGCATTCGTAGTGATCCAATCCTTATTGCACTTCAGGTCTGCTCGGCTCGGCATGCGCGATGGCGAGCGGAATGCGGCGCAGATGCATGCCCAGCGGTCCGGGATGGAAGCCCGCGTCCATCAGGAATCGCGCCATCGGGTGCGCGGCGACAGGTTGGCCGTTGATGGTGGTGATCAAGACGCCCTCATGGTTGCTCGCGCGCATGCGTTGCTGCCCGCGCCCACACAGAAAATGCGCCAGGCCCGCGGCGGTTTGCGTGCGCTCTGGTTCCTCAGTAGGCAAAAAGACGAGCAGATTTGGATTGCCGCGCTTGAGCCACGCCACAAGCTCGCCATTGCGCAAAATCACTTCCGCGTAGACAGCGCGTGTGAGAATGCGCGGCGCCGATTCCGAATCCTCATCCGCAACCGGCAGATCGGGCCAGCGCAGCACTGAACCATAAGGGTTCGCCGGGTCGGTCGCCGCGAGTTGCACAAACTCGGGCTTTTCAGCCGGCGGTTCGGTGCGCAACTGCCGCAGCAAGTCAACGGCCGCAGGCAGCGCAAACTGTGTGGCGCCCAATCCACCGACAAAATAGCCGCGGCGAATCCGCCCGCCCTCCTCGAGTGCCTTCAGCACGTCATACACGGCGCTGAATCCGCCGGGAACATTTTCGGCAGCAACTTGCTCGCGCAGCAGCACGCCGTAACGATTGAGCAGTTGCAGCGCCAGCGCGTGGCTGCGCTCGGTCGTCGCGCGCCTCGTGTCCTCCGCGCTCCGATCCGTTGATCGGAGTGGCAGTAAGGACCATCGTCCCTGAGCGGTGGGCGGCGTAGTCCGTCTAGAGCGAAACACAGCCCCAGTCTGATAGCGGCGCGGCGTGCGAGCGCTCTCGGGCCGGGCGATGTAGGCGCGCAGAGCGTGCAGCGAGTCATTGGTGATGAGACCGCGCCACACCAGGCTCCAGAGCGCTTCGATCGTCTCGCCGGGATACCCCGAGCCGGCAGCGTCATGCAGCGAATCAAAGAAGCTCGCGCCCGTGGATTCGAGCACGGCGAGCAACTTTTCTTCGCGCTCGGTTAGAGGTTCGGCAGGAGGACGCTGTTGCGCCAGCAACGGCAACTTGTCGGCGAGGAATAGCGAAATGCGCCCATCGCGCTCGCCTATCGGCTCGACGCCGGCCCACGCAACTTCTCCTGCGGCAATCAGCGTGTCAAGGCCCGCGGATGTGAAATCAGCAATGCGCGCAGGCAGTATCGACGATTCAAGCAGCGATGCGGGCAGCGGCGCGCCCTGCAGGCTCTCGATTGCATCAAGCAGCGCGTCGAGGTGCGCGGTCCCGGTGCGGCGCGGCGCCAGCACCCCCTGCCAGTGAGTGAGAAAGCGTGCCAGCGTGTGCTGCTCAACTGGTTCCACTTCGCGGCGCAGCTTGGCCAGCGACTTGCGGCGAATCTGCCGCAGAATTTCCGCGTCGCACCACTCACGATGAAGTCCACCGGGGCGGAAACCGCCTTCGAGCACGCGGCCTTCGTGCGCAAGCTGCCGCAATGCATTTTCGACGGCCTCGGTATCCAGCGCAAATCTTTCCGCGGCTTCGCGCAGCGTGAATGGCCCATGCGTACGCGCATAGCGGCGCACCAATTCGAGCACTGGGTGAGCCACGGGCTCGAGCAGCGCAGCCGCCAAACCCGGCGGCAACGGAATGCCAAGGCCATCGCGATAACGCGCAGCATCTTCAGCGGCAATCAATCGCTTTTCGCCCGCGATGCGCAGCTCCAAAAGCCGCCGCGAGCGAACGAGCCGGTCAATATGTATTAAAAGATCAGCGGAGACGACGCGTCGTCCCAACTCTTCGCGTGAGAGATCGCCCAGGCGAAGACACAGATCGTGGATTCCATCAGCTGAACGCGCGCGATAATTCTCCGCAAGGCACTGCGCCGCCTCTTCCACTTCAGCGATAGCATCGGCATCGAGCAGCTCGCGCAGGTCGGCTTCGCCGAGCAGTTCGCGCAACTGATCCTGATCGATGGTGAGGGCTTGCGCGCGGCGCTCGGCCAGCGGCGCATCGCCTTCGTACATAAAATTGGCCACGTAGCTGAAGAGCAGGGAAGAGGCAAAAGGCGATGGCTTGCGCGTCTCGACCACATGTACGCGGAGCTGCCGCTGCTCGATGGCGCGCAGTGTCTCGATGAGCGCAGGCATATCGAAAACGTCGCGCAGGCACTCGCGATAAGCCTCGAGCAGCAGCGGAAACTGCGGGTAGCGCGAGGCTACGCTGAGCAGATCGTAGGAGCGCTTGCGCAACTGCCACAGCGGCGAGCGCTGGTCGGCGCGGCGGCGCGGCAACAGCAGCGCGCGGCCCGCAGCCTCGCGAAAGCGCCCGGCAAATAGCGCCGTCGATCCCAACTGGCGCAGCACAAGCTGCATGGCTTCGGCTGACTCGACAAGAATCCAATCGGAGTCGGGCGGCTCGTCGGTGTCAGGGAAGCGCAGCACGAATCCATCGTCGCCCCAGAGCGTTTCGACTTCCGGGCCGCCGGCAGCGCGGATGCGCGCGGCCACCGCCATCGCCCATGGGATATGAATGCGGCTGCCGAACGGCGTGAGCACGCAGACGCGCCAATCGCCCAGCTCATCGCGGCAGCGCTCGACCACAATCGTCCGGTCGTCGGGAACCTGGCCGGTCGCCTCAGCCTGGTCGGCGAGAAAGCGCAACAGATTTTCTGCAGCGCCAGGATCGAGATCGTGTTCGTTCACAAGCCGCGTGAGCGCGGCAGCTTGCGGCAACGCGCGCAGCTCGCGAACCATGGCGCCGATGCGGCGGCCAAACTCGAGCGGGCGGCCGGGGCCATCGCCCTTCCAGAACGGCATCTTGCCCGGCTCGCCAGGAGCGGGCGTAACCAGCACGCGATCATGCGTAATATCGGTGATGCGCCACGTGGACGCGCCGAGAATAAACGTCTCATTGGGGTGTGACTCGAAGACCATCTCCTCGTCGAGTTCGCCGACGCGCACTGGCTTGCCATCAGTGAATGCGAGAAAGACGCCGTAGAGGCCGCGATCGGGAATGGTTCCCGCGTTCAGAATCGCCAGTCGCGCAGCGCCGTCGCGAGCCGTGACTACGTTGCGCACGCGATCCCATGTGAGCCGAGGGCGAAGCTCGCCAAATTCGTCGGAAGGATAGCGGCCGCTGAGCAAGTCGAGCACTCCATCGAAGGCGGAGCGCGACAGCGAGCCGAACGGCGCGGCGCCACGGACGAGGTTGAAGAGAAAATCGACGGAAACTTCCGGCTTGGGAGCCTCGGCGTATTGGTTTCCGCTCGAATCGAAGCCGTCGAATTTCAAATTCGCAGTGAGATTCTTCCCCTGGCGAGAGGGTTTTCTAACCCTGGCCGGGAGCGCAGCTTTTGGCGGCCGCGCGGACGCGACGATCGCCACTAGCTGCTGGCACAGCACGTCCAGTGGGTTTCGCGGAAAGCGCGTCGACTCAATGTGCCCGTCGTGCATGGCCCGCGTAACCGCGGCGCATGCGACAAGATCGGCGCGATATTTGGGAAAAAGAATGCCTTCGCTCACCGCATCAACATGGTGGCCGGCGCGGCCAATCCGCTGCATACCGCTGGCCACTGACGGCGGCGACTCGATCTGGATGACGAGATCGACCGCGCCCATGTCGATGCCCAGCTCGAGCGTCGAGGTCGCGCAGAGTGCTTTAATCTGGCCGGCCTTGAGCTGCTCCTCGATAGCCGAGCGCTGCCCCGCAGCCAGCGAGCCGTGATGCGCGCGAGCGATCGGCTCGCCGGCCAGGTCATTCAGCGCTCCGGCAAGTCGCTCGGCAGTCTGGCGCGCGTTCACAAAAAGAATGGTCGAGTTCCGCTCGCGAATAATTTCAAGCAGCCGCGGATGAATTGCGTTCCAGATGGAAACGCGGCGCGGAGTTTGCGATGCCGGGCCCGAGGGAATCTCCTCCATCTCGCCGAGCCGCGCCATGTCTTCCACGGGGACCTCGATGCGCAGCTTGAGCTGCTTGCGCGCGGCGGCGTTGACGATGGTGACGGGGCGGTAGCGAAGCGATGTGGCCTCGGCCACATCAGGGGCCAAGGGACCAAGGGAACGAGAGACCGAGGAATCATCGTCTGTGCCTTCTGCATCATTAGCCCCGGAGTTTCCTGACTCGTGCGCGACGATCCCCTCGTCGTTGATCTCGTGCTCTTGCCTGCTTGTTCCCTCGGTCCCTTGGTCCCTTGTTCCCTGCACTTCCACTCCACCCAAGAATCGCGCCACCTCTTCGAGCGGCCGCTGCGTTGCTGACAGGCCGATGCGCTGGAGCGGTTTCGCGGTCAGCGCCTGAAGGCGTTCCAGTGTCAGCGCCAAATGCGCGCCGCGTTTCGTTGGAACCAGCGCATGAATCTCGTCGATGATGACGGTTTCCACTGTGCGCAGCGCTTCGGCTGCTTGCGAGGTAAGGATCAGATAGAGCGACTCGGGCGTAGTGATGAGAATTTCGGCGGGATGACGGGCGAAGCGTGCCCGCTCGCGCTGCGGCGTGTCACCGGTGCGCACGCTGATCTGCGGCTCATGAAATGGAACTCCCATGCGGCGTGCCATGTTGGCCATGCCTGCGAGCGGTGAGCGCAGATTCCGTTCGACGTCGACGGCCAGCGCCTTCAAGGGCGAGACGTAGACGATTCGGCAGCCCGACCGCTCAATGCCAGCGGCTTTCTGATCCGTGACACCTGATCCGTGTTCCTTGCCTTGCAGCATCAACCGGTCAAGGCACGCGAGGAACGCGGCCAGCGTCTTGCCAGTGCCTGTGGGCGCGAGGATCAACGCGTTCTCCCCGCGCGCAATCACCGGCCAGCCCAGCCGCTGCGGAGCTGTGGGCGCGTCAAAGACGGCCTTGAACCACTCCGCCGTTACCGGATGAAAGCAGGCAAATGGGTCGGAGACTTCAGGCGGTTTGGATGGGTGCGGGGACATGCTGCTCTCAAGAGATTAGCGCAACAGATGCGGCGAAGACAAAGCGAACAAAAACTGAGGTCGGGGATCAAGTGTCGGGGGGCAGAAATAGCGGCACGAGATCAACGCGGCAGCGGTTTCTAATTCTTTTGCGCGGTGTTTGCCAAGCGCGCCACGCTGAACTGCGCGCCGGCGAACAGGATCAGGCCGGAGATGTACGCCCAGAAAAGCAAGCCAACCGAAACGTAAAACGGGCCGTAGATGCTCAGGTCGATGTGGGGAAGCACCGTCGCAAAGATGAATCGCGCGAACAACCATACCAGGCCTGTGATTATCGATGTGCGCAGAACCGGCCGCCAGGGTACCTTGCGGTTGGGAAGAATGTAATACACCGAAAAGAAGAACAGAATCGATGCGATGCCCGTCGAAACCGCGAGCCACACGTAGTCCACTCCCCCGGATACAAACCTGTATATAACGTTGTCAGTGTGTTCAAGAAAAACCACCGGCAGCGCGCTGTCCACGGCCAGGTTGGCAAACATGCTGGCCACGGCGAGACCCAGCATCAGCAATGCCAGCCCGAAGGCGATGGCCTGGTTGAAGAGATAATTGCGGCTCTTCTTCACTCCCCACGCCTGATTCAGCGCCACTTCTAGCGGGAGAAAAATCCCTGTGCATGCAATCAGAATCATCACCAGCGAAAAGGCCTGCGCACCGTGATGCTTCAATATGGGCTCCACGCCTTCTGCCATGATGGTTTTGGTAATCCAAGCAGGATCCTTGGTCAGCGATGGCAGAAAGTAGTTCACCATGTTATCAACCACCGTGACCATCGGGCCCTTCGGCGGCGAATGAAAGACTGTGAGCACCAGCGTGTAAAGCAGCACGATAAAGGGAATAAACGAGATGATTGCGTTGGCGGCGACGCTGAAGGCGAAGGTGTGCACCTCGCTGTCCAGCAGGTACGCCAGCAGCGCGGTGCCGCTTTTGCGCCAGACATACCACTTGGATTGCGCGACCGGCTGAGCAGGGCCTTCGGCGGCGCTAGCCAGTGCGGTTCCGGCGTTTTCAATGTCGGTTGCAACATCGTTGACGACGCCGGTTGCTGCTTTCAATCCGTCAGGCACGATTCAATTCCTCAGGCACGGTTACATCTCTCGCACGGCTTTCTTACGGTAATGCGCGCTCCACCGTTCCCGCAATTCGACGTTCTCATTTTGACGCGGGCCGATAGAGGAGGGTGCTGACCCAAGAATAGTCGCTTCGGCTTAAAGTCGCCGGGCAGAGATTGGCACTGATTTTTCACTTCAGACGGTTGGATGCGCCGATTGGATGGCCCGGATTGGATGTGTCGATCAGTTGCGACGGAGCCGCGCCAGCGCCCACCGCGCGGCGGCGCGCAGGCCCTCATCCGCAGCTGACGCCCACGATCCCAGGTGCTCCGCAAACTGTGCCTCACCGCTGTTGCCCATGGCGATGGCGATGTTTCGCCGCAGCCCCAGAAATCCTGTGCGGCGAACGGGCGATCCATTAAATTGCCGCTCGAATTCGGCCTCGCTCAATCCCGCCAGCCATTCCAATGTTGGATTCACGAGTTCTGGGCGCGGCTCAAGTTCGGCGTCGGTCGCGATGGGCCCGCTTCGCCGGGCCTTCCCATTCCACGGACAAACGTCCTGGCAGATGTCGCAGCCGAAGACCTGCCGGCCCATTTTCCCGGCAAGCTCTTCGGCGATGGGGCCCTTATGCTCAATAGTCAAATACGCGATGCAGCGCGTCGCATCCATCTGGTAGGGAAGGTCGAGCGCGCCGGTCGGGCAGGCCTCGATGCAGCGCGTACAACTGCCGCAACGATCAGGAATCTGGAGCTCGCCGTGCGGGCTCGCTGCGCCACTCACTTCCAGCGAGGTCAGAATCGCGGCCAGAAATCCGAACGAACCTAACTTGGGATGAATCAGGCAGGTGTTTTTTCCTGTCCAGCCAAGCCCTGCCGCGGCGGCAAGGGCGCGCTCGACAATGGGCCCGGTGTCAACATACGATCGCGACTCGAATTCGCCGTGCTCCTCATGCAGCTTTGCCTCGACCGCGCGAATTCGCTTCAGCAGAACCTTGTGGTAATCGCTCGGCCGCCGCTCGCCCTGCTCATTATTTTTTTCGCCCGGCAACACACGGCTCGTCCACGCATAGCGCGCAATCCACCCGGTCCCGCGCGCTGTTTCTCGCTCTGATTCTTTGGTTGAAAGAGGCGCCGACGGAAAGGCGTAGCTGGCAAAGCAGATGATCGCCGACCGCGCCCAGGGGAAGGGAACGG
This sequence comes from uncultured Acidobacteriaceae bacterium, assembly GCA_963763585.1. GTDB lineage: Bacteria > Acidobacteriota > Terriglobia > Terriglobales > Acidobacteriaceae > Telmatobacter. The sequence continues at coordinate 129,934 of CAVXPR010000002.1, read as the reverse complement.
CTGTGCGCTCGCGCAGCAGTTTCCCATTCTCCGCTTTGCGCTCAAGGTAGCCCATTGTGCCGGCGCGGCCTGCAGCAACCCACTCGCGAAACCGCTCGGCATCGCGCGCCTCGGCGTCATAAGGCAGGGCTACGACGCCCGCCTCCTGAAAGCCTGCGTCGAGCGCAAATGCCCGAGCGTGTTCCGCGTTCAGTTCGCCGATGTTGCTCATTGAAGAACCAGCCATGGAACCGGACCACTCCACTTTGCGTATGAGCCAATGTACCGCTTGATCGTCCTGGGTCTTCTCGGACCCCCTGCGAATTCAGCATAGCTCCTGCGTGGTTTTCAGGGTCGAGATTGAGCAGTCACCACAAAGCTCGCTCTTTACGAGCGATTTTTCTGGGGAGGATCAAAATGAATGACACCATGTGCTGCACTGATCTACCGCCCATCGCAGCAGGCGAAATAACGGAGTTGGTAAGGGGCAACGAAAACGTCCTCCTGGAGCGCTTCATGCCGCTGGTGCGCCGCCAATGCGTCACGCTCAATCTTGAAGCTGTCACGCGCATTGACGCCGCCGGTCTCGCCGCTCTCATTACGGTCTATTGCACCGCGCGCGAATCCGGGCATGACTTTACGATTCTGAATCCCTCTTCGCATGTGGCGGAGATCCTGGCTGTTGTGGGCCTCGATAAGATCCTTGTCGCTCACGATGCGGAGTCCCGTCGGCATTTTCAAGTCCAGTATTCCGCCGCCTGAGCGGCGTCTAACAGCGTCGCCTAGATCGGCATCAGCGCGCTCATGTATTGTGGACCCACAGCGCTCTTGTGTTATTGTGGGTCTGTCGTTTTCTCCCCTTCGATTTCAATTCCTTAAAATCCGGTGCCCGGCGATGCCGAATCCATCGACATCGAATTCGCCGAAGTTGTCTCATTCGGCGTTCATATCCCACGCTTCTGACGACGCCGGACTGGCGCAGGAGTTGTGTGCCCGCCTGGAATCGCATGGGGTCAAGTGCTGGATCGCCCCGCGAGACATAACACCGGGAAAGCCGTATTCCAGTGAGATCGTGCATGGTATCGAAGCCACCGATGCATTGATTCTCTTGGCAACTCCCAAGGCCGTTGACTCAGCAAACGTGCTCAACGAACTAGAGCAGGCACACCGGCTCCACAAAGTGTTGCTCACCGTGATGGTGGGCAGGCCGCAAATCACGCGCCAGCTCTCCTACTACATTGCGCGATTGCACTGGATAGAGGCCAGTGGAACTTCCGTCATCGGCCTGGCCGATCGGCTGGCCCAAGCCCTCGAAGGCACCACTCAATGGGAAGCGATTGCCTCCAGGCCGTCGCTAGCGCGATGGTTTCTCTATGGCCTGTGGCGGCGATTTCTTGTCCCAGTTCTGTCCGCGGCAGTCGTTATCAGCCTTGCATTCCTAGTTGCGGTTCACATCATTCGAGGCCGATTGGAAGCCGATTACCGAAGCCTCGGATGGGTCACTCTCGACGGCGCGCGGATCGCGGCCGATGGCCCCATCAGCGTCGGCGCCCGTGTGTGGATTGGAAATGATCAGGCACCCCTCAATGAAGTGTCTTTGCAAGGCGCGCTCATGCTCAAGGATCAATCAATTCATAGAATCGAGCTTCTTGGGAAACAGAATCCACTGCAGTCAGCCGAGGGAGAGGCCCTCCAATTCTCTGTGCCCCCAGAAACCAGTCAGTTGACGACCTGCCTGACGGTCCCCAGCGCGAATCTCGGCGCGCCGTATCGGGTCACCCAGAGTTTCTCCGTCATGGCGTCTAACGGAATCGATGTCGTTCCGGTAAGTGCGGCCACAGTGAAAAAGGAAGATGGGTCTCAGTGTGGGCCTTGAAGAACCTAAGGAGAGTGGAAGCATGAAAACAGCATTTGGATTTACCTGCATCGCGCTGCTGACTCTAATTGCGGCGGCGCAGGGCGCGCCGGCACAATCCGGGTGCGGGAACGGAATTGTCAGCTTCACCGGAGGACTCAATGGCAATATCAAGATCTGTTTGCCCGTCGCTGCGCAGGCGCCGGATCTGGCGCCGAAGTTGAACCAAATCCTGAGCGCGATGAGCAGCCAGCAGGCGGAGTTGGACCAGTTGACCCGCTTGGTGAGGAACATCAACCAGGTAAGCGGACCGCTCGACGCCAAACGCCAGGCCGAATTGCTGACCAATGTTGTCACGCGGCTGGGAGACACGAGCACTGTGAGCGGAACGCAGTTGCAACAACGTGCGGACACTCTCTCCCACCACTTTGAGGACGTCTCGACTGCGCTCATCGCGGCACAGTCTAGCCCTGAGGAGGCTGTCAAAACGGCAACTGCGCTGCAGGGATCATTGGGCGGCGCGATTGCCCGACTTGATTTCGACACGGTCGAGAATCAACTCAGCGACATCCAGGCTACCGTTCACACCATCGACCAGCGCACTCAACAGATGCAGGGAACTGTCAACGATATTCACTCCGACACGCATGAAACCGCGCAGATTTTGGAGCAATACGCAGGGCAGTCCGAAAAGGCGCAGCAGGAGATGTTAGACAACCCTCAGTTCTTTGTCAGTATTTCATTCTCCAGAGTTTCTGGAACCATCGGAGGGCCGGCGTCGATACAGTTTATGGCGATGCATGCCTCCCAAGGCGCACTTAGAGACGCGAAGATGCAATTCGTGTTTAGCGTGGCGGGGAAGCAGCCCTGGACGGTCGACGCAAATGTTCCCGACGTGGTGGAACCTGTAGCCGCTAGTCTTGGATTCGACAACGTGGACGTGGCCAAGCTCGGGGATCGCGCCGAAGTTTGCTATTCCGCGGTGGATTCCCGCGTCGGCCAGAGACGCCGGTGGATGATGGCTTACCGAATCGTCAGTCAGCCTTCGCCGTACGCCAGTCTCTACGCCGCGAACCCCGTCTTGGCCCAGCTTGCAAGAAATTCGCCCCAGATGGCCGCATCAATGAACCCGCTGACTTTTCAATCCGACTCAGAAGCAACCCTGACGCCCGACACTGGCTCGCCTTGCCCGCCGCCGCAGCAGCGTGAGGACGATCAGAAGTCAATGCAGACTGAAAAAGACGCACAGGTGCAGGAGCAACAAGCGCAGGATCTACTCCGGCAGCAGCAGGAAAAGCAAGCGATGGAGGCGGCCCTACAGGCGGAGCAGGCGGAACCGAACTCATTCGTCTATATCAACCTTCTGGCGAATGGGATCGCCGGCGGCCCCGGCACGCTGATCATCGGAGCCTCACGCAGGCTGCACCAACCTTCTCTCACTGAGTCGAAAATGCAAATCGCATTTAGCCTCGGGGAACGACAGCACTGGGTAATCGACGTTCCGATCTCTCCTCTCATTGACACGTCGGCAATTTCGACGAGGTTGGACCCTCCCAGGGTTGGAGATCGCGCTGTTGTGTGTTTCTCTGCCCTTGATCCAATAGATGGACAACGCCGCCGCTGGAGAAAGGAGTACATGCTGGTGGGACAGAGCCCCACCGAAGATGGAAGGTTTCAGCCTGCTTCGGACCCAACACTGACTTTGGACACAACGGGGCCGTGTCAGTAGGCGTTTTCCGACTTGTCTCTCAATACGGTATTCCGTGCCAAGAATCAACGGTCATGGTGTCCATGACACTGCTTGTGCTCAAAGGCATGGGCATCCCCAACCCCTTCGTGCTATTCCAATTTGCGATTCAATAGTGCCGTTCGTCGTAGTTCCACAAGCGCGGGCTGGGCCCCCGCACCCTTTCAACTCCTCCTGATTGGCGCGCTGGCCGTCTGTTCCGTTACCCTTGCCTATAGACCGCAGTGCGGAATCCTAGAAGATCCAACAAGCAAGGGAGACTTGATCCAATGGCACAGGGCGTAATCGAGCAGGCGTCTGCTCAATCGGGTGGCTCAACAACAACCAAGTATGTGTATTCCTTTGGCGGCGGCAAGGCCGACGGCAACGGAAAAATGAAGGACATTTTGGGCGGCAAGGGCGCAGGCCTGGCCGAGATGACCATGGCCGGCTTGCCTGTGCCTCCCGGATTCACCATCCAGACCGAGGCCTGCCGCGAATATATGCGCGGCAAAATGAGTCCGCAGATTGAGACCGAAACACTCGACGCGCTGGAGAAACTCGAAAAGATTCAGGGACAGAAGTTAGGCGTGGGCGAAAATCCGCTGCTGGTCTCGGTCCGCTCAGGCGCAAAATTTTCCATGCCCGGCATGATGGATACGATTCTGAACCTCGGCCTGAATGACAAGGCCGTGGAAGCGCTGGCAAAGCGCACCAACAATCCGCGCTTCGCTTATGACTCCTACCGCCGGCTCATCCAGATGTTCGGCGACGTGGTTATGGATGTTCCCAAGAAAAAGTTTGAGCACATCTTTGACGGCGTGAAGGCGGCGAAGAAGATCAAATTCGACTACGACCTCAAGCCGGACGCGCTGCAGAAGATCATTGCCGAGTACAAGAAGCTGATCAAAAAGGAAACCGGCAAGGACTTTCCTCAAGACCCGCTGGTGCAGTTGGTCGCTTCCCGCGACGCCGTTTTCACGAGCTGGCAAAACGATCGCGCCAAGACGTATCGCCGCATTAACCACATCGACGATTCGATCGGCACGGCCGTCAACATTCAGGCAATGGTCTTCGGCAACCTGGGCGAAGGCTCCGGCACGGGCGTCGGCTTCACGCGCAATCCTGCCACTGGCGAGCACATCTTTTTCGGCGAGTATCTGATGAACGCGCAGGGCGAAGACGTGGTTTCCGGCGTCCGCACCCCGCTGCCCATCAGCGAGCTTGAGAAGGCCATGCCCAAGGTTTTCGAGCAGTTGAAAGACATTACTCGGCGCATGGAAAAGCACTACCGCGACATGCAGGACTTCGAGTTCACCATCCAGGATGGCAAGCTCTACATGCTCCAGACGCGCAACGGCAAGCGCACCGGCTTGGCCGCTGTCCGCGTGGCCATCGATATGGTTCGCGAAGGCCTCATCACGCAAGAGGAAGCAATCTTCCGCGTCGAGCCCAACCAGCTTTACGACTTCCTGGTTCCGCGCCTCGTGGAAAAGGGCGAAAAAATTGAAGTGCTCGCCACCGGTTTGCCGGCTTCGCCCGGCGCGGCTGTGGGGCAGATCGTTTTTACTGCCGAAGAAGCCGTCAAACAGCACAACATCGGCGCTTACAAGTCCGTGATTCTGGTGCGCGGCGAAACCACGCCTGAAGACATCGCCGGCATGGAAGTTGCCGACGGCATTCTCACCTCGCGCGGCGGCATGACCTCGCACGCTGCTGTCGTCACCCGCGGCATGGGCAAGTGCTGCGTGGCCGGCGCAGGCGATTGCGTCGTCGACGAAGGCAAGAAAGAACTGCGCGTCAAGGGCCGCACTTACAGGCAGGGCGACTGGCTCTCGATTGACGGCACCACTGGCCGCGTGATCGACGGCCGGCTCAAGACGCTCGAAGCGCAGCCCGACGATCCCGATCTCGTGAAGTTCATGAGCTGGGTCGATCCGGTTCGCCGTCTGCGCGTTCGCGCCAACGCCGACATTCCGCGCGACGCCAAGAAGGCGCGCCTGTTCGGGGCGGAGGGCATCGGACTGTGCCGCACCGAGCACATGTTCTTTGCCGAAGATCGCATTGAGCACATGCGCGCCATGATCCTGGCCGACAACGAGAAAGATCGCCGCGCGGCGCTGAAAAAACTATTGCCCATGCAGCGCGCCGATTTCGTCGGCCTCTTCAAAGCCATGGAGTCGCTGCCGGTCACCATTCGCCTGCTCGATCCGCCGCTGCACGAATTTCTTCCCAAGCGCGAAGACCTGCTGGTCGAGATTCAGCACCTTGAAGACACCAAGCCGCGTTCGCCCAAGCTCAAGGAACTGCGCCCGCTGCTGGCGCGCGTTGAAGAGCTGCACGAGCAAAACCCGATGCTCGGGCTGCGCGGATGCCGCCTCGGCATCACGTTCCCTGAGATTACCGAGATGCAGGTCCGCGCCATCATTGAGGCCGCCGTGCTGGTCAAGTCAAGGGCGGCGATCCGCATCCCGAGATCATGATCCCGCTGATCGGCTCTGATCGAGGAGATGCGCAACCAGGCGGCAATCGTTCGTAGCGTGGCCGGCGAAGTCTTCAAGGAGAAGAAGACCAAGGTCGACTACATGGTCGGCACCATGATCGAGCTGCCGCGCGCTGCGTTGACGGCCGATCAAATCGCCGAAGAGGCGGAGTTCTTTAGCTTCGGCACCAACGACCTCACGCAGACGACCTTTGGAATTTCAAGCGACGACATCAACAACTTCCTGCCGACTTATCTCAAGCTCGGCATCTTCAAACAGGACCCCTTCGCCACCCTCGACCAGGTTGGCGTTGGGCAACTGGTGAAGGTGCGCCGTGGCCAAAGGCCGCAACACGCGGCCGAAGCTGAAGGTCGGCATCTGCGGCGAACATGGCGGCGATCCGGAGTCCGTCAAGTTCTGCCACAAAATCGACCTCGACTACGTCTCCTGCTCACCGTTCCGGTTGCTCACGGCGCGGCTTGCAGCGGCACAGGCCGCGCTCGAAGAAAAACTCGGCGCACAGAGCAGCAACAAGTAACGGCAATTCAGATCAGGACAACGAGGGCGTCCGCGGTTGCGGGCGCCCTTGCTGTTTTGGCCAGCGACGGCAGGAGAAGTGAGTGCAAAAGGTCACTTTTTTCGTCGCGCGGCCGCTTCATCCGAACCAAGTGGTAGTAATATCTGCTCTCATCGAAGGATTTCTATTTCGCGCTATCGCGAAGAGGGCTTATGAAGAAACTTCTGCTTTGCGTCTTCGCCGCAATTGTTTTGTCACAGCCGCTATTCGCAATTGATTTACCAGCTCCTCCTGCCGGGTTCACATGGCAACAGGTTCCCGAACTGAATGCAGCGTTCCTCAAGCCGGATGGTTGGTTTTTTAAGCAGGAGGAACAGAAAGGGACTGTTGCCTACTTCATCTCCAAAGAAAGCATCGAGCAAAGCGGCGGCTTTAATACAGGATTGACGGTCAACGTGTTTCGGGGACTCAAAGAGCCCGCAGTTGGGCACGCGGAAGCCTTTATCGGCCAAATCGCTTCGCAAATGCACGGAGAGAAATGGGAGCGAACCGTGGGCCCGTTCCAGGAATTTGGATGCAGTGCCGCAGATTCTGAGTCAGTCATGCGTTATCTCGCTGTTGCAAATCCCAAAACCAACACTCTCTACTTATTCATCTTCGAAAGCCCCGTATCCGACTGGGAGTCCGCCTGGAAACTCGGGAAGCAGATTATGGATAACCTCGCAATTGACGACGGAATGTAGACACGGTTGTTCCGCTACTTACCCCGCGAAGTGCGCCTCAATCTCCTCCAGCGTTTTGCCCTTTGTCTCCGGCAGAAAGAATACGGCGACGACGAAATAAACGACCGTGAAGCCGGCGAAGAGGAAGAACATCGACGAGTAGCCGTGCTTGCTGACGAACGGCAGAAAGATCGCGGCCAGCGTCGTCGAGACCAGTTGATTGATCACCAGCGCGATGCTCATGCCGTTTGATCGGATGCGCGTCGGCATCAGCTCGCTTAACGCGAGCCACACAACCACGCCCGGCCCCAATGCATAGAACGCCATGAAGACGTAAAGCCCCAGAGCCACCAGCCAGCCATGCCCGGCCTCAGGAATCCGGCCAACGAGCGCTTTCTGAATCACGAGCGGCGCGGTGCGCGCGGCCGCAAGATCGGCGAACGGATTCCGGAAAAACGCTTCGATTCTGTTCGCAGGCACGCAGCTGGCACGCGTGATTTCGATGGGCACAGCGGCCGTATCGTCCGAGCGCACAAAGTTTGTCGCCGCGGCAAAGCCTCCGTAGGAATAAATGATCGCCAGCGACGCGCGATTGCTGTCGATTCCGCGACTCGCAACAATCTGTCCCGCGTTGCCCTGGCCCGCCAGCAGCCGGTTCGCAGTTGCCGGATCGAAGCGCAGCGCGAGCTCCTGGCTAGGCGAAACCAGCGCCTGAACCGCCCCGCGACAATCCACGCTCAGTTTCTCCGTCGTTCTAAAGAGAAACGCCACGCTCGCCAGCGCGACAATCGCTCCGCTGGTGCCCAAAACGAGCAGGAATTTGCGGCCTTTTCGGTCGACCAGCGCGATACCGATCATGGTCGCCAGAAAATTCACCGCCGTAAAAATCACATAGCCCCAGTGCGCGCGCAGATCGCTTAATCCGCTTTGCAGCAAAATGCCGGTGTTGTATCCGATGATCGAATTCACACCCGTGGCCGTGTTGCAGAACAAAATCACGCAGGCCAGCAGAAACGGAATTGCATATTTGCGCCGCAACAGCGAGTCGCGAACTTGCTGCCCAGCCTTGGCGCGAGCCGTATGCGCCGTCGCCTCCATCTCCTCAAGCTCCAGCTCGGCCTGCTCAGCGCTGCGCGAGCGGAGCAACGCAGCTTGCGCCCGCGCCTTTTCTCCGCGCTGAAAAAGCCAGCGCGGCGACTCCGTAACGAACAAACTACCCAGGAGAAACACAACGCCCGGCGGCAGCGAAACCCAGAAGATGCTGCGCCAGGCGTGATCCTTGAAGCGGAAGAGCGCATCGGCATCGCCCAATTTCGCAACGGCATCCACGCGATAGCTGAAGTACATGCCCATCAGCGCCGCGGCCACAATGCCCAGCGTAAGCATCCACTGGAAGATTGCCGTGCCCTTGCCGCGGCTTGACGCCGCCAAACACTCCGCCAGGTAAAGCGGAACCACCACGCCGATCAAGCCGCCGCTCGCGCCTTGCAGCAATCGCCCAAAGAGCAGGGGCCCGTATCCGGACGAAAGCGCGATCGCGGGAATGCTCACAACGAATGCGCACCCGCTCAGAATCATGAGCGGCTTGCGGCCCATCCAGTCGGCCAAGAGGCCTGAAAACAGCGTGGAGAACACGCTGCCCAGCAGAACCGCGGCGACGATGAACGAAAGCTGAGACGGGGTCAGTCCCGAAGTGGCCTGAAGATAAGGCACTGCCCCGCCGATGATGCCAACGTCGATGCCGTAGAGCAATCCGCCGAGGCCCGCAACCAACAGCAAAAACGTGTTGTAGCGGCGCATTGCTGCGGAGGCGATCGCGTTCGGCAATCCGGCGGAGTTCACGTAAAGGCGTTCCTCTCCCTGATCGGGATTCGGCCTGCTCGGCTGAGCTGATGACGAGCAGAATCGAGCGATGCACCAGTCTACAATGGTCGCATCGCGTTTTAGATCTCGGTCCGAAGGTGTTTGAGTTGCAAAGCTTGATTCGAATCGCATCGAACTCACTGCAGCGCGCGGCCCTCGCCGCGCTTTTTGCCGGGGCAATGACCTGCGCCGCGCAGACAGGCGCAACACAAACCGATGCCGCGCCAACGCCGCCAATGCCCGTTCGGCTGCTGCCCGCGCCGCGCGAGGCGCATCTTGGAGAGACCACTCCGCTGCCGGACAAGATTCTCGTCGTCGTTCCCGGTCACGACGCAGAGGACGAATTTGCCGCGCGCGATCTTGAAGATGCGGTGAAACGCGTTGCGCCCGCCGCCGACCAAACTGTCGCCCAATCCACTGCCGCGCAACCGCCCTATCGCATCACGCTTCTCCGCAATGACTCCGACGCAACGAAGGCTGCACTCGCAGCCAACAATCTCACCTTCGATCCGGCCATGGAATCGGCGGGCTACATCCTGGTGGTCGGCCCGCACGAGGCGGCCATTATTGGCGCGACCGGCTCCGGTGTTTTTTACGGCGTGCAGACATTCAAGCAACTGCTTCCATTGGCTGGAGCGCCGCGCGTGCTTCCCACAGGCACAGTGCGCGATTGGCCGGCGATGCCATATCGCGGCATCAGCGACGATCTTTCCCGCGGTCCATTTCCCACGCTTGATTTTCAGAAGCACCAGATTCGCGTCTTCGCTTCGTTCAAGATCAATATCTACTCACCTTATTTTGAGAACACGCTCCTTTATCCTGATCATCCGCTGGCAGCGCCACCAGGCGGCTCGCTATCGCCGGCCCAAGTTGCGGAACTTGTCGCCTACGCCCGCCAGTATCACGTCACTATCGTGCCCGATCAGGAGGCCTTCGGCCATCTGCATCATGTGCTGAGTTGGGAGCTCCACCAGGACAAGGCTGAAACTCCTCACGGCTACATGCTCGCGCCCGGCCAGAACGGCACGCTGCCTGTGATCAAAGATTGGTTCACAGACATTGCGCGCGAGTTTCCGTCGCCCTTCATCAATATTGGCGCGGACGAAACCTTTGACCTGGGCCAGGGCCGCACGCGCGATGCCGTCGCGCAGCAGGGTTACGGGCCCGTTTACGTCGCTTTCCTCAAACAGATTCGCGACACGCTCGCGCCGCTCAATCGCCGGCTGCTTTTCTGGGGCGACATTGGCGACCAAAACCCAGACGCGGTCGCTGGACTGCCGAAGGACATGATCGCCGTGCCCTGGAACTATTCCGAGCAGACTGGCTTCGACAAGCTGATCCAGCCATTCGCAAAAAACGGAATTGAAACGTGGGTCGCTCCCGGCGACTCGAACTGGAACGAAGTTTATCCGATCGAGAAAACGGCGCTGTGGAACATTCAGGGCTTTATCGCGGCCGGGCAAAATCTTGGATCGACCGGCGCGCTCACTACCGTGTGGAACGACGATGGAGAAGGCCTATTCAACATGGATTGGTATGGCGTGCTCTTTGGCGCGGTTGCCGCGTGGCAGCCGGGCCAGAGTTCCATCGCCGATTACCAGGATGCTTACGGCTCCGCCTTTCATCTCGACGGTAGCGGCAAAATCGGGAGCGCCGAAAAGGAGTTGATGGCCGCGCAGGGTGTTCTGGTTGACGCCAAGACTGGCCTGACCAGCGACCAGCTTTTCTGGCTCGACCCATGGAGCGCGGAGGGCCAAACGGTTGCGCTGAAGCTGCTGCCCGTCGCGCATGATCTGCGGGCTCACGCCGAGCAAGCGCTTGTCTTGCTCGCCGATGTGCGCCGCGACAATCCCAAGCTCAGCGAGCCCGACGCAATCACTGCGATGGATCTGGGCGCGCGCCGCCTCGATCTTATCGGCCTTAAATTTCAGCTTGCGCAGGAGATTCCCGCTGCGTACGCTCAGGCGGTCGCGCAACAGCACGACAAGGCGCAAAGCTCTGCCACTGACAATCTGCTCAGCGAAATCAGCGGCACCAACGGCCGTTGCCAGGACCTTCGCGACGCATATTCGGCGTTGAAGAGTGAGTACAGCCAGGTGTGGCTCGGCGAGAATCGTCCTTACTGGCTTGGCAACGTGACCGTCCGCTATGACCTGGAGATCGAGCGGTGGCAAGGGCGCGGCGACCAGTTTGCGGCGGCCATCTACGACTGGCAGAACGGCCAGGACCTGCCATCGGCCGTGGCACTTGGGCTGCCCGCGCCGATCGGAAGCTCGCACTGAGCCGGTTCAGCTGTCGCGAGCCTGCGCCGCTAAATCTGCGCCGCTAAAATTACCCAACTGGAACGCACCTGAACCAAAACGATCACTGAAACGCAGATTTCCCTATTCACCCGCACGCGGCCGATGCAAACTAGATGCATGCTGGAGCGCCCCGCCGAAAGGCACCTGCCCGTCGTCCTGCTTATTGACGACGACCTGGTCAGCCGCGAAGTAGCAGCCACGGTGCTCACCATGGCTGGATTCGTCGTCCACACAGCCGTGAGCGGAGACGCAGCGCTCGAAATGTTTACTAAGGGAGCGTTCTGGCCGGGCGTGGTCCTGATGGATGCGCAAATGCCGGGCCTGAGCGGAACGGAATTAATCGCGCGGCTTCGCGCCAGTACAAACGCACGAATATTTGCCATCAGCGGCAGCAATGTGCCGCCTGAAATCGCGGATGCGGCCGACGGTTTTTTGATGAAGCCTTTTAACGCCGAAGGCCTAAGTAAGCTACTTGATGGCCATCCCCCGAGACCGGTGACTACGCTGCTCGATCCCGAGGAGCCTGTTGTCAGCGTCGAGGTGCTCTCGCAGTTACGCAAGGTCATGCCTGAATCCGCGGTGCGGCAGATTTACTCCGCGGTCGTGTCCGATTTAAGCAAGCGGATCGTAGCGCTTGGAGCCGCGATTGCCAAAGGCGACGCGGCCGAGATTCGCCGCATTGGCCACGCCATTAAAGGCGGCTGCGGCATGGCTGGCGCTGTGCAGGCTGCCCATTTGGGTGCGCTTCTTGAGGTTACGCCGCTCAACGCGAAGGATAACCAATTGGATAACAGCACAATTCTACTGAGCGATTTGCGCGCCGCTGCCCAAGGGTTGAAGCGTATGCTGGATGCTGAATTGCCCGCCTGATCCAAGGCGTTGAACTGCGTGGATCATGGACGGCGGAGGCTTGTGGCAGAAATGGAAAGAACCATTCGAATCGTGCTGGCGGATGATCATCCTGTGGTGCGCATCGGCGTGCGCAATATGCTGACCAAAAGCGACGGCTTTGAAGTAGTGGGCGATGCCACTGACGGGGACGAGGCCATCACGCAGACTCTCGAGCTGCAGCCCGATGTTCTGTTGCTCGATGTCGCCATGCCGCGCCTGCCGGGCCTTGAGGCCATGCGCGCCATCATGAGCGGCCCCTCCACGGCGAAGATTCTTCTGCTCACCTCCACCATCACCACGCAACAGATCATTGAAGCGCTGCAGATCGGCGCACGCGGCATCGTGCTCAAAGACGCGCTCGCCAACCACCTGCAGACCGCCATCCGCACGGTTCATGCAGGCGATTACTGGATCGGCGGCAAGCGCGTCGTCAATCTAGTCTCAGCATTGCACGAGCTCATGCAACAGGCAGCCGTGCCGGCGCGCAAAACCTACGGACTCACGCCGCGCGAGCTTGAAGTGGTGGGCTGCATCGTCGAAGGCTGCAGCAATCGCGACATTGCCAAGCAATTCACGCTCAGCGAAGAGACCGTCAAGCGCCACCTCTCGAATATCTTCGATAAGACCGGCGTCTCCACACGACTGGAACTGGCGCTCTTTGCGATTGCGCATCATTTGATCGCGCCGCAGTAGCGGTGCAGTAATCAGGTTGCAGTAGCCAGCTTTCGACCAGCCAAGCTGCCGGTGTTCGTCGTCCCGCGTAAATCGTTGGCGGCAATTTTGGCTAGGGATGGTTCTCGCCTCCCGCGACGACCTCAAGCGCATGGCGCAACAACGGCAGAATCACCGCCAGGCTCTCTTCCGCGCCGCGCAGGCTTCCGGGCAGGTTCACGATCAGCGTTTTTCCGCTCAATCCCGCCACGCCGCGAGAAAGCCACGCGTAGGGATTGCGCTCAGCACCCCCGGCGCGCATCGCTTCCGCCAGTCCTGGCGCTTCTCGATCAATCACGCGCCGAGTTGCCTCCGGCGTGCGGTCGCGCGGGCCCAGGCCGCTGCCGCCCACGGTCAGCACCAGTCTCGCGTTCTGCCGAACGAACCCTTCGAGCGCCGCAGTAATTGCGTCTTCGTCGTCATTCAAGATTGCCGTCCGAATCTCCGCCGGCGGCCACTCGCGCGTGAGCAGCGCCGTCACAGCCGGTCCGGCAGTATCGGCCATCAGCCCTTGCGAGCAGCGATCGGAGATGGTGAGCACGGCAAACAGCATGAGGCGATTGTAGAACCTACTCGGCGGGCAGCACCTTGATGGTGTGCAGCCACGTCTCCACCAGCTTTGGCCAGCCCATGATGGGCAAATCTCTGGGCCGTAGTCCGTATCCGTGACCGCCCTGGGCGTAGAGGTGCAGCTCGGCTGCGACTTTCGCGTTCTTCAGCGCCAGAAAATACACCAGCGAGTTCTCCGCGTGAACCGGATCGTCCTCGGCTTGAAGAATGAAAGTGGGCGGCGTATCGGCGGTCGGCTGAATCGCTGGATTGGCCGCGAAACTCTGCTCCGCGATCGCCAGGTAGCCGGGATAAATCACCACTGAAAAATCCGGCTTGCAGCTTAGCTGGTCGGCTGCGTCGATGGCATCGTAGACACGTTTGTCATAAATATTGCTGATGGCCGCCGACAAATACGCGCCGGCTGAAAAGCCGAGAACGCCGACACGATGCGGATCGATGCCCCACTCGGCCGCGTGCTGCCGCACCAATCCCATCGTGCGCTGCGCATCCTGCAAGGCCGCCGCGGACTTCGGATACGGCCCGCTGTCTGGTACCCGATATTTCAGCAGAACGCACGTCACGCCGATTGAATTGAGCCAGTCGCAGACCTCAGTGCCTTCGAGATCAATGGAGAGAATCTGATAGCCGCCGCCCGGGAACACAACAACCGTTGCGCCTGTACTCTTTCCCTCAGGCTTGAAAAGCGTGATCGTTGGCGTGGAGACGTTGCCCAGCCGGATATAAGGCCTGCCCGCCATCTGCTTCGTTCCGGCCGCATTCACATTGATCTCTGGCGGCAGATTTGCGGTCGCTCCCGGCGGCGTTCCAGGCCAAATCGCCATGGACAAATGACCAGGTGGCGGCGTCCAGCCGGAACTCGAGGCGGCTGTATCCGACGCTTGTGTCGTCGACGGAGGCGAGGCTGGAGCCTGTGCCTTAATGCCTGCGGCGATCGCCACGGCCACGACTGAAACCAACAACCATCGAACCATTGGAAATTCTCCCGGCGAAAATTCTCCCAACTTGAACTTCTCCTGACTTGCACTTCTCGAAACATGAACTGCGCTGAAATCATCGCAGGCCCACGGTTGGCTGCGCAAATCCATCGCAGGTCTGGCGTATGCACTGTAGGCAGGCTTCCAAAGGATTCACAGCAACGCGCGGCCCTCCTTGCCAATACTCACGAATCTGCATCGACAACACTCCCTCCATCAGTCGCGTCCGAGAAATCCACAAGAGATTAGGGATCAATGCGCCGACAACCGTCGCATGAACCAAGTCGTGCACTCGTTATCCACGAGATTTTAGTTACTGCATCGGTTCCGGTGCGTTTATTCGCGCGCAGTCTTGGCATAATCGCAGAGGGAAAGATTCCTCCGTATCTGTTCCGAAAGCTGGGGTCCGTATCTGACCTGTCGTCCGGATCTGAACTGTGGTCCGGATATTGGCTCGAAATCTGGGTTCAGCATCCGCGGTCGGAAATTGAACTCGAATGCCGAGATCGTTCGGTTTCACCTGGGGGAGCATCCAAGCGTGACCAGTTATCGCCGTCAGGACGTTTTGCGCATCCTCGAAATCAGCGCCCGCCAACTGCAAGCCTGGGAACGAGCCGGGTTGATCGCTCAACAAGAGCTTTATACGTTTCAGGATCTCGGCCAACTGCGCACGCTGCGCTCGTTGCGCGAGGACGAAGTGCCGGCCGCGTCGATCCGAGACTCCATTCTGGCGATGAAAGCGGTTGCCGGCATGAGCAACCCGCTGCGCGAGGCGCGTGTGGTGCGCACCGGAACGCGTCTCGCCTTCCGTCACCGCGGCGCCATGGTCGATCCCATTCGCCGCCAACTGCTCTTCGACTTCGAGCGCATGGGAGGGCAGCAGCACGCTGCCGCAGGCCCGTCTACGCTGCGCAGTATCGGCGTGCCCGACCCGCGCGGCCTGCAGGAGCGCTTTCAGGCAGCGGTTCAGGCCGAGGAGGCCGGCGAAAAGAATCGCGCCATCGCCCTCTATCAGGAGATTCTGTCCATCGACCCGCAGTACGCGGCGGCCTGCATCAACCTGGGCACGCTGTACTTCCATCTGCGCCAGTTCGGCCGCGCCGAGGAGCTTTATCGCCGCGCCACCGTGGCCGATCCGGGGTACGTGCTGGCTTACTTTGATCTCGGCAACGTGCTCGACGAACTTGAGCGCATCGACGAATCCATCGCCGCCTACTTGAAGGCGGTCACACTCTCGCCGCGCTACGCCGACGCCCACTACAACCTGGCCCTGGCTTATGAGCGCACCGGCGAGCCGCGCAACGCTCTGCGCCACTGGCGCGCCTACGTCAAGCTCGACAACCACGGTCCCTGGGCTGAACACGCTCGCGGGCAGATTCGCAAGCTGCTCGGCCGCGAAGGGATCACCATCATCGCCCGCGCCGACCACTTCATCGCTCCGCGCAAAGGCAGAGCCGCGCTGGCGTTGGTTTAGCGCAGGCGCTTCAGCGCAGAAACCTTGAGCTCGTTAGTCTGGAGTTTTCTAGATTCGCCGCGTGGCTGTCGCTAACGCCCAGGTGGAGGAATTCAAGCGGCCTCGCGAGACGAGCGATCTTTAGGCCGGATCTTTTTGGCGGGTGGCCTTCACGGCTGACAGAATTCCCATGCCGATCATCACGATTGCGCCCACAATAATCCAGCGCTGGGGCACATGCGCCAGGTGCGCGGCGTAGACCAGCCCGGCAATAACGATCGCGTAGCCAGCTGCATAAAGTCCGAACGACATGTGATCTCCTTGGCGATTTGCGGTTCCGTGAGCTGTTCGACGGGCCTCGTGAAGCCGCGGGCCTTGTGAAGCCGCGGGCCTTGTGAAGCCGCGCGGAATTTCGCACACTATTCAAGCCTCGCACCACGAGCAGGCTTAGTCTGAGCAGTACAGACCATCATTTCCTCCCTGATGTAAGCGCTCGGTGGCGGGATGTAACGAGAAGATAGCCGGATCTTCATGTCCGTTGAATTGCTGATTTTGGGCAGGAGGTTGAGGGCCGGCCGATAAGCCAATGAGCCACCGGCTAGAAGCTAGAAGCTGTCCTTACACCTTCTGCGTGCGAATTACCTGCCGCACGCCTTCCACACGCCGCAGACCCAGCACCATGCGGTTCAAGTGGCGCACATCCTCGGCTTCCACCACAAACTCGACGATGGCTTCGCCCTCGTCGCTGCGGCTCAAATCCACGGCGCGAATGTCGGTGTTCTCGTCGGAGATGACGGCAGTCAGCTCCTTCAGCATTCCGGTGCGGTCTTCGCAGTTGACAATGATCTTGACCGGGTAGCGTTGCGCCTGCGTGGCCCCTTCTGCTGCGCGCGACCACTCCACGTTGATGCGCCGATCGCTTTCATAAAGCAGATTCTGCACATTGGGGCAACTGCGCGCATGTACCGCCACGCCCTTGCCGCGCGTCACGTAACCCACAATCTCTTCGCCGCGGATGGGGTTGCAACATCGCGCGCGGTAGACGAGCAAGTCGTTCTGGCCTTCTACCTGCAGCGAGTCCGAACCGGTAAGGTGCAGCTTGCGCACCGCGTCCGTCATACCCGCTTCGCCGGATTTAGTTGCAGCGCCCGGCTCCGCCTCGGGCACACCCGCGAAGCCCGGCGCCAGCTTTCCCAACAATTGATGCGCGCTGTTCTTGCCCTGGCCCAGCGTGGCCAGCAGATCGGCAGCCGTGGCCACGCCAAATTCAGTCGCGATGCGCCCCAGATCCTGATCGTCGATCTGCGACATCGGCACTTTGAACTTGCGCGCCTCGCGTTCCAGCAGCTTTCTGCCAATATCCACTGCGCGTACTCGCTGGTCTTCATTCAGCCAGTGCTTGATCTTGTTGCGCGCGCGCGGGCTTTTGACAAAGGTGAGCCAATCACGGCTTGGCTTGTGATCTTTCTGCGTGACGATCTCGACAATGTCGCCCGTGCGCAGCTTGGTGCGCAGCGGCACCATGCGGCCGTTGACTTTCGCGCCTACGCAGCTATGGCCCACGTCGGTATGGATGGTGTAGGCAAAATCCACGGGCGTCGCGCCAGCAGCAACCACCACAACCTTCCCCTTCGGCGTGAATGTGTAAACCTCATCGGGATAGAGGTCCATCTTCAGGCTGGAGAGAAATTCGTTGGGATCCGTCATCTCCTTCTGCCACTCGACGAGCTGGCGAATCCAATTCAACCGCTCTTCATCGCGGGCCGTCACTACGCCGCCCGTCTTGTACTTCCAGTGCGCCGCGATGCCTTCCTCGGCGATGCGGTGCATCTCTTCGGTGCGAATCTGCACCTCAAACTGATTTCCGCTGGCGCCCATCACCGTGGTATGCAGCGACTGATAGCGGTTGGCGCGCGGAATGGCGATGAAGTCCTTGATGCGCCCCGGCACCGGACGCCACAGCGTGTGAATCAGCCCGAAGACCGCGTAGCACGAAGCTACATCCTCGGTGATCACGCGAATCGCCAGCAGGTCGTACACCTGGTCGAACGAAACTTTGGTGCGCTCGATTTTCTGGTGGATGGAGAAGAGACGCTTGATGCGCCACTCCACCCGTGCCTGGATTCCGTTTTCCCTGCAGCTGCTCCGCCAGCGTGTCCTCCACGCCGCGCAGGAACTGCTCGCCATCCACGCGCCGCGCCTCAACCGCGGCTGCAACCTGCTCGTAGCTCACCGGGTCGGTGTAGCGGAAGGCCAGGTCCTCAAGCTCGCCGCGCACCTTGCCCATGCCCAGCCGGTGCGCCAGCGGAGCGTAGATGTCCAGCGTCTCGCGCGCAATCGCCTCCTGCCGCTCGGGTTTCAGGTGCTCCAGCGTACGCATGTTGTGCAGCCGGTCGGCCAGCTTGATCAGCACCACGCGAACGTCACTCACCATGGCCAGCAGCATCTTGCGCACGTTCTCGGCCTGGCGATCTTCGCGGTTGGCAAACTGGATTTTGTCGATCTTGGTTACGCCCTCGACGATGTGCGCCACCTGGTCGCCAAATTTCTCAGCAATCTCCTCGTTGGTGGCCGGCGTATCTTCGACGGCATCATGCAGCAGCGCCGCAGCCACGGCGGTCGCATCCAGCTTCATCTCGACCAGCACCTCGGCCACTTCGAGTGGGTGAATAATATACGGCTCGCCCGAGGCGCGTGTCTGGCCCTTGTGGTGGGAGATGCAGAACTCCCAGGCCTTTCGAATCAATGAGATATCTTCATTTGGCCGGTTGGCCTGCGCATGGCGCAGCAGGGCTTCAAACCGCTCATCGATGGAGCGGGCATCTTTTTTGGGGTTTATTCGGGAGGCGTGGGCAGGAGCAAGCGATTCCTCGACGGGAGACGCCGCTGCGCTCGAATCCTCTGCCGGAATGGTCTGCCGGGCAGTCGCCATGCTCCATTATAGGCCGCTTCGATTCCACGCGAATCAATGGATTCGCCGACGGGCCTTGGCGCCGAGCCTTAACCAACACCCATCCCATAGAGCCGGTTCAATTTGGGCGTGGAGAAGTGCCAGGAAGCACTCTGGTAATCAATTAGTTCTGCCTCATGTGCCAAACGCCACATGCTCGCAGGCAAAGTAGCAGCTTTGGCGATGCGCTTCGTTTCGCGGGCCCGCTTCGAGGCCTGATACTGAGATAGGTTCCCAATGGCGAAGCGAGACAGCTCGAAGTACGGCGTAAAGCCCAAAGCACGCGGCAAAATGTCGCTTGCCATGTCCGCGTCAACGCACAAGAACAATTCGGCAACGCGTGAGATCGGTTCCGCAACGCATAAGAAAAGTACTGTTGCGGCCGCCGTGCGCACGTCGCAGGCAAATGGTGTGCCTCGCCAACCGCGCGCCGCTTCACCAAGAGCCGCAAGTCCGCAACGCCAATCACCACCGGCGCCGGTTGCCGAAAATCGGGCCCGCTCCGGGATTCAGGCCCGCTCCGGAATTCAAGATCGATCGGAAATTCAAGCGCATGCCGGAATTCAATCTCGCTCTGGCCCGTTTGGTGCGACTATCAGCCGACGCGCTGCGGACCGGCTCCGCGCAGGACATCTGTGGGTCTACGCGTCCGACGTTGCCGCTGTTACTCTCCCAAAGCCCGAAGAAACGTTGGTGCACGTGGCCGACAGTCGCGGTTTGCTTCTGGGCACGGCGCTCTACAGCCCGTCATCGCAGATCGCGCTGCGGCTCATTTCGCGCGAATCTCTCGACGAAGCAGCGTGGCTCAAGCTGCTCGCTAGCCGTCTGCGCGTGGCCATCGCCCGCCGCAAGCCGCTGCTCGATGCCGGCAACGATGCATGCCGCCTGTGCTTTAGCGAGGCTGATGAATTGCCGGGCCTCATCGCAGACAAATACGGCGACCTAATTGTGCTGCAATTCCTGACCAAGGGTCTGCTCACCGCGGCGGTGCGCGAGACCTGCGTGCGCGTTTTGCGTGAAGAGTTTGCGCCCGCGGCAATCTACGAGCGCCCCGATCCGCGTGTCCGTGAATTGGAGAGCCTGCCTGCGCCGAATCTCGATCCGCTCTGGCTCGCCGATCCCAAAAAGCCGATCGCCGCAACTCAGTTTCACCTGAATGGCCTCGCGTTTCACTACGACGCCAACGCGGGACAGAAAACCGGCGCGTTTCTTGACCAGCGCACCAACTACGCCGCCGCGCGCGACTGGGCGCAGCAGCTCGGCAAAACTGGCCGCGCGCTCGATGTTTGTTGCTACCAGGGTGGATTTGCTCTTCATCTCGCTCAGGTCTGCCGCAACGTGACCGGCATTGACGTTTCCCGCGCCTCGCTTGAAGTGGCGGAGCGCAACCTCCAGGCCAATCGTGCGGGTGGCGACACGAAAGTGAAATGGGCCGAAGTCGACTGGATAGAGGCTGACGCCTTCGAGATTCTGCGCGACTGGTCAACCGCCGGCGAACAATTCGACGCCATCGTTCTCGATCCGCCGGCCTTCGCCAAATCCATGCGCGCCGTGGAAGGCGCACTGCGCGGCTACAAAGAGCTGAACCTGCGCGCGCTGAAGATGCTGCGTCCCGGCGGGCTGCTAGTCACATGCTCCTGCTCGCATCACGTGGGCTGGGCCGAGCTCGAGGGCGCAGTCGCGGCAGCAGCGGCCGACGCATTGCGACGTGTGCGGCTGCTCGAGCGGCGCGGCGCGGCGCCCGATCACCCCGTCGTGCTCAACCTGCCTGAGACCGAATATCTCAAATGCCTTGTGCTTGAAGTGGAATGATCGCGCAGTTTTTTGGAACCGCCTTTAATTCCGCCGGCTCGGGCAGAATGCGCCCGGGCAGATGCAGCATCTCGCTGATGGTTTCTGCGGGCACCGCGCGGGAAAACAGAAAACCCTGTCCGAATTTGCAGCCTAGCTGCAGCAGCAGCGCGTACTGCTCTTCCGTCTCGATGCCCTCGGCCACTACATCCATGCCCAGCACGCGTGCCAGTTCCACGATGGTGCGCACAATCTGCAGCGGCTGATCATTTCCTTCCGTGATGCGCGCAACAAACGATCGATCGATCTTGAGCACATTGAAGGGCAGCAGATGCAACTGATGCAGGGAGCTATATCCCGTGCCGAAGTCGTCCATCAGCAACGAGACTCCAAGGCGTCGCAGGCTGGTTAAAACTTTCAGGGCCGTGTCCTGGTCCGGGATGAGGCTGGATTCGGTCATCTCCAACCCGAGCTGGCGGCTGGCAATTCCCGACTGGCGCAGTAACGCTTCTACATGGTCGGCCAGACCTTCGCGCGCGAATTGCCGCGCGGAAAGATTCACGCAGACACGAGGCGCATCCTCATTTGGATTCTCGCGGCACCACTGCTGAATCTGGTTGCACGCTTCCGAGAGTCCCCAGTCGCCGATCGGCAGGATCAGCCCGCTTTCCTCGGCCAGCGGAATGAAGTCCAACGGCGGAATCAATCCCCGCTGCGGATGCTTCCAGCGGATCAGCGCTTCGAGGCCCACGATTTTGCGTGTTGATAACTCTACCTCCGGCTGATAGAAAAGTACGAACTCTCGGTTGTCCAGCGCATGTCGCAGGTCTGATTTGCTCGGCCAGATGCCGGTCGCCGCATCAGTAGCGCGCGTATTCTGCTGCCGGGATTTGCCGAAGGTCTTGCGCATCTTGCGTAACTCCAGTTGGCTGGTAACCAGATCGGCCAGGCTCTCCAGCATGTGCAGCTCTTCTGCCGCCATTTCCCTGCGAGGCTTGCACCCAAAGACGGTCAGAGCGCCCAGAATTTTCCCGTCGCCGGAACGAATGGGCGCGCTGGCGAACGATCCGACTTCAAGCCGCCGGATGATCAGTCCGCAGCCGGCAAAGTAAGGATGTTTAGAGACGTCAGGCGCGACCACCGGCCCATCTGCGGCCAGCACCAATTCAAAGACGCTGCCCTTACGCGGAAGCTCGCGCACCGACTCGCCCCAATAGGACTTGATCCAAATGCGACTCTCGTCGGCAAAGCCGAGCAGCACGGTGTCGGCCTTGAAGTACTCGGCGGTCAGGCGGGTGATGGTGTCGTAGCTTGGCTCGGGCCCGGAATCCAGAATTTCCGTGGACTCGAGCGCCGACAGGCGCGCGTCTTCTTCACGCCACTCGATCCCGTCGGTGTGTAATTCCGCTAACGGCATTCCTGCTCCGGACCTTCGCATTATGTCGTGGCCAGCTCAAGTGCCGGCCCGCGGCGCCCCGCGGATAACGCTTTCAATTTTGCCAAAAACGACTACGACATTACGTCTGTATGACTGTTCTTCTCGAATCGCTCACGATTTCATCTCGATGGGCCGAGCCGCTGTGGATGCGCCTATGACATGCGTCGCCTGTGGCATGCAATCTGGCTCATTGCTGTTTATCGGAACAGTACGCAATGGCATGAGGTTACTCACGGCTACACTCCGCCGCCGCCGCTCGTGTTTTTTCGTTACCTGTAGTGGTTACTTTTCTGAAAAAGGCTGTCCCGTTTCAGTCCACAAAAAGGTCAGCTGGTCGGTGGCGTCCTGAATTTTCTGTTCCACTCCAACCCCGGCCGAGTGGCCGCCGGACACACTATAGTGCAGCAGCACAGGTCGCCCGCTGGATGAGTCCACCTGCAGAAGCGCGGTCATCTTGCGCGCATGCAACGGATCTACTCTCGTATCGCTCGCCCCGGTAAAGAAAAGCACAGCCGGGTAGGCTTTGCCTGCCTTCACATTCTGATAGGGCGAATACTTGAGAAGGTACGGGAACTGATCTTCCTTGTCCGCCGAACCGTACTCGGTCATCCAGTGCGGGCCTTGTTCGAATTTCTGATAGCGGAGCATATCCAGCAGCGGATAGGCGCAATCCACTGCGGAAAACAGATCCGGCCTCTGCGTGATCGCTGCACCCATCAGCAGGCCGCCGTTCGATCCGCCGTAAATTGCGAAATGTTCAGGAGAAGTATACTTTTTGGCGATCAGATATTCGGCCGCGGCATAAAAGTCGTCGAAGACATTTTGTTTCTTCTCGAACATCCCGGCCTCGTGCCAGCGCTCGCCGTATTCCCCACCGCCGCGCAAGTTAGGCAGCGCAAACCAGCCGCCTTCCTGCAGCCACCAGGCGTAGAAGGGGCTCCAGTTGGGGAGGATGCTCAAATTGAAACCGCCGTACGCGGTCATGAGCAGGCGTTCCGTGCCATCCTGCTTCAAGCCCTTTTTTCCGGCAATGAACATCGGCACTCTGGTGCCGTCTTTCGACGTATAGAACACCTGCTTCAGTTCATACTGGCTGGAATCGAAGGGAACTTTGGGTTGTGCAAAGATTTCCCGTTTCCCTGTCAGCGTATCCAGCCGGTAGATCGTCGGCGGCGCAATGAATGATTCAAAGCTGTAGAAGCCGTAGCGGTCTGTGGCTTTTCCCGCAAGGGTGGTCGCCAACCCAATGCCGTCGTTCTCTAGACTGCCGGCCGCTTTCCCATCCAATGTATAAACGTTGGTCACGGACTTCACGTCGTGCAATCGATTGACATAGATTTTGTCGCCAACGATGTTGAAGCTGTCAATCGCATCCGCGCCTTCAGGAACGATCGTTTTCCACGCATCGGGCATCACGCCGGGGTCGGCCTTCAGAATTCTCCAGTTGGGCGATTTGTAGTCGGTGCTCACGTACCAAGCGCCCTTCACGTAGTCGGCGGAGAATCGCGAGTCGATGCCCCACACTAAAATCTCAAAGAACGAGCCCGGCTTGGTCAGATCGCGATAAACAATATCCACGCGCTTGGCCGGCACGCCGCGATCGATTTGGACGACTAGATACCGGTAGTCGTCCGACAGAGAAGCCTCCATCAGATCGTTAGGCCCCAGTTCCTCGCCGCGAAACTCCTTGCCGAAGACCAGCGCGTCGTGCGAAACCCTTGTCCCCAGCTCATGCTCATAAACCAGCGTTCCCTTCTGATCCATCCGCGAGTAGTAGATCCCTTTCCCATTGGGGGTAAATGCAACGCTCAGGTAAATTCCGCTGGGAAGCTCATCCTCAATTGCCTTTCCCGTATTTACGTTGAAGACGTGCACGGTTGACTCATCCGCGCCGCCCTGGCGCAGATCGTAAGCCACCAAAGTTCCATCGCGCGAAACATCATCCAGATTCACTGATGCGTTGGGATCGCGGCTGAACTGCGCCGGGTCAATGAGCCGCTTGTCTTTCTCAGCCCATCCATGGCGCACATAGATCGAGGCCTGGTCCTCGCCGGCCAGCATCTTCTCAAAAAACAGATCGTTGCCGCGCAGGATGGGAATCTTCCACGTGCTCACATGCTCCAGCGCGTCCATATCATTCGCGATCTGTGGGTGAATGCGGGCCTGCTCCATGTAGCGTGCGGTGTAGGCATTCTCGGCGTCAATGAACGCTTTGGTGTCGGCGCTGTTGGCATCCTCGAGCCAGCGGTAATTGTCGACAATCTTCGCGCCGAAGTAATTGTCCGTTACCGCCACGGTCTGCACATCCGGCGGAGATGGAAGGGTGAATCCGCCGCGTGAGTGAATCGTCTGGCTCGAAGCAATGGCTCCCAATAGAAAAATGGCCGAAACAAAAGAAAGATTCCGCATGCGACTCTCCCTTTGAACAGATTGTCGTGAACAGACTAAGGTGTTCAAATTATCCGCCAGGATATGGCTGCCCGATCCAGCGACCACATTCTTTTGCTGCTCGCCGTTGCCCGCGCCCGATCTTTCACTGGAATCCTACTGCCACTCGGTACCCATGTTGTCATCAGTAATCAGGCGCAATCCTTTAAGTCTGCTCAAAAGGCTCGCCCGATCTTCGAGCACCGCATCGCGCTCCTGGTTTGAGTCCGAACTCTTTGACTCCGCCATTGAAGCGATTTGTTCCAGCTTGGCTCGGTCCGCCGGGCGAGAAAGATCGAATACCGGGCGACCGTCAATGCGGTAGGCCTCAAGCTTCGATCTAATTCCCGCGCTGTCAAAAATGATCGGGCTATCGCTCACGGCAAGAAAATTTGCCACGCGCAGAGCGTATGGAAAAACGGTTGCGCCTGTGAGTTGCACTTGCCCAGAGCCGGTCGTGTTGTAGTAATCGACTCCGCCCGGATTCAGGTGCTGGCGGATCATCTGGAGGAAGTTCACAGAGAGGAGATTTGAAGCGTTCGCCCGCCAGTTGAATGTCGTATTCATCAAAATGAAGTCGAACTTGCGATCCGGGTGCGCGGCAAGCCACCTGCGCCCATCGTCGATCACAATATGCACTTTCGGGTTAGTGAGAAGGCTCACAATAGGGGGCCGCTTGCGAATGAGTTGGAGATAGCCGGGATTGATCTCGACAATCGTTACGTCCTCAACCTGCTGATCGTTGGCCAGAATTTGCGCCCACGATCCCGAAGATAGCCCGATGATCAATACGTTTTTAGGTTCGGGATGAAGGCCGGGAATCGCGTAGACCCTGAAGATGCCGTTGGTGTCGTTCATCGGGTCGATGTTGAAGTGTCCGTCGTATGCGCCTCCTCCGTAAACAGTCCCACGCGCATCGACGGCAATCACTCCGCTGCGGTTCTCCACGAGGTCGGTGAATCCCATCCCGCCATGAAATGTCTCCTTGAAGAGGAGCCGCTCATACATCTCTGAAAAGAGTGTTCCATTCATTCCAACAAGAGCGACGAATACCGCGAAGGCAGATAGGACAGCTATCTTCGAAGGTCTGGGAGTCGCCAGCGCCGCAAGAATTGCCGCAATCGCCATCCCCAACCCAAGGAGCAGCACTGAGGACATCTTCGTCGACAAATGATCCAGCACCACAAAGCCCACCAGAAAACTGCCCAGTGCCGATCCCACGATGTTGCTCAGATACAAATAACTCAGCTTCTTGCCGGCTTGATCCGCGGGGCCAATTGCGGCATGCGACAAGATTGGGAAAGACGCTCCCAGCAGCGCCGCCGCAATCGCCACCAGTCCATACAGGTAGTTATAGGGAACTGTTTTCGCTGACAGGGAAAGAACAGGTCCTACTAGAAACGCCGCGATCGCACCGAGCGTCACCACGGTTGCGCAGGCCCTCAAGGTCCGTCCCAGATCGTTTTTGAGTTTCTTCTTGCACGCGTCGTGCACCGCCAGCGCGCCGTAGGCGATGCCGAACAGATAGTATGCCAGCAGATTGGCAAAGCAAGGCGCGCTGCCTCCGCTGGCGAATGAGTAAAGCCGGTACCAGACGATTTCGTACGCCAGAGCAATGAATCCCGTGGCCGCGGCCAGCAGCATGGCATATTCAAATCGAATTGTCTTGTGCGGCTCGCTCACGCCGGAGTCGGCAACTGAACTTGTCTCCCCGTCCAATGGGGCAGAACGGAAGCAAAGCAACAGCGCGGTGCTGCCCACCAGTAAATTCACGCCGGCCGCCAACCTCACCGATCCTGATTCCCCAAGAACCCGCATGAGAACGATAGCCGCCAGCAGGCACGCTGTTGCCGACCCAAAGGTGTTGACGGAGTAGAGAGAGCCTACCGACTCCCCCACATTTTCCGTGCGCCGCACAAGGTGAGCAACCAGCAGCGGAAGCGTGCTGCCCATCAGCAACGTGGGAACCAGCAACAGCAGGAAGGTAATTCCTCCCGTCGCCGCCGTCGAAGCCCCAGCGGTGAACTCCGCTACGCTATGAAAAATCCAAAGAGAGCAGAAGCCAAATGTCCCAATGCAGATTTCGATCGCTCCAAAGGCTTGAAGAGCGCGTACGCCGCCGGCTGTGGACAGTCTTCCGCCTGCAAGGCTGCCCAAGCCGAGTCCCAGCATAAAAACGGTGACGATTATTGTGACCGACTCAATATTTACGCCGTAAATCGTAAATAGCGCCCGCTGCCAAACAATCTGATAGATCAGAGCTGGAAAACCGGAGACAAAAAAGAGCAGAAAGTATGGCCAGAGCTGTTCCCGCTCCCGGGCCACTGGGAGCGATTGCGGCAGGGTAGGCATATTAAGTTCCCGATTATAGCAGTCGCATAAAATCCCAGTAGAATCGACAGCAGTGACCACGTCGCCTTCAGACCGCGATCCGCAGCAGCTGGAACTGGCTGCCGAGCCGGAACCTCAGCCAGCGCCGCGCTCGTGGTGGCAGCGTACGCGCGGCCTTCTGCATCCCGCCCACGCGCACAGCATCTTCTCCGCCACCGTCGTGCTCATGGTCTCCACAATTCTGTCACGCATCATTGGGCTGGTGCGGGTCAAATACATCGTCTGGCTCTTCGGCCGCGGCATGGAGGCTGACGCACTCAACGCAGCCTTCGTCCTGCCCGACATGATCTCCTACTTCCTCGTCGGCGGCGCGGCATCCATCACATTCGTCACCATTCTTACCCGCTATCACGAGCAAGACCGCAATGCCGAGGGCGAGCGCTCGCTCTCGGTGATTCTCACCACCATGTATCTGGTGCTGGGCGCGGCTATCGTTCTGGCTGAAATCCTCGCCCCCTGGTACGTGCATTGGTGGTTCAACGGTTTCGATCCGCACAAGGCCGCAATCTGCGTGCAGCTCACGCGCATTTTGCTGCCCGCGCAATTGTGCTTCTTTGCCGGCGGCGTCTTTGGCGCTGTGTTGCTGGTGCGCAAGCAATTCAACGTGCAGGCCGTCGCGCCGCTCATCTACGGCCTGGGCACCATCGTCGGCGGCTTGCTGCTTGTTAATAAAATGGGCGTGTCGTCGCTGGCCGTCGGCACCGTGGCGGGCGCAGTATGCGGGCCATTTCTTCTCAACTGGTACTTTGCGTATCGCGCGGGCACACGCTACCACTGGATTCTCGACTGGCACGACGAGGGCCTGCGCGAATGGGTGCGCCTCTCATTGCCGCTCATGGCCGGCGTCTCCCTGGTCACCGCCGACAACTGGATCATTGCTCACTTCGCCTCAAGGATCGGCGGCGGCGTTTCGCTGATGAGCTACGCCAAGCAGGTTTTCACCGCGCCCGTGTCGGTTTTGGCGCAGGCTGCCGGCGCAGCCTCCATGCCCTTTTTCGCAAGCCTGTGGACGCGCGATCGCCGCTTTGAGTTCGCCACCGGCGTCGCTGATTCTGTCTCTCGCGTGGCTGCGCTCGGCCTTCTCGCCGCCTCCATCATGGTGCCGCTAGGCTGGCCGGCCATCGATCTGGTTTTTACCGGTGGCCGCTTCTCCGCGAACGACGCGCAGCTTTGCTCCGCCTATTTCGCCGTCTTCTCTGTCTCGCTGTTTCTCTGGTCGGCGCAGGCTATTTACTCGCGCGCCTTCTTTGCCGCGGGAAATACTTTTGTGCCCATGGTCGCCAGCACCATCGTCACGGTTGTCTCATTGCCCATCTATGACTTGCTCTTCCAATGGCGGGGCGCAATGGGCCTGGCGCTCGCCTCCGACATCGGAATTGCGTTGCAGACCCTCACCATCGCCTTGTTGCTGCACAAGCGCCGCATGGTCTCGCTCGCCAGCCTCGACTATGCCGAAATGGGCCGTTGCCTATTGGCCTCTTGTGCGGGCGGCGCGGCTGCGTGGTTCGTCTCCTTCGCGCTCGCCGGCCTGTTCAGCCATCTGCCGCGATTGGCCGAGCTTCATCATGCCCGCGCCATCACTGACACGTTGGTCCTCGCCGGCGGCCTCGCGGTTTGGACCGTGATCGCAATGTGGATTCTTAAAATATCAGGTTCGGCGTTGCCCAGCGTCGCCATGCGCCGCCTTCGTCACAGCTGACGATCCGGCGTTGCCGGCGCGGCACATCTATGATCGGCCCCAGCTAAAAGAAACAGCTGCGCTAAAAGACACGAACGCCCCTGCCGAGGCAGAGGCGCTCGTTGCGGTGCGAATTTGTGTCTTGCTGAAGGCGCCCAATTTGTCGAAATCGAAGTCGAAGTCGTCGAAACCCGCCCCGACACCTGCGCCTACCCGGCACCTGCGCTAGTTGTGCGCTTCGTGTATCGCTGGCGTCGGCCCTGGGACTGCAACCGGTCCCGTCGTGCCGGTTCCTTGCGCAGGCTTCGTGTCGGGCTTGCGGATGTCGATCCCGCCCTTGAAAAACGCGCCATCTTCAATGCTGATGCGCGCAGCTGACACGTCGCCATTCAGCGAGCCTTCCGCGCGAATGTCCACGCGGTCGGTTGCGGAGACGTTGCCTTTCACCTTGCCAAGTACTACAACTTCGCGCGCAGTGATGTTGGCCGCAACCTGTCCGTTGCGTCCGATGGTCAAGCGGTTACCAGGAAGGTTGATTGCGCCCTCCACTTTGCCGTCAATATATAAAGACTCTGAACCTGTAATCTCGCCCTTGATGAACAGACCTTTGCCGAGCGTGGCTTGTTCGGTATTTCCGGCCTGCGTCCGGGAGGGTGTTTCAGGCACATGTGCCGGGGGCGCCGCGTGCTGCGGCTCCGGCGCGGAGTTCGGGATCGATGATCCAGTCTGGCTTGGTTTCCACATTGCGCTCAAGGTTCTCTTCCTATTCTGTCCGCTGGGGACCGGGGGTGCCAAGGCAAGGCCAATGGCTCGAACCCAAAAAAAGTAAAAGTCGGCTCGCCGCAGCTCTCGCCGCGGCTATCTCCTGTGCGGCCGGGAATCGGAAGTATCAAACTTCCGGCTCTGCCAGGACGACGCGCAACCCCATTCTACGGCAACTCTGCGTTTTCTGTGCAAGCACGACACCCCAAAGTCATCGCAACCATCAGCTTGCCTTAATCTGAGCATATGACCGACCGCGAGTTGTTAGCCCGGATCGCCGCCTCCCCCAGCCAAAAGGCCGGATACAAGCAGTTGGTCCGTGAGCTCTCGCTCCCTGGCGGGCGCGCGCGCCGTCTCCTCCTCGAGCAACTGGACCGCCTGACCGTCCGCGGCCAGCTCGTCCATATCGACCGTGAGCACTGGGCCATTGCGCGAGCGGCATCACGCGACAATCTCGTCGCCGGCAGGCTCGATTGCACCGCGACGGCTATGGTTTTGTCCGTCCCAATCGCAGACCCTCCGCCACGGATTTGAAAGTGGCTCAAGCCGTGCAGGACATCTTTATTCCTCCCAACGAGATCAACGCCGCCATGCAGGGCGATCAGGTTCTTGTCGAAGCCGAACCCCCCAAAGCCGATGGCCGCCGGCAGGGCCGCATCGTGCGCATTCTGGAACGGACGAACCCCACCGTTGTGGGGACATTTCGAGTTGCGCGCCCGGATCGCGGACGCGACAACGTTGTCATTCCCTTCGACGACCGCATGACGCAGCCGATCGTCATTCCGCCCGGCGCGGAGATTCCGAAAGCAGCCGAATCCTCGACGCCGCATCGCGTTCTCGGTAGCGAGGCACTGTCTACTCCAAAACTTGAAAGCCTGGAAGGCCCGGAGAATCTAGACGGCCTCGTCGTCGACGTCGAAATCACCAGTTGGCCCACGCCCACGCGCCCGCCGATCGGTCGCGTGATTGAAGTGCTCGGATCGCCCGATGAATTTGGCGTCGATGTGGAGATGATGATCCGCAAGCACCAGCTTCCGCGTATCTTTCCCGATGCGGTGCTGGATGAAGCTCGCGCCGTTGCTCATCTTGATCCCACCGAAATCACGCGCCGAACCGACTTCCGCCCGCTCCCCATCGTCACCATTGACGGCGAGACTGCGCGAGACTTTGACGACGCCGTGCTGGTCCGCGAGCGCGCTGATGGCGGCCCGCTCGGCCCGGGTTTCGAGCTTCAGGTCCACATCGCCGATGTATCCGAGTACGTCCGCCCCGGCTCAGCACTCGATCTCGAAGCCCGCATTCGCGGCACCAGCGTTTACTTTCCTGATCGCGCCATCCCTATGCTGCCCCATGAGCTTTCAACCGGCATTTGCAGCCTTCGCCCCAATGAAGACCGGCTCGTACTCAGTTGTCTTATGCAACTCGATCGCGGCGGGCAACATCGAGAGCTTCGAGATCGTCGAAGGAGTGATTCGCTCCGCCGCGCGCATGACGTACACAGAAGTGCACGCGATTCTTAACCAGGCCGATGCTCCCGTCCAAAACGCGGAAGCGCGTGAGCGCCTCGAAGGCGACGCGGAAACCCGCGCCCGCTACTCCGCAGCTCGTGCCGGAATTCGAACGCATGAAAAAACTCGCCGTGCTGATGAACAAGCGCCGCGAGGAACGAGGCTCCATTGATTTTGACTTACCTGAGCCGGTCATTGAATTCGACGAGCATGGCCAGATGCGCGGCGTCACAAAGGCCGAGCGTACCTGGGCCAACCGCCTCATAGAAGAGTTCATGCTCGCCGCCAACGAGTGCGTTGCCGTCTGGCTTGAAGACCTCGGCGTTCCGTCGCTCTATCGCATTCACGAGAAGCCCGACCCGCGCCGCGTCGTCCAGTTTGAAGAGCTCGCCGCCGCCTTCGGATATTCGCTTGGCCTCGGGCCGCTGCCCGTCAAGCGCATCCAGACGCGTCAGGAGCGCCGCGAATCGCATGGCCAGGGCCGCAATCCTCGCCAGCATGAAGTCCCTGAAGACATCGCCGTCACGCCCCGCATGTACCAGAAGCTGGCCGCGCGCATTGAGGGCAGACCAGAAGAGCGCATCCTCAGCTACCTAATGCTGCGCTCGCTCTCGCAGGCGCGCTACTCCGAGGTCAATGAAGGCCACTTCGCGCTCGCCGCGCCCAGCTATACCCACTTCACTTCGCCTATCCGCCGCTATCCTGACCTCATCGTGCACCGCATCGCAAAAACGCTGCTCCGCGCCGGCGTCCCGGGCGATCGCGCCGTCACCGCCTCACGTCTCAGCTCGCCGTGGTCGCACCCCAATGAGGGCCGCCCAGCAACCGGCGTTGCCCCATCCTTTCCGCGTTCTGTGCGGAAAGGGTGGGAGACCACGCGGGTGCCCCACCCTAGCTCCGCTAGGGTGGGGGGGCCTCCGCGAAATTGGGAATCCCAACTGAGCGCGTCCCGATCGCACCCCCCATCCCCGAACCCGAGCTCGCCGAGGTCGCCGAAGAAACGAGCTACACCGAGCGCCGTGCCGCCGAAGCAGAACGTGAGCTGGTCGAGTGGAAAAAAGTTCGCTTCATGCAGGACCGCGTCGGCGACGAATTCGCAGCCCTCGTCCTCAACCCCGCTAAATTCGGCCTCTTTGTTGAGCTCACCGATCTCTTTGTCGAGGGGCTTGTCCCTATCGACACAATGCGCGCCGACCGCTTCACCTGGCGCGAGAACACGCATGAAATCGTCGGCGAGCGATCGAGCCGCCGCTACCGCGCAGGGGATCGCGTGCAAGTAATCCTCGACCGCGTCCTGGTGCAGGAGCGCAAACTTCAATTTGCTCTTGTGGAAGAAGAATTGCCGCTTACCGGCAGTAAAGCGGCGCGACCCTCTTCAAAATCGAAGAAAAACAAGCGCAAAAACACATCGCCGCCGCCCCCGGGTGGGAGCAAGCGGCGATTCAAAAAGGGCAAAAGGCGATAAAACTTGAGTAGCATTCGGGCCCATTCGCCCGGCTGCGGCTACTTAAACGCCCGCCTGCTTTGCGGCAATTGACCCGATCACCGGGATTGAAAATCTCTTCCCCTGGAACGCCTGGATGATGGCGATGAGCCAGACGATGAAAAGTCCCAGGAACAGGAGCAAGTGAATCGGCAAGAGAATCCAGCCAACAAATGGCACAAAGGCCAGCACCATGAGAACGACCCAGGCTGCAAACCAGGTTACGGCCAGGAAGATTGACTGCCACGCGTGGAACTTGACCTTCGGATTCGTGTTGTACGGCGCAACGATCAGAAAAATGACCGCCGGGATGAATGTCAGGTAGGCAAGGCCGCTGGCGGCATCCTCTGACAGTCCTGAGCTGGCTGCTACTGTGTTTGGTTCATCGGCCATTGCAACTCTCCTATTGAGGATGGTGGTTGAAGGGGAGGGGAATCGATTCGCTTCAACGCGCAGCCCGCGCGTCAGGGAATTTAACAACTGGGCTGCAGGCCTCAAGCGAGGTGGAGATAGAACAACCTGCCGCCCATCGGCTTGTCAAGAGAATTTACGCGCCGTGGCGCGTCGTTTTGGCCAACCATCAGTAAGCCGCGGCCGCTCGGTCATCCAATTACAATGGTATCTGGGAGCAATTTTTATGGCGCACATGGTTTTTTGCGTTCGCAACAAGAAGGAAATGGAAGGCCTCGACGAGCCGCCCTTCGACTCGGAGTTTGGCCAGAAGATCTATAAGAACGTGTCCAAGGCTGCGTGGGATGAGTGGCTCGGCCGCCAGAAGATGCTGCTGAACGAGTACCGCCTCCAGCCCTGGCTGCCGCAGGCGCAGCAGTTCCTCGTCGAGCAAATGGAGGACTTTTTCTTCGGCTCCGGATCAGCTCTGCCAGCCGACTACGTCCCCCCCGCGCACTGATCCCACAAAGGCAAGCCGGAGAATCCAGAGAGAGATCACCGGGTCTCAGGCACAAATTAGAGGTCTGTTGTCTTCGGACCATCTTATTGGGCGTCTCGGATTCATTGCATCGCCTTTTGGGTCGCATACAATCGGTCACAAGGTGAGAAATGGGCTCTGGACCTATTTCGCGACGGCAAGTTATATCCATGGGAGTGGGGCTGGTAGCCGGCGCTGAAATCGTGCCGAATCTAACGGTCCACGCCGAGCGGAAGAAAGCTACGTTTGTTTTGGTTCATGGTGCATGGCATGGAGGATGGTGCTGGCGGCGTGTCTACGATCGCTTAACGGACAAGGGCCATTATGTCATCGCCCCCACTCTCTCCGGCGTGGGAGAGCGTTCGCATTTGCCGCCCGATGTGATCGACCTTTCCACACAGATTGCCGACGTGGCCGGTGAAATCAAATGGAAGGATCTCGATGGCATCGTGCTCGTCGGTCATTCGTATGGCGGCATGGTAATTACTGGCGTTGCCGAGCAGCTTCGGAATCGAATCTCGGCAATTGTTTACCTCGACGCCTTCATGCCTGAAAATAACCAGTCGCTATACGAGATTAACCGCTCTTCGCCGCCGTCCGTGGCTGCTGTCAAGCCCCCGCCTGCGTCTTATTTTCACGTGAACGCAAGCGACCTAGCCTGGGTCGACAGCAAGTTGACGCCGCATCCGATCAAATGCTTTACCGAGGAACTGAGGGTGACGCGCGAGTACCAGAACATTTCCAGGAAGGTTTATGTTCGCGCGCCCCTGTTCAAGAGTGCTGCCTTTGACAATGCTTTGGAAGGCTGCCGGGCAGACAGCTCTTGGAAGACTGAAACTGTGACATGCGGCCATGATGTAATGATCGACCAGCCGGAAGTTTTGACGGCAATTCTCGAAAAGCTTGTCTAAAGTGCATTGCCCGGCTGCGCAATCCTAGTGGCTGGTCGCCCCGCTGTCGTTCGTCACCATCAGGCTCGACACATTCACCGGCTCAAAGTCCGAGAGAATCAGGCTCGTAAGGCACGAAAGGTCCGCGTCGTTCCAGCGCGCGTCCGGCGTCCCGATCAACCCGCCGCTGTCTCCATTGTCGGCCAGGATGATTCCGTAATTCCGGAACCCCGTAATAATGATGGCCGCCTGCGGGCTAGTCGCCGCGCATGTTGGCGTCGGCACTGACGCCTTCAACCGGTAAATCTCGCCGGCCGCTCCGCTCATCGTGCAGCTTGCCGGCGGCGTGGCCTGCGAAATCTCAGACTCCGTTGAAATCGAGCCCCCACTGCTGTTTAGGCAGCTTCCTACGCCGGCGGTTTGCGTCGCCGGCCACACCCAGTAATTCAACATATGATTCAGAGTGAATCGAATCGGATGCTGAACGGCGCCGTTCGGCGCGGTCGGCGTACCCGTTCCAATCACTTCGTCGGCATTGGCCAGCAGCGGCCCTACCGGCAGCCCCGCCGCGTCCGATGTTCCCTGACCCTGCGTCGTCAGCGCATCTGTCGCCACATTCGGCCACACGGCGTTTGAGGAATCAGTCCACGGCCCGTCAAGATAAATTCCCTGCCACATCTCGTAAAGCGCGGGATTGCTTCCATTGCCCGGCTCGAGATAGACCAGCACATGCCGGTCACCCGACGAGTTGCTCGTGCCCTCCACCGGCGCGTAAGCGGGAATCGGCCCGGAAGTAAAGTACGACTGGTACACCGTCGTCGCTACCGAAACGTCGGGTTGGTTCGCCGGCACTTCGATCGCCGGAATCCCATTCGGAAACGGCGCATTCGAGTTGTTTCCAAAAAATGGCTTGACCGTTTCCGGCAGATAACCGCTGTACATCGGCGCTGCGGGCGAAGTATCCACGGGCAAATTTGTCGTCGCCGCATCCACGCGATGGTGAAAGATGGAAGCAGCCGTAAACACGTTCTTCAAAAACGCATTGCTGCCGTTCATTGCGAAAGCAATCTGCGCTTTCGCCGTCGCTTTGGTTGCATCCGTCACGATTATTTCCGGCGAGTAAGTCCCCTGGCCGCCAATCAACGGGCTCGTAATCTCACCCGACGATGAATCCATCGTCAATCCTTCCGGCAGCGGAGGATAATTGCCGCTATCGTCGACCGAAAAACTATAAGGCGGAGTTCCACCCGTCACCGCGATCGTGCAGCCTGCATAAGCTGTGTTCTGCGTTCCGCCAGGGCAGCTAGTCGTCGTAATACTCAACGGCCCGCCCGTCGACGTCAGCGTCACCTTGGCCGAAGCCGTCACCGATCCTGCCGCATTGGTCGCCGTCAAAACGTAAGTCGTCGTCGTCTCTGGGCTCACGTTCACTGCGCCTGTCGCCGAGGTCGACGCAAGATTTCCGGGCGCAATGTTCAATGTCGTCGCGCCTGAAGTCGTCCAGCTCAGCGTACTGATGCCGCCCAGCGTTATGCTGGTCGGGCTCGCCATGAACGAGCTGATCGTGGGCAGGTTCGGCTGAGTCACGGTTACAATCACCGTTGCAGTTACCGAGCCTGAGGTGTTCGTGGCCGTCAGAGTATAAGTGGTGGTCGTTGTCGGGCTTAGAACCACTGACCCGCTCGCCGACGTTGATGCAAATGTCCCGGGCGTAACGGCAATGCCAGTCGCGCCAGTAGTGGCCCAGCTCACCGTGGTGCTATTGCCGGCGATGATGGTTGTCGGGCTCGCGGTAAAAGAAGTAATTGTGGGCACGGCAACTTGTTTAATGGTCGGAAACTTGACCGTGCAACCTGTCAGGCCTGTGAAAGCCGGGAAAAGAACCACCGCGCAAACCAAGATCAAAAATCCTTTGCGCTCGTGAAAGCCTGATTGCAATGCGTGACGCGATTTGGGGGAGTTCATGTGCCGCCTTTCGCTCGATGATCCTTTGCCGATCCGGTTGTTCGCCGGTCACCGCGAGTCTTTCGCGGCAGCGGTTCTTAAGACCCTTCGAGGATGCGCAGCCCTGGGGGAAAATAGTTTGATTCAAAATCTATTTGCTCCACATTGTGCTCCATAAACCGGCTTAAGCCGCCCATAGGCACACGTCGGGTTCTTTGCCCTGTCTCTCAACATTGCGCGAAGTTTCGGCTTTTGGGTACATGACAAAAGTCACGTAGGCCGAAATGGCCCTGGGCTAGGTTTCTAAGCAAATGCAAATTTGACCCTCGCGCGACGTGCACCAGGGCGAAATAAATGGTGATTGAGGCGGTTTCGACAGCAGATTCGCCAATGATTGGGGCGCTCCG
The DNA here is from genome assembly GCA_963763585.1 of uncultured Acidobacteriaceae bacterium. GTDB lineage: Bacteria > Acidobacteriota > Terriglobia > Terriglobales > Acidobacteriaceae > Telmatobacter. The sequence goes on along the minus strand of CAVXPR010000002.1, from coordinate 93,287 downwards.
CGCGTCGACAGTTCACCAGAGAGGTGCAGGCACCGGCTGAAATGAGGGAGGGAAGTTAATTGGTCGGGACGGGCAGATTCCGACTGCGCTCGCTCGGCCTCGCCTCGCGGACCCCTCGCGTCAAAATTGGCGGCATCGGCTGCGGCCAATGCCGAAGGTTGGGGTGCTCGGCGTCGGCAGTTCACCAGAGAGGTGCAGGCACCGGCGGAAATAAGGGAGGAAAGCTAATTGGTCGGGACGGGCAGATTCGAACTGCCGACCCCTCGCACCCCAAGCGAGTGCTCTACCAGGCTGAGCCACGTCCCGACATAACGCAGCCGGTCCACAAGGGCGGACCGGCTTTTGGGGTCAGTTGCTAGTTTACACGGCTGCGCGAGTCCGCTCCATCACCACGCCAGCGCATCCTTTGCCTGATCTAGAATCTCATCCGCAACCGCACGCGACGCCATCGACGCTGGGCTTGGCGCGTTTAGAACATGAAGCGCGCCATCCTGCCGCTTTCTATCGCCTGCCGATGTTTGCCGCTCTACGGATTCGCCTTCAACTCCGTGCATGACGTTTGATCGCCGCCGTCGCAAGCCTTGTGATAGAAACTCAGGGCCGTCGCTTCGTCCAGCGCCACGCCCAGGCCGTTCCGGTAGAGCCAGCCCACGGCGCGACAGCCCGTTGGCTCACCGCCGTCGCACGATTTGCGGTAGAAGTCGGCGGCTTGCACTGCGTCAATCGGCGCGCCAATGCCATTTTGATAAAAGTATCCAACGTAAATGCAGCCTGCCATCGAGCCGCCGTCGCACGCCTTGTGCTCATAGCTCAGCGCCTGGGCCGGGTCCTGCTTCAAGCCGTCGCCGGCGTAAAGAATTGCGCCATACCCCGCGCAGGAGATCATCACGCCGCCGTCACAGGATTTCAGCGTCAGGTCATTGGCAGCGCTAACATCCCTCGTCGTGCCCAGGCCATTGTGAATCATGTAACCCAGCGCCGCGCAGCCCTTCATGTCGCCGCTGTCGCACGCCTTTCGATAGGTGGTCAACTGGTCCGCGTAATTCTTTGCCGAGTCGAATCCCTCGCGATCCATGAAGTCGATCACGGCGACGCTGGCGCAGCCTCGCGGTTCGCCGCCATCGCAGGCCTGCCGGCTTAGCGCGATGGCCTTGGATTCGTCCTTCGCGATCCCCACCCCCAAATAATAAGTAGCACCCAGATTGGCGCAGGCCAGCATCACTCCGCCATCGCAGGACTTCTGCGTCAGTTGAAATACCTTCGTCTCGTCTCTGGCCACGCCGATCCCGTTGAAATACAAATAGCCGAGTTGAGTGCAACTCCTCAAGTCGCCCGCGTCGCAGTTTTTTTGGAAAAGTTGTGCCGCCTGAGTTTCGTCCTTCGCCACGCCCTGCCCCGATTCGTAGGCCAGCGCGTAATTCACGCAGCCGTTCATGTCGCCGCCATCGCAGCCCTTTTTGTAGAGCGCGAAACCCGCCGTCTCGTCCTTGGCCACGCCGCGGCCGCTCACCATCAGGTTGCCCTCGTCGGTGCAGCCTGACATGTTTCCGGCATCGCATGCCTTGCCGTACAACTTCGCCGCCTGCGACTCGTCCTTTGCCACGCCCTGGCCGCTTTCAAACATTCCGCCAAGGCCCAGGCAGCCCCTCAGCTCGCCGCCGTCGCACGCCTTGCGGAAAAGTCCGATCGCTTGCGGCTCGTTTTTCGTCGCGCCTTGCCCAAACTCAAGCATGTATCCAAGCTGGACGCATCCCGCCAGATAATTTCCGTCGCACGAGGTGCGGAACATGTGCACGGCTTCTCCGTCGTCCCTTGATGTGCCACGGCCATTCACATACATGTTGCCCGCATTAGTGCACGCAATCATCTGCCCGGCATCGCAGGCCTTACGGTAGAGGCGCAGCGCCTCGGTCGCGTCCAGTGCTACACCCTGGCCGCTTTCGTACAGCAAGCCCAGGTTGTTGCAGCCCCATTGGCCGGCGCTGGCGTCGCAGGCCTTGCGAAAATTCACGGCAGCTTGCGCCAGGTCTTTGGTCAACCCATCGCCGAGCTGGTAATGATTTCCCAGCTCATTGCAGCCGGTCGCCGACTCGCCATCGCACGACTGCTTATAGAGCGTCAGCGCCTGCGCCTGATCCTTGGCGACACCCTGTGCGTTTTCATACATCCATCCCAGCTCGGCGCAGCTTTCCATTTCGCCGCCCGCGCAGCCCTTGCGATAAAAATTCACTGCCTGCGCCGGGTCCTTGCTCACGCTTTTTCCAAACCAGTACAACTGGCCAATGTTTTCGCAGGCCCTGCCAATTCCGCCGTCGCAAGCCTTCTGCCAATAGGTCATTGCCTGGGCGTAGTCCTGGGTCACGCCCTCGCCAAAGCTGTAAAGCGCGCCCAAGCCATTGCAACCCGTCATCTCGCCGCCGTCGCACACCTGGGTAAAGAGCGTTTTGGCCTGCGCGTAATCCTTCGCCACGCCATGGCCATCCATATAGAGCCTGCCCAGGCCAAAGCAGCCACGCAGATTGCCTTGGTTGCACGAATCCTGAAAGAGCCTTACCGCGCTCTCCATATCCGGCTCAATGCTTTCTCCGGTCTGGTAAAGCGACGCCAGCAGAACGCACGCGTCGGTATCTTTGCCATCGCATGCCTTTTGCGCCAGGCTCGCTGCGCGGGTGTAGTCCGTCTCGCCGCCTAACCCTGTGCGAAAACTTCTTGCCGCTTGTTCGCATCCCCAGTACTTGACGCTGTCGTCGCCGGCATCGCAGAGTTTTAGCGCCACGCTTCGCGCCGCCGGAAAGTTCTTCAGCGGATCGTCATTTTGCCAATAGTGGCGGCCATTCTTCTTCAGGCGGTCGAGCTCCAGCGTTTCGTACTTCGTCAGTGTGGCGTCGGGATCAGAGCCGTTCGTAACCGCGGGCTGGGCTCCCACGCCCATGTGAATCACCAGCTCGCCGCCTTGGTCATCGTCGAACGCTCCAAACAGCGGAGTCTGCTTCGATCCCGCCGCAACTGCCACTTCGTGCTGCGCAAAAGCGCCCAGCTGGCTTGACGTCACAAAGCCCTCGCCAAAGCTGTCAGCCTTCCCGTTCGTCAGGCCCTGAATCATCAGCCCGGTAAACAGCGAGTGGTCCGGTAGCGGCCCAGTGTCAGCGGCAAGCTGGTCGCCCTGCGCGCTGGCAATCACTTTGCGGCTCACCTTCACCAGCATGTCCCGCTCAAAACGCGTGTCGGCGCGGCTGGTCATGAACTTGTTCCCCAGCGCCATGCCGCTATGACAACTATCCAGGATCACCAGAATGTGCCCCGCAGGCAGCGAGTCGATGGTATGCAGCAGGTCCTCGATCTTCAGGTAATCGCTCCAGTGCTCGTCCTTTCCCGGCGCGCGCGCATCCGCCGGAACAATGAATCCGTCCGACCGCGATTCATCGCCGATCTTGTAGTCGTGAGTCGTCCCGTGGCCGGCGAAAAAGATCACCAGTGAGTCCTCGGGTTTCAGGCGCGCGGACAAATCGTCTTCAAGCAGCGAAATGATCGCTTTCCCTGTGGCGGCCTTTTCGGTCAGCGGCTCCGCGGCATATTCAAATCCGAACTTCGTCGTCAGCAGCTTCGCAAATCCCGTTGCATCGCTCACCGCTGTGCTCAGGATCGGCCAGTTGTCGTAGTGGTCGATGCCGATCGCCACGATGTACTGGTGGCCGTTCTTCGCCGCCGGCTCATCGGTGTTTTCCGGCTGGAAGCCTCTTTGCGCCCCGCCGCCCCCCGCACCGCTGGCTTGCGTCCCGGCTGGTTTCGCCCCGCCCGCTTGCGGCGCGCCGCCTCGTGCACTGCTCTGTTGCGCCGAGCACTGCCGCGCAAACACCGCGGCGGACAATGCTGCGGCCACTGCCGCCGCCAGCAACACAACGCTTGCCGTTCTGCTGAGACCTATTGTTCTTTTGAGAATGGACACGGGGAAATCCTTTATTCGAATTTCGGCCGAGGTGAACGAACCGTCTTTGTTTTACCAACAGTTGGCCCCATTCTAGACCTACGCGATAGCCTTTCCAACTTGGGCACGGAGGCTTTCCAAACTCACCACGCGCCCGTGCGCAAACCACTCGCCGCCTGTTATTGTTTTCCTTTGCTTCCCCAAAACTACTGAAAGACGTATCGAACCCTATTCATGCCCGATCCCGTTATCAAATTCGGCACCGACGGCTGGCGCGGCATTATCGCTGACGACTTCACGTTCGCCAACGTGCGCATCGCCGCCGAAGCCATCGCCGCCTATATTCACTCTCAAAAAGGATCGGCACAGGAAGGTTCAGCCCACGAAGATCCCGCTCGCGGCCTCTGCATTGGTTACGACACGCGCTTCGGGTCGAAAGCCTTCGCCCACGCCTGCGCTGAAGTTGTCGCAGCCACCGGCATTCCAGTGATGCTCGCCAACGCCATCACGCCCACGCCGGCGCTGAGCTGGGGCGTGCGCGAGCGCGGCGCAGCCGGCGGCATCATGATCACTTCGTCGCACAACCCCGCCCAGTGGAACGGCGTGAAGTACAAGGGCTGGTATGGCGGCTCCGGCCAGCCCGTCATGATCACGGCCATCGAGTCGTTCCTCGGCAAGACCCGCCCCGCGCGCCGCTCAGCCCGCGAACATTACCGAAGTCGATTTCCTTCCCACCTATCTCAAAGCCATCGAAGATTTCGCCGACCTCGACCTCATTTCGAAATCCGGCATGAAGTTCTGCATCGACTCCATGTACGGCGCAGGCGGCACCATTCTTGCCGACATTTTCGCGCGCATCGGCGTTGCCCACGTGCAGATTCGCTCCAACCCTGACCCGCTCTTTCCCCACATCAATCCCGAGCCTATCGAGCCGAACATCCGCGCCCTCGGCGAAGCCACCGTTGCGAACCTGTGCCAGGCGGGCCTCTGCACCGACGGCGACGCCGACCGCATCGGCGCCATCGACGAGCACGGCGAATTCGTCGACCCGCACAAAATCTACTCCGTGCTGCTGAACTGGGTCTTGCAGTACAAAGGCTGGCCCGGCGCCGTCACTCGCGCCTTTAACACAACAAAAATGCTCGACCGTATCGCAAAAAAATACGGCCGCGAGCTGATCGAACACGGCATCGGGTTCAAGTATGTCGTCGACCTCATGCTCGAGCGCGAAATCGTGATGGGCGGCGAAGAGTCGGGCGGCATCGGCTTCCAGCGCCACCTGCCAGAGCGCGACGGCCTGCTCAATTGCCTGATGCTCGCCAACGTCATGGCTCAGGAAAAGAAAACGCTTGGGACTCTCGTCGCCGACTTGCAGGCCGAGTTTGGCGAGCACCAGTACGGCCGAATCGATCTCCATCTGCCTGAAGCGCAAAAGAACGCAGCCATCGCCCGCGCCCACGCTCTCAAGCCCGGCGACATCGTGTTCGCCGGCATGGCTATCTACTCGCAGGAAAATCTCGACGGCGTAAAGTTTTTCCTCGACAACCCCGAAGCCTCGACCAAACCAAAGGCCGCCGAAACCTGGCTGCTGCTGCGCGCCAGCGGCACCGAGCCGTTGCTGCGCATCTACGCCGAGTCGTGCTCGAAGGAATCCGTCGCCAAGCTCCTCGACTCCGCGCGTGCGTTCGCGCAAGCCAGCTAACGCCTGTTTCAATACTGAATTGTCATCCTGAGCGAAGATCGTCCGCCGAGGCGGACGACCGGAGCCGAAGGACCTGCGGTTGTTTTTCCCGCCCCGAAGTTGTTTTTCCGGCTCCAAACTCCGCGCGAAAAATAGATGCCCCATCCTAAGCGCGGCACACCGGGGCCCCCATGGACAGGTCCTCGTCCGTGGGGTGGTTGGGCGCTTAGGGTGGGATCGCACGATGCTTAACCTGGTACCGTACCACCCGCACGAAAGCTCCCTGAGGGAGCGCAAGAAGTTAGCCCAGGGTGGAGTCCGCCGCGCGGACGAAACCCTGGGACAGCAGCGGAAAAACGAGCAAGCCCCGCAGGGGCGACAGAACGCGGGCCGCCCAGACCCCGCACGATTTTTGATTTCGTTGGTCACGCCCCGCGGGATTCTAATTATTGTCGAGGCTCTTCAACTGGCTAAGGAACGCATAAAAGCTGTCGTCAACCTGAAACAATGTCATGATCAAAATAGGTCTGCGCCCCTCTTTCAATTCGATCCTCCAATACGGCCCGCTCCAGGTCAGCAGGTCCATTCGCCAGCCCTCGATCTCGCTGAGATCTGCCGACTTCTCCCGAATCGCGTAACGAAGCGAAATTTGCGTGCCATCCAGCACCACTCTTGAACGCAGCGCAAATGCCGCAAAATAGCATCCGATCAGAACGAAAACCGGGCCAAGGATTGCAGGCTGAGCCACGAATGAAATGAAGGAAATCAAATTTCCGCCGGCGAGTGGCGCTACTCCACCTTTGGCTCCCGATGCGGTAAAGATTCCGTATCCACCAAACACAAGTCCCGGGACTAAATAGAGCGCTTGCGCCCGCCCCTTCAGCCGGTATTCGTGCCGCTCCAGACTCATGGATGGACTTCCTTCCATCGGCTGCGCCTTTTTTACGACTCCGCCTGCGCATTCGCGCTCAACATTTAACGTCTACATCGGCACTGAATTGTCATCCTGAGCGCATCCGCGCCTTCTCGCCCCTACTGCCCTGTCCCCGCGCACGCAACCACCTGGTACCACTGCACGCGCAACACTCCTGGGCGAAGATCGAGACAAACCTGATCGCCAATCGAAGCGCCCTCGTAAGTCGAATACGACACGCTGAGACTGTTCGCCTTCTGTATCGGACCCCAAGGTTCAAGATCGAGGTAGTAAGAAGTGGAGCGCCCATGCGTCTCGTGCTTGTTCTCGATCGTCACCGAGTAGTTCGCCGGCTTCGCATGGTCCGGAATCGTATCGGCAGCCCCGGCCAGGCCGAAGCCATACGCACCTGCGACGAAGAGCATGCCGAACATCGCGCCCCAGAACTGCGGATTCTTGCGCGCCGCCGAATAAATTCCTGCGCAAAATAGCACCCCAACCAGCGCTGCGTACTCCAGCAGCGAGAGTTGGTCCACGAAATGAAGGCTGCTGTCTCCGAAAATCAACCCTAGTCCGCATGCCATAAAAGCAATTCCGAGGTCCGTGCGCGGATCGCGTTTTGGCTTGAAGATCGCATACAGTAGCGGCCCGCTGCGTACCAGATAAATAAGCACGATGGGAAGCAGCGCTAGAACAATCGCCGACGGCATGCGCAGCGAAGCGCCGCCGATCCCTAAACCCAATGCCCCCGCAATCGCGACCGCTGAAAGCCCGTAGTTCAGCTGTTTAGCCTTGTTCAGCGCCGCCAGCCTCTCCTCGGGCGTGGCGCCCAGCTCCTGGCTTTGCTCAATCTGCTCCAGCAGTGCTGTGCGATCGCGTTCGTCCAGGTCGGGAATCTGCTGCAGCCACGCGCGCACTCCGTCGCAGTCGTAGGATTTCTGCACGGTGATCGTGCCTCGGCCCTCTTTCAGCTTCAATTGCCAGTACGAGCCGTTCCGCGTCGAGACGGTCCGATATCCCTCAATCTCGTTTAGGTCCGCAGTCTTCTCAGAGAATGCGTAGCGCACTTCGACTCGAGACCCATCCATCACCAGCCGCGAACGAAGGGCGGTCGCCAGCATATAGATTCCGAATGCAAATGAAGCGATCGCAATGTAAAGTAGCGATCCAAGATTGGGTTTCGTGAACGATATGTAGACGAGGAAGGCGCCGAAGCCCCCAAAGATCGTGCCAAGGACGAGCGAGAACCCTCGCTGCCATCCGCCCAATGGATATTCCTGCCGGCCCGTGTCCATTGCCTGCATGATTCGGTCTCGCTTTCAGCCCGGGGGAGTGGGCGCAGCCATTTTACCCGTTGGCCTACGCAATCAGCGCCATCTTCGCCCGCTTCCCCAACCGCACCACGAGCCGTACTGGCAACGTCGCCGCGTGAATCGCCGCGCCGTCCACCACCTCGCCGTCCACCTTGACGGCCCTCTCCGCAATCTTCCGGTTCGCTTCTGCCCCGCTCGCGGCCAGCCCAAGCGCCACCAGCAACTTGGGCAGGCGAATCTGGTTTGCGTCCGCGCTCGATACATCGACATACGCGACCATGACCTCTTCCAGATCCTCGCTCTCGCCCTTCTGCTGAAACATCCGCGCCCAATTTTCGCCAGCGCTCTCTGCCGCAGCCTCGCCATGGAACCCCGCAGTAATCGTCCGCGCCAATATTTTCTTCGTCTCCATCGGATGCAGCTTTCCCGCCGCCACGTCCGCCTTCATCGTGTCGATCTCACTTTGCTTCAGGTCCGTCAGCAGCACCCAATACTTCCACATCAGCTCGTCCGAGATGCTCATCAGCTTTCCGTACATCTCGCTCGCCGGCTCATTGATGCCGATCGCATTATTGAGCGACTTGCTCATCTTCTGCACGCCGTCCAGCCCCTCGAGAATCGGCGTCATCAGAACAATCTGCGGCTTCTGCCCGTAGTCGCGCTGCAGCTCCCGGCCCATCAGCAGGTTGAATTTCTGGTCTGTCCCGCCCAGCTCAACATCGCTCTCCAAGGCGACGGAATCATATCCCTGCGCAAGCGGATACAGAAGCTCATGCAGCCTGATGTCCTGCTCCGCCTTGAAGCGAGTAAGAAATTCCTTGCGGTCGAGCATCTGCGAGAGCGACACCTTTGCGGAGAGGCCAATCAGGCCGGCATAACCAAGCTTGTCCAGCCACTCGGAGTTGTAGCGCACCTCGGTTGCTTTCTCGTCGAGAATCCTGAACACCTGCTGCTTATATGTCTCCGCGTTTTCGTCGATCTCTTCGCGCGTCAGCGGTTTCCGCGTCACATTGCGTCCCGTCGGGTCGCCGATCAGCGCAGTCGAATCGCCGATGAGAAAAATCACCGTGTGCCCCAGCTGCTGAAAGTGCCGCAGCTTGCGCATCAACACTGTGTGCCCCAGGTGCAGATCGGGCGCTGTCGGGTCGAACCCCGCCTTCACGCGCAGGGGCCGTCCGGTCTTGCGGCTCTCTTCAAGGCGTTCGCGAAGATCGGCCACGCGGATAATCTCCGCCGCGCCCTTCTCAAGCAAATCCATCTGTTCGTCTACGGGTAAAAACTTGCTCATATCGTCTTTCAGTATACGAGGCGGCTATTCACCGCACTTTTAACGAGTTTGTGCATCCTGCCGCCAGCGCAAATCATCTTTCCAGTCGACAGGAGAATTCCTCGATGCCCACAGTCACTGGTCGTGCCGTGCAGATCTCCGCCGCTGGCGGCGCGTTTGAGCTTGTAAAGAAAGAATTTCCCGAGCCCGGCCCCGGCCACGTTCGCATTCGGGTCCAGGCCTGCGGCGTTTGCCACAGCGATTCGCTCACCAAGCTCGGCTATTGGCCCGGCATTCAGTACCCTCGCATTCCCGGCCATGAAATCGCCGGCGTTGTCGATGCAGTCGGCGCCGATGTCCCGCTCTTCAAACCCGGCCAGCGCGTGGGCCTCGGTTGGCACGGCGGCCACTGCAACTACTGCCCGCCCTGCCGCCGCGGCGATTTCATCCTCTGCCAGAATGCCCTCATCTCCGGAATCAGCATGGACGGCGGCTATGCCGACTACGTCATCGCCCCGGCCAACGCTCTCGCATTCATTCCAGACGATCTCTCCGACGTTGACGCCGCGCCGCTGCTCTGCGCCGGCATCACCACCTACAACAGCCTGCGCAACAGCGGAGCGCGCCCCGGCGACACTGTCGCCATCCTCGGCATCGGCGGCCTCGGCCACCTCGGCGTGCAATACGCCGCCAAAAGCGGCTACCGCACCGTCGCCATCGCACGCGGAGCCGACAAAGGCCCGCTCGCCAAACAACTCGGCGCGCACATTTATATCGATAGCACCACGCAGAATCCCGCGGCTGAATTGCAAAAACTCGGCGGCGCCGTGGTCATCCTCTCCACGCTCACCAGCGCAGAGGCGCTCGCTTCCGCGGTCGGCGGCCTCGCTCCTAATGGCAAGCTCATTATTAATGGCGTCCCAGACAAGCCATTTGAAGTCAACGCAGGCGCGCTCGTCAGCGGTCGCCGCTCCATCGTCGGCTGGCCCTCGGGCACTGGCATGGATTCCGAAGACACGCTCAACTTCAGCGCCCTCACCGGCATCAAGCCCATGATCGAAACCTATCCGCTCGAACAGGCCGAGGAAGCCTACAACCGCATGATGAGCGGCAAGGCGCGGTTCCGCGTGGTGATCACCACCGGCAAATAATCACCACCGGCAAATAATTACCACCGACCAAATTGCGGTCCCTCTGTCCGCGTTCAAATGCATCCGGCCGGGCGCCCCATCCTAAACGCGCGTTCTGTGTTTAGGGTGGGATACCAAAGCTCTGTCCCCGCAATCTCGTCCCAACTTTGCCTTTCGCTATAATCGAATCCATGCACCACCCCGCCCCACATCGCGCCCTCATCCAGAACGCGCGCCAGGCCGCCCGCGCAGCCGCGGCTGCGGCGGCTCGCGCCGCCTAGACTCCCGACTCACCTCATCCCAAATTCAGATCTCAGTTCGTAGCTCGCAGTCAGGGCATCCGAGCCACGACTCGGCTTCCTTCACCCTTAGCCTTCTCGGTTCCTTGGTCCCTTGTTCTCTCGGTCCCTTGGTCCCTGGCCTTTTACACTGGAGTCATCATGGACGAGTTTTCCCGCATTCAGCGCCTTCCCGCCTACGTCTTCAACATCACCGGCGAGATGAAAACCGCCGCGCGCCGCCGTGGCGAAGACATCATCGACTTCGGCATGGGCAATCCCGACGGCGCCACGCCCACCCACATCGTCGACAAGCTCGTTGAAGCGGCCCGCAAGCCCGCCACGCATCGCTACTCCGTCTCGCGCGGCATTCCGCGCCTGCGCAAGGCCATCTGCAACTGGTACAAGACGCGCTACGACGTCGATCTCGACCCCGACACCGAGGCCATCGTCACCATCGGCTCCAAGGAGGGCATCGCCCACCTCTGTCTCGCCATTCTCGATTCCAACGACACCGTGCTCGTGCCCAACCCCAGCTATCCCATCCATATCTACGGCCCGGTCATCGCCGGCGCGCACATCGTCAGCGTTCCCGTCCACAATCAGGAAAGTTTTCTCGCGCAGCTTGAAGAAATCATCCCGCGCATGACGCCGCGCCCCAAGGCGCTCATCGTCAACTTCCCGTCGAACCCGACGACCGAATGTGTCGAGCTGCCTTTTCTCGCGCGTCTCGTCGCGCTCGCCCGCGAGCACGGCTTCTGGCTTATTCAAGATCTTGCCTACGCCGACATCGCCTTCGACGGCTACAAGCCGCCCAGCGTTCTTGAGGTTCCCGGCGCCAAAGACGTCGCCGTCGAGTTCTTCACTCTGTCCAAGTCCTACAACATGCCCGGCTGGCGCATCGGCTTCATGGTCGGCAATCAGCGCCTGGTCGGCGCGCTCGCGCGGCTCAAGAGCTACTTCGATTACGGCACCTTCACGCCCATCCAGGTCGCGGCCATTGCAGCACTGGAAGGCCCGCAGGAATGTGTCGCGCAAATCTGCGACAACTACCGCCGCCGCCGCGACGTCCTCGTTGAGGGCCTCAACAAAGCCGGCTGGGCGGTTACCAAGCCCAAGGCGACCATGTTCGTCTGGGCGCAGATTCCCGAGCCGTATCGCGACCTCAAATCGCTCGAGTTTTCGAAGCTGCTGCTCAATGAAGCCAAAACCGCCGTCAGTCCCGGCATCGGCTTCGGCGACTACGGCGACAACCACGTCCGCTTCGCCCTCATTGAGAACGAAGAACGAACGAGGCAGGCGTTGCGCGGCATCAAAGCGATGCTGGCCAAAGGCGTCGTCCCCGCCTGACCCTCACAATCAATTGACGTTGCCCCATCCTTTCCGCAGCCTTATCGCGGGAAGGGTGGGAGACCGCAAATCTCAACAGTCGCCCGTCACATGTTTTCAACCAAACCTGGTTAATGTGCAGTGCCCACCGGCCCACCTGGACTCGGCTTGGCCCGCCTTGACCTGGCGCGCCCTGACCCTGGCCGCCGCCCCACTGCCACTTGAGGTCATCCAGTATGGTCTTGGCGTATTCGTACTCCTGGTTGTTAAAGACCAGGTGATACGTCGCCGCGCCATTTGGCATTGCCAGGTTGATTATTCCCTCGGTAACCGGTCCGCTGTTATAGAGCGCGCCGCCGTTCTCCGGCGTGCACCTGTTTCCGGGGCCAACGCAGGGCTTCCCCGTTTTCCATTTTGCAAATTGCGCGTCGTTCATCACAATCACGATGATCATGCTGGCTGTGCCGCCGGTCGACTTGAAAGAGCCGGTGAGCCGCACATTCGTCACTCCCGGCACAATGTTGTACGTGGCCACGGAGTACGTTTTGGCGGCGACATTGAACTGGGTTTCTGCGGCAGGCGCGCTGCCTTGAGCATGGGCTGCGGCCACGGTCGCTAGAAACAAAAACGCACACAGAAATTTCGCGGATTTGACCATGAGTTTTTCTCCAGATGGATTAAGGGGGGCCGGGGGCTCGAATCTAATAGACGGTATTGTACGGACGCACCCGTGTCAAGAAATCTCAGGCGATGCTGTTGACGAATCGCACAGGCTGTCCACCGTGTTCGCAACTCCGTGGCAGCACCCCGTTCGTCCCTGCTCGCCCGCCGAAAACTGATGTTGCCCCATCCTTTCCGCAGCTTTATCGCGGGAAGGGTGGGAGACCAGAGACGCAACCAGCCAGTCAACGATCAGCGGAAAACTGATGTTGCCCCATCCTTTCCGCAGCTTTATCGCGGGAAGGGTGGGAGACCAGAGATCCAACCAACCAGTCGGCGATTAACGGCAAACTGATGTTGCCCCATCCTTTCCGCAGCTCCACCGCGGGAAGGGTGGGAGACCACAAATCTCAACGGTCGTCCATCACACGTTTCCGAACCAACCCCGCGATAGAATCCACCCACAATGCCACGCGGACTCGTTCGGTTTCATCATTCCGGCGCTTTTCATTTCATAACGTTTAGTTGCTACAACAGGCTTCCATTGTTAGCGCGTTCCGGAGGTTACGGCGCATTCGAGGCTGAACTTGAGTCCACGCGCATTCAGTACCAATTCGTCGTTGCTGGTTACGTCCTGATGCCCGAGCACGTCCATCTGCTGGTCAACGAACCGCGCCTCGGAACGCTGGCAACGGTCCTTCAGGTGTTGAAGCAGAAGACGTCGAGGAAGTTGAAGCATGCTGAAGATTCCCAGTTCTGGCAGCGGCGCTACTATGACTTTGTTGTTCCAAGCGAGGCGAAGCGTATCGAGAAATTGCGCTACATGCACCGCAATCCCGTGAAGCGCGGGCTCACTGTATGCCCGGAAGGCTGGCGCTGGTCGAGCTTTCGACATTACGCAACGGGTGCAATCGGTGCCGTTGAGATCGAATCGGAGTGGACGGCCGGCAAGCGCGAACAACAAGTAGAATTGCTGACGCCGTAGCATTAACTCTTGCCCCTCCACCCTTTTCGCCGTAAGACCCTCGACTCGCCTTACCCAACCTTCTTTGGTCCATCCCGACAATCGTTACCCCATCCTTTGCATAACATAGGGGACTCGGCGAACCTATCCATGATGTTGCCCCATCCTTTTCGCGGTTACACCGTGAAAAGGGTGGGAGACACAGGAACCCACCCGTCTGATCCCCGTCCAATCAACTGCTCGTTGCCCCATCCTTTCCGCAGCTCCACCGCGGAAAGGGTGGGAAGCTACCCGGCCCCACCAACTGCCCCCGATTCGCACGAGACGCCGAGTTAGTGAAACCATCGAGACACTAAGTATGAGATCCCGGCGACGAACGGCGCGCCAACCTTAACCCAAGCCTCAGCGACGAATGCATTCGAGAATCGAACTGCGACCCGAAGTTCTAACATGAGAGCCCCCTTCGGCTGCAAATTGTCTCGACGTCAGTCCGATAGATTCCCCAAACGCGCAGACCCACGCGCTCAGCGCGGAGCCGCCCGGCGCGAATCTTGCGACGCACGGTCCGGTCAGTGCACATGAGCATCTTTGCTGCCCAATCGACGCGAACCAAGGACGGCTCACGACCGGGAAGAAATTCTTTGTAGATTTCCATGAATCCCCCAAAGTTAAGGTTACTTTGGGGCGTGGCAGACTTCAGATTGAGAGGGTCCGCGCACACCCGAACGGCTGGCAATCAAAATGCCAACGTCCGGTCTTCGGCGGGTGACTGCCGTGCATGATGTACCAGGCTCTGTGCGCCCAACTGAGCCCACAAAAATTCCGAAAAACGCAAGCGAACGCCTTCTTTAATGATCGGATCCCGCACGAGATTCGAACGCGAAAATTTCTAGCTCTCGCTTGAAACCTAACGAGTGCCTCACGGATTTGTTCGGCGAGAATGATATAGCCAAGAATCGCGCTGTCGCAGGAGTAGAAAGGCGCTGGTTCCCTAAGGTCGAAATAACCTAGGGCTGCCTCGGTGGTTAGCTCAAAGCCGGCATGAGCACCGTCTTGGCCGCGGAAGACCGAAGGAACAGTCCAGTTGTTAAGGCACGACCCGACCGCAACCTCAACCGCGTCCAACGTCGCGCGCGCATCAAGGAGCTGGACAAGATTCTCGCCTCTCTGGTTCCCAACATTCGAAAAGTCAAGTTGAACTAAGGACTCGAATGGGGAAAGGAAGGACGGAGGTTCGAAAACCGAAACCAGTGCCGAGGAGGAGTCGGACGGAAGCATTTCGGGCCAAGTCTCCTGCCAATAGCCGCTCATTAAGGTGTCGCCACCCAATACCGGGGCGTACTTGCTTAGCAGCGCCAAAGAGCCGGAATCAGCAATTTCGACGTCCTCTAGGATTCGACGCTTAATACCTTGCGTCAGCCCCGCCCACTCTCCATTTCTAAATTGCATTGAGTCTGTATGGCCGGCGAAATCCCCTCCTCGGGAGACGTCCTCCAGACATTCCCAAACATTTGGGGCATTGAGGGAGTTTCTTGGCCAAGAATTACCCACGTATTCGCATCCACTCACTCGGGAATAGTCAGCGCGCTGCACGGGATAAAGAGATCCCGCTGGAGCTGGCGCGCACGAGGGAACAACAAAGTATGCCGAGTTGGGCCGCAATTCCACATAGCAATTCTAAGGCTGATTGGCGGAACCTGACCTAGCTGTGTCCGCTAATATCCTGCCGTCGAAAGAAAGCGCACCCCAATCTTCACGCTCCCTCGCCACCTCCCAAGGAACCACACGAACAAAAAGCTCCTCCTTACCAGCCCTGCGATATAGCGTTAGGCTCGGTTGCTTTGGCCCTCGCAGAGCGTCACGGCCTCTGACTTCCCGTCAAGCCCCACCCCGCGCATTTTCTCCGCAACCCGCTGAAACCACTCGCAAAAAATATCCGCCAGGTTTGCCGATTATTTCCTCTCTCCGCGCATAATCGTTCCATGCTTGAACCGAGTGTTGAACCAGGCCAATCCGTGCGCCGTGCAGTTCTTTCTGCGGAAAACTGTATGCAAGGTATGGAGGTATGCATACGGTATGGACGAGGTATGGAAAAGGTATGAGGCCCTCCCTTAACTCCTTCGCAATCAAATATGGAGGTATGTCATACCGGGGGGAGGGGGGGTGGGGTCAAAAAAGGCGGTTCAGACCGAACAAACCTGCCTTCGAAGAATGCACACTGAAGATCTTCGGTCCCTCGTCTTCATAGTCCTGAGTCCCTTAGCCCCTTAGTCCCTCAGTCCCTAGCTCCCCTCAGTCCCTAGTCCCGTAGTCTCTAAGTCCCTTAGCCCCTCAGTCCCTCAGTCTCTAGTCCCCACGCCCCGAGCTTGCCCTGAGCGAAGTCGAAGGATCACTGCCATTCCAAAATCGCGGTGCAACCACCCCACACCGCTTTCTTTTTGCTGGTCAGTTTGCGCATCAGGCTGTGCAAATACACCCCAATACCCGCTCAAATCTCTAGATAATCCTGATTCTGCACAAGCCTTGGTGAAATCCACAAATTTACTTGTCTTTTGCACTTGCATCCACAGATTCAGCGGACGTACTGTCACTTCAACTGATGAGCCTTGTAGGGCATCGGGAGTTGGTCGCCGGAACGGTTGACGGAACGAAAAGCCGATGAGAATCGGAAAATCACCGCCAACCCAGCCAGAGGGTGAAACCTGGAGCGAAAGCTCAAGAGGGATCGCTGGCAGCGTCAGAAGATGCAAAAGTCGGTGCAAGCCGAAAGTTGTTTAGCTGACAGATCCGGAAGAAGCGCGAACCGGTGGAAACCGAGTACTCATCGACGGCTTGCCGGCGATGCAAGGTTCGGTAGAAGCTAGGGGCGCATCAAAGGCCCAGCCGGAGGTAGAAGCGTCAGGCGCAAGCCAGGCGAATCGAAACCGGTAAAGCCGGAGGGTGAAACAGCCGATGCGAGTCGGAGGATCACCACCGGTTTGGCAAACGGGGGCGACACCAGCGCAAGCTGGAGGTTGCAGCAGCAGAAGGCGCAAGCTGGAAGCTGCAACAGCAGACGGTGAAAGCCGTAGGGTGTTCTACCAGCCGAGCTAAAGGATCAGAACCCGGTGTGAGTCGGCGCTGATCGCCGGCCTAGCCGGTGGAGGGGTCGTTCGGTGCAAGCCGAATGGATCGCCATCGGACGATCGGAAGCGCGGTGCACCCGATGCGAGTCGGATATCCGCCACCGGTCGAGCTGAGCGAAGCCACACCGATCCGAGCCGGGGAAGTCGGCCTTCGGTCGAGCCGGAGAGCGGGCAAGTAAGCGCGAGCTGAAAGCAACGCACCGGCGCAGCCAGAGGAAGGAGCGGCAGCGAAAGCTGCAAGGTTCGCCACTGGGGTAGCCGGGGGACGCGACAGCCGGTTGTACTACCTGATCATCAAGATTGAGACGCCAGAGACTTCGGTCTCTGGCGTTTTCAATTTACCGGCAATTTTCCGGACTTACATTTCAGGCCCGCGTCAGGCCTGCTTTGAGCCCACTTTGGGTCTTGCCCTACACTGGCTCAGGGTGACTATGAAGCTCGGCCTTGGGCTCTACCGGCACATGCTCAACGACGAATACTACTCATTCGCTGTGCAGGCCGGCTGCACCCACGTCATCGTTCATCTCGTCGACTATTTTCGGCAGGGCCAAACAAACCCGTCTAACAATCCATCGAACAATCAGCCCACCGGCGGCAAAGATCAGCCGTGGGGCCTGGCCGGCGATCCCAACCGGCTTTGGACAGCGGCCGAGCTGATTCAACTTCGGAAAAATGTGGAGGCCGCGGGGCTCAAGCTCGAAGGCATTGAGAATTTTGATCCGGCCCACTGGTATGACGTTCTGCTCGACGGCCCAAAGCGCGCCCAGCATATGCAGAACGTGTTCGCAATTCTGCGCGCAGTGGGCGAAGCCGGCATTCCCACCTTCGGCTACAACTTTTCTATTGCTGGCGTTGCAGGCCGCATCAGCGGGCCATTCGCCCGTGGTGGCGCGGAATCTGTCGGCATGGATGGTCCCGTCGACACTCCCATCCCCAACGGCGTTGTGTGGAACATGATCGTTGATCCCAATGCGCCCTCTGGCACGTTGCCCACCATCACCCACGACGAACTCTGGCGTCGCCTTCAGCGGTTTCTTGAGGAGGCTCTTCCTGTCGCCGAAAAAGCGGGTGTTCGACTCGCCGCGCACCCTGACGATCCGCCCACTCCAACCATGCGCAGCCAGCCGCGGCTCGTCTATCAGCAGGCCATGTATCAGCGGCTCATTGACATTTCGCCCAGCCCCTCGAACATGCTCGAATTCTGCCTTGGAACGCTCGCCGAAATGACTGAAGGCGACATCTACCAGACTGTCGACCGCTACAGCAGCGAGCATCGCATCGCCTACGTGCACTTCCGCAACATCGCGGGCAAAGCGCCGCACTATCACGAGACCTTCATCGATGACGGCGAAGTGGATATGCTGCGCATTCTCTTTCTGCTCGACAAGAATGGCTTCGACGGCGTCGTCATTCCCGACCATGCACCGCAGATGACCTGCTCCGCGCCCTGGCACGCAGGCATGGCGCACACCCTTGGGTTTCTGCGCGCTGGCCTGATGGCCATCGAGCGCGGCTTTAAGCCCGAGCCGCTACTTCGCGATACCAAGGCGTAGCCGGCTGTCCATTGCGCGTGGCTCGACGGCAATGAGTCACCTTGAATCTAGTTTGAAGCCACAGTTCCTTTATTCATTGAAGCAGGCGCCGTGAAACCGTTCAGTTTCGATGTCCTCATCCTCGGTGGCGGCGCAGCGGGCCTCATGGCCGCGATTGAGGCCGGTCGCCGTGGACGTCGCGTCGCGGTACTCGAGCGTGCCGAGCGGCCCGGAAAGAAGATCCTCATCTCCGGAGGGGGCCGCTGCAACTTCACCAACTTGTACACGCAGCCGGACAATTTTCTCTCGGCGAATCCGCACTTTGCTAAATCGGCGCTGGCGCGTTACACCCCCGCGGATTTCATTCGCCTCGTCGAGCGTTACGGCATCGCGTATCACGAGAAAACTTTGGGCCAGCTATTCTGCGACGGCTCGGCGCAGCAAATCGTCGACCTGCTTATGCGGGAATGTGCCGACGCCGGTGTGCGCTTGATTCTTCCCTCTGCTATCAGCGAGGTGCGTCGCGACGATTCTTCAGGATCGTTTACCGTCGTCACCGGCAAGGACGTATTCACGGCGCCTGCACTCATCGTCGCCACTGGCGGGCTGTCCATCCCGAAGATGGGCTCGACAGGCTTCGGGTACGACATTGCGCGCCAGTTTTCGATTCCCATCGAGCCGTGCCGTCCAGCGCTGGTTCCGCTCACGCTCTCCGGCTCAGAGCTTACAAGTTTCGCGCGGCTCACAGGCGTTTCCGCGCCGGTAGTCGCGGCCTGCGGCAAGAAGAGCTTTCGCGAAAAAATGCTGTTCACGCATCGCGGGCTCAGCGGACCGGCTGTCCTGCAAATATCGTCCTATTGGAAAAAGCCCGAGCCAATTTGCATTGACTGGTCGCCCGGACAACAACTGCTCGCACCACTGCGTGCGCCGAATGCGCCACGCGAACTGGCCGCGCTGAAAGCGGCGCTGCGCGAGCATCTGCCGGCAAGCCTGGCCGACCTGCTGCTTGAGATCGCTGCGCCACAGAGCTGGACGAATCACGCGCTTGATGAGTTGGAGCATCGTCTGCATTGCTTTGTCTTCGCTCCCAGCGGAACGGAAGGCTATGAAAAGGCGGAAGTGACGTCCGGCGGCGTAAGTACAAGCGCGCTTTCAGCGCAGACCATGGAGTGCCGCAAAGTGCGCGGGCTCTACTTCATCGGCGAGGTAGTCGACGTCACAGGCCAACTCGGCGGGTTCAACTTCCAGTGGGCCTGGGCGTCGGGCGCAGCAGCGGGCCGCGCCGTCTAGTCCGCTTTCATCGCCGATCGCCTTAACTGTGCGAACACGGTTCTAAGTCTACGTCAGATGAACAGAAGCAGTGGGGCAATGAGCGTTGAGTTTTTGTTGCAGCGCGGCCAGCTCGGCAATAGCGATCCATCGGGAATCAGAACCCGCTGCGTGATCTCCCTTGACGAACTACCGTTGAATGATTCGAAAACAAACATCAGCCGGGCCGGTTGATCCATCGCGGCTGTGACCTTCAGCAGGTATCTGCCGGAGAGAGTCCACGGCGTGTAGGCCCCGTTCGAAAAAATGCCTTCGTCGCCCAGCCATGTTTCCGCTGTTGCCGCGAGCAACCGCCGATAGCGCCGGTCAAAGTTAGTGCATTTGAACCAATACGCCACCAACGCCAGCAGGATGACAAAGCCCGTTAAGCCGCCAACGATGATCACATTCTCTTCAAGGCTTCCGCCGGTAAACAGAGCACCTAACGAAAATAGCGCCGCGCACAAGAAAATAAATCCCAATACGCCCTTCCAACTCCACGGGCCCTCCTGGGCAATCTCCCAGGCGCGTTGATTCTCTGCCCATCGTGCCCATTTCTCCGGCGTGTATTGCCAGTGCGCCCACGGATTGGCGATCACCGCCGACATGCCGCGATCGTTTCGCCGCGCCATCATGTAGCCGATCGAGAGCATCGGTCCGCACGCGATCAGCACAAATCCGCCGAGCCCCACAGGCAGCCATTGCCAGCTGGACGGAAGCACCAGCGCCGCGACCGCGTTGATCAGCAGAAACATGACCAGACGCCATATCCATCGATAGATTTTGTGGCGATTGAAGCTGACCAGCCTGGCCGAAGCAGGTAGCGCGGCCACATGCGCGTCGGTGATGCGGACGATAAAAATACTCGCTCCGCACGCCAGCGTC
Organism: uncultured Acidobacteriaceae bacterium; assembly: GCA_963763585.1. Taxonomy (GTDB): domain Bacteria; phylum Acidobacteriota; class Terriglobia; order Terriglobales; family Acidobacteriaceae; genus Telmatobacter. The sequence continues at coordinate 72,977 of CAVXPR010000002.1, read as the reverse complement.
ATCATAGCCACAAAGCCCACAATTCCTTCCGCAACCGGCGATCGGCTGAGGGAGCTGTTCACAATCGCATAGGTTGCACCCATAACAACCGTGACGATCAGCAGAAACGCGCCCACTAGCTTCAATGTGGCTTTGACGGAATAGAGCGGACTCTTCCGCCAGCCGGCGAAAGCGCCAGCGATGGTAAGGAAGCAAAAAATCAGTAGAGCAATTTGCATTGTGTGTGTCCGATCTCCGAATTTGCCTGCATCATTCTTTCATCGCACTACGGAACGCAAATTGCCGCAACTCGAATTGCCGTGCCGCACCAAGCCCCGATGTCACGCTCAAACACGCGTCCAGTTGAGGGTTCGTTGAAGTATAGTGCAGCGAGGCGGGCTTCCAGGCCGTCGAGTGGTTCTTGCTTCTAAAGCGATTTCATCACAGTCTCGACCCCTCCCGGTTTCGCTCGCAGATAATAAAGACAAGTAGAATTTCGGCGTCGCAACAGCCGGAAAGGAATCAAGCCTCTGACCTCGCAGAAAACGATACTCGACCGCTTCAGCCTCAAAGGAAAGTCCGCCTTGGTCACCGGCTCATCCCGCGGACTGGGCTTGGGCTTAGCTGTGGCTTTCGCCGAGGCCGGCGCCAACGTCGCCGTGCACGGTTCCAGCTCTGCTCCCGCGGCCATGCAGCAAAAGCTGCAGGCCCTCGGCGTCAAATCTGTCGCGCTCGTAGGCGACGTCGGAGACGCGACCGTCTGCACGCGCCTCGTCGAGGAAACCGTCCGGCACCTCGGCTCCATCGATATTCTGGTCAACAATGCGGGCATCATTCGCCGCTCGCCCGCCGCCGATCACTCCGAAGAAGACTGGAAGGCGGTCATCGACGTCGATCTCACCAGCGTTTTTCGCCTCACTCAGCACGCTGGCCGCCACATGCTCAAGCGCGGCTCGGGCAAAATCATCAACATAGCCTCGCTGCTTACCTTTCAAGGCGGAATTCTCGTGCCCTCTTACGCGGCGGCAAAAGGCGGCGTCGGCCAGCTCACTAAAGCTTTCGCCAACGAGTGGGCCTCGAAGGGCGTCAACGTAAACGCCATCGCGCCCGGCTATATGGATACGGACAACACCGAGGCGCTGCGCAATAATCCCGAGCGCGCTCGGCAGATTCTGGAGCGCATTCCCGCCGGCCGCTGGGGCAAGCCTGAAGACCTCGCCGGCGCTGCCGTCTTTCTTGCCTCTTCGGCCAGTGACTACCTCCACGGCCACGTCCTCGTAGTGGACGGAGGCTGGCTCAACCGGTGATCCTATTCTTTGCTCCTGCCTGCGCAAGCGGCAGCCGAGCTTGAGGCAAATTTGATGAGCGAAAGCGCGGTCATCTACACGGCCACCGACGCCGCAAGTACCACCACGCCGGAGTCCGGCATGATTCGCCAGGTCCTCGCGTACAACCCGCATCTCATGCTTGTGCGTCACACCTTTGAGAAAGGTTGGAAGGGCGCGCGCCACAGCCATCCTCATCATCAAATGGTCTATGTTGTATGCGGACATATCCTCTTTCAAGCTGAAGGCAAAAGTTGGCAGATGCGCGCCGGCGACAGCATTGTCGTGAACGGCGGCGTCGAGCATGAGGCTTCCGCGTTCGAACCATCAGAGGTTCTTGACGTCTTTACCCCTTACCGCCGGGAATACGCCTAGCCTGTTCCATTGTCCGTCTTTGCCTTTCGTATCGCCCCCATCGGGCTTTGGAGGTTTTTTGAGAATTCCCTCGAAACTCTGCTTGATCGCATCGCTTGCGTTGGCCCTGGCCTGCTCGGCAACTTTGATCGCGCAGCCGCCCCCGCCAAATCAAGGCATCATCGGCATCGCGCACATTGCCTTTCGCGTCAGTGATGTCGATCGCGAAATCGCTTTCCTGGGCAAGCTCGGCTATCAGGAGCCCTTCGTCATTACCAACGCCGGCAAAACCACCGAGGCGTTCATCAAGATCAACGACCGCGAATTTATTGAACTATACCCCCAAACTGATCGCTCGCAGCCTCTCGGCTGGATGCACATTTGCTACGAGGCCGGCGATCTCAACGTGCTGCAGCACTACTACGCTACTGAAGGCCTCAATCCCACGCCGGTGCGCAAAGGAGCAGCGGGAAATCTCATCGTCTCAATCAGCGATCCCGAGCATGGTGTCACCGAATTCACGCAATACATGCCCGGCTCGAGCCACACTCTCGACATTGGGAAGCACCTCGGTGCTAACCGCATCTCAAATGAGCTGATGGGAATTGATTTGCCGGTGATAGAGGGCGCCGCGATGAAGGAGTTCTATACCGACCTGGGCTTTGAGGCAGACGACACCAACGGCAATGTTCGCCTCACCGCGCCCGGCGCGCCCGATCTGCACATGGAGCTGCGCCCGGCCAGCCCTCGAGCGCAGCCGGAGTTCCTCTTTCCTATTGCGGATGCCAAAAAAGCATACCAGGCGCTGGAATACGCGGGCGTCAACGCACAGCGCGACAGCGGCCTCGTCTTCGTCAAGGATCCCGACGGCAATCTATTCGTTTTCCTTGAGACTGGCGATCAAAAACACAGGAACTAGCAGCGGCGCGTGACGCGTCAAAGCTAATGACCGGCTTTAGTGGATGGTCTTCGACTTTCGCTGCATGTAGTCCATCATCACGTACTGCCCCAGTGTCGCGGGCGTGGTGAAGTATGCCTTGCCGCGGCACATCTCTGAAACTTTGTGCACGAATTGCACCAGCCCGTAATCCTGCGCGAGCATGAAGGTATTGATCATCACCTTCGATCGCTTGCAGCGCGCCACTTCTTCAAGCGTCTCGCTAACCACCAGAGGATCGAGGCCGTATGCGTTCTTGTAAATCCGTCCATCGGGCAGCGTCAGCGCCGATGGCTTGCCGTCCGTGATCATCACAATCTGCTTCATGTCCTTGCGCTGGCGCGCCAGCACGCGCTGCGCCACGCGCAGCCCCTCGCGAGTATTTGTATGCCACGGTCCGACCTTCACCCGCGCCAGTTGCGACACCGGCAACTCCTCCGCCGAGTCGTGAAACAGCACCAAAGACAGCGAGTCGCCGGGATACTGCGTGCGGATCAAATGAGAAAGTGCCATGGCCACGCGCTTGGCCGGCGTAAAGCGGTCCTCGCCGTACAAGATCATCGAGTGCGAACAGTCCAGCATCACCACCGTCGCGCAAGAGCTCTGGTAGTCGCACTGATGCACCTGCAGATCGTCGTATTCAAGATTCAGCGGCAGCGCAAGGCCTTCGCGCGCAATCGCCGAGCTCAGCGTAGCCGTCGCGTCCAGATTCAGCGTGTCGCCAAACTCATATCGGCGCGAACCGCCGCTGGTCTCAATTCCAGTTGCCCAGTGCCGCGTGTCGTGGCGTCCATAGCTCGACTTGCCCAGCGACCCCATCAGATCACGCAGCGTCTTGAATCCCAGAAAGTCCAGGCTCTTGTCGGTCACTTCGAATCGCACGTTCTCGTGATTCGGGCCGCCCGCATTGCCCACCTGTCCATTCATTTCGTCCATGCGCGTCGGGCCGTTCTGCGACATCGCGGAGATGTAATTCTCGCGTTCCATTCGCTCCAATAATTTGCCGATTAATTTGTCGAGCGAGCCCTCGGCCATCATCCGATCGAGCAGTTCGCGTGTCTCGCCGTCGAAGAAATCGCCTGTCTCAAGCACACGTCGCAGCGCCTCGGGCAGATCGTCCATGGTGTGGTCGAGATCTTGGAAATCATTCAGCGGATCGTAGAACCCAGAATCGAGCAGATAGTCAGACAGCGCCTGCAGCAGGCTCTCGAGATCGATCTCCGAGGCCAGATCGCCGGTGTATTTCGTGTAATGAGTCCGCTTCATTCCGTTCCCAGCCTTGTCGAGCTCTTGTTCTCTTGTAGCGCTGGCGTCCCCGCCGGCCGTCGTGTGTGCGTCCCCGACCGCATCTCGCTGCTTCCCGCCTTAATTCAATCCCCCACCTCGCCGCGATTTCCGCGCGCGTTGCCAGTCTTCGTACTCCATCTCCATATCTTTCCGCTCCGGGGGCGCATCCTCGCGCTCGCGCAGCCGCGTGCTCTTCTCCGCGGCAAATCCATGCTGCTCGTTGCGGCTCAGCTTGCGATGCGCGACCATGCCCTCCAGCAGAAACTCAGCCGCAGCCACTACCTGTGGCGCGGGATCCGCAGCCTTCACGCACAGCGGCGACAGCTTATCAAGCAGTCCCTGAATCCCTTTCAACTCTTTTAGCGCAGCGGCTGCCGGCTGGTCTTCGTCCAATTTCACGGTCCCGCCCAGGTTGAACCACTGCTCAATCTGCGCCGTGTTCACGCCGTCAAAGTAGCGGTCGTAGACCTTGCCCACCGCTGCGCGGATCAACTCGCGCACCACCGTATCCGCGCCGCGCATCTCGCCTTCATACTCCAGCTCCAGCTTGCCGGTAATCCCCGGCATCGCCGCGTAAATGTCGCTCACCCGCGGCAGCACAGGCGCGTCGCCGGTTAGCAATCCGCGCCGCTCGGCGTTTGAAACCACCAATTCCAGCGTAGAAATCGGCAGCCGCTGGCTCACGCCGCTGCGCTTGTCCACCTTTTTGTCTTCGCGCGCGCTGAACGCTATCTGCTCCACCACCTCGCGCAGGTACTTCGGAATGTCAATCGCGCCTTCTCCGCGCGCCGCCCACGCCTCCTGCGCGGTGATCGCTACGCCCTCTTCCAGCGTCTCAGGATAATGCGTGCGAATCTCCGACCCGATTCGATCTTTCAACGGCGTGATGATCTTGCCTCGCGCCGTATAGTCCTCGGGGTTCGCGCTAAACACCAGCGCCACGTCCAGCGCCAGTCGCACCGGATAGCCCTTAATCTGTACGTCGCCCTCCTGCATGATGTTGAACAGCGCTACTTGAATTTTTCCCGCGAGATCGGGCAGCTCGTTAATCGCGAACAGCCCACGATTCGCGCGTGGCAGCAATCCGTAATGCATGGTCAGCTCGCTCGAAAGATCCTCGCCCCCGCGTGCTGCCTTGATGGGATCGAGGTCGCCGATTAGATCCGCCACCGTCACGTCCGGCGTCGCCAGCTTTTCCACATAGCGATCATCGCGGCCAAGCCACGCAATCGGCGTTGCGTCTCCGCGTTCGGCAATAAGGTCGCGACAGCGCCGGCACAGCGGCCGATAGGGATTGTCGCGAATCTCGCATCCAGCCACGTATGCCATTTGCTCATCTAACAGCGCCGTCAGCGCGCGCAGAATCCGGCTTTTCGCCTGCCCGCGCAGCCCCAGCAGAATAAAGTTCTGCTTTGACAGAACCGCGTTCACAATCTGCGGAATCACCGTATCCTCGTATCCCACGATGCCGGGAAACACCTGCTCGCGCGCTTTTAGCCGCGCCATCAGGTTTGAGCGCATCTCGTCCTTCACGCTGCGCGACTTAATTTTCATTTCTGAAAAGTGTTTGCTGACGCGCAATTCGCCCAGCGTCTGGGGAAGGGTAGCTGCAGGCATTTGTGGCCTCCTGTAACGATCTGTCGGAGAAATTCGGTCTGTAATCAATAGGACGTTCGATGCGGGGAAACAGCGCAACCGCATCGGTATTGTTTGGCATGAGTGCAAGAATCTGCCGCTCGATGGGCCGGCTCTGGTGGAGAGAGCTGTAAACGGGCGCTGCTCGCGGTCAGCATAAGCAACGAGAGGCATAAAAAGCGAGCAGCCTACAACAATATTAAGTTAGCCGCGGGAATGCAACCTGCAGGAAGTATGCGCCCGATCTTCTCAATTCGCAAAGTCTGGCGCGATTCGCAAATTTTGGTCAGTACGCCGGCGTTCCGAGCTTTTCCCATTGGGTTTGATGCCGACTGACATACCAGCAGGGGTCCTGCCCTCCCTGCGGAAACAGCGATTCGGCGCAGGGCACATTCGTAGTCCCGGCATAGTCGTACTCTGGAAGCCCGCTCTTCAAGGGAATTTCAATGAACTGGCTCACAGCTACCGTCGAGTGAGGCGAGCCGCGCAGCTTGAACACTGTCAAATCCACAACGAAAGTCGCCAGCGAGACGACTGCAATCGCCAGCAGCATCCGCAGAGCCCACAGCCCAAGCCAGCGCATCATCTTTCCACTTTCCACTTCCGTTCAGAATATACTCGAACTTCGCGCCCGCCCGCGCACAGCTCAAGCCCTCCGAGCCTGACACTCGCACCGCGATTGCGTTCAGAGTCAATGCACGCGTGAGTGCGTACGCGCCGCTGGATTGATAGAATTCTCTGTCATCGCTCAGCCCGAAAAGGAGAGAGTGTGTTTCCTCCGGCCTCTTTTTTCAAGTCGCATCGCACGGTCGCCGCGCAATTTGTTTTGGCCGTCACCGCGCTTTGTCTCTTCGCGCAACCCATCAAGGTAAATGCGCAAAGCGCCGCGGCAGCCGCGCAAAATACTGCGGCCTCCTCACCAAACGACCCGCTCGTAGTCCCGACAACCGCCGGCCTCGTTCGCGGCATCGCCCGGGCCAAAGGCGGCGCGCAGTTTCTCGGTATTCCCTACGCGGAGCCACCACTCGGCCCACTGCGCTGGCATGCGCCTTTGCCCCACAAATCCTGGACTGGTGTCCGCGACACCAAGGCATTTGGCGCGTCCTGCTCGCAAGCACTTCTCGGTGGCGCATGGAACCGCTATGACCACGAGCACGGCAGCGAAAACTGCCTCTATCTCAACGTCATCACGCCCGCCTGGCCCGCCGCGAAGCCCCTGCCCGTAATGTTCTGGATACACGGCGGCGCCAACCAGGGAGGCTCCGGGTCAGGCTCGCTCTACAACGAGGGCACGCTGCTCGATCACGGCGTGCTCCTTGTCACCATCAACTACCGTCTCGGCATCCTCGGTTTCTTTGCGCACCCCGAACTCACAAGCGAGTCACCGCATTACGCTTCCGGCAACTACGGCCTCATGGATCAGATCCTCGCCCTCCGCTGGGTCCAAGACAACATCGCGCGTTTCGGCGGCGACCCCAACAACATCACTGTCTTCGGCCAGTCAGCCGGATCCATTGACACCGGCATTCTGATGACGTCGCCTCTTGCCCGCGGCCTGTTTCAAAAAGCCATCGGCGAAAGCGGAGCGCCGTTCTTTCCCACGCTCATGCCATTCGACCAAGCCCAGCAGGCAGGCCAGCAATTTGCCGCCTCCTTTCCCGCGCTCACGACGGAGAATCCCATCGATTTGCTTCGCAGCGTATCAGCAGACGATCTCATCACCAAAGCGGCCCATTTTCAGTGGGGCATTCCGCCGGTCGGGCCCATCGTTGATGGCTGGGTCGTTCCGCGTTCGCCGGATGAGGTCTTCAAAGCCGGGAAAGAAGCGCCGATTCCGTTGCTTGTAGGCGTCACCACGCGCGAGTTCGGTGCGGGCGACTCTGGCGACGCCTTGCGCAAATCCATTCAGGACTACGCCGGAAAATTCGCGCCGCAGGCGCTCGCACTTTACGGAGTTGCCGATGGCGGCCAGGGCACAAACGATCCGCTCTACGGTTCGGCCGGCGTCCAATGGAGCGCAGATACAGAATTCCACTGCCCAGTTTCTACTGAGGCACTTTGGCACGCCGCTGCGCACCATTCAACTTTTCTGTACGAGTTTGACCGCGCCATTCCCGGCCAGGAAGCGCAGGGCGCTCTTCACTCGGCTGAGCTGCCCTATGTTTTCGGCTCGTTCCCCACTTCCGGCAACATCTCAGGCAAATTCGGCCCGGTCGACTTTCACCTCGCCGATCTTATGGAGACTTACTGGACCAACTTCGCGAAGTCCGGGGACCCCAACGACGGGTCTTCATCGTCGGGGAGCAAGAAAGCCGGGGACCCGAATGCCTCTGGCGACCCAAACTCTGCCGCTCTGCCGCATTGGCCGGAATTCAATGCCGCCCAGCTCTATCTCGTTTTCACCGAGGACGGCCAGGGCGTCGCAAGCACCGGCTCCTTCCGTGCCCCGCAATGCGATCTTTACCGCGATATCCTCGCCGTAGGAATGAAGCACGGACAATAACCGCGCCGTTTTAGATCAGCAGCGAAGGGCTGACAAAAAGCGCGGCTAGGCTAATGCCGCGCCGTGCTAATCTTTCCGCAACATGCGCGCACAGATTTTCATTGCCTTGTGCCTCGCAGGAGCCTTTGCGTGCTCCGCACAGGACACACCCACTCCGCAACCGGGCCAGCTGAAAGATCCGCGCGCCATCCTCGCGGCCGCAGCGCCGTTTTACGATTTTTCCGATCCGGCGCTCAAGCCTTTCCACCTCAAGGCCACATATCAGCTCTACGACGAAAATGGTAAACCCACGGAGCAGGGAACGTTTGAGTATTGGTGGGCCTCGCCCAAGGTGTATCGTGTCTCATGGTCTCGGCCGAGCGCGACGCGCACCTATTGGCACACTGCCGATGGCAAAGAGGCCTACGTCGAGACCGGCGAGCACCTGGGCTATTTTGAACAGCGTCTGCAGTCGAATTTGTTCTCGCCAATACCTTCTGGCGAGACGATCGATCCGTCCAAAAACGGCTTGATCCTCAACAGCGTCAAGGTTGGCGGCCTGCGATTCCCGTGTGTCTCCGATGTGCCGCTCAAAGGCGACGACCCTTCGGACTTCCGCACATTGCCCACTAAGTGCTTTGAGCCGACGCTTCCAGTTTTGCGCTTTGAATTCAATGCTCAAGGCATCGTTGCGACTAACTATGACAACCTCGCCAAATTCCAAGGCAAGTTTCTGGCTCGAACAATCCAGATTGTGGGAGGAAACCAGAAGCTTTTCACCGCCGCGGTCGATAACACCAATGCAATTGATCCTTCCGATTCAGCCCTCGTCCCTTCCCAAGACGCGATCTTCAAGCAAGACGCGCGGCGCAACGCTGGGCCTTTGGAGGTCGGCTCTCTCAGCAAGAAACAGCCGCCGATATATCCGCCAGTTGCGAAGGCGCAGAGGCTGCAGGGGACTGTTCTGATCGAGGCTACAATCGGTGCCGACGGAAAGACTAAGGATCCGCGCGTGCTCTTCTCGTCGTCGCCACTATTTTCGGCCCCGACCCTCGATGCCGTCTCGCAGTGGGAATACAAACCCTTCGTGCTGAATGGAATTCCCATAGACACGGAAACCCTTATCGTGGTGACCTTTTCCCTGGATCGATTACGATAGCGATACGGACCAATAAAAAGGGCGCGGCTCGCACCGCGCCCTTCGTCAATGGCTTTTTGGTAGATGCTAGAGGTTAGCGGCTAGAAGCTGCTTTTAAAACTTCACGCTCGCGGCTCGCGGCGAAATCCCGGTTAGCTCCGCCGCCCGCGCCTCAGCATACGCGGCCGCTCCCATCAGCGCTGTGCGGCTCTCGAGAATCACGCGCACCGGCATATTCACGAGGAGTTGACTTAGCCTTCCCTTGTCGGTGAAGGCCTTCATGAACGTTCCGTCCTTCAGCTTCTCCAGAATGCGCGGCGCGATTCCACCGCCCACATACAATCCGCCCACCGACAAAACCTTCAGCGCCAAATTGCCGGCCTCGGCTCCGTACGCCGAAACAAACATGTCCAGCGCCTTCTCGCAGATCTCGCTTTTTGCCTTCAGGGCCGCATCGGTGATTGCCGCGTTCGGGTCTTCCTCGGTCATCTGCTCGGCCAGCCACGCCGGCTCCTCAAGGCCGCGCACTTCGCGCAGAAATTCGTAGCAGTTTGTGATTCCCTGGCCGCTCACTACCCGCTCGAAGCTAATCCGACCGTTGTACTTCTGCTTCAGAAAGCGCAGCAGGTCGATCTCATCTTCATTGCGCGGCGCGTAGTCCGAGTGGCCGCCTTCCGATGGGTAGGGAACATAGTTGCGTCCATCCCAAACCAGAAATGCCTCACCTAGTCCCGTCCCCGCGGAGATCAGCGCTTGATTGCCCACCTGCCGGGCATCGCCCTCGCTCAGCGTGTAAATCTGGTCCGCGCCCAGCTCCGCAATTCCGTATCCATTCGCCTGCAAATCGTTGATAAGAAAAACATGATCAATCTTCAAATCGCGCGACAGTTCGCGGCTGTCCAGCGTCCATGGCAGGTTGGTTAGCCGCAGCCGCCCATCGCGCACCGGGCCCGGCACGCCGAAGCACGCTGACGTCACTTTGTCAGTCAGCACAAACTCTTTCACGATCTCTTCGAGGCCCGAGTATTCCTTGGCCGGGAACTGCTTATCGCGCGTGTGCTTCAGATTGCCATCAGTAAAATCGAACAGCGCCAAATGAACTTTGGTGCCGCCTACATCGCCTGCCAGAATCATTCAGACCTCTCGATAACCCCATTGCCCTGGGCGTCAGGCGCGGGCAGAAAACTCGCCGCAGCCTGGTCCAGAAGCAAGGTCAGTATACCGTCTACAGGCTCGATAAATTGGCTCGGCAGCCGCTCTGGATCGCGCGGCCCTTGCAGCACTTCGTTTAGAATCATCGCCTTATCCGCGCCGCTAATCAGGAAGAACACCTGCCTGCCCTGATTGATGACTGGCCGGGTCAGCGTCACCCGCCACATGTCCAGCTTTTCAACGTAGTTAGCAACTACTAGCCGTTTCGTCTCGTGGAGAGCCTCAGTGTGAGGGAAAAGAGACGCAGTGTGTCCATCCGGTCCAATGCCCAACTGGACCAAATCAAACTTTGGAATCTCCGACCCGTTGAGCCCAAAGCTCGTTCTCAGCTCTGCCTCGTATTGAGCCGCGGCATCGTCGGGCTCAAGCTCACCCTTCATGCGGTGAATCTGTTCCGGTTTCAGCGGCACGTGATCGAGTAGCGCCTCGCGCGTCATGCGGTAGTTTGACTCGGCGTTGTCGGGCGGTACGCACCGCTCATCTACCCACCACAGATCGAGCTTTTCCCATGGCATTCGCTCGCGCCATTCCTCGCCGCGCTCGCCCAGCGTTGCAAATGCTGCCTTGGGTGTTGACCCGCCGCTGATCGCGATTCGCGCCACGCCGCGTGCCGCTACGGCCTTCTCGGCCTCAACGACAAAATACTCTACTGCACGCCGCGCCAACGCAGCAGCATTTGGAGAAACGGAATAAATGACTTTCAGATTGTGAGGCATCAGCACGCACCTATGGCTCCTAGGTTACATCGCCGAAGGAAAATGATTTTGTGTGAATTTGTGCAACTCGGGGAGGAACTACCGCCCCAAATAATCCCGGTACTGCGTCTCAAGCACGCCTGAAGCCCGCGCCAGTCCGAGCTTTGACACGTTGTACGCGTACAGGCTTTCCACGAGATTGTTTTGAGCAGCGGCAAGCGTGGCCTGTGCCGTTACCAGCGGCAGGTTGTCATCCACGCCGGCGTTCACGCGGTCGGTCTCGTCGCTCAACTCGCGCGTGGCAAGGTCAACATTCGATCGCGCCACATCCACGAGCTGCTTGTTCGCGCTCACGTCCAGCAGCGCAGCCCGCACCTGCTCGTCGATGTGGTTGCGAAGATCGTCGAGCTGCGCGTTCGTCTCTTGCATCTTTGCCTTCGCAATGTCGCTGTCGCCACGCAGCTTGGCCTCACGAAAGATCGGGAAGGCCAAAGTCCCCATCGCAAGAAAGTCGCCGTGCGTACCCGCGCCGTTGACGGTGCTGGTGCCGTAGTAGCCGCTGAAACTCAGCGAAGGCAGCCGCTCGCTGCGATACACGTCGTGCAACGCTTTAAACGCGATTGCCTGATTCTGATAATTCTGGTAGTCCTGCCGGTTTTGGTAGGCCACGGCCTTAACCTCTTCAGGCGTCTGCTCCGCCAGATCGCTATACGGAGACGGATCGGTCAGCTCGATAACCTGCTCAGGATCGACGCCGATCTCCCGCTTCAGCAAAATCAAATCCTTTGCCTGCTGATTTTGCGCTGCGATCAGCGCCTGCTGTTGCGTCTGTAACTGTACTTTTGCCCGCAGCTCATCAAGATTCGCGGCTACTCCCGCCAAATGCGATTCATGCGCATGATCCGCGAATACCTGCGACTGATCGACAAGGGCCTTCGCATTCTCCACGTCGCTCTCGTCGGCCAGCGCGCGCAAATAAGCAACGGCCACTTGCTGCACCACCTCGCCACGCGCCGTCATTTTGGCAAAGTGGGCCGCACGCTCCGCCACGTTCGCTGCCTTGAGTCCCGCAATCACGGGCCCCGAAAACAGAGTCTCGTCGTAGTGGATCTTTCCCTCGGTCAGGTAGTCGCGCGTGATCAGCGAAAGCCCCGGCGGTATAGTCCCGCCCGGAAACAGCGGCGTAAACTTCGAGATCGTCTTCGGCCCGAAGCCCTGCGCCGCCAGATTGTGCATGTGGTAGCCGGTGTCGCCATCCAGAGTGATCGTGGGAAGGAACAACTGCAGCGCCTCATTCTTTTCGGCGTGGTAGGTCTTTTCTTCGTTTACCACTTCCGTCAGCCCGAGGTTGTTCTTCAGGCCGCGCTGGACGGCATCATCCAGCGACAGCTTAAGCGGCTCACCTGTCACCGGCTCGGCGGTCACGCTGCCCCAGAAGGGATTTTGCGCCGAGGAAGGGTTCTGCGACTGCGCGAACACGGCAGTTCCGCCGGCCAAAAACAGCAGGGCGAGAAGCCGCCGACGCGAGGCAGAATGTTCCTGTCGTTTCACTTCCACTATTTTCTCAGATGTGCCGAATGTGCCCGGGGATTCACGCAGTATCGTACGATTTCGGCGATTTGCAATCTGTTCTGCGATTTTTTCGGTTGAGAAGCTCCGTGCAAATCATTGGGCCTCGCCCCTCTCACCGGCGATTGGGACCGGGAAATCTTCTTTCGCCGTAACTCCTACCCCCGCAACTGCCAGCCCTGCCGCTTCCATCATCTTCTCCAGGTCGTAGCCCTCCTTGCGCACCCGTTGGTCGTAATAAAAGAGAGTAACCGCGATGGGAAAGATAGGCCCAATCAGCGCTCTGATCGCCGTGTAGGAGACATAGCTGAGCTGCAAATAAGCACGCTGATTGAACCAGCGCAGATGCAGCTCGACGTGAAGAATGAACCAAGCGAATTGGAGAAGTGCCACGACGATTGCAGCCATGGCCCACGCCCCGGCGAATGTTGCAGCCCACGCGAGGAAAATTCGCCAACGGCTGCCTCTCGTCAAGAGCCAACTGCGTCGCATCGCCTTGATTGCAGAAAGCCCCTCAAGAGCTGCCGCGGGAATCGCGAATGAAAACGCGGCAGAGAACCAGAGATTGAGAAAAACCAAACCGGCCAACGGGATCAGAATGACTGCCAGGATCGGGATAAATTCGCCCGAGTCCATTTCTCCAAGCTTGTCCAAAGCGAATGCGCTTCCGATCCCTACGCCAACTGCCAGAGCTTCTGGTAGTAGAAACTGAGCCAACATTTTTAGGCAGGCAATCCACAAATACTTAGCCCAGCGCTCTGCTGCAAAACGCAGCGAGCCCAAAACGGTCGCCTCTTCGCCGAACAGAATACTGGAGCTGGCGCGCACAAACGCGGGCAGAAACAAAACGGCCAGGAAAGAGGAAATGTGGAAGTAACCAAACCAGACGACCTGGCCCCACATGAGACTCTGGCGCCGATTCATCGGTCCGAGCAACCGGTCGGTGTGTACCCAAGCATGGTCAACCAATTGCAGCGCCAGCAAAACAACTGAAGGCGGCGCGGCAATCCCGACGAAAAGCAGGAACCGCTTCCGATAAATCTCAAATGTCCGGTCGAGAATTTCGCCGAGCGTCATCGGGCGCAGCAGTGCCGCCATACTTCACCCCTGGGTCAGGTCCTGGATCAGGCCTGCGACGACACTAAGCGCCGGCTCCGCAACCCCGATCACGCGAAGTAGAGAGCTGCCCGGTCTATTTCACCCGCCCATGAACATTCCGCCGTTCACGTCGATCACGTGCCCGGTAATATACGACGCCGCATCCGAGGCCAAAAACTTCACCGCCTGTGCCACGTCCTTCGGAGTTCCTCGCCGCCCCAGCGGAACCGTCGCCAGCATTGCCTTGGTCTGCTCCTCGCTTAGCACCGCCGTCATCGGCGTTTCAATAAATCCCGGCGCTACCGCGTTCACTGTAATGTTGCGCGATGCCACCTCCCGCGCCAGCGACCGGGTCAACCCGATCAGGCCCGCTTTCGACGCCGCGTAGTTTACCTGCCCCGCCTGGCCCGCGCGTCCCACCACGCTGGCGATGCTCACAATCCGCCCCCAGCGATTTTTCAGCATCGGACTTAACAGCGCCTGCGTCAGCAGGAATGCGCCAGTGAGATTAATGTTTAGCACCAAGTCCCAGTCCGCGCGCTTCATGCGCAGCATCAAATTGTCGCGCGTGATTCCCGCGTTGTTGACGAGAATCTCAACCTTGCCGAATTTTTCCAGGATCGCTTTCGCCCCGGCCTCAATCGACTCCTCGCTCGACACGTTCACGGTGAATGCAGTCGCATCGATTCCCTGGGCCTTCATTTCCGCCACGGTTTCGGCTAGCTTGGCTTCATTTACATCCGCCAGCGCCAGCACTGCGCCGGCCGCGGCCAGCTCCTCGGCAATTGCGCGCCCAATGCCCTGCGCTCCGCCCGTCACCAGCGCGATTCTTCCCTGCAAATCTCCCATGTTTTCTCGTGACCTCTGCGCGCTCTTTGTCGCGAGCCGCGCCTTTCCATCGCCGATTATAAAGGGAACAGCCAGTAGGGAGTACGAAGACGACGGCGTGTGAGCTGGATGTCGAGAACGCGGCGAAATTTGTAGCCTTAACGCAAGACTTCCTGTAAGGTACGCGGTCATGGAGGAAATATGCCAATGCCACTTGAGAATCCCCAGCAGGGCGCCCGAAGTCGAGCCAGTGCGTTTCAGGATGTTTTGTGCAGAGTCCTTGATTCAGGCGCCACGATCCATTGGGACTGGTCTAGCCGACCGGCGCAACAGCAGTTTTACAGCTATCAGGTGCAGCTCCATTCGCAGGCCGCAATACACATCGAATTCACTGGAGAGGATGTCGCCCATCTAGGTATGAATGAGTTGCTGTGGGTAAGTGAATTCCTTCGCAAACTCTCAAAGTTGATTGGGTCTTGTAAGGCGATTATGTGAGGCACAGAGCGTTCACGCGGGCTTGACTTCTTGTTCCCTTGTTCCCTCGGTCCCTGTCTTTCTAAGTCGGCGTCGCCGCCACAGTCACCGGCCGAGCGGCAAGCGTCGGCCGCACCAGCTCTGCCGGCCACACATACACTGCCAGGCGCCGCGAGTAGTGCAGCACCGGCTCCCGGTCGGGCAGTTCCAGGCCCACCGACGTCGCCAGGTCATTGCGCTCGATCTCCGCCTCGGCTTCTTCAAGCGGCCACGACACATGGTGCAGATTAGCCCTGATCGGCTCTCCCGCCCGGTTGGTCGAGAAAATGCACGGCCGCTCGGTAAAGAAGTATTCGAACGACCCCGCCCGAATGTCCGCCGTCTTCTGAGTCGGCCCCAATCCGCGGTACCGCGCATTGAAAATTACCGGCTGCCGCGAAAACCGCCGCCGACTGTAAAACGAGAACTCCCGCTCCGAGCGCGGCTCCAGATGCATTTCGGCAAGGCAATACGGCAGGTGGTAAATCAGGTGCGCCACGGCAACCGTAAGCAGGTTGCTTGAATCCACTGAGAAGCAGTAGAAACCCGGCGTGCCCGTAATCCGGTCGCGCACATACGTTCTCAAATTCAGGTCAGGAAAGTTGCGCAGGCCCGGAATCGCCGGCACTCCGTGGATTTTAATGCGGTCAAGCCAGAACGGCACCGCTCCCAGCCACGCCGACCCTTGAATCGTGTCCGCTTCAAGCCAATCCGGCAACAGCGCCTGAATCTTTGCAGCGGCAATCGGCCAGTGCGCAAACAGCAGGTCGTTCCAGCGCTGGGTCATGGCCCAGCGTCCCGCCGGCAAGGGCCGCGGCTTGTGCGAAGTTCGCACCAAATACTCCCGCATGGCTACTCCCGCGCTCCCGGTCGTCCGCGCTCGCTCCCGCCCCAGGGTTCGCTTCTGCCCAAGCTCGTTCCTGCCCAGGTCCGTTTCTGTCGGGGCTTCCAATTGGCCGCCTGCGCGCGGGTACTCCCTTATGACGTATTCTGTCCGCGAGACCATCCACATGTCCAGTGAATCTTCGTCCCCCTCCCCTGCGCGCAACCTGACCGAAGTCATCGCCATTCATGGCGCCGACCCAGAGATTCTCGCCTATGCCATGGCCAAGTACTCGCGCTCGGCTCTTTCCATGCGCGATTCTCTGGCCGAAATCAGCGCCCAAAGGGCCGAGCAGTTCCTCAACACCTTTTATTTTGAATACGGACACCGATCCATCGCCGATCTCGCTCACATCGCCTTCGCTGTCGAGCGACTCTCCCTGCTTGCCGCCATTGTGCTGGTCGACGAGACCCGTTGGGACGGTCAGGAGCGCTCCACGCGCTACCAGAACTTTCTAGAATCCGGCTTCTATGTCCCGGATTTCGCCGGAGACACCGACTCAAAAGATCTCTACGACCGCACCATCGAATCACTGATGGCCGCCTACAAGCGCGTCAGCCTTTCAGTCCTGGATCTGTTGCGCAAGCGAGTCGGGCGCCCTGAAGGCATGAAGCCGGAAGCCTACGAGCGCACCCTCCGCGCCCGCGCCTTCGATGTCGCCCGCTACCTGCTTCCCTTGGCTACCAACACCTCGCTGGGCCAGATCGTGAGCGCCCGCACGCTCGAAACACAAGTCTCGCGCCTGCTCTCGCACCCTGCCGCTGAAATCCGGCTGCTGGGCAAGAAATTGCGTGAAGCCGCTACCGGTCCGGCCTGGAACGTCAACGCGAAGGCCGCCCAGGGGTTTGTCGAAAAGCTCTCCGCCATGCAGGACCCTGCCGCGCCCGCGCTTGCCGCTCAGGCCGCCGAACTCTTTACCCGCGAGGTCCACACCGCGCCCACGCTGGTTAAATACGCCCAGCCCAGCGAATACCTTGTCCGAACTGAAACCGATCTGGCCAAGTGCGCCGCCGAACTGCTCAAAGGCTTGCCTCCCGCCGCCGCTCCGCTTGTCGATCTTGTTGAACGCATCTGAGCCGCTTGAAATCGAGCTTGCTGCTACTCTTCTCTACTCGGCGTGCCACCACCCCTACCGTCAGCTTCGCGACTTTCTCTCTGGTTTGCCAGCCGCCCGCAGCGCCGAGATCATTGACCTGGGCCTGAAGCACCGCGGCAAGCACGACGAAACACTGCGCGCTTTTCGGGCCGGCGCCTCGCTGCGATTCGACATTCTTATGGACATCGGCGGCTTCCGCGACTTCCATCGCCATCGCCGCTGCACACAGATCATTCAGGGATTCACCGGCCTGCACGGCTATGAAACTCCCGGAGGCGGCGATCTGCGGGATGTGACCGACATTCTCGCCGAGGCTAAAGTTCTCTCTGAATATCGCGCCGCCATCGGCGCCGCCCACGTGGCCGCGAGCACCATCGCCTCAAGCCACGTGCCCGAGGCGCCGCAATCCGCGCTTTATCTGCTGCCTCTCGCCACGCGCATTCGAGCGCTCTTCAAAATGGACTTCGCCGAGGCCCAGTACATCACCGAGCTGCGCACCGCGCCCGCCGGCCACTTCAGCTATCGCCGCGTCGCCTGGGAGATGTACCTGAAAATCAAGGGCCAGTACCCCACCCTCGCGCAGCACTTCCGCGTAACCGACTACACACGGCCAATCGATCTGTTTCAGCGCTGACCTCTTCCAGCGCTGAGAGCGCACACTTCCGTCGTGGTATTGCCAGGCTAAAGCGGCCGCATCGACTCGCACGGTCTATTGCACGGTGAGAGTGATTGTGTTGGTCACAATCGTTGAGCCCGACGTGCCGGTGACAGTGATCGTGTATTGCCCTGACGTCGTGCCGGGGTTACCCCCACCTCCGCCACCACCACCACCTCCGCCGGTGCCTCCCGATCCGCCGCACGCCGCGACTCCGCCCGTAATGAGGACCGCGAACGCCGCGAACATGATCAGGTTTCGCCACAAACGGCGTCGAGCCGGAACAAGCCAAAGCACAATGCAAGTCAGCACCGGCGCGGCAGCGGCAGACCAGCGAATCCACGGTCCGGACGGTTCAACGACCTTCGCGGAGCTTGCCGCCGTTGTTGTAAAGGTCAACGTCGAACTCGCCGCGCTGAATTGGAGAAGATTCACCGAAGCCGGTGTAAACGCGATCGTGGGCAAGTCTTGCGCGCCAGCAGGGCTCGTTGTAATCGCCGCGGTTAAAGCGACGGTGCCGACGAATCCGTTGGTCGGCGTGACCGCGATGGCGAGCGTGTTCGAGCTCGCAAAGCCCTTTACCAAATTGAGTGAACCGCCGCTGACCGTAAATGCCGCATTGCCCGGCGCGGACACTGTCACGGCATCCGTCCCCGTGGCGGCGTTGTAGTTAGTGTCGCCGGTATACGCGACTGAAAGTGTGTCCGCACCGGCAACAATCGTTCCCGCCGGAATGGTAAAGCTGGCAGTGCCGCTGGAACTTAGACCGGTCTGCAAAACAGAATATCCCGCCGTTAGGGTCACGACGCCGCTCGCTGCGGGCGCGCCCGCGCCGCCACTCACGGATATCGTTACCTGGATCGTCTGCTGCGTCGGAAAACTGGAGGACGATGGCGTGACAGTTACGGCTGGAGTGACTTTTGCGACGTTTAACGATGTCATGCCCGAAGCGTCAGCGTAGGCGTAGCTGGCCGTCTGGTCTGGAAAGTAAGTCGCGCCGACGATGTCTGTGCCGCCTGCGAACGTTCCAGCTGGGAGCGTGAACGTCACCGTGCCTCCCGTCAAACTCTCAGTCAGCAAGCCGCCTGCCGTCAGAACATTCACGCTGCCAGTTGGAATCGGGTTACCCGCTCCCCCGCTCACCGTCACCATAAATGACAGTGGCTCAATCGTCGTGGGATTTGGTGTCAGCGGACTCACCGTCACGGTCGGCGCGATAAGTTGAGCGAGATAAAGTGTTACCGTGCTCGATGCGCTCACGCTGCCGTAGAGGGCGGAGCTTTGAGTATCGGGCACAAAGGTTGAAGTCACAGTATTGGGCCCGAGGGGAAATGTTCCAGCCGGCGCAGTGACGATTGCGCTTCCATTGGTCAGTCCGGCTGCTGCTGAAGTGTAGCCGCCGCCGGTTAACACAACTGTCCCGGTTGGGTCGGGGTCGCCAACGAACCCGGTAATATCCACCGTGATCGCGATCGCCTGCGCGGTCGTCACAGTGAGGGGATTCGGCGTTACAAAAATGTTCGGCGCCAGCTTCGGTCCATCGTTCTGAATCAACACACTGCTCGATGCCGTCAGGTAATTTGGCACGCTTGCGGTGTCAGGAGTGTACGTTACGTTCAGCGAATTCTGCCCCAATGCGAGCGAACCGGCTGGAATGTTGAAGGTCGCCCCCTGGTTCACAAGCGCAATCGGCCCGGAGGTATAGCCACCGCCCGACAAAGTCACTGATCCCGTCGGGTTCGGATAGTACTGCGCGGGATTCACAACCACTCCCAATGTCATGGACTGCGAGTTGGTGATCACCGTCAGCGAAGGTGTCAATGTGACCGTCGGCTGCACCGGCGGGGGAACGATAATTGTTAGAGAGCTGGTTCCAGATGCGGTCGTGTAAATCCGTGTGCTCGCGGCGTCGGGCGTGTAATTGGCGGTAACAGTGTAATTGCCCAGCGGAATCGTACCTGCGGGAATGTTGATCGTCGCGTAGCCGAACTGTACAGCAGCGGGAGCTGAGTTGTAACTTCCAATCGTCACCGCCACGTTACCTGTTGCAGGCGGGCTGTTGGGGCCTCCCACAACGGTGGGCTCAATGGTGATCGGTTCGTAGGTATTGAATGTCTGCGTCTTTTCGAGGCTCACGGTCGGGGTCTGGATCTTGCTCGCTGTGGGATAAAGGTAGACGAAAGCGCCAATATCCAGCGAGCCCAGCCCAGTCACTTCGTCATACCCTGTGCCCACCTCGTAACCCGCCTGGCCACCGCTCAACCCGCTCGGGCCTGGAATGCTGTTGTTGCACATGCTGGGAGTATTAATGTCGCAAGATACCAGGCCGTCTGTATTGAGCGTGACATCGTGAAAGGCACCGGGGCCGCCTAACGAAATCTGGTAAATCGCCGGATTGAGATTGCCCTGAGAGGCGCTCAGGCTTTGGTTAAGCATCGCCGCAGTTGCGGCCATGCTGGGCGTGCCAGCGGAGGTGCCCGAGAAAATCAGAAAGTCGATTTCATTGTTAGATTCAATGCAATTCCCACCTGCGGCCGCCAAGCATCCAAAGTAGCCATCATGCTCCGAAGCGGAGAAGGCGACATCGGGCGTGTATCGCCCCGCATTCGCCGTAGGAACTCCGGGAACGCCTTGTTGCCATGTTGGAGTTGCGATCACGGAGCTCACGCCCCCGCCCGACGCCGCTACTGTGCTCGTCGTTCCGTTCCACGATTCATTCCAGGCGCCTTCGGGGATGTACTCGATGGCCGAGGTTCCAAGACCCACGGGACCGGTCCAGTACGTACCCCTTGCGTCATTGAATTCAGTTCCTCCCACGCATGTGGCGTAGCTCGACGAGCAAATGTAATTCGGACTGTTCGCCTTGGGGCTTGCCGGCGGTGCCGCGAACGGCGCATCGCACCCCGATGCGCCGGAGTCTCCCGATGCCACGAATGACGAGATTCCCTCCGCCGCGGCCTGCTGAAATAGCGAATCCCAGAAATGCACCCCCGACGGTCCCGCGGCCGATTCACAGCCGCCGAAGCTGATGCTCATCACCTCGACCGGCGTCGGCACCGTCTGCACGAGATACTGCGCGTCCACCTCGATGCCGCCGCTGGCTTGGCTTGCCACCACCAGAAGCAGTTGCGCCCCCGGCGCCACGCTTCCTGCGCGCTCAACGTCGAGTGTTGCTTCGCTCTGGTCGCCAATCGATACGCCGGAAGCCGGAGGCGACGTATATGCCGGCCCCGGATCGACTCCACCGAATGCCGTCGGCACCACTTCTGTCGGGTTAGCAAACATCGCTCCCATCAATGCCTTGAAGTTTGTAAAATCGGCCGCATTGGTCCGCGAGCGCGCAACAATCCCGATCGTCTGGCCCGTGCCCGTATAGGTATTCGGCACGTCGTAGATCACGTCAAAGTCGCCCGGCCCCATCACATGCTCGGTGCCAGAAAGATTGATCTCCGGCGAATCCATCTGCATCACTTGCGCCTGACTCTGCGGATCTTCTTCAATCGTGTAAAGCCCGCGAATCGCTTTGATCGCCGGCGCGATTGCTTGCGGCACCATCGGATCGGAGGAAACCGAGATCAGGTTCCTGCCATTGACGCGGTAGTTGTGCAGTGGAGTTTGGAAGGCCCCCGCAATCCCCGCCGCCATGCCGCCGAAACCAATGAACGTCTTGCTCGGCGCCACCCAACTCACTTGCAGCCCCTCCGATTGGAGCCAGCCTTTGATGGCGGCCACATCGGCGTCCGACGGCCCGAATCGCTCGCCGATCTCGGCTGCGGTTAGCCAGCGATGGTAGTTGGCCGAAGTGGGGTTCTGCTGGTCGGCCAGAAACTGCTGAAAAGCTGCTTCCTGCGAGGCTGGCCTTGCAAGCACCAGGGTCAGGCCTTCCACCGGCTGGTCCGCAGAAAGCGGCCCTGCATCGTTCGCCGCGTTCGCCCACTGCGGATGATGGTTGGGCAATGCCTGCACGCGGGAGATGTCAATTGGTGTTGAAATCAGGCTCGGAGCCTGCGCGGCAACGGTGTCACCGAGGGCGAGGAAAAATGAAGCGACCAGAAATCCCGAGAATCGAAAACCGGACAGGCGCAATCCCGTGCCGCGCGTGCGGCCAATCGATCGATTTCGGCAAACTAGTGAAGAGGAAGAACGAATCTTGCTGCGAGACGCGTGATACACAATCTCGCCTTCCCTCTTCGCCTCGGAGTCGGAGGGTTCAAGGCTGAAGGACATTATGAAACTCCACAGGGTGAAAGCAAGATCAAGGGCAAAACAAAGGGCCCAAAAACTCATCGAAACCGGGTCACATCCCCGGGCCGCGATTCGCCCAAAACAAACGGAGTTTCAAGCGAATCTGCTTCAGTTCTAATAACTCCACGGAATAATACACTAGCCCTTTAGCCGGGAATGCAATTTCCTTATCGCACGCACAAATCCCGCGCTCCGCCGGCTTGTTTCACCCCCCATCGGTTTGTACGAACCAATTGAGCTTTCCCGTGCCGACCTGCGGAGTTCACCGCGCACTACCCGCCGGCAGTCGGCGTATACTCGCTCAGTCTGAGAGTTTCCGTTCGGACCCCGCAGTTCACGGTTCTGGAAGACCCCCGCACTTTTCCCTCTATCGCGAAGGCCTTCATCACAATCACGCCCGGCTGCAATGCCGGACCTTCAAGTGTCGGGAGCGCAACTCCCGGCCTGCACCAGGGAGGTTTTTTGATGAGCCCGCAAGGAAGTCTTTTCATAATCTCGCTCAGGAAAACAGTTCTATGGTCGTGCCTGGCCGCAATGCTCGTGGCCGTGGCAGTCCTCGCTACGCCGGCCTCCGCGCAAAGTGCCAACATCCGCAGCGTCACTTTCTACACTGTCAAGCCCGATCGCATCGGCGATTTTCAAGCTGAAATCAAGGAGTACAACGCCATCCTGGCCAAAGCCGGCTCCGACCGCTACAGCACCGTCTGGGTTTCGCTCACCGGTCCCTATGAGTACGTGCGTGTTCAGATGTACTCCAAGTGGGCCGACCTCGACGCCACTGTCGACAAAGACCCCAAGCTGAAAGATCAGCAAGCCGATCTGGCGCGCGCCAGCCTCCGCATTGTCGAATGCACTTCAAGCTGGCATCGCGACATCGAGGTCGTTGATCCCAATCTCAGCCTGCCCGACCCCGGCGTCGACTTGCCCAAATATATTCGCGTACTCGTCACACAGGTCCGCCCCGAAAAGTACCACGACTATCTCGACCTGCAGAAAAACGCGATTCTCCCGGCCGTCACCAAGGGAGCGCCGAAATACTACAACTTCGCGGAGAGGCGCTTTGGCGACTTTGGCCCGGAGTTCATCTCTGTAACCGGATTCGACAACTGGGCCGATCTCGACGACGGCATTGGCGCTCAAAAAGGACTCAGCAAGGACGGTTACCAAGCCTTGGTGAACCAGGTGCGCGCGCTCATCGTGCAAAGCGAATACATCGTCTATCGCTATGAGCCCGACCTGGGCTACCTGCCAGCTGCCACACCCGCCGCGAAATAAGGCGAGACAAAGCCGGCGCGCAATCCTCGAGGTCGCGCGCCGCATCCACCCGCCAACCACATCGGCCCAGCCGCCACTGTGCTGTGCGAAAATCGATCTTTGCACGCGCAACCCAACTTCCGCCTGCTCATCGTCCGCCTGGGCGCAATGGGCGATATTCTTCACGCGCTGCCTGCGGTGACGGCGTTGCGTCTGGCTCATCCTGACTGGCAAATTGGATGGGTTGTCGAACCGCGCTGGCAGGCGCTGTTGAAGGCCGGGACCCGACAGCAGGGACCGAGCCACCCCAGCGAGCAAAGACCGCTCGCAGGGGACCCCGGCAGGGACCAAGGGAACAAGGGAACGAGTGAACTAACGGCAGTGGTCGAGCAAGACCGGGACGACGCAATGCCGGTTGTCGACCGGCTTCACTTTGCTCCGAGCCGAGAGTGGAAGCGCCGTCCGCTGAGCGCTGAAACGCGAAAAGCAATCGGCGATCTGCGCAGCGAACTTCGCGCCGCGGACTACAACGCCGTGCTCGATCTTCAAGGAGCAATCCGCTCGGCGGTCATTGCCCGCATGAGCGGATGCGCGCGCCGTATTGGCGAAGCGAAGCCGCGTGAGTGGCCCGCTCAATGGCTCTTCACCGAGCGCGTGGAGACGCATGGAGCGCATGTCATCGAGCAGGATGTGGAGCTGGCGTCGGCCGTCGCCGGTGACGCGCTGGCTGCAGTCGGCCCACTGCTTCCGGTCGATCTTGAGGCCGAAGCCTGGTGCGCAACATGGCTCGCCACCACGTTCTCTGGTACTGTGAGGCCGATTGCGTTGATCACTCCCGGCGCGGGTTGGGGAGCCAAGCGATGGCCACCGGAGCGCTACGCCACTGTCGCTACGGGACTCGCCGGGCGCGGTTTTCACGTCGTGGTCAACGCGGGGCCAGGTGAAGAGACGATCGCAGCCGCGATCACGTCAGGCGGGGCCGTTGCGCTCATGGCAACTCTGCCGCAGTTGATTGCGCTCACGCGCCGCGTTGCCCTCTGCATTGGCGGAGACACGGGCCCGCTGCACCTGGCGAGCGCTCTTGGCCGGCCGGTTGTTGGAATTTACGGGCCAACCGATCCCAGCCGAAACGGACCTTACGGCACGCGCGCGCGCGTGCTGCGCAGCGCTGAAAGCAAGCGCGATCATTCGCGGCGCGACGCGCCTGATCCGGGCCTGCTAACCATTTCGCCGGAAGATGTACTCCGAGCTGCGGATCAGTTGCTGGCCGAGGAGCCACTCGACGAGTCACTCGGGAAGGAGAGTGCAGCGCAATGACCGAGCAGACTCCTTCTCAAAACACGCGCCTCAATCCTTCAGGCGGCGTTTCGATCCCGCCAAAAGGCGTTGCCGGGCAGTGGTCATGGCAGCGAATCGCGCGTCGCATTCGCGTGCCGCTAGGTTTCCTCACCGCTGCCGTCTATCTTGTGGAAGTCGTACGCCGGCCACCGCATCCAATCGCGATTGCATGGAGCCTTGCGCTGGTGTTGCCGGGTTTGGCTCTGCGCGCAGCAGCGTCAGGCACAGTGAAGAAGAACCGCGAACTCGCCGTGACCGGGCCATACGCATACACGCGTAACCCGCTCTACCTGGGATCGACGCTGATCGCTGCCGGGTTTGCGCTCGCGCTGCTCAGTTGGCCGGTAGCGCTGCTGCTCGCCGTCGGGTTTGCGGCAATCTACATTCCGGTCATTGCGTCGGAGGAGCGATTCCTGCGCGCCACATTTCCCGAGTTTGAGAGCTACTGCCGCAGCGTGCCGAGATTTATTCCGCGCCTGACCGCTGCCAAAATGCCACGCGAATCGGGCCAAGCCGCTGTTTCTCAGCCAGTTACTGATGCGGCTACGGATGGGTTCTCGTTCGGGCTTTACCTGAAACACCGCGAGTACAATTCTGCTTTAGGGGCCGCACTGCTATACCTGAGCCTGCTTTACCTGCGACCGGTGCTGGAGACTTTTGTGCATCGGACCTGGTAAGCGCTTTCCGCGAAGAGAAGTCAAACGGAAAGGGACCAGGTTATTTCCTGAGAACCGGGGCCGTGAGAATCGGGGCCCAGAGTATCTGAGTCAATAGGAGATGTGCCGAACCTTGAAGACGCGCGTCAACGCACTCTCCCTATTGTTGGTTCTGAGCCTGGCGGCTGCGTCGCATGGCCAGGATGCCTCCGTTCTGGCGCCGCCACGGACCGGGTTCAGCTTTCCGCAGAAACAGACCCTAACCTATTCGGTGGACTGGCGCGTGTTTCCCGCGGGAACTGCCGTCATCCACTTTGAGGCCGCCGGCGACCGCGAGCGCATCATCGCATCGGCTGACACCAGCGGCGCTATCAATCTGCTTTTTCACGTAGCGGATAACTTCCAGGCTGATTTCGACCGCGCGAAGGGATGCACCTACGACTTCGACAAGCAAACTGTCGAAGGCAGGCGCCAGGTGAACTCGACGCTGCATATTGACTACGCCAGCTCCAAGGCGGTGCTCGACGAGAAGAACATGGTGAATGGGCAGGCCAAGCATGCGGAGTCTGCCGTGCATGGCTGCGAGACCGATCTGCTGACCGGAGTGTTTTATCCCGCGTCGCAGGATTTGACGGTGGGTCACAGCTTCGCGATTCCAGTGGCCGATGCCCAGCGTACGGTGATGGTGACGATGAAAGTGGAAGGGCGCGAGGAGATCAAGACTTCGCTGGGCACCTTCAAAACAATTCGAGTGCAGCCGACCGCCGATGCCGGCGTGGTGAAGAACCGCGGAAACATCTGGATCTGGTACACGGACGATGATCGCCATTTGCCGGTGCAGATGCGCGCACGGCTCTTCTGGGGAACGATTACGTTCCGGCTGATTGGGAACGAGAACAAGTAGAGCAGTTCTTAGTTCGCAGTTCTTAGTTCACAGTTCATCCTTCAACGTTCGGAGTTTCGTGGCGCGGAGTTCTCGTGGCGATGCGGACGGTCCTTCTCGGGGACTGCGAACTGAGAACTACGAACTCTGAACTGCGAACTGTCCTTCCGGTGTACACTTCTTCTTCATTCGGAGCACGGATTTGCTCCGGTCAGTGAGGCATTCCATGCGCAGACTTTCATTCGCTTTTGTTCTCGCCTTTGCCGTCGCTTTCACGGCCTATTCGGCCGCGCAAGACGCGCCGGCAGCGCAAACCGCCGCAGCCAAGCGGCCCATGACGTTTGATGACCTGATGCAGATGAAGCGGCTGGGCGACACGGCCGTTTCGCCGGACGGGAAATGGCTGGCGTATTCCGTGACGACGGTCGATCTCGCGCAGAACACGAAGACGGCGGAGTTGTGGCTGCAGGCGATTGCGGGCCCGGCACTGATGAACCAGCCCCGATGAAGCTGGCGGTTGGGCAGCCGGGGGATTCCGGCGTGCAGTTCGCTTCTGACGGGAAGCGGATTCTGTTTCTCTCGAGCCGCGAGGGCGGGCAGCAGGTGTGGGTTGCGGATTTTGATGCCGGCGACGGGCGCGACGAGCAATGCGAAGAAGCTGACGGCGATTGCGACCGAGGCGGACAACGCGAAGTGGTCGCCGGATTCGAAGTCGATTGTGTTTACCTCGGCTGTTTATCCGGATTGTCCGGCGATTTCGACTGCGGACTTTGACACAGGGAACAAGTGCAATGCGGATAGAGACGCGGTACTGGCCGCGAGCAAGGTGAAGGCGCAGATTTGGACGCAGCTTATGTATCGCCACTGGGACCACTTCACTGGCGAAAAGCGGACTCATCTGTTTCTGGTTTCGGTTGATGGCAGCGGGATGCGGGATCTGAATCCGGCGATCCGCGCGATGTGCCGCCCGATTATGCGTCGATCGAGCAGGGCTGCGGATGCGACTTTTCGCCGGACGGAAAGGAACTGGCGTTTACGGAGAACTTCGATCCGGTGCCGGCGGTTTCGACGCATGCGGATATCTTTACGCTCAACCTGACCGATCCCGCAGCGAAGCCGGTGAAGGTGAGCACGTCGGCGGGCGGGAATTTCAATCCGGCTTACTCGCCGGATGGGAAGTATCTGGCGTGGCGGAGCCAGGCGCGGAATGGATATGAGAGCGATCTTTTCAGGTTGGCGGTTTATGACCGGGCGGCGAAGACGGTCAAGGATCTGCTGCCGACGTTTGACAACTGGGTAGATGAATTCACTTGGGCGCAGGACTCGAAGTCCATCTACTTTGCATCGGGCAGGCAAGGGGTGGAGCCGATCTATCAAGTGGACCCAACTGGTCAATCACTCGCAAGGCTCGGCTTTGCAGAACTTGGCGTGTTTAATGGTTTGCATGTTCTCCCGGGCGCGAAAACTATTCTTGCGTCGAAGATGAGCGTGCAAAGCCCATCCGAAGTCGTCGCGATTGAGAATGACCAGAGCGACTTCGTCAATCGCACCGGTATAACAGCGGAAGGGGTTCGGAAGGGTTTTTGGCCGCTGCTGAAGAGTAGCGAGTCGCAGGTAACGCACCTCAACGATGCGCTGTTGGCGCAGCTTGATCTGCCGAAGATGGAGGACTTCTGGTTTACGGCGCAGACGGGACGAAGCTTGCAGGGGTTCATCATTCGGCCGCCGGGGTTCGATGCGGCGAAGAAGTATCCGGTGAAGTTTCTGATTCATGGCGGGCCGCAGGGCGCGTGGGGCGATGACTGGAGCTACCGCTGGAACGCGGAGCTGTTTGCGGCGAATGGATATGTCGTGGTGATGATCAATCCGCGCGGGTCGACGGGTTATGGGCAGGCGATTGTGGAGGGCGTGAGCGGCGACTGGGGCGGCAAGCCTTTTACCGATCTGATGACCGGGCTGGATTACGCGGAGCAGCATTATCCTTCATCGATAAGAACCGCGAGTGCGCGCTGGGCGCGAGCTACGGCGGATACATGGCGAACTGGGTTCTGGGGCATACGGACCGCTTCAAGTGCATCGTGAGCCACGACGGAATGTTCAACGCCGAGTCGGCGTTTGGAACGACGGAAGAAGACTGGTTCAACATCTTATGAGTTCATAAGGGGCCATCCGTGGGACTACTACGGGAAG
Organism: uncultured Acidobacteriaceae bacterium; assembly: GCA_963763585.1. Classification (GTDB taxonomy): domain Bacteria; phylum Acidobacteriota; class Terriglobia; order Terriglobales; family Acidobacteriaceae; genus Telmatobacter. The sequence goes on along the minus strand of CAVXPR010000002.1, from coordinate 44,725 downwards.
CCGGATAGCGGAGAATCCTTTCAGGAAGTTTTCACCGTCGCTGTATGCGAAGAACTTCAAGACGCCGACGCTGGTGATTCATGGGCAGCTCGATTACAGGCTTGATTTGAGCGAGGGACTGCAACTGTTTGACACGCTGCAGTTGCTTGGTGTGCCGAGCAAGATGCTCTATTTTCCTGACGAGGGGCACTGGGTGCTGAAGCCGCAGAACTCGCAGCTCTGGTACAAGACGGTGAATGATTGGGTGGATGAGTGGACGAAGGGCAGCCAATAGCCAATAGCCAGTAGCCAATAGCCAGTAGCCAGTAGCCAATAGCCAATAGCCAATAGCCAATAGCCAGTAGCCAGTAGCCAGTAGCCAATAGCCAGTAGCTAATAGCCAGTGGCCAATCGGGAATTGGAAAGCAAGGAGCGAGAGGCTGGCCTTCCAGCGCAAATCCCGCAAGGCGCGCGAGCCGCTGGGTGAGGCGGGGCTGTATCAGTACGCGGTGAGGGCGCTGGGGCGGCAGATGCGCACTGAGGTTGAGCTGCGGCGGCTGATGAGCGCGCGGGCTGCCGCGGACGAGAGTGGCGAGCAAGCGGTGAGGATGGCGATCGCGCGGCTGAAGGAGCATGGGTATCTCGACGACCGTGCGTTTGCGGAGACGTATGCGCGGCTGCGGCACGAGAACGAAAAGCTGGGCGCGCGGCGCGTGCGGCAGGATTTGCAGAAGAAGGGAATCCATTCCGAGCTGATCGCAGAGACGATTGATGCGCGATACGGCGGCGCGAGCGATGAGAGGCTGGCGAATGAGGAGAAGCTGGCGCGCGAATATCTCGACAAGAAACGAATCCGGAAACCGGCGAATGAGAAGGAGACGGCGCGCGTGATGCGACGGCTGGTGGCGGCGGGATTTTCGACGGGGACGATCTACAAAATTCTGCGGCAATGGAATGTGGCGGAGGAAGAGCTGGCGGCATTGGAGCAAGTGGACGCGGACCGCGAAGGCTCGACACACGAGGAGTGAGGCGCTTTGCGGATCGTCGAGCGTCGCCAAAAAAGGCGCCGAAAAAGTGCCGAAGAACTCGCCGAAAGGGCGATTTTCCGGCAAAAAACGGCGATTTTGCCTCAAAAAGCGCTGTTTTTTTGACGCGATTTTGAGCGATTTCTGTTGATGCTAAAAGAGTTAAGTGCAATGTGCACCAATTTCGCGGCACGTTTTTTTGTTTTTTCTATTCCAGTGATTCTTCCGGTTGCGTTCCAGGCCCCTTTCGTTCTCGGTCCGGCCCCTTTCGTTTTTGCTCTACACTCCTTTTGCATCCGCTTCGGAGGGGATTTGGGGCGAGCCATAGGAAAGTTCACGAGCGGCTTGGAGGAGTTCCTGACCGCCTTTCGAGAAATGCAGGCGCGAAATTTTTGGAGGCGCCGGCTCGGATCGAATGGCGGTGATGGCGATTTTGGCGGCGGCGAGAAGGCGTTTCGCGTCACAGGCTGCGATTGCGTCAATGACGAGAGCGTTGGCGACGCATGCGATGAAGTCGCAGATGTTCTGGTAGCCGGAGAGCGGTGGCATGGCGCGTCGATAGGCGGCGTTGCCGGCTTTTTTGGCCGGGTAGGTATCGTCGTCTTCGTCGATGTCGGCGACTTCCTTGTTGTAAGCGCGCTGCCAGGCGCGGTTGCAGCGATCGACAGCTTCGTTTTGAGGAGAGTCAGAGTTTGTGTTCATGATTCGATTGTGCGCCGGAACGTGGAATTAATCGGCAAAGTTGGCGGATGGAATTTGCGGAGTAGATTCAGTGGGTTGCGGGGGAAATGACGGGGAGCGGGGTTGACATAAATGCAGGGAATAGGGAGTAGGGACTAAGGACGGGGGGTGGGATTGTGCTATCCCACCCTTTCGCGATGAAGCTGCGAAAAGGGTGGGGCAACCGGCATCCTTCGCCGGGGCTGAAGCCCACATTTCTTATTTCAGCTTCTGCGGCACGACTGAAGTCGTGCCCTGACGCTTCGTGCTCCTACGAAGAAGATTCGTTCAAAATGCAGATCCCCAAACGAGTTTTCCTTGGTCCGTAAATCTCACCCTTTCGCGATGAAGCCGCGAAAAGGGTGGGGCAACCGGCATTTGTGGCGCGTGGCAACCCGGGGACAGGATTGGACGATCTGCAAGATGCAGGCTGTTGTTTTATTTCGGTTGCGGTTGCGGAATAACCGTTGCGGGGATGGGATTTTGTTTGGGCCTGGTGATTGCTTCGCGGATTTTGGCGAGGGGTGCGGTGCTGACAAAGGTGATGCCGCCGGAATTGGCGCCCGCGGGATTGGCGGCGCCAGGATTGGCGGTGCCAGGATTGACGGTGCCAGGATTGACGGTGCCTGGATCGGCGGAGTTTGGAGTGGAGAGAATTCCGAGTTGAGTCCAGAGGGTGGGCAGATCATATTGAACGGGAGTGTCTTTCCACTGGGCGTAAAGCTCGGTGAGGACGTGGGTGTTGGTGGATTTGTCGCCGATGGCGAGAGCTTGCGGCAGCGTCCAATCATGGTCGATGGTGCCGCCGGCGGCGACGATGGCGCGCAGCGCGTCCTGAAGGCCGAGGCGGTTGTGGGTCTGCTGGCGAATCTGGACGTCGGCGACGAGCGCGAACATGGCTCCGCCCCAGTAGGTGCGGCCCCAGGTGTGGGTGTGGTCGAGGCCCTGATCGCCTGGAGCTGGCTCGCCTTGCGGCATGTCGCGGACCATATCGTGCCAGATTTTCTCGGCGGTTAGATCGCCGATCATTACTCGGGAAACTGGCTCGATGTAGGTGGCGAGGCCTTCTTCGATCCAGTGCTGGGCGGACTGGTCCTCGTTTGGATCGTGCGGGCATGGATGGAAAGGCCATGTGGGTGAGCTCGTGGGTGATGGTCCAGTCGGCGGAAAGCTCGGGCGCGGTGGTGTGCTCGCCGATGCGGAGGCGGGTGAAGCCGGGTGAGCCGTGCATGTTTCCCCAGGTGGTGCCCTGGACCACTCCGTGACGGCCGGGAACGGGAATGACGAGGACGCGCGCGCTCGAGACGGGAAAGCGGCCGTAGTAGGTGGCGACGGCGGAAGCGGCGGTGGCGATGCGGGCGACGATTGCGGATCGGGGAAGATCGAGCGGGCCTTCGGCGAAATCAATTTGGATGGTGGATTTGGCGACCTGGATGTGGTCGGTTTCAGCGATGGGGAGATGGGAGCCGGGTTGTGCGTGGAGGGGATGAAGTGCGGTGAGCGAGAGCAGCAGGGCGAGGGAGATTGAGTGGAGGCGGGAGGTCATCTGTTTGTTGGACGGGGAAAGGCAGCCAATAGAGAGTAGCCAATAGCCAACAGGGACCGGGAAGTAGCGAATAGGGAGAAGCAGTGCGGGCGAGGACGCCGGCACGACAGCCGGAGAGGGTTGGTGTCGTGCTATCCCACCCTTTCGCGATGAAGCCGCGAAAAGGATGGGGCAACCAGCGTTTGCGGCGCGTGAGGAGTTGTGCGGGCGAGGACGCCGGCACGACAGCCGACGAGGACTGGTGTGGTGCTATCCCACCCTTTCGCGATGAAGCTGCGAAAAGGGTGGGGCAACCAGCGTTTGCGGCGCGTGAGGAGTTGTGCGGGCGAGGACGCCGGCACGACAGCCGGAGAGGGTTGGTGTCGTGCTATCCCACCCTTTCGCGATGAAGCCGCGAAAAGGGTGGGGCAACCGGCCGTCATCGGGCCCAGGCGGAGACTGGTCGGGGCGATTTACGTCAGACTGGAATCAGGCCGGAGAAGCGATCAGGTTCGAGAGCGGCTAGGCCTTCGAAGCCAAGATTTCAAGCATCTCGATTTGCGGCGGTTTGGCGAGCAGTTCATCGGCTTTGGCGAAGAGCGCTTTAGCGATGGGGCCGGTGAGGTGCGCCTGGCGGCCGGCGTCGTCGGGGAACGTGTCGAAGATGCCAAACTTCGCCGGTCCCAACTTCACGGCATACCAGGTGGTGGTTGCGGGCTCGGAAACCGCCAGCGGCTGGGCAGACTTCAAGAATGCTTCAAGTTCCTTTTCTTTTCCCGGCTTGGCCTCGACCAAGGCCAGAATTGCGCGCGTATCCATTGAGTCCTCCTTCACTGTCCTATGGCGATTGGATGTTGCGGAGCGGAGAACGGTTACAGGAGTGCGGGACATTACACTGGAGGAGCTATGAAAATGCGCTCGGGAAATGAGATACGCGAGCTGTTTCTGCGCTTCTTTGAGACAAAGGAGCACCGGAGGATTCATTCGTCTTCGCTGGTGCCGCAGAACGATCCGACGCTGCTGTTTACCAATGCGGGGATGAACCAGTTCAAAGACCTTTTTCTGGGCGCGGAGAAGCGGGATTACAAGCGGGCGACGACGAGCCAGAAGTGCGTGAGGGCGGGCGGAAAGCACAACGATTTGGAGAATGTGGGCTTTACGCGGCGGCATCATACGTTTTTTGAGATGCTGGGGAATTTTTCGTTCGGAGACTACTTCAAGCGCGAGGCGATCCAGTTTGCGTGGGAGCTGGTGACGAGCGAGGAGTGGTTCGGGATCGCGAAAGACCGGCTGTACGTGACCATTTTTGAGGGGACGGCTGGACGTTCCGCGAGACGATGAGGCAGAAAAGTTCTGGATTGAAGTGGGCGTGCCGAAGGAGCGGATTTTCGAGTACGGGGCGAAGGACAACTTCTGGCAGATGGGCGAGACGGGGCCGTGCGGGCCGTGCTCGGAGATTTTCTACGACATGGGGCTGGAGGCCGCGGAGACGGCTGGCGTGGATTTGCCTTTTGGCAAAGATGACGCGCGGTACGTGGAGATCTGGAATCTCGTCTTCATGCAATTCGACCGGTCCGCGGTTGTCGATGCGGCGGGAAAGACGAAGGGGTACAAGCTGGCTCCGCTTCCGAAGCCGTCGATTGATACGGGGATGGGGTTGGAGCGCGTGGCGGCGGTGCTGCAGGGGAAGGTGAGCAACTTTGAGACGGATTTGTTTACGCCGTTGATTGAGAGGGCAGCGGAGTTGGCGGGGGTCGCTATCCCACCCAAGCAGAGCTTGGATGGGGCACCCAAAGAGGGAGCGGGTCTCCCACCCTTCGCGCGAGAAGACCGCGCGAAGGATGGGGCAACGTCGGGGGTAGCGGAATTGTTGAACAACGCAAGCTTGCGGATTATTGCGGATCATGCGCGGGCGGCGACGTTTTTAATTTCGGATGGGGTGGTGCCGTCGAATGAGGGTCGCGGATATGTGCTGCGCAAGATTTTGAGGCGCGCGATTCGGCACGGCAGATTGTTGGGGCAGGAGAAGCCGTTCCTTTTTGAAATGGTCTATGCGGTTCGGGATTTGATGAAGGGCGCTTATCCGGAGTTGGTGGATTCGGCAGAGCGCGTGGCGAAGGTTGTGGAGGCGGAGGAAAAGCAGTTTGATCGGGTGCTGAAGTTTGGTCTGACGCGCCTGGACGAAGAGATGAAAGCGGAGTTCACGGGGGATAAGGCCTTCCATCTGTACGAGACCTTTGGTTTGCCGCTGGACTTTATGGTGGATGCGGCGCGCGATGCGGGCATTGCTTTCGATATGGAAGGGTTTGAGCGCGCCAAGGAAGCGGAGCAGGCGCGGGCGCGGGCGAGTTGGAAGGGCGGCGCGCAGAAGACGGCCAGCCCGGCGTTTCGCGATTTGCCGAAGACAGTGTTTGAAGGCTATCGCAGCCTGACATCGACGAACTGCCGAAGTGCTGGCGATTGTGAAGGGCGGCGTTGGGGTTCCGGCGGCGAAGGCGGGCGATGAAGTTGAGGTGGTGCTGGACCACACGAGTTTTTATGGCGATTCGGGCGGGCAGATTGGCGATACGGGAGTTTTTCTGACGGTGGATGGGAATTCCACGGTGGCGGAAATTGTTGGGTGCGTGCTGCCGGTGCAGGGAGTGCGGGCGCACAAGGCGATTTTGAAACAGGACCTTGCTGTTGGTGATCATGTGAATACGGTGGTGGATGGAGGGCGGAGAGACGCGATCCGACGCAACCATACGGGGACGCATTTGCTGCACGCGGCGCTGAGGCAGGTGCTGGGCACGCATGTGAAGCAGGCGGGTTCGCTGGTGGCTCCCGACCGGCTGAGATTTGATTTTTCGCACTTTGCGCAGGTGGCCGACGAGGAGTTGCAGGAGATTGAAGACATTGTGAACCGCGAGGTGCTGGCCAACGCAACAGTCGAAACGCTGGTGGATGTGCCGATTGATGTGGCGGTGAATGAGTACCACGCGATGGCGCTGTTCGGCGAGAAATATGGCGACAAGGTGAGGGTGGTGAAGTTGTCGGACGGATTTTCGACGGAGCTGTGCGGCGGAACGCACACGGCGGCGACGGGCGAGATCGGGTTGCTGAAGCTGACGGGCGAGGAGTCGGTGTCGAGTGGAGTGCGAAGGATTGAGGCGATCAGCGGGATGGGGTCGCTGGACTCGTTCAGGAAAGATTTTGAGCTGGCGAAGGTGGCGGGGCAGTTTTTGCCGTCGCCCGATAATTTGTCAGAGGGATTGAAGGCGAAGTTTGCGGCGCAGGATGATGAATTGAAAAAACTGCGGCGCGAGATTGAAGAGATGCGGATGAAGTCGGCTGCGGGAGGATTGGATGAGGCGGTTTCTCGAGCCGTTGAAGTGAAGGGCGTGAAGGTGCTGACGCATCGCGCCGATGAGATGGAGCGCGGGCAGTTGCGGACGCTGGTGGACAACTTGAAACAGAAGCTCGGCGAGGGAGTGGTGGTGCTGGGATCGGCGCAGCCAGAGGGAAGAGTGGCGATTATTGCCGGGGTGACGCCAGGGTTGATTGGACGAATTCAGGCGGGGAAATTGGTGGGCGCGGTGGCAAAGATTGTGGGCGGATCGGGCGGCGGGAAAGCAGAGATTGCGGAAGCCGGGGGGAAAGATCAGTCGCAGATTGAGGCGGCGCTGAAGGCAGTGGCGGGGATTGTGGGGGAGATGCTGTAAAGGCAGGGAATAGGGAATAGAGTCCGGGCCTGACGGCCCGGATTTTTTTGTCTGAGGCTTGATGGGCGCAAGGAGCGTGGTATCCCCGGTCCCCAAATGCGAGGGACCGGGGGCACCCATTGTTGGTGTGCGGTTGAGAGCGGCCTGGATTTTTTTGTGCGCGGGTTCGCCTAGCGGATCTTGAAGTTGTATCCGATGCCGAAGGAGAAGATGGGATAAACGGGGACGACGTTTAGATCCTTCTGATACTTGGCGACCTGGGCGGCGATGTTTGCCTGCGCATCAGGATTGGTGGCCATATTTTGGCATGTGGGGCCGTTGATGGCCGCATCGGCCTGGGTGAGGCAGGCGTTGCCAGTGGCGTTGAAGCCAATGGTGGGCGCGCCGGTAAAGATTGCGCCGATTTCAAAGGGGAAGGAAAAGTGGCCGCCCTTGCGGGAGATGAGGTTTCCCCAGCCAGTGGTCATGGAGAAAGCGGTCTTTTGTTTGTTGAGCCCGAGACTGGCGGCGAGGTTGAGGGGATCGACGGTATCAGAGTAGTAGGTTTGCGAGCCGAAGGTGAAGCTTGATCCGGGTGCAGTGGCACCAGTGGCCGCAGCCTGATTCTGGTTGTAAAAGACTGCGCCAGGGCTGAGGCGGAATCCGTGATTGGGGAACGGGTAGATGTCGACCGAGGCGCCGGCAGTGGCGAACTTGAGGCTGCCGCTGACGCTGATGCCGTTTGATCCGCCGCCGTTGTTGATGGTGACGTTTGAGACGTTGTAGCTGAAGTAGTTGCCGGTGCCGCGAATATTGAAGAAGCGGTTGGCGTTGACGGCGGCCTGCATGTTGATGCCCATGGAGCCGATGCCGCCGGAAAAAGCCAGGCGGGAAAAGGGAGCGGGGGAGGGATTGTTGATTTCGCCGCGGGCGGGCAAGGTAGACGAACCGCCAAACGAAGCGGACGAGCCATCAATGGCGAATAAAGAAGCGGATGAAGAGGAGGTTTGAGCGGACAGGCCGGCGGGCAAGCTGAGGGATGCGGCCAGCAGGGTGAGGGTGAGAGAACAGACGAGTCGTTTCAAAATGCCTCCAATTGGGTGTAAGCCGGTGAATCAGTCAAGCAGCCAAACAATCTGAATTCTGCATCGGCGATTTTTGAACCCGGACGAGCCTTTAAGCGTTCACCCGCCCAATAAATTGAATGTTCCCGGTAGATTTTCGCCAGAATGGGAATTTTCTTCTCGAATCTAACAATGGGAGTTATGCCGGGCAATACACAGAAAGGGCTACTGGAGCACTCGAGTAACCCCGGTTGAGCGAGAACTGGCGGACGGGGCGGGAGAACAGGCTGATGCCGTAAGCTGGGCGCATGGCGGGGCAGGGGCAGGACGAAAAACGGGCAAAGACGAAAGAGCTGCGAGCGGGATTGCTGGAGTGGTACGAGCGCAACAAACGCGACTTGCCGTGGCGTCGCAGCAAGAATCCATACACGATATGGGTTGCGGAGATCATGCTGCAGCAGACGCGGGTGGCGGTGGTGGTGGAGCGGTATCGGGAGTTTCTGAAGCGCTTTCCGACGCTGCTGGCGCTGGCGCTGGCTCCGGAGCAGGACGTGCTGGCGATGTGGAGCGGGCTGGGCTACTACAGACGGGCTCGGATGCTGCACAAGGCGGCGCAGTTTGTGAGCGAGAATCTCAAAGGGAATCTGCCGGAGAAGGCGGAGGAGCTGCGCGAGCTGCCGGGGATTGGCGCGTATACGGCGGCGGCAGTGGCGAGCATTGCCAACGACGAGCCGGTTGCAGTGGTGGATGGAAACGTGGAGCGGGTGCTGTGCCGCTTTGCGGGGTGGGGCGCGGGAAGCCGCAAAGGAGGCGGAACAGCGCTGCGGCGAAAGGTTGAAGCGCTGGCGCAGCGGTTTCTGGATCGGTCACGGCCGGGGGATTTTAACCAGGCGATGATGGAGCTGGGCGCGACGGTTTGTACGCCAAGGAATCCGCTGTGCGCGGAGTGCCCGCTGATGGCGGATTGCAAGACGCGCGGGGAACACAAGACGGCGCGGCGCGCTCCGATGACGAGCAAGGTGGCGGGCTATGCGCTGGTGCTGAGGGCAACTCCGCGGCCGAGCCAGCGGCGCGGCGCAAACACGGAGCAGGTGCTGCTGGTGCAGCGGCCAGCGGAGGCAACGGTGATGCCGGGAATGTGGGAGCTGCCGACGCTGGTACACGCGGAAGTGCCGGCGAGCGAGCTGCGGATGGAGCTGCGACACGCGATTATGCAAGTGAACTACTATGTGCGCATTCGAAGTGTTGCCGCGGAAGATGTGCCGGCGATGACGGTCGCGGGCGGTGAGCGGCGCTGGGTTGCGCTGCGCGAGGCAGGGAGCATGGCGCTGACGGGGCTTGCACGAAAGGCGTTGATGCGCGCGCGGCTGTTGCCCTCGGCGGCGATGGATGCAATTGCACGGGAGCAAGGCGAGGCCGTGGAGCGAGTGAGGCAATTGCGCGGCCGCGCGGCGAGATCGTAGTCTGAAGGTTCGAATTCGCGGATGTTGGGCGATTTTTGGTGGTGGATGAGTTTGGAAGATTTTTCTCTCAGGGGCTAAAAGAGGCTGCGGAAAAATAGCCGAGGAAAAAAAGCCATCCCTCGGCGGCTAAAGCCGCAATCAACTTGCTGCATTTACGGCACGACTGAAGTCGTGCCCTGACGCTTCGTGCTCTTCGGGGTAGTTTTCTCGAATTGCTGCATTTACGGCACGACTGAAGTCGTGCCCTGACGCTTCGTGCTCTTCGGGTAGTTTTCTCGAATTGCTGCATTTACGGCACGACTGAAGTCGTGCCCTGACGCTTCGTGCTCTTCGGGGTAGTTTTCTCGAATTGCTGCATTTACGGCACGACTGAAGTCGTGCCCTGACGCTTCGTGCTCTTCGGGGTAGTTTTCTCGAATTGCTGCATTTACGGCACGACTGAAGTCGTGCCCTGACGCTTCGTGCTCTTCGGGGTAGTTTTCTCGAATTGCTGCATTTACGGCACGACTGAAGTCGTGCCCTGACGCTTCGTGCTCTTCAGAGTAGTTTTCTCGAGGTTTGTGAAGCCCGAGCTTGCCGTGCCAATTTGTGTTCCTCAGAATAGTTTTCCGGAGGTTTGCAAAGCTGGTGTCCTTGTTTGCAAAGCCGGTGTCCTTGTTTGTAAAGCCCGTTCTCTTGAAATTGACGCGCTAGAGTTTTTTGCGTAATTTTGCAGACTGAGTTGGATTCGGAGGGTGATGGAATGCGGTTGAGATTTATTCCGGCTTTTTTTGCGGCGTCTTTTTTGACGGCGGAAATTTTGACGTTTGGTTCAGGGACGGCGAGGGCAACGGCGCAAGAGGCGCCAGTTCAGCGGGCGCCGGGGCAGCAAGCCGACGCAGGCGCTGTTCCGGAGATTGCGGGTTTGCCGGCGGGGGCGCGCGCGGCAGCGGCGGCGATCGATGGAGAGAAGATTCGCGCGCACGTGCGATTTTTGTCGCTCGATTTGCTGGAGGGACGCGGGCCGGGGACGCGAGGAGGCGAGCTGGCAGCGGAGTACATCGCGACGCAGTTCGCGCTGGCGGGCGTTGAGCCGGCGGGCGACAACGGGACGTACTTCCAGCGAGTGCCGTTGTACGCGGTGCACACGGAGGAGGACAAGACGAAGTTTGCGTTTGTGCCGGCGAATGGGGCGGCGCTGGATTTGGCGTACGGCGACGAGATTGTGGCCAAGGACCAGACCGGGCAGGCGACGGCGGAAATCGACGCGCCGATTGTGTTTGTGGGCTACGGGATTGATGCGCCGGAGTACAAGTGGAACGATTACGCGGGCACCGATGGAAAAGATATCGACGTGAAGGGCAAGGTGGTTCTGGTGATTGTGAACGAGCCGCCATCGGAAGATGAGAAGTTTTTCAAAGGCAAAGCGCTCACTTATTACGGGCGATGGACTTACAAATATGAGGAGGCGGCGCGGCGCGGGGCGGCAGGCGTGCTGATTATTCATCGCGACGACCTGGCCAGCTACGGCTGGGATGTGGTGCGAAATTCGCAGGCAGTGGAGAAGAGCTACCTGGAGGGCGATCCGAACGCGACGTTGCGCGCGGCGGCGTGGATACAGCATGACGTGGGGCAGAAGCTGTTCACGATGGCGGGGCTGGGCGATCTGGATAAAGCGATCGAGCAGGCCGGAGTGCCGGGGGCATTTCACGCGGTGGAGTTGCCGGTGCGGCTGAAGGCGCACGTTGAGAGCCGCGTGCGACGGTATGTGAGCGCGAACGTGGTGGGACGCGTAGATGGGGCGTCGTCGGGCGGCAATGCGGTTTTGTATACGGCGCATTACGACCATTTGGGCATCGACCCAGAGATGAAGGGCGACAACATCTTTAACGGCGCGGCGGATAACGGAACGGGGTGCGGGATTTTGATTGAGATGGCGCGCGCGTTTGCGCAATCGCCGGTGAAGCCGCCGCATGCGGTGTACTTTGTGTCGGTGACGGCGGAGGAGCAGGGGCTGCTTGGGTCGCAATATCTTGGCATGCATCCGCCGGTGCCTGCCGGGCAGATGGGGCTGGATTTGAATTACGACATGCTGCTGCCGGTAGGAGTTCCCCGCTCAGTGAATCTGGGTGGCGCGGAGCGAATTGATTTTTGGCCGACGGTCGAAGACGGTGGCCAAGGCGTTCGATTTGGAATTGCTGCCCGATCCCTCGCCGATGGCGGGGCATTATTATCGGTCAGATCATTTTTCGCTGGCGCGGGTGGGGATTCCGGCGTTCTCGGTTGACCAGGGAGATTTATTCGCGGGTCACGACCTGGCATGGGGCGAGGCGCAGGTGGCGGACTACGAGCAGCATCATTATCATCAGCCGTCGGATGAGTACAAGGCGGATTGGGATTTCCGCGGCAACGCGAAGCTGGCGCGGTTTGGATTTGTGCTGGGGTGGCTGGCGAGCGAGCAGCAGAAGCCGATTGAGTGGCAGCCGGGGGATGAGTTTGAGGCTGCGCGGAAGGCGAGCGGAAGCAGGGAAGTAGGGAACAGGGAATAGCATGTCAGCGAGTCAGCAGGTCAGCGAGTCAGCGCGGGCGAGCAAGACCTGGATAAGGCAGAGCGGGGCATGGGACGCAGAGCAGGCACGCCAAGCTACGGTTGCGATTCTTGAGGGTGGGCGGCCATCAGTAATAGTCGGCGCAACTGAGGTAGTAGCCGCAGTTGGTGCAGACGAGCTTGCAGTGGTGGCCGGTGAGGCGATGGCTGCAGGTGGGGCAAATCTGGCAGTGGTGGTCGATTTGGGAGGCCTCGATTTGCGGGGCCTCGACATGCGAAGCCTGGGCGGCGGAGTCGATTTGCGGAAGATCGCCGCGCGAGGCGATGCCGGTCGAAGCGGGGCCAGCGAGGCAGACCGCACCACTTTGTGAGATTTCCGCAGCGGAATCGAGTTGAAAGCCGGGATTAAGGGCGCGGGGAAGGTGCGGCAACATGCCCGACAGATTAGCATGGAGGAGTGGCGGCCTGCGATTCGAAATTCACGCAGGCGCACGAGAGATCAACACAACAGGGAATAGGGAACAGGGAACAGAAGACAGCAGGATCGTGGCGCGACGGACATTTTGGAATTGAAGAGCCCGAAGCTCGGCGCCCGGAAAACCCACAGACAACTTGACGACAAGACGCCCCGGATGGGGCTACCCCGAGGAGGGACCATGGCAAGCAAAGCAAGCGCGGTTTGGACAGGATCACTGAAGGAAGGCAAAGGCACGATTTCAACGGCGACGGGCGTGCTGAAGGACGCGAACTATTCGTTTGCAACGCGGTTTGAGGGCGCGACAAGCGGCACTACTCCCGAAGAGTTGATTGCGGCGGCGCACGCGAGCTGCTTCTCAATGGCGCTGGGCGCGCAACTGGGCGGCGCGGGTTTGACGCCGACCAAGATTGAGACGGAAGCGGCGGTGACGCTGGCCAAGGTCGACGGCGGATTTGCGGTGACGAGAATTGTGCTGAACACGACGGCGAGCGTTCCGGGCGCGACCAAGGAAGTTTTTGACAAAGCTGCGGCGGACGCGAAGGCGGGTTGCCCGATTTCAAAGCTGTTCGCGAACAACACGGAGATTGTGCTGGACGCGAAGCTGGTGTAGGCGCATTGCCGGCGCGGCGCCGGGGCGCAGGTTCCCGGCCCGCGTTCGCTCGCGGAATTTGACACTGTAGAGCGCATTTGCGAGACTCAGAGTTGCTGCCCGCTCGGCGGAACTCCGCCTGAGCATTATCAAGTGCCGGAGTGGCGGAATTGGCAGACGCGCGTGGTTCAGGTCCACGTACTCGCAAGGGTGTGGGGGTTCGAGTCCCTTCTTCGGCACCAAATTTCCAAAGAACAAATTAGCCAAATAGGTCCTTCGACTGCGTCCGGCGATCCGGACTTCGCTCAGGATTTCGCCTCAAGGCTCGCGTCGCTATCGCTCCTCACGCCTTGAAAACGGCTCAAGTTCGAGTCCCTTCTTCGGCACCAAATTTAATCCTGTAACACTCTCCAATTAATGAAATGACGATAAAACCTGTATGGTTACAGGGGTTCATGCGTTTTGAGTTTTATCCATACCATCCATATCATCCCTATATTCCCCCTTTGTACACCGGATTTCCGGCTTTTACTGTACAAAACTAGAGGCGCTGTACAAAGGAAAGCCAGTCTAGAGATGTGTGGATCGCTTTCGCCTTTTATTCGCCTATACTGGCCATGTGTTCTTACCACCCAGCCTGCCGGTATTCGACTTCACTATCTGCTGTAAGGGATGCGGCGAGTGTATCCCTGCGCCGGTAGGAACAATGCCGGACACATGGATCATTGCGACGTGTCCGCTGTGTGGTGAGAAGCGCCGTTATCTGCCAATCGAAATATGCAGAGGCAGACTCTCTCACAAGATTCGGCCCGAGCATCTGCGATTCGTGAGGCTCGTATGAGCGCCGATGTGAATTGGCTTTTCGTAGACCTCAACTCGTACTTCGCATCTGTGGAGCAGGAGTTGTGCCCGGAGCTACGCGGTCAGCCAATTGCAATCATCCCCATTGAACCTGTAGACACCGCTTGCTGCATCGCAGCCAGCTATCAGGCCAAAGCATATGGTGTGCGGACTGGAAATTGCGTAGCCGAGGCGAGAGCGCTCTGTCCGCACATTGCTTTTGTAGCAGCGCGTCCTAAGCTCTACGTGGACTTCCATCATCGGATCGCATCGGCAATCGAGAAGTGTATCCCGATCCATTCGGTACTCTCGTGCGATGAGTTCTCCTGCCAGCTCATAGGCAGTGAGCGCACGTTGCGAAGGGCCATTAACATCGCCTATGCGATCAAGCAAGAGCTACGGAGCGTGGGAGCGACGCTGCGCTGTTCCGTTGGCCTTGCTCCGAATCGTCTATTGGCAAAGATTGCGGGCGATTGGCTCAAGCCGGATGGACTGATGATCTTTGAACGGCGCAATCTGCCGCACGCGCTCTATTCGCTCAAAGTCTCTGACATTCCTGGCGTCGGTTCCCAGATGGAGCAGCGAGTGAAAGTAGCCGGGATTGAGACTATGCAGCAACTATGTGCGCTCCCACGGGAGCGGATGCACGCGATATGGGGGAGCGTGTTAGGTGACAGGCTCTATCTCTGGCTCAAGGGCGAAGACTTCTTAGAGCCGCCAGCACGACCGCTGCAAACCATAAGCCGTCAGCACATCCTACCTCCCGATTGTCGAGTGCGTGATCGTGCTCGCGGCGTGGCATTCAAGATGTTGCACTCATGTGCGCGGCGCATGAGACGCAATCAACTTTGGGCCGGCGGAATGGCGCTAGGCGTGAGCTATTACGGACGTGAGGGAATTGAGGGACACTTTCGCATCCCGCCGTGCCGAGACACATTCACACTGCAAGAGCACTTGCGAACACTATGGGAGCGAGTGCCAACCGGAACACTCGCAACGATTGCTGTTACGCTATCGCATCTGGACGCGGAACCGTATCCCGATCTATTCGGATTCAGCGGGCCAACGGCGCGTGACGATTTAATCTCTGCGGTAGATGCCTGCAATGCACGATATGGCTTGAATACCGTTTATCTCGGATCGATCCATGATGCACGAAGAGCAGCGCCAACCCGGATACCATTCGGCCCACCACCACCTTTGGAAGAGTTCGAGGATACCGCAGACAAATAGCAAGTGGTAGGCTTTTGGAATGTGCGGACGCTACGGGCGAAAAGCGGACAGACAGACGATTGTGGAACAGCTACAGGCACACGATGCAAGTGAGCTTGAGCGAGTCGATTTGCGCTCTATGCGGGAGCATATGCAGTGGTGAGCGAGCCGGAATGGACCAGATGGGTTCTGTGGATTCGTTCTGTCGCCCCTACGGGGCTTGAGAGCTTTTTGTGCGGCTTTCCCAGGGCTGCGTCCGCTTGCGCGGACTTGCCCTGGGCTAACTTCTATCGCTCCCTACGGGAGCAGATGCAGTGGTGAGCGAGCCGATTTGCGCTCTATGCGGGAGCAGATGCAGTGGTGAGCGAGCCGATTTGCGCTCTATGCGGGAGCAGATGCAGTGGTGAGCGAGCCGGAATGGACCAGATGGGTTCTGTGGATTCGTTCTGTCGCCCCTACGGGGCTTGAGAGCTTTTTGTGCGGCTTTCCCAGGGCTGCGTCCGCTTCCGCGGCCTTGCCCTGGGCTAACTTCTATCGCTCCCTACGGGAGCAGATGCAGTGGTGAGCGAGCCGATTTGCGCTCTATGCGGGAGCATGATGCAGTGGTGAGCGAGCCGATTTGCGCTCTATGCGGGAGCAGATGCAGTGGTGAGCGAGCCGGAATGGACCAGATGGGTTCTGTGGATTCGTTCTGTCGCCCCTACGGGGCTTGAGAGCTTTTTGTGCGGCTTTCCCAGGGCTGCGTCCGCTTCCGCGGCCTTGCCCTGGGCTAACTTCTCTCGCTCCCTACGGGAGCAGATGCAGTGGTGAGCGAGCCGATTTGTGCTCTATGCGGGAGCAGATGCAGTGGTGAGCGAGCCGATTTGCGCTCTATGCGGGAGCTGGTGCGGTGGTGACGCGAGCCGGAATGGACCAGATGGGTTCTGTGGTATCCCACCCTTTCACACAATGCCGTGAAAGGATGGGGCAACCAGATGATCGAGTGGCGCTCTTCGGGGGTCAGCGCGACTCTCGACGAGAAGTACGAGGGGGCGAGCTACTGGCGCTGCGTGGTGACGGGAATATCTGAGTAGCGGGCCTGCAAGCCGACGCAGTGCGATTGAGAACCTGAGAGAATTGGGACATGCCAATTCACCACAAAGCCCAATTCATGCTGTCCGCGGTTTCGGCGGAGCAGTTTCCCAAGGCGAGCGTTCCGGAGATCGCGTTTCTGGGGCGGTCGAATGTAGGCAAATCGAGCCTGCTGAATGCGCTGGTGGGCGCGAAGGCGGCGAAGGTTTCGTCGACGCCGGGACGGACGCGGGCGATCAACTTTTTTGAGATCTCGGGCGAGCGGGGCGCGGCAAAGATGATCTTTGCCGATTTGCCGGGATACGGCTACGCGAAGATTTCAAAGTCGATCTCGTCGGAGTGGCCGAAGTTTATTGAGCCGTATCTTGCGACGCGCGAGACGCTGGCGCTGTGCATCTGCATTGTGGATGCGATTGTGCCGGCACGGCCGAATGACCGGCAACTGCTGGACTGGCTGCGATCAGTCGATCGCGAATTGCTGGTGGTGGCGACGAAAGTGGACCGGCTGAGCGGCAACGAGCGCACGCGTAATCTGGCGGCGCTGAAGCGCGAGCTTGAATTTGATGCGATCTTGCCGGTTTCAGCCAAGACGGGATATGGCATTGCGGAGTTGTGGGGGAAGATTGTAGAGGCAGGGACCTAGCCACCCCAACGAGCAAAGATCGCTTGTTGGGGACCCCGGCAGGGAACAAGGGACCGAGGGAACAAGGGACCGAGGGAACAAGGGAACAAGGAAAGCGGGTTCTTGGGTCAGGGCTTGGTGGGTGTGAAGCGGTGCATGTCGTGCGTGCCGCGAAAGTATGAATGGATTTCGACGGTGGCGGCGATTTCGCTGTTCTCGATGCCTCTGTTTACGGCTTCGATGAAACTAGCGGCAAATTCGCGATCGGAGTCGAGCAGACGAAGGTTCTGCGCGAGGCGGCCAAGATAGCGTGGGGCGAGACGCAGCCAGCGGCGGGATTTCCAGGCGTTGGGGTCGAGACGCGGGCTGAGGCAGGCGAGTGCGATTTCGTCGAGCAGAGCGAGATCTTTGGGAAGGGCTGACTCGACGCGCCAGGTGACGAGGGCGGGGATTTTGCTGAGGTCGACTTTTGCTGGGGCGTCCTGCGGAATGATTGGCGCTTCGGCATTCACCTCAAGGGCGAACGCGTTGTGGCTGGGCGGGATGGACAGGTCGCTGCGAAGCAGATCGGGGGCGACTCCGCGCTGGTTCATTTCGCGCTCGACTTCGGACGGCGGCTGGGCGATGCAGACGGCGACGGTCTCGTGCTTGCGGAGTTGGTTTTTCAGGATGCGCAGG
Source organism: uncultured Acidobacteriaceae bacterium (assembly GCA_963763585.1). Taxonomy (GTDB): domain Bacteria; phylum Acidobacteriota; class Terriglobia; order Terriglobales; family Acidobacteriaceae; genus Telmatobacter. The sequence continues at coordinate 27,252 of CAVXPR010000002.1, read as the reverse complement.
GCTTCATCGAGATTAGTCACAACGAAATCAGCGACACCATCGCGGAGTGCCTGCTTTTGCGCGTCGCGATCGGCTGACGCGGCGAGCGTGGCGGCGCCGGCGATGTTGGCCGCGACGAGGAGCGCGCGGCCCTCTTCATCGAGTTTTGCTGCGTAGAAGAGTTTGCCGCCGAGGCCTGTCTCCGGGTGAGCGAGTGGCGAGTCGAGGAGGGTCGCGTAGGAGAGCGCGACTCGCGTGAGGAAATTGAAGGCGGCGGATTGAGGGGCGAACGTCAAGATTTCATCTTAACGACGAGCGGAGTCAGCAAGTTAGCGAGTCAGCGAGTCAGCAAGTTAGCGAGTCAGCGAGTCAGCAAGTTAGCGAGTCAGCGAGTCAGCAAGTTAGCGAGTCAGCGAGTCAGCGCCGTGGTGCGTTGCGGCGCGCATGGGTGAGGTGCTTCGCGTGCCGCGGACGCGGCTAATTCTCGAGTTGATCGTGCCAGGAGCGCTTGCGGACGAAGAAGGTGAACTGGCCGGGCTTGGGTGCGTATTTGGTCAGAGCACACTCATCGGGCGCGACGATGCCGGTGCTGAGGATGGTCGCGATGGAGTACCAGATGTTTCTTTCCTTGTCACTTTCCTTGGCGGCATCGCAATTGATGAAGGTGTCCATGCCGATGCCGTAGGTGGCCTTGAGGGAGATCTCTTTAGCGTCGGCGGGGACGGTGATGACGACGCTGCCGTCGTCGCTGACGGTGACCCAGTCAGGGTGATCGGATTCGTGGTGATCGACGCGGACGACGAAATTGGAGGCGGTGACGGGCAGGCCGGTTTTGCCGTCGAGCAAACGGACGGAGATGGTATTAGTTTGCGCGGGCAAAGCTACGGAGAACGCGCCAATAAAGCCGGCAATGATGATGAAATGGGCGAGAGCGCGAAGGCTGGGCATGGAGCTAGTCCTCACCCCTGAATTTACCAAGAGGAGTAGGGCTGGCTGTCGGAACCTGACTCCTCGGAACCAGAGTGGACATCGTTGATGCCGGGATCGGTCTGGTCGATGGAGTACATGGCGTCGCTGGTGTCGGTGACCCAGGTATCTTTTGCGTGGGTCATGGGGTCTTCGGGGATGGCCTTGAGGTAGCCTTCCTGGACGAGATCGTCGAGCGACTGAGGAGCCTTCTGCTTGTCCATGGTGTAGGAATCGATGGCCATGCGCATGGTTTGAAGGTCTTCCTTGAGCACTGCCTCGCGGGCGTGCCGGATGGCGGCGGCGAAGTAGGGAATGGCGAGCGTGGCCAGGATGCCGATGATCGTCATGACGATGATCAGCTCAATGAGCGTGAAGCCGGATTGTGTGTGTCGGTTGCGCAAAATTCAGCTCCTAGCCTCTAGCTCCTAGCTTCCAGCCTTTTCTGTTGCTCCGTCTTCATGCAGTTTCTCCTGCGACGTTAGTTTCAATTCGTGCTTAAAGTAACCCTACCGCAATCGAGCTAGAGGCTAGCAGCTAGAGCATGTTTCATCGGCGGCCCCTCGACTCCAGTTGTCATCCCTGAGGGGCTAAAGCCCCTTATTTCTGCGATACTTTTCGGCCCGACTAAAGTCGTGCCCTTTTACAAAGCCGGCTTATGTACTTCGGTCGCGCAATTGCTTGTTCCTTCGAAATCAGCTTTTCGTTTTCCCAGGTCTCAAAATCGAGACCTGGGGCACCCCTCATTTCACCACGTTGAGTATTTTGTACCGTCGAGGCCTGTGCCCTGCGATTTGGAGTAAACGTCGAAGACGCTCTGGCCGCCGAAGGAGTCGGAGTCCGGATCGTCCTGCATGGAGCGCATTCCCCAATCGGTTTGATGGGTCATGGGATCGATGGGAATCTTGCGCAGGAATTTGAGCTTTTTGCCTTGAACGTCAACGCCATTGACCAGCGTTTCAAGATCGGGCGGATAGTTTTGACTTTCCACTTTGGTCTGGAAGGCGCCGCGGTCGGCTGCGTCTTTGTATTTGTCGATGGCGTCGCGCATCTCCCACAGATCAAAGCGAAGCTCACGCTCTTGTTGCCGTTTGACTTGAAAGCGCACGAGCGGGAGCGCAGCCGAGGCGAGAATGGTGAGGATGAAGACGGTGACCATTAGCTCGACCAGCGTGAGGCCGCGTTCATTTGGGTTGCGGGGGCGAGTAGAAAATCCCTCGGGGGCTAAAGCCCCGCGATCTTTGGGGAGGCGATTGTACGGGCTAAAGCCCGTACCCTTCATCTCACGGGGGGCGTGGCCGGCACGGCTGAGGCCGTGCCCTTTCAAAGCTTCCGGGCCTAAAGGCCGAGTTGTGGCTGGGGCGAATTTCAGGGGCCTGAAGGCCCCTGCTCCCTCCGCCGAAAATGTACGTGAGCTAGAAGAGGCCCCTGCTCCCTCCGCCGAAAATGTACGTGAGCTAGAAGAGGCCCCTGTTCCCTCCGCCGGTATTTCATGGGCGCAAGAGCCGTGCTCTCTAAGGTCGTCGTAGGCGTTGGCGGTCAGGAGGGGAATCATGAATGCTGCTCCCTACTTGACGACGATGCTGGCTTGGGCGCTGGCCACCGGTAACTGCTGTTGCGCGCCGTTGACTACGGAGGCGCGAGTGATAGCGAGGTCGCTGGGGCCGGAGGCCTTGGCCTGGAAGGTGAGAACGCAGACCACGCCGGTGCCGGTGATGCCGTGAGTTCCCGACGGGCGAGACATGCCGACGACGAGATTGCCCGCGGGCTGATCAGTGTGGATGGTGGGAGCGGCCTGACCGTCACTGCTGAGGAAGCTGCCCGAGGAGACGTTGACGAGCTGGAGTTTTGCCGGATCGTAATGGAGCTGGAGGGCGATGGAAGAAACGTCCGTTGCGCCGTTGAGCACGACGGGGACCTGGAAGGTTGCGCCGGAGGCCGGAGGAGTGGGCGGCGGATTGAGCGCAAAGGCTGCGCCGGCAGATGGAGCGAGTGTAGCCGCGGGCGTAGTAGTTGCGGGAGGTGGCGCAGATACGGTCGCAGGAACAGCAGGCGGCGGGGACTGCGGCGGGGACTGGGCGGCAGGCTGCATGACCGGAGGCTGAGGAGCAGGCGTGGGAACAACAGCCTGCGAAGCTGCTTGCGAAGCGGGATTGGGCGCTGTCGCCGCGGATTGGGCGGCGGGTTGCGGACCTCCGGTGGAGGCCATGTCAGAGCGTAATTGCGCGAGCATTGCGGGGGCGGCTTCGACGGCGCTCTGCGCGGGAACGGTGCCGACGGGCGAGCCTTGCATTGCGACGGGTTGAGTAGTTGGAGTTGGTGGCAAAGACGCCGAAGCTGCGTCGCCCTGGTCGGCGTGCCGGAGATCGATCGACTGGCCAGTGCCGGTGTCGATGATGCGCAGATTGGACTGGTCGAGCTCCTGCGAGCGGACGATGTGCGGCACAACGACGAAGACGATGTCGTCATCCTGGATGATGCGATCGCGCGAGCCGAAGATGTACTTGAGAACGGGAATGGCGCTGAGGCCTGGGATGCCGTTCCAGTTGTTCTGCTCCTGCTGGTTCTGTATGCCGCCGAGGATGCTGGCCTCGCCCTCGCGCAGGCGGATGGTCTGATCGACGACGCGCTGCGAGATGATGGGCTCGGTGACGCCGCTGATGGTTTCAGTACCGCTCTCGGCGGAGACTTCGATTTTGATTTTGAGCGTGACGTCGTGGTCGTAGTGGACGCTGGGAGTCATCTCGATGTTGACGCCGACGTCTTGATATTGGAATTGCGTATTGACCAGCGAGCTGACCAGCGCAGTGGCGGCGCCGGTTTGATAGGAACCAGTGGCGATCGGAATCCGCGAACCGATCTTCATGGTCTCTTTTTGACCGTCGGTGGCGCGGATGCGCGGGCTTTGCAGGACCTTAGTCTGGTTGTCGGTCAAAAGAAGATTGAGGGTAGCCGAACCGACGCTCATGGCGAAGTCAGTGGAGTTAAGGTGGGCCAGCGTGTAAAGCGTTGGGTTGGTTGAGGAGGAACTGCTGGTGCTGCTGCTGGAGGAACTGGTAGTGCTGGAGCTGCAGGAATTTGTTGCCGAGCAGTTGGGCTGCAGGGAGACGCCGATGCTGCTGGGCCAGGAGATGCCGAGGGAGCGCTCCCAGTTTTTGCTGACCTCGAGGACGGCGATATCGACGACGACTTCGCCGCGGGCCTTATCGAGGTCGTCAATGAGCTGCTGCGCCAGGAGAAGCTCGTCGGGAGTGCCGCGCATGACGATGGCATTCTGGCTTTGCACGCCGTATACCTTGGCGTTGGGCATGACGTTGCGCAGAGCGGTCTGCACGTCATTGAGATCGTTTTGCTGCCAGGCGTTGGTGAGATAGAAGGTCTGCACGGCCTGCTCGTCTAGCTCCTGGCGCTTGGTGCGGGAGTTTTGCGCGATGAAGATGGTGTTGCCGGTGACGGGACGCCAGAAGGTATCCGACATGACGCCGACGATGCGCAGGGCATCGAGGAGCGAGACATTGTTGAGATCAACCGTGATGCGCTTGGAGTTGAAGTCGGGATCGAAGAGCACGTTGACGCCAGCGGCCTTGGCGATGGCTTGATAGACGACTTTGGTGTCCTCGGCCATGTGCAGGGATAGCGGCTCGTTGGTGAGGGGATGAAGCTCGGGCGGGGACTGGACCTGGTCAAGCTCCTGCTCTTCGCCGGCCGGCTGAGGCAATGCAACTTCGGGCGTTGGCGCGCCGGTGCCCTGGCGCTGGCGGACGTGAGCGATCTCCTGCTGCGCGGCCTCATTGCCGGGATCGATTTCAGCAGCGTGAAGGAACTGAGAAAGGGCGCCCTGCAAATCGCCGGACTGGAGCAGCTTGCGGCCGGTGGTGATGTGTGCCGACGATGCAGTGGTGCGAATGCGCGCGAGAGCGATTTTGAAACGCGCGTCTTTGGGATCGCGATTGTAGGCCTTCTGGTAAAGCTCGAAGGCGGAGTCGTAATCCTCGCGAGCCTCGGCGGCCTGGCCCTGCTTGAGGTCAGAGTTGGCTGACTCGGCGTGAAGACGAGCGACGAAGACACCAAGGCCGGCGACGAGAAGAAGCGCGAGGACGAGGGACAGGCGCGACATTACAGCGCGAACAGCGGCTTGTGCGGTGGTGCGACGGTTCATACGACTCCACAACTCGCTAACTGGGGCCGGGGCCACAGGCCCAGAATCGCGGGCAAGGGGTTCGCGGACAAAAGGTTCGCCGGAGGGGGCAGGCTGATGCGGTTCGCGGACGTAGCGATGTGATTCATTCTGCCGAACTTTCCGGGAAAAACGCTCCCTCATTCTAACAAAGCCCCATTGCGACTGATCGGCGGCGGCCGCAATGCGCGCCGATGCTACGATGAAAATTCAAGGAAGACTGCCGATGGCCCGCCAAACCAGCCACGTTGTAACCGCGAAGGACGCTCCGGCGGCCAAGAAAACGCAAAAGCCCCGCGATCCGGTGGCCAGCGGCGAGCGCGACGCGGTGCACAATCGCGCGGCCAGCCACAACTACTTTCTGCTGGAAAAATTTGAGGCGGGCGTGGCGCTGCGCGGGACGGAAGTCAAATCCATCCGCGAAGGCAAGGCCAACCTGAGGGACTCCTACGGGCTGATCAAGGATGGCGAGGCGTTCCTGTTGAATATGCATATCGGGCCGTACTCCCACGGCAACATCGCCAACCACGAAGAAACGCGCACACGGAAACTGCTTCTGCACCGCGAAGAGGTCCGCAAGCTACTGTCCAAGACGCAGATCAAGGGGCATACGCTCATTCCGACGCGGCTTTACTTCCGCAAGGGGCGGGTGAAGTGCGAGCTGGCGGTGGCCAAGGGCAAGCAGGATTGGGACAAACGGGAGACGGAGAGGCGGCGCGAGGCGGACCGGGAGTCCAGCGCGGCGATCAAGGCGAACAAACACAAGAACAACAACAGTTAGCTGGGAGCCACCAGCGCGAAAGTTAATAACGGCGTCTAGCGGATGACGTTGATTTCGATGCCAAGGTTGAGGTTTTTCCAGGCGGCGTCGGTGGTGTAGACGGCGGCTTTGCGCTGAATGGCGAGGGCGAGGCAGGCTCGATCGCCGAGGGAAAGGCCGAAGGGGCGGGTCTGGAGGACGAGTTCTCCGGCGAGGCGCGCCTGAACATCGTCGAAGTAGCTGATCTCGCAACCAAAGGCAATTACACGACGCCACGCGAAGTCAGCGTCTATCCCTCGCGACACGAGGCGCGTGTGCACTTCCGCCGAATTGACGGTGCTGAGCAGGCCTCCTTTAAGGAGGGGGAGAACGACTTCGTCCCCTGGTTCGCTGAAGATGACGGCCAGAATCGCCGAGGAGTCCAAAACGGCGAGACTATCCAAGCGACTCCTCCATCTCACGGCGAGCTTCTTCGCGACGCTCGGCGATAAGCTCGTCGGAAGCCAGTGTTCCCGGCGTGGCGAATTTCTTGAACTCCTCCTGAATTCTGCGGATTTTGGCGAGATGCGATTCGATGCGGAGCACGCCATCCTCAAGAGACATGACGACGACGTCGCCCGGCTTCAGTCCCATGGACTTCCGGATCTTCGCGGGGATGACGATGCGGCCATTGTCATTTAGTCGTGAAGCGACACTTTCTTGAGCAATGTCATTATCAGCGGAAATAGTAAATACTGGCATATATAGATGATATGACATTTTATTTATAAATGTCAAATCTTACATAAGTGACATTCGAGGAGGGTTTTGCCGTGCAACGGGCTGGCCTGGGCCTGGTGTGGAGTCGGGTTGGCGATGGGGATTCAGCGGTGTTTTGTCATCCTGGATTTGCCACAAGGCGAGCGTTCCGTGAAGAATGAGCAGTATGCGGACTGAGATTTCTTTTGCCCCGATTGCGGGGATCGCTGCTGAACTGCTGGCCGTTTTGGCCATCGATACCCAAACCGAAAAAGGCCCGGAAGCCAAACCGAGGCCGACGCTGCTCACGACTGACGCGGCAGTTCAGGCGGCTGCGGCGAATGTGCTTTCAACCGGCGAATATAAAGCGGGCGCGAATGAGACGGTGCTGCTGCACGTGCCGGCGGGGCTGACCGCGAAAAGGCTGCTGATTGTGGGGCTGGGCAAGCTGGCCAAGGCGACGGTTCATTCCGTGCGCGATGCCGCGGGAACGGCGGTGCGATTTGCGAAGCCGCGCGGGATTCGCGAGGTGGTGCTGGCGTTGCCGGAGAATTTCGCGAAGGGCTCCGCGGGCGCGTTGGCGAGAGCCGCGGTGGAGGGCGCGTTTGTTGGCGACTTCGACGCGGACACTTATCGCAGCGACAGGAAGGACCAGAGCATTCAGAAATTCACGCTTGCGGTTGCGGGCACGCTTGCCATTCGAGGTGAGGCTGAGCGCGGGGCTATTGAGGCGGCGTTTGCGGAGGGCGCGATTGTTGGCGAGAGCCAGAACTTTGCGCGCGCGCTGGTGAATGAGCCGGGAAACAAACTGACGCCGACGATTCTGGGGCAGCGAGCTGCGGAGATGGCGCAGGAGGTTGGCCTGGGGTGGGAAGTTCACTCGACCGAGAAGCTGCATGAGCTGAAGATGGGCGCGTTCTGGAGCGTATCGCAGGGTTCGCCAGAGCCGCCGGCGCTGATTGTTTTGCGCTACGAGCCTGAAGGTGTGAATGGCGGACCGGTACTTGGGCTGGTGGGCAAGGGAATTACGTTTGATACCGGCGGCATCTCGATCAAGCCCGCGGACAACATGGAAAAAATGAAGTACGACATGGCAGGCGGAGCGGCGATGCTGGGAGCGATGCGCGCGATTGCGCTGCTGAAACCGAAGGTGCGGGTGATCGCAGTTGTTTGCGCGGCGGAGAACATGCCCAGCGGCACGGCGCAAAAGCCGGGAGACGTGCAGACGGCGATGTCGGGCAAGACGATTGAGATTATCAATACCGACGCCGAGGGACGGCTGGTGCTGGCTGATGGACTGACGTATGCGCGGCAACTGGGCGCGACGCATCTGATTGACGCGGCGACGCTGACCGGCGCAATTTCGGTTGCACTGGGCAAGGTGACGGCTGGCGCGTTTTCGAATGACGATGCGGCGTATGGAAAATTCGAGGCTGCGCTGGAAATTTCCGGAGAGAAGTTCTGGCGGCTGCCGCTGGACGATGGGTATGCGGAGCTGATCAAGTCGGACATCGGCGACATCAAGAACACGGGAGGACGCGGGGGCGGGGCGAGTATTGCCGCGGAGTTCCTGCATGTGTTTGCCGAGGACACGCCGTGGATCCATCTGGATATTGCGGGGACGGCGTGGGTGGAGGAGAAGCGGCCGTACATCGCAACGGGCCGAGCGGGATTGCGGTGCGGTCGATTCTGGAGTGGGTGCGGAGCTATTAGGCGCACGGCGATGGTGTAGTCTGATGGGCGAAACTGAAAGCGTTTACTCGAAGGGGAATTTCTCATGGCTATTGTGGCCGGCGTCGACTTTGGCACACTGAGCGTTCGCGTGACTCTGGTGGACAGCAAGAAAGGGCCGATCGGGACGGCGTCGGCGAGCTACGAGTTGCATCGGCGGCACGATGATCCGGACTACGCCACGCAGTCGCACGCGGACCAGATGGCGGCGCTGGCTGCGGCAACGAAGGACGCGCTGAAGTCGACGGGCGTAGATGGCGCCGAGGTGGCGGCGATTGCGCTCGATACGACTGGATCGAGCGTGATTCCGGTGGGCGAGGGGCTGGAGCCGCTCGACGAGTACTACCTGTGGTGCGATCATCGCGCGTTTGCCGAGGCGGAGGAGATTACGCGCAAGGCGCACGAGCTGGGATTCGAGGGCATTGAGTGGTGCGGCGGCGTTTACTCGCACGAGTGGGGATTTGCGAAGCTGCTGCACTGGCTGCGGCATAACCCGGAGAAGCGCGCGCGATTTGTTACAGCGCTGGAACATTGCGACATGGTGGCGGCGACGCTATGCGGCGTGACGGAGCCGAGTGAGGTGAAGCGCAGCGTTTGCGCGATGGGCCACAAGTGGATGTGGAATCCGAAGTGGGGCGGGCTGCCGCCGGAAAAATTTCTTGTTGCGGTGGATCCGCTGCTTGCGGGCGTGCGCGCGAAGATGGGCGGCGAGTACCTGACGAGCGATCATGTGGCGGGGAATCTTTCAGCGAAGTGGGCGGCGGCGCTGGGACTGACGCGCGGGGATTCCGATTCCGGTGGGCGCGTTTGACGCGCACTGGGACGCGATTGGATCGAACATTCGCGAGGGCGACGCGGTGAATGTGGTGGGCACGTCGACGTGCATCATTGCGATGGCGCGCGAGGCGGAGCTGGTTCCGGGAGTGTGCGGTGTGGTGCCGGGAAGCGTGCATCCGGGCTATACGGGAATCGAGGCGGGGCTTTCGGCAGTAGGCGACATTTTTGAGGCGATTGCGAGGCGCGCGGGAACGACGGTGGCTGCGCTGAGCGAGGGACTGGATGCATACAAAGCGGGACAGACGGGGCTGCTGCGGCTGAGCTGGGATAACGGCGACCGCACCGTGCTGGTGAATCCGGAATTGGGCGGAGTGACGCTGGGATGGAACCTGGTGCACACGGCGCAGGATGAGCTGTTCGCGGCGATTGAGGGAACGGCATTTCATACGCGCATCATTCTGGAACGGATGGCGGAGCATGGAGTGCGGATCGATCGCGTGATCAATGCGGGAGGGATTCCGCAGAAGAATGAAGTGCTGAACCGCGTGTATGCGAATGTGCTGAACAAGCCGGTGCTGGTGCCGGCGGGGATTCCGACGAGCCTGGGATCGGGAATATTTGCGCTGCTCGCCGCGGGTGCGTATAAGACGATTGAAGAAGCGCAGGCCGCGGTTTGCCTGCCGCTGCGCACGGTGGAGCCGGACCAAAAATCGGCGGCGGTGTATGAGCAGCTTTACCGGCACTATCGCGATGTGTACTTTGCGCTGGGGACGCGCGATGCGGCGCCTGTGGCACTGGGAACGGTGCTGCCGGAGCTGAGGAAGATTGCGGCTGAGGCGCGGAAGGCGTGATCGAAGCTCCCGCGCCGATATTTGGAAATCTTCGGGCGGGCTAGAATTTGTTGCCGCACTGGAGACATGTATTTACCAAGTTGCCGCTACCGATCACGCCGGTTGTCCATTTCCAGCCGCGCTTTTCGGCCTGGACTCGCGTTGATCCGCAACGGGGGCAGGTCAATCCTTGCGGGATCGTTCCGGACACGTTAGCGCTGGGCACGGCAGCAGGTTGAGCGGGGAATTGCTGAGGAGGCTGAGGCGCAGGCGCGGCCTGGATCTCGACGGACTTTCCGCACGAAGGGCAAAAACGGGTTCCTGGCTCGAGGGGCGCGCCACATCCTGCGCAGAAACTGTTTGCTGCGGCACCGCTTTGGATATCCATTGTGATCTCCGAGGACAATATAGTCATACGCGAGATGGGGGCGGTGGCACAAGCTAGATCGCAGGGGCGGGCGATGAGAAGCGCGGGCAGTTTGAAGGCACTTTCCCTCAGGGGCTAAAGCCCCGCGTTTATTTTGCTGCTTTTGGCACGACTGAAGTCGTGCCCTGACGCTTCGTGCTTTCTTAAAACAGATTCTGCGGGATGGATCATTAATTCACTCCGGGGGCTAAAGCCCCGCGTTTATTTTGCTGCTTTTGGCACGACTGAAGTCGTGCCCTGACGCTTCGTGCGTTTCCTGACGAGTTTCGTCAAGAGCTGAAAATTTATGTCCAACATTTCGTGCCCTGACGCTTCGTGCGTTTCCTGACGCATTCGATAGGGTTGAAGTCGTGCCCTGACGCTTCGTGCTCCACTCAAACAGGCGGCGGGTCAGTTTGAAGGCACTTTCCCTCAGGGGCTAAAGCCCCGAAATCATTTTGGTCTGTTTATGTACGGGCTGAAGCCCGTACCCTTCAAGCTGATCGACGACCGAACGGCGGATCGGGTTGCGCTTCGGTGCCAGTCGATTTACCGTTGAAATCAAATCCCGCGAGATTGTTCAGCGAGTTCGGTGGCCTGTGTTCAACTTCTACATGCGTTGTTTTATTTACAGTCTTCTTCTTGCCTGCGTTTCATGCGCCTCAACCGTTGCCGGACAAGCGCAATCGTCCGCGGCTGCGGCTGCACAATCAACTGCGACCACCGCGGGTGAAACTGCGAATGCTGCGTTAGAGCCGTGGGCAGCGCCGGACTTTTCAGTTGATGCCAAGACACTTTACGAGGCGGCATCGGCAGTGCCAGTGCCGGATGGCGCCAACGTGGTTGAACTTGTCGAAGATGAGAGATACACGTTCGACGATCTAGGCCGCATGAATCATGTGGGCCGCATCATTTATAAGGTGCTGACGCAGAAAGGCGCAGAGGACTGGGACTCACTTTCGGTTGGCTGGGAGCCATGGCATGAGGCGCGGCCGGTGATTCACGCGCGGGTGATTGCGCCGGACTTCACGGTGCACACGCTGGACCCGAATACCGTGACCGAGGCTCCGGCGCGCGGCGGCGACTACAAAGAATATAGCGACGACAAGCGGCTGCGTGCGCCGTTTCCGGCGATTGCACCGGGCGTGGTGGTGGAAGAGGAGTACACCGAGACGGAGACGGCGCCGCTGTTTGCGCCGGGGCGCGTGGGTCGCATCGAACTGGGGCTGGAAGATGTGACGGTGGCACACAGCCGGGTGGTGTTCGACGCACCTGCCGCGCTGCCGCTGCGCACGGATCAGTTGCTGTTGCCGGATGTGAAGCCGGTGCGCACAGAGGCCAACGGGCGCGTGACGTCTTACTTTTGACGTGGACTCGATCGATGGCGCCGATGTGCGCGAGTCCAACCTTCCGCCGGATTTTGTTGCTCTGCCTATCATCGCTTTTGCCACAGGCGCATCGTGGCAGAGCATAGCGGCCGACTACGGAAAGATTGTCGACAATTTATCTGACTCCGCCGCGGTGAAGGCCGTTGTGGAGCCGTTGATTGAAGGGAAGAAGTCTATCGCCGAGAAGGAAGCGGCGATTGTGGACTACCTTGACCGCGAAGTGCGGTACACGGGCATCGAGTTTGGCGAGGCGGCCATTGTGCCGCACGATCCGGCGGAGACGCTGGCCAAGAAATACGGCGACTGCAAGGACAAGGCCACGCTGCTGGTGGCGATGCTTCGAGCGGCCGGGATTCCAGCGAACGTGGCGCTGCTCAACGTTGAATCGCGGATCGATTCTCCCGTGGACTTGCCGGGCATGGGAATGTTCGATCACGCGATTGTTTATGTGCCGGGAAAAAATCCAATCTGGATCGACGCTACCGACCGCTACGCGAAGCTGGGGCAGATTCCCATGGGCGACCAGGGACGGCTGGCGCTGATTACAAGCGCGGCGACGACTGCTCTTGAGAAGACGCCGGAGTCGACTTCGAAGGACAACGGTCTGGCAGAGACGCGCGAGTTCACGCTGACGGACAACGGTCCCTCGAACGTAGTGGAGATCACACGGCCGGCGGGCATTTACGAGTCAGGCTATCGCGCTTACTACGCCGACAAGCCGGACGAAGACACGCGCAACGGAGTGCAGGGATATGTGCAGGCGGAGTATGTGTCGGACGATCTGACGAGAGTGGATCGCACCGATCCGGCTGACTTGTCGCGGCCCTTCGAGTTGACGATTGCATGCGAGAAGGCCAAGCGCGGCTTTACGAATCTCGAAGATGCGCAGGTGGCGATTCGGGTTGATCGGATGTTCCAGATGCTGCCTGACGAGTTGAAGCGAAAAGACGACGCAGACGAGAAGAAAGACAACGGGAACGATAAGAAGAAAAAACCGCGCACCGAAGACTGGTGGCTGGACGCGCCCTATAACGTCGAGTGGAACTATGAGCTGACTCCGCCGGCGGGATTTATTGCGAAGGATCTGCCGAAGGACGCGACGATCGAGGTTGGCCCGGCGCTGCTGACGGAGAATTTTTCCGCGGGGAAGAACGGCGCGGTGCTGGCGCATCTTGTTTTCGATACGGAGAAGCGGCGCTATACGGTGGCGGAGGCGACGGCGCTGCGCAACGAAATTGCCGACTTGATCAACGGGCCGGCGATTCTGGTGAACTTTGAACCGGAAGGCGCGGCACTGCTGCGCGAGGGAAAAGTGAAAGAGGCACTGGCCAGCTATCGCGCGCTGATTGCGCTGAACCCGAATGCGGCGGTGCACCACTTGCAGGTAGCGGACGTGCTGCTGGAAGCGGGGATGGGCGAAGCGGCGCGGGATGAGGCGCGACTTGCGGTGAAGCTCGATCCGACGTCGGCGCTGGCGGAGCGCACGCTGGCCGAAATTTTGAAGCACGATCTGGTGGGGCGCAATTTGCGCGCGGGAAGCGACATGGCCGGAGCGGCGGATGCATATCGCGCGGCGATCAAGCTCGACGCCGACGATCACACGGCGCAGGGCGACCTGGCGATTCTTCTGGAATACGATTCGGTGGGCCGGCGGTACAGCGGGCAATCGCACATGAAGGAAGCGATCGCCGAATATGAAGCGCTGGGCGAGGACAAGCTGGCCGACCTTGGCATTGCGGATAATCTGGCGTTCGCGCTTTTCTACGGCGGCGAATATGCGGAAGCGTACAAGGCGGGGCAAACGCTGAATCCGGAACCGAAGCCGCTGCTGTCAGCCAGCATGGCGATGATCGAGAACAGCAAGGCGGGACTGGCCGAGGCCAACAAGCGGTCGAGCGACGACGCATCTTTTAAGGACACGGCAGGCACGGCGGGCGAGATGCTGATGAACACGAGGGAGTATCCGCAGTCGGCAGATTTTCTGCAGGCAGGTGCGGCGGGCGACGATGCCGCACGCACGCTGGGACTGGCCAACATGTTGCGCGGCGCGATGCATCACGAGAACGTGAAATTCGCCAACACGCCGGAAGACATTGTGAAGCGTTTCGCGCTGGTTCCCTTCGACGCCAACATGACGCAAGAGACTTTTGCGGCGATGCTCAGCCGCAACGGGCTGAAGGTGCTGAAGGCCGAAGACGCGGATGAGCTGAAAGAGGAATTGAATTCCGGCAAGCAGATGAACAGCCAACTCGCCCGTGAAGGCAGCTCGCTGGATGTGACGGAAGACATTCTGCTACAGATGCTCGATCCGAAAGGCGAGGGCGACGATGCCACCGGTTATCGAGAAAAAGTGCAACTGCTTGGCGGCACGACGATGACGGTTTTTGTGGTGAAGGAAGACGGGCAATACAAATTGCTGGACACGCTGGATAAGCCGAACGCAATCGGACTGGAGATGCTGGACCGCGTCAATGCGGGCGATCTGAAGGGCGCAAAGGCGCTGCTGGATTGGTTGCGTGAGGATCAGCATCTGGAGGGCGGCGACGATCCGCTGGGCGGGCCGGTGTTTCCGCGGTTCTGGACAAAGGGAGAGGCGGCTGATGCGCGCAAGATGAAACTGGCCGCGGCGGCCATCATGGTGAGCACGAAGCCGACGGTTGCGCAGGGCGTTGCAATTCTGGAGGCGGCACTGAAGGATGCGGCCGGCGATCGCGAGCGCACCAACATTGAGATTGCGCTGGCGGAAGGCTACGCTCTGCAGGACAACTTTGCGGGGCTGCTGGACGGTTCGTCGGCGCTCTTGAAGGAAGAACCGGAATCGAAGCAGGCGTTCCTTTACAACATTGAAGCGCTGATGGGGCTGAGCCGCTATGACGACGCGCTGGCGCAGGCCGACGCAAGGCTGAAGCTACTGGACAATGACAGCGATGCCTACTCCGCAAAGATGGAGATCGAGGCCAACCGCGGCGATTTTGCGGCGGCGCACGCGTGGGGAGAGAAACTGCTCGCGCTCGGCCAGGAAAATGCGGAGACGCTGAATGGACTGGCATGGGATGCGCTGTTTACGGGCAAGGTGACCGACGACGATGTTGCGACGGCCGTGAAGGCGACGCAATTGCAAAAAGATTCGCCTGACATTCTGCACACGCTGGCTTGCCTGTATGCGGAGACGGGCAAGACGAAGGAAGCGCACGACCTGCTGCTGCGCGCGATGGACGATTGGAACCTGGATGAGCCGAATGACGAAGTGTGGTATGTGCTGGGCCGCATTGCCGAGCAGTACGGCGAACGGGATATTGCGATCGCCGACTACCGCAAGATGAAAAAGCCGAAAGAGATTATCGCGGTTCCGACATCGACGTGGCGGCTGGCGCAGATGCGGCTGACGGCGATGGGGGCGGCGGGGAATTGATCAGCGACCGAGATGCGTTTGTGGTTTCCCCGGTCTCAGGATCGAGACCGGGGGCACCCGGCTACGGCGATGGGGGCGGCAGGGAATTGATCAGCGACCGAGATGCGTTTGTGGTTTCCCCGGTCTCAGGATCGAGACCGGGGGCACCCGGCGGAGCAGGCGGTGAGCAAATAGGCGCTACGAATTGCGATCGTCGCTACGGGTGCATTTCTACTGCTGTTGCTGCATCTGCTGCAAGTCAATGAAGGGGACAACCGGATCGGGCGGCTGCTGCGCGCGCTCAACGAGCACGCTCCAATCTTCAGGGATGGGCAGCTTGCGGTCGAGCGCCGGCGGCTGATCGCCGGCTTCAACTTGCACAGCCACGTAAAGCTCACTGGCGGTTTTGCCGCGGAAGACGCCGTGGGTGGGCGGAACGTCGGCGTAGTCGCGGCCGACGGCGGTGCGGATATGGCGGTGCTGCGCGACGAGGTTGTTGGTGGGATCGAGGCCGACCCAGCCGAGATGCGGCAGGAGCGCCTCAACCCAGGCGTGCGTTGCGTCAGGCGTGGAGCGGTCGTGATCGCCGGCGCCGCGGTAAAGATAGCCTGACACATAGCGCGTGGGAATACGCACGTGGCGCAAGAGCGCGATCATGGTGTGGGCGAAATCCTGGCAGACGCCTGCGTGGCTGAGGATGGCCTCGTCGATCGGTGAATCAACGCGCGTGGAGCGAGGAACGTAATCGAAATAGTGGAAGAGGCGCTGGTTTAGCTCGAGGACGAGATGGAGCGGATCGTCGCGCCGCACGACCTCCATTTTTTTGGCCAGCTCGATGAGCGCGGGCGTGTCGGCGGCAAACGTGCTGGGCAGCAGCATCTCAGAATAGTCGCCGGATTCGACGAGCTCATCCAAATCTTGCCAGGCATCGGGCGAAAGGAAATGCGGAACGTCAGGCAGCGGCTGCTGCTCGACGACGGATTCAGCAATGATGACGAGCTGATTGTGCTCGCCGGGAATGTCGAAGTGCTGCACGTTGTTGCCGAGGTGGTCACGATAGCTGAAGACGCGGCAGCGCGGACTGACGGAGAGCGTGAAGGTGAGGCAATGCTGGCTGGAGTCGGAGCGGGGATTCATGCGCGTCTCCATGATGCTCTCGCTGATGGGGCGCGAGTAGCGGAAGCGCGTGAGGTGGCGGATGGAATAGAAGTTCATTGCTCCGAAATTCCCCCAGGGGCTAAAGCCCGGCGATTTTGTGGTGCTCTATCGGCACGACTAAAGTCGTGCCCTGACGCTTCGTGCGGCTCCGGATGAGTTCGTACAAGAGCTGAAAATTAGTGTTCCAGAATTCCCTCAGGGGCTAAAGCCCGGCGATTTTGTGATGCTCTTTCGGCACGACTAAAGTCGTGCCCTGACGCTTCGTGCGGCTCCGGATGAGTTCGTACAAGAGCTAAAAATTAGTGTTCCACGACTTCCCTCAGGGGCTAAAGCCCGGCGATTTTGTGATGCTCTATCGGCACGACTAAAGTCGTGCCCTGACGCTTCGTGCGGCTCCGGATGAGTTCGTACAAGAGCTAAAAATTAGTGTTCCACGCTTCCCTCAGGGGCTAAAGCCCCGCGATTTTGTGGTGCTCTATCGGCACGACTAAAGTCGTGCCCTGACGCTTCGTGCGGCTCCGGATGAGTTCGTACAAGAGCTGAAAATTAGTGTTCCAGAATTCCCTCAGGGGCTAAAGCCCGGCGATTTTGTGATGCTCTATCGGCACGACTGAAGTCGTGCCCTGACGCTTCGTGCGGCTCCGGATGAGTTCGTACAAGAGCTGAAAATTAGTGTTCCAGAATTCCCTCAGGGGCTAAAGCCCCGCGATTTTGTGATGCTCTATCGGCACGACTAAAGTCGTGCCCTGACGCTTCGTGCGGCTCCGGATGAGTTCGTACAAGAGCTGAAAATTAGTGTTCCAGAATTCCCTCAGGGGCTAAAGCCCGGCGATTTTGTGATGCTCTTTCGGCACGACTAAAGTCGTGCCCTTGTTACAAAGCTTCTTGTTTTTTCGGTAGGACTAAATCTGCGAGCTTTCAAAAGAAGTGCAAAGCCAAACGATGTTACAAAGCATTTTGCTTTTTCGGTACGACTAAAGCTGCGAGCTTTCAAAAGAAGTGCAAAGCCAAATGATGTTACAAAGCATTTTGCTCTTTCGGCACGACTAAAGCCGTGCCCTTGTTACAAAGCTTCTTGCTTTTTCGGTACGACTAAAGCCGCGAGCTTTCAAAAGAAGTGCAAAGCCAAACAATTTCTCAAGCCGATAGTGCTGAATTTCTCAAGCCGATAGTGCTGACTGAATGGAGTACTGCACGTAGTACCGGTAAATGAGCTCGTGAATGCGAAGACACTGGGCGCGAATATTGTGGAGGAAATCCGACGACTCGCCGGCGAGGATTTCGCCGATTGAGGTGAAGATGAGCATGGAGTGCAGTTTGCCGATAGCGGCGGTGATTTCTACGGGGGCGCGGCGTCCGCCCGACTCCTGAATTGCCTCGATGGCCTGCCGGGCGCCTTCAACGCAGTAGCAGATGGCGTGGGGAAATTCACGGTTGAAGAGAAGAAATTCAAGAATGCGATCGGGCGAGAGATCGGCAGTGTAGACCTGGCAATACGCTTCAAAGGACGTGCAGCAGCGCAGCAGGCCGACAAGCTCGAGATACAAGTGCCCGGCGCGCTCTTCGGCGGGATGCTGGAATAGCTCAGGCTGAAAAACCTCAAGCAACGTGGCGGTTGCATAGGCACGTTCCAGGTAGCGGCCCAGGCGAATGAATTGCCATCCCTGGCCGTGAATCATCGTGGTGTCAGTGGTGCCTTTGAAGAGATAGATGCCGTCGACGACCGAGCCCAGCATTTCGCTGACGCTGGAACGGAACTGCGCGTCCGCGTTGGGCGAGTGAATCTGATGATAGAGGCGATTGAGCCGCTGCCATTGCTCGGTGGAGATTTCTTCGCGCACCTGACGCGCATTTTCGCGCGCGGCGCTGACGCAATAGGTGATTGAGGAGGGATCGACCTGATCGAAGACGAGCTTGCGGGACATTGATTCGAGCGAGCCGTTCCATTCGATTCCCTCTTTGCGGCCGAGGGCAGCGGTCATCCGCTTCCAGCGCTGCTCGGAGTTGACGCCGCCCGAATCAAGCATGAGGCCCATGGTGACGTCGAGCAGGCGCACGGTATTCTCGGCGCGCTCAAGATAGCGGCTCATCCAATAGAGACTGTCGGCAACGCGCGATAGCATGGTGCTTCTCTCGCCTCCGGCACGACGTTCCTGAATCAGGCTTGTTCCAGAACCCATGTGTCCTTGCTTCCGCCACCTTGCGAAGAGTTGACTACGAGCGAACCTTTTTCAAGCGCCACGCGGGTTAACCCGCCGGGCACGATGTTGACTTTGTCGCCAAAGAGAATGTAGGGGCGCAGATCGACGTGGCGCGGCTCGAGGCGGCCGTCGACCAGGCAGGGCGCGCGCGAGAAATCGAGCGTGGGCTGCGCGATGTAGTTGCGGGGGTTGGCCTGGATCTGGAGAGCAAACTCTTCGCGCTGGCGCACCGTGGAGTGCGGGCCGATGAGCATGCCGTAGCCGCCGCTTTCGCCGACGGCTTTGACGACGAGCTTGTCGAGGTTGGCGAGCACGTGCTGGCGCTCTTTGTCGTCAGAGAGCAGAAATGTTTCGACGTTGGGAAGGATGGGATCTTCGTTGAGGTAGTAGCGGATCATTTTGGGCACGAAGGCGTAGACGGCTTTGTCGTCGGCGAGCCCGCTGCCGAAGGCGTTGGCCATGGTGACATTGCCGGCGCGATAGGCGTTGAACAATCCAGCGCAACCGAGGGAGGAGTCAGAGCGGAAGATGAGCGGGTCGCTGAAGTCGTCATCGACGCGGCGGTAGATGACGTCAACGCGCTTGAGGCCGTCAGTGGTGCGCATGTAGACGATGTTGTCGTGCGTGACCAGGTCGCGACCTTCAACGAGATCGATGCCCATTTGGCGGGCAAGATAGGTGTGCTCAAAGTAGGCGGAGTTGAAGACGCCGGGGGTGAGGAGCACGATGTTCGGCTCGGGGCGGCCCTCGGGCGCGAGCGAGCGCAGCGTGGAGAGCAGCACCTGGGGATAGTGCTCGATGGGGCGCACGCCGTAACTCGAAAACAACTGCGGGAAAGTGCGCTTCATGACGCGGCGGTTGGTGAGCATGTAGCTGACGCCCGAAGGCACGCGCAGATTGTCTTCAAGGACTACGAATTCGCCGGTGTTGAGGCGAAGCAGATCGGAACCGACGACCGCGATATAGACATTGCGCGGCACCTGGAGCCCGCGCATCTGACGCCGGTAATGCTTGCAACTGTAGACGAGGTCGCGCGGGACGACGTGGTCGGCGAGGATTTTAGCGTCGGAATAGACGTCGCGGAGAAACAGGTTGAGCGCGGTGATGCGTTGCGTGAGCCCACGCTCGATGCGGTCCCACTCCTGAGAGGTGATGAGGCGGGGCAGCAGATCGTAAGGGAAGATGCGCTCGGTGCCCTCTTCGCGGCCGTAGACGGTGAAGGTGATGCCCTGGGTAAGGAATGCAAGATCGACCGATTGCTTGCGGCGGCGCAGCTCGTCGGCGGGCAGGGCGGCGAGCGTCTCAGCCAGCGCACGGTATTGCGGCCGCAGTTCGCCGTTGGGCGCGCGCATCTCATCGAAGGCATGGTCGAGCGGGTAGTCCCCGAAGAGCGACTGCAACTCGACTTGATGGCTGGCGGTCATGAGTCTGGTCTCTCGGAGTTCCGGGGCAAAATTTCGTGGGTGCGGATTGAGATCGCTGGGAGCGTGTTTCAAAAATGGTCGTATAGAATCCGACTGTTATTCCTCAGGGGTTAAAACCCCATAATCTTGTTGCCTTTTTCGGCCCGGCTAAAGCCGTGCCCTTGTTACAAAGCCGATTATTGAAACGCGCGCTTGCAGCTAAGTTAAGGCGATCATGCAGAGATGCTCCTAAGAGCCGGAGCGGCCTGGTGGGCAATACCCACGGTGTTCTGTTCTCTTGTTTTTAACACGGCGGATATAAAGGAGCCGTCATAAATCGCGAACAGCCGCCACGCATGGGGTGAAAGAAAACCGGCGCAGCCGTTCGAGGGCTGCGCCGGTTGTTTTTTGCTGATGCGGGCCGTCTTTAAGACGGGAGCCGCTGTGTGGGCTACTTGGTGGACACAGTGTTGATCGTCTTAACAATCTGAGCCACGATCTGATAGGGATCGGCCTCGGAGTTGGGACGGCGATCTTCAAGATAGCCCTTGTAGCCATTCTTGATGAAGTTCACAGGCAGGCGAACGGATGCGCCGCGGTCAGAGAGCCCGTAGCTGAACTTGTCGATGGCCTGTGTTTCGTGGAGGCCGGTGAGGCGCAGATGGTTATCCGGGCCGTAGACGCCAATGTGCGCGGCGATGTTGTCCTGGAAAGCCTTCATCAGCGCTTCCAGATACTCCTTGCCGCCCACGTCGCGCAGGTGCTTGGTGGAGAAGTTGGTGTGCATGCCGGAGCCGTTCCAGTCGCCCTTGATGGGCTTGCAATAGAGCTGGAAGTCGACTTCGTACTTCTCGCAGAGGCGCGCCATGAGATAGCGGGCGGTCCACACATCGTCAGCGGCTTTGTGCGAGCCCTTGCCGAAGATCTGGAACTCCCACTGACCTTTAGCCACTTCAGCATTGATGCCTTCGTGGTTGATACCGGCGGCAAGACAGAGTTCGAGGTGCTCCTCGACGATGGTGCGGGCTTCGCTGCCCATGTATTTGTAGCCGACGCCACAATAGTAGGGGCCTTGCGGACCGGGGTAGCCATCCTTGGGGAAGCCGAGCGGGCGGCCATCTTTATATAGGAAGTATTCCTGCTCAAAACCGAACCAGATATCTGGATCGTCCGGTGCGGCGGCGCGATTGTTGGTGGAGTGCGGGGTGCCGTCGGGGTGCATGACTTCGCAGAGGACGATGAACCCTTCTTTACGGCTGGCGTCAGGGTAGAGAGCGACCGGCTTGAGGATGCAATCGGACTTGCTGCCCTCTGCCTGCATGGTCGAGCTGCCGTCAAATCCCCAAAGGGGCATGTCGGCCAGGGTGGGCGTTTTGTCGAAGCTCTTGATTTGCGTTTTGCCGCGCAGCTCAGGTATGGGCTTCTTGCCGTCGAGCCAGATGTATTCCAATTTGTACTTTGACATTGCTCTCCTCATGAGTTGGGAATGATGGGACAGACCCGGCGGTGAATGCGCCCGCGGCCAATTAAGGGAACACCCATAGAGTAAACCTGTGAAGGGCGAATCACATAAGGACGGCATAAGGAAATGCAGAAATTCTGTGGAAGGTAGAAGTGCGCGAGTTGGCGAGGGTGAAGGCGGATGAATCCGGGAGCGGGAAGCGGTTGCCGATGCCCGGCGGAATGCATCGAAAAGAGTGCAGAACAGAAGTGCAGGACAGGAGCGCGGGACAGGGGAACCGCCCACGGGTTCGTGCTATCCCATGTCCCAGAGTCGGGACATGGGGCACCCATTCTTTGGGCGGTGAGTGAAGATTGGGAAAAGCAACGGCAGGTCATTCGGCTCCGCTCATGAGCGAAGCGCGGCCCACAGCAGCGGAAAACAAAACTCCATTCGCACTGATTTTCGTCAGTTGGTCACATCCCTGCGGCGGTACGAGGAGTTCCGATGCCGGCACGGGGCAAAACTTCGTCCGGCTGGTTTACTCTGATTGATCAGGAGATTCCGGGCCACGATGCTGACTCCGCGACGCTTTGTTATTGCCGTGCTGGCGGGACTGATTGTTGTG
Organism: uncultured Acidobacteriaceae bacterium; assembly: GCA_963763585.1. Lineage (GTDB taxonomy): Bacteria > Acidobacteriota > Terriglobia > Terriglobales > Acidobacteriaceae > Telmatobacter. Next base: position 5,278 of record CAVXPR010000002.1, on the reverse strand, counting down.
CCGATTTGTGCGCGCAGCCAGCAACCCGCGCCGCCGGCAGACGAGTTTGTTCGCGCTCACTATACGAAGTACGAGTACCGTATTCCGATGCGCGACGGCGTGAAGCTATTTACTGCCGTGTATGTGCCGAAGGCATCGGCCTTTGCCGATGATCCGGGTCCGTATCCGTTTCTGATGGACCGGACACCCTATAGCGTCGCGCCTTACGGAGAGGATAGCTATCCGGCGCAGCTCGGACCGTCGGACGAGTTTGAGAATTCCGGTTACATTTTTGTCGATCAGGATGTGCGCGGGCGCTGGATGAGCGAAGGCACGTTTGTGGAGAGCCGACCACACATCGACCAGAAGAAATCGCCGCAGGATGTGGATGATTCATCGGACATGTACGACACGGTCGAGTTTCTCTTAAAGAATGTGCCCAACAATAATGGAAAAGTGGGCATCTGGGGCATTTCGTATCCGGGATTCTACACATCGGCGTCGATCATCGACTCGCATCCGGCGATCGTGGCGGCGAGCCCGCAGGCACCCATGACGAATCTGTTTCTGGGCGACGACTCCTATCATGGCGGAGCTTTTATGCTGTCGGCGGGCTTCGGATTCTACGCGCCGTTTTTCCATCCGCAACAGAACCCGGTGGTGCCCAAGCCGGAAGCGCCGTTCGATTTTGGGACGCCGGATAGTTACAAGTTCTATTTGCAGGCGGGAAATGTGGCCGCGCTGGACAAGTATTTCAATGGCGCGGCGTGGATGTGGGACGACCAATACAAGCACGACACCTACGACGACTACTGGAAGTCGCGTGATTTGTCGCAGCACATGAAGAATGTGAAGTGCGCGGTTCTGGTGGTCGGAGGTTGGTACGACGCGGAAGATCTGGAAGGGCCGTACCGGATTTTCAATGCGATACGGAAATTCAATCCGGAAACGCCGGTGACGCTGGTCGAGGGGCCGTGGGTGCACGGGGGCTGGGCGCGCAATGACGGCGATCATCTGGGAGACGTGCAGTTCAATGCGAAAACATCTTTATACTTTCGCGCCAATATTCAGTTTCCTTTCTTTGAGCATTATTTGAAGGGCAAAGACAAGGCGCCGCCGACGGCCATTGTGTTTGAGACCGGGACCAACGTGTGGCGCCGCTACGATGAATGGCCGCCGAAGAATGTGGCAGCGAAGACGCTCTACTTTCACGCGGGCGGGAAGCTGAGTTTTGAGCCGCCGGATGAGACCGCAAGCTCGGACGAATACCTGAGCGACCCCAATCATCCGGTGCCATTTGTGGGCTACACAACAGACACGGTTCCGCAACGCTACATGGTCGACGATCAGCGCTTTGCCAGCTACCGGCCCGACGTAGTTACATATGAGACTGAAACGCTTGCCGAGGACGTGACGATCGCCGGGCCGATCTCGCCGCACTTGAAAGTGGCGAGCACGGGCACCGACTCCGACTTCGACGTTAAGCTGATCGATGTTTATCCCGATGAGGACGCCGACGCTGTGCAGTTGCCTAACAAGCGCGTGATTGACGCAGAGCCAGTGCACATGGGGGGCTATGAGCAGTTGCTGCGCGGCGAGCCGTTTCGAGCGAAGTTTCGCTCAAGCTGGGAGAAGCCGGAGCCGCTTGTGCCGGGCAAGGAAACCGACATCGACTTCACGATGCCCGACGTGTATCACACATTTCGCCGCGGTCATCGCATCATGATTCAGGTGCAAAGCTCGTGGTTCCCGCTCACAGACCGCAATCCGCAGACCTTCACGGATATTCCCTACGCGAAGCCGGAAGAGTTTAAGAAGGCCACCGAGCAGATCTTCCACCAGAAAGACGCAGCTTCAGGGGTGGAGATGGGAACAAAGATGCCGAAAAAAGTAGCGGCGCCGCAGGTTATTAAGCCCGTGGATGCTGCCGTCCAACAGATTGCATGGACGATTACTCTTGCAACAGGTGCGACGGAACCAATTGGTGCAATTGAGCTTACGGAGACTGGTTGGAGTCGTAGTGAGGATCAAGGTGAAAACTTAATGACAACGACACTACCCTCGCCGCAAGCTATCGCAAACTGGAAGGCGAAGGGGTACTATGTGCCGTCGGAAATACTGAGACCCATTAAGGCACCTGCTGAAAGAGGAACGTTCCCATTGCGTAAGCCTATGTAAGATCCCTGACAATTCAGCTTTCATCCCGTCCTGCCAGTTGCCCGGCTAATAAAAGGATGCTACTGCCATGTCCAGTTTGAAAAGTCGAATTGCGATCCAGTTGCCCGGCTAATAAAAGGATGCTACTGCCATGTCCAGTTTGAAAAGTCGAATTGCGATCATGACCATGTTGGCGGTTGTTGCATACTCTGCCGCCAGTGGGATAACGGACTTATGGATGTGCGTGGGACAAACTGTTCCGCTTCCCATGCCGCCCGCTCCCGTCCCCAAAGCGCAGGAAAAGATAGTCGATGTTTCGCAGAAGCCGACTGAAAGTTTGCCGTTTGGTCTGGCGAATGATTTTGGCAAGATTAAATCTGGGATAATTGCTAGTTACGCTTTGGGCATTATCAATAATACCGATGCTCCCCTTCGGATCATTTCGGTGCGGGCCAACTCAGCAAACCACCTTCGTGCGAAGATGTCTAAACTAGAACTTCAACCGAATGAAGAAGGAAAACTGGAGATCAGCGTGAATACTCGGTACTTTGTTGGACGCAAGTCAACTGCGCTGTGGCTGGAGATGCAAAGTGGCGACAAGACTATGGAGACTTTTATCCAGGTCACTGCCGAGTCTATAGAGGACTAAGATTGCCTTAAGCAAATTGGCAGCAAGTTTTGAACTTGCCGTATTTCCTCACTCGCCGCCACATTGTTTTTCACACTCTAAACAAGCAACCTTGTTCCCGCAACCCTTGAGTGAAAGGAAGAAGCATGCAACCGAAGAACCCCTCACGGCGGAACCTGCTGGGCGGCATCCTGGTTGGTCTGCTTGCCTGGTTTGGTTTCCCTCGACCGGCCAGGGCAGTCCAACCCTCTTCCGCCTGCGCCGCTGCCTGCCTGTGGAGGCTTATTGCTGCGAAGGCCCTTTGGAATGGGTAACTACCTCCGTCTACAAGGCTGGAGAGTTGATCAGTAAGACCAGAGCACTGGGCAGGATGTCAGCAACGACGACCCTGACCTACGATGGCCCGAGCGGCATCACCACCATCACCGAGTTCAGTCCCGAGTGAGCGCGGCTGAGGCTGAATCGCAGGGAGGCCGGCTCGGGAACTGCTGGTGGATCGGGAGGTTCGCCAGCAGCCGATCCGCAGTGAACAGGCGCATCCTTGTTGCAGGCAGAGGCGTTTGGGAAGATTCTGGTGTGACATCCGGGTCGAAAGTGGAGGTGGATGATGTCCTCTGAGCCGCTGCAATCGGGGGCTTATGAGCAGTCGCCGGGCTACCAACGCCCCAGGCAACGGCTGGCCAATAACCAAACCTCCCACCTGGACAACGATGGTCGTGTGACGTCCTCCAGTTTCGATGGTGCCGGCAGACTGGCGCAACAAGCAGGTGGAGTCGGGGACAACCACCTTCAGCAGCGAGTCCCGGACATTCGATGGTGACGGCAACGTGCTGACCGATTCGCTGACCTTTGCCACCGCTGGCGGTTCGCAGACCCGCGTGACCAGCGATGCCTTTGACGGGGAAGGCAATCAGACCCTGGAGATCGATGCCGAGGGGACCTCCCTGGCAGCCACCACCCAGTACGACTACGATGCCAAGGGCCAGGAGACCAGCGTCCTGGAAATCGACTCCGGTGGCTCGCCGACAACCAACACCACTTCGTTCCAGTACGATCTCGAAGGCAACAAGACGCTGAGCGTCAATGCCGAGGGTTATTCCACCTCGATGGAGTACGACGGCAACAACAACATGACGGCGGAACTGGACGCCGATGGTCGGCTGCAACTCTTTGGCTACAATGCCGACAATGAAGAAACGAGCAATGTCTGGTATTCGGGCTCGACGACCTCAAGCACGCAGTTGGAGAGCATCTCCCTGGCCTACGATGCCGATGGCAACTTGACCCAGGCGGGCAACAGTTACGGCACCTACACCCTCAACTACGATCCGCTGGGTGAGGTGACTCAGGTGGTCGAACCGGTCGGCGTCACTCTGTCGATGGGCTACGACAGCAACGGCAACCGCACCCTGCTCAGCGACTCCCTCGGCGGCACCACCCAATCGACCTACAATGCCGACAATGAGTTGACCACCGAGGATTACACTCAGGGCACTCTTGCAGTTCGCATCGACGAGCAATACGACTGGTTGGGCCGGCTCGCGTCCCAGGAGCGTTACAGCGACACGGCAGGAACCTCTCTTGTCGCCGATGTGGATTATGCTTACAACGCCGAGGACCAGGTCACGCAACTGGACGAGACCGGCGCTCTCTCCGCCATCGCGAATTACACTCTGAGCTATGACGGCGACCAGGAATTGACCGAGCAGGTCGATCACGGCACGACCACGAACTACGCCTATGACGTTCTCGGGCAACTGACCAACGACGGCACGGCGTCACAAACTTACGATGCCGATGGCAACCGGAGCGGGACGTCCCTTGGTCTGGGCAACGAGGTGACGCAGGACGCCAACTACACCTACAGCTACGATCAGCAAGGCAACGAGACCTTGATGTACAATGTCTCGGTGTCCTGGACCTACGCCTTCGACAACCAGAACCACATGACCTCCGCCCTGGAGACCAACTCCGGCGGCACCACTCTGGCCGACATCGAATACAAGTATGACGCCTTCGGCGACCAGGTCGAGCGTGACGATCTGGTTGCCGGCACGACCACCAAGTATGTGATCGACGGCTGGAATCCGGCCCTGGCTGGTTCTACGGGCCTCTCCGGCACCAACGTGCTGGCCGACATCAACGGCTCTGGCACTCTCATCACCCACTATGTCTGGGGCGATCAGGTTGGCCAACTCTTCGCCCGCGCCGATGCGGGTGGAACCCTCACCTCCGATTCGGCTGGCGTGTACTATCTCTTCACGGACCAGCAAGGCTCGGTGCGCGACGTAACCGACAGCACGGGTGCCGTGGTTGATTCGCTGGACTACGATGCCTACGGCAACATTCAGTCGGGCGAGACCGACTCGAATTACCGGGGCAACTACACCTACGACGGCTATCTCTTTGACGTGACCACCGGCTACTATCAGAACCATGCCAGGGTCTACGACCCCGTCAGCGGCAGGTGGCTGTCTCAGGATCCCATTGGGTTTGCTGGCGGAAGCATCAACC
>CAVXPR010000001.1:0-8873 GCA_963763585.1 uncultured Acidobacteriaceae bacterium | reverse complement strand
CACAGTTGCGGGGCAGTGGCGGAGTTTCACCGCCTTCCCGAGCATCCTGGCGATTGCAATGATGAGTTGAGCAGCGGCACGGAGCCGCAGCAGTGATGACATGGAAACGACTTCCATGACATCAACTTTTATAGCGGCTTCGGCTGATGAAGTCAAAGTGGAAAACTGTATTTGAAAAGCGAGTCCGCCTGCGCTCAAGCTTCCAGTGTCGTTAAAGCTTCCGCCAGGGCTAAAGCTTCCGCCTTCGCTAAGGCTACGGCGCGACAGCCTTCGCATTTTTGCTGGCTCGCCGAGCCGAAGCCCGCGTTGGCGGGCGAAGGCTGGTGACCCCGGGCTGATTCGAACAGCCGACCTGCGGTTTAGGAAACCGATGCTCTATCCATCTGAGCTACGGGGCCACTGCTTCAATTTTACGGGATTTCACGAGCGTCGGTTTCGGAAACCGATGGTCGATTCTCGATCCGGCCCTTGGCGGGCCGGGGGCCATCCGAGCTACCGGGGCCACGATTCGGATTCTACGCAATCGCTATTTTGCGGGTGGGGGTTCTTCTTTTGACTTGTTCGCGCGCACGATTTCGAGGAACAACTGTTGCACGCGCGTGTCGGCTGACATTTCTGGATGGAAGGTGCAGGCGAGCAGGTGCCCTTGCCGAACAAGCGTTGGGTGGCCGTCGCGCTGGGCGAGCACCTCGACTCCATCGCCAACGCGGGTGATACGCGGCGAGCGGATGAAGACCATCTCCAGCGGGCCACCGGGAAGCTCCGTAGGCAGCGTGAGTATGGTCGAGTCAATCTGACGGCCGTAAGCGTTGCGCTCGACGGTCGCGTCGAGTGCGCCGAGGCTGCGCTGTTTTGGTTGAAGAACCTCGCGCGCTACTAGAATGGCGCCAGCGCAGGTGGCAAAAACCGGCTTGGTGGAAGCGAACTTCTCGAGCGCGTTAAAGAATCCGCCGTTTTCAAGAAACTTGAGCATCGTGGTTGATTCGCCACCGGGCAATACCAGGCCATCGAGCCCGGCCAGTTCTTCCGGTTTGCGCACCAGCACGGTTCGCGCTTCGCTGTTCTGGAAGGCGCGCGCGTGCGCTTCGTAGTCGCCTTGCAGCGCGAGTACGCCGATGGTGAGGGGATCGGTGTTTGCGGTGCTGTCTTGTGCAGGCTGAGTTTTCTGAGTGGCCATTGATTCTCTTCTATATATGATACGGGCCTTGGTGAAAACGATTCAGCACGGGAAGGATCGATGCGCGGCGCTTGAGGCTTGTATTCTCAGTCCATGAGCGAAAGCAAGTCTGGGCCAGCGAACAATCAACTCGAACACTCCGCGTCCTCATATCTGCGCTCGGCGATGCATCAGCCGGTGCGCTGGAACGCGTGGGGCGAGGCGGCGTTTGCGCGGGCGCAGGCTGAAGACAAACCGATCTTGCTCGACATTGGGGCCGTCTGGTGCCACTGGTGCCATGTGATGGACCGCGAATCGTATGAGGATGCGGAGATTGCAGCGCTCATCAATGAACTTTTTGTGGCCGTGAAGGTGGATCGCGACGAGCGGCCCGATGTGGATGCGCGCTACCAGGCGGCCGTTTCGGCGATCAGCGGGCAGGGCGGGTGGCCGCTGACGGCGTTTCTCACGCCTGATGGACGTCCGTACTTTGGCGGCACGTACATTCCGCGCGACGATCGCTACGGGCGGCCGGGAATAGGGCGCGTATTGGTGGCGATGGCGCAAGTGTGGCGCGAGCGGCGCGATGAGGCGCTGGAAACTGCGGGCAGCGTGATGGCTGCGATTGAACATAACGAAAGTTTTTCTGGACGCGGCGGTGAGTTGAGCTTGTCGCTGGTGGACAAGATTGCTGCGTCAATTCTTGCGCAGTTTGATCCGCGCAATGGAGGGTTCGGCTCGCAGCCGAAGTTTCCTCATCCCGCGGCGCTCGACTTGCTGCTGGAAGTGGCCATGAACCGCGGCAACGTTGGCGCCCGAGAGGCCTTTACGGCGACGCTTGAAAAGATGGCGCGCGGCGGAGTCTATGACCAGCTTGCCGGGGGCTTCCATCGCTATAGCGTTGACGAACACTGGGGAGTGCCGCACTTCGAGAAGATGATTTACGACAATACGGAGCTGCTGCGGAATTATGTGCACGGCTATCAGAGTTTTGTTCGCGAAGACTTTCTGATCATCGCGCGAGAGATTGTGGCATGGCTGGATGAAATGATGACCGATCGCGAGCGCGGCGGCTTTTACGGCTCGCAGGATGCAGACGTAGGCCTGGACGACGACGGCGATTACTTTACGTGGACGCTCGAAGAGGCGCGCGCGGTTCTCAGCGGTGAAGAGTTGGATTTCGCGGCGAAGTATTGGGACATTGGCCAGCTGGGCGACATGCATCACGACCCGGCGAAAAATGTGCTGCATGTGAATCAGACGCTGGCCGAGATTGCCGCGCAAACGGGCGCGAACCCGGATGCGAGTCTGGGCGGCTTGCGCAAAGTACGCGACGAAGCCCGCGCGAAGCTGCTGGCAGCGCGCGCGCAGCGGATAGAGCCTTTCGTTGACCGCACACTCTACACAAGCTGGAATGCAATGGCGGTAACGGCTTATCTGGAAGCGGCAACTGTGCTGCGAGATGATAAGGCACGGGAGTTTGCGCTGCTTACGCTGAACCGGCTGCTCGGCGAAGCGTGGGGCGGAACGGCGACGTTGAAGCATGTGATTGCTTACCCTGACGGGCTGCGGCCACGGGAGAGCGCTCCGGGCACACTGGACGATTACGCGTTCACGGTCAACGCCTGCGTCGATGCGTGGCTGGCAAGCGGCGAGATGAAGTTCTACAACGCGGCGATCAAACTGGCCGACGCGATGATCGAGCAATTTCACGATGCGTCGGCCGGCGGATTTTTTGATACATCGGCACCGCTGAATGATGAGCCCGCGGAGATTCCGCTGGGCGCTTTGACGGCGCGGCGTAAGCCGCTGCAGGATGCGCCGACGCCTGCCGGGAATGCGATTGCGGCTACGGCGTTGCTACGCCTGGAGGCTTTGAGCGGGCGCGAGGATTACCGGAAAATCGCAGAAGGCACGCTGGCCAACTTTGCGGGGATTGTGGAGCACTTCGGTCTTTATGCCGGCAGTTATGGGCTGGCAGCCGAGCGGTTGCTGCTCGATCCGGTACAGGTAGTGATAGTGGGGTCGGGGCCTGAAGCCGATCGACTGGAGGCGACGGCCGTGGCGCGCTTTGCGGTGAACAAGACGGTGATTCGGATCGAGCCGTCAAAGCTGGTTCCTGGAGAACTGCCTCCTGCGCTGGAAGAGACGTTGTTGCAAGTACCGAAGCATGATGGCGCGCAGGTTTGGGCGTTGGTTTGTCGCGGGCGAACGTGCTTGCCGCCGGTGAGCGATTCGGAGACCCTGCTGCAAGCGATGTCTGGAGGAGAGTAGGCAGGAAGTGGCGCAGCGGGACAGCGAGTGCGCAAGTCAGCGAGTCAGTGGCGTTGGCAATCCGCGGCTAAGGTTTCGTTGACGGCGGGAACAATAGCCCGCCGAAGGTGATGAGGACTCCCGAGAGGAGGAACATTTCATTGCCGATGAACCAGCCCATGAGCCCCACCCATATAGGGATCCCTGCCAGGAGCGAGAGGCCGCAAAGCATCACGAGCAGCTTCCGAATTCGCGTTTGAGTGAATGCCGCAATTAGCGCGATAACGGCGATCGTGATCCAGGCCAATCCGATCAACAAAAAGACCGCGCGCATTGCATTTGCAAGAGGGAGAGCCAGATTTGAGGCTGCGAGGGCCGCAGTGACGAGGCGGTAGCCGGCAAACAAATGAAGGCAGGCGCCGACAAGCATGTTGAGAGATCCCAGCCCGACTAGCAATTTTGCGACGAACTGACGTTTGCCCATAGCCGTGCTCTCCACTGCAGAATTTGGGGAAGGAAGACCTAACAAGGATAAAGGCAAGCGGGAGATTTCAGGGATAAATAGGCAATATTCACTCGCTGCCGAAGAGGTTCGCGTCAGGCTGCGTGAGGGTCGTTGGATCGTGCGCGGGCTCGGGGTTCTTCTCTTCCGGCCCCGAGCCGGCGCCGCTCGATTCGCTCGACGGCCTGAACACACGATACGGATCGCCGGGAAGCATATGTTTTTCTTCAAGCGCGAGACGGACGCGCCGCTGGAATTCGCGCACGGGGCCGATATTGCTGGGTTGCGAGGGTCTTGAACACAACGGGAAAGATGACCTGCGAGCCTTTCACAGCATCCACGCCCAGAACCTGCGGGTCCTGAAGGAAGACGTTCTTGAATTCTTCGCTGTTGCGGACGTCCATGGCGATTTGCTTGAGGAGCTTCGTGACCTCGTCGGGATTGGCGGAGAAGTCGACGCTGACGTTGATCGTGGCGACGGAGAATTCGGCGCTCAGGTTGGCCACGGTGGTGATCTGCGAATTGGGAATTACGTAGAGTGTTCCGTCGCCGTCGCGCACCATGGTCTTGCGCAGGGTCATGGATTCGACGACGCCGGTAAGCCCGGCGAGGCGGACGGTGTCGCCTACGTTGAACTGGTCCTCGAGCAGAAACAGCATGCCGTTGAACATGTCCTTGACGATGTTTTGCGCGGCCAAACCGATGGCGATGCCAGCGACTCCGGCTGAGGCCAGCAGCGGGGCGAGATTGAAACCCATGGAGTCAAGCGCCTGCAGAAAGGCGATGACGGCGATGATGGCGAGGCCAGTGGCGCGGATGACTCCGGCCATAGTTTTGACTTCGGCACGGCGGACCAGGCCGGCGTCTCCTCTTTCGGAGACGTGGATCATGCGGGAGGTGGCTAGGCGCAGTAATCTGCTGAGCACAAAGGCGATGATTGCGATTACGATCAGGCGCGGCAGCCTGGTGCGAATGAATTCCTGGCTATCGAAGATCCACTCGTCTAGGACGCGGCCGAGGAAGCGACCCTCCTGGAACCAGCCCCAGCGCGTTATGAATGCGAATTGCGCTGCCGACGAAAAAAGAGACATGCCAAAACTCCACTTTCTAGACTAAACTGTGCGCAGGATTGGCCGGAATTGCAATTTACATTCCTGAGACAATCTTTCCAGCATCGTTGAGTTACGATTCAAGCCGAGATGGTGAGGCCCATGAATGGATTTCGCCGCAGTAGCATGATGCGCAATGCCGGCAAGGCGCAAAGCCGGGGATTATGGCTCTTTGCTCTTGGATGCATTTCGGCGCTGGTTGTTGCCATGGGCGCGGGATTGATCAAGACCCAGGCGCAAGAGGCATTTCCTCTTCCCGCGATCAATCCGCCGGGCGCCAAGGTGACGCCGGGGACCCAGGCGGCGAGCACGCCTGCGGGTGGACAATCGGGCAATCAGCAAACGGGGCAGCAGGCGGGGCAACAAACTGAGCCTACGGCCGCGGATGCGCAAAAGCAGCAGATCGCCAATCAGTGTGCAGACCTGCTGCAGATGGCCACCGAGTTGAAAAAAGCCGTCGACAAATCGACCGCGGACACTCTCTCGGTAACTGTGGTCCGCAAAGCCAGCGACATTGAGCAGTATGCCCACAAGCTAAGAATTGCGAACGGGAAAAGCTGAGGAATGCAGTGCGGCCTTTTCAGAAAAGGCCCAATCGAGGGAGGCGCAAAATGCGTGAAGGGGTAAACGCGGTGAAGATCGGCGGCTTACGCAGATCGACCACGGCTCTCTTTTGGGGCTTTGGCCTGGCGTTGGGGTTCGTCGTTGTCCCCGGTCTGGCTGTGCGTTCCCAGTCGAGGCCTCCAGACATCATCAATCGTCCAGCTCCGATGCCAACGGATCCACTTGCATCGGGCAACTATGACCCCACCCAGATGGAGCGGCGCTTAAATGCGCTGAACAGGGAGCGCCAGAAAGAGTTGATCTCCGACACCAACAAGCTACTGAAGCTGGTCATGGATTTGAATGACCAGATCGCGGCGAACAACACCGGAACATTAACGTGGGACCAGTTGCATAAGATGGCCGAAATTGAGAAGCTGGCGCGCAACGTTAAAGAAAAGATGGCTGACGGAGTGGGACAGATGGGGCCGCCCCTAGACAACACGCCTGTTGCGATCCCAACCCGTTAGGTAGCGATCCTCATCACCTGCCCCGATAGTGTGGATGATTGAGTTTGGAAAGAAGGCCGGGCATGGCGGCCTGGGCTGCAGAGGGGCACGAAGAAAGGCATTCATCAGAACTCCCGCCTGGACTCCCACCAGGACTCACACCGGGACTCAAGCCAGAACTCACACTGGGGCATTGCAAATTGCTACAATCAGGTGACGTTATTTCCGGGGGGAGCATTCTTCCGGCGAGACCGGAGTCGCTGCGCCTGGATTAGCTATTTACGGAGCCGCCAGGTTCCGCTGAATGCGCAGTCTGGGCGGGAGTGACGCCGGGAGAGACGGGCTAAGGTTTTGTATTGGGGGTCGACCGGAATGGAAGCGGCAATTTCCATGGCTCGTGCGCCCGGATCGTTTCCGGCATCGGATGAGCTGACCGCGCAACAGATGGTTGAGATCTACCGCCTGATGTTTCTCTCTCGCGCGGTGGACGACCGCGAAATCCTTCTCAAGCGCCAACAGAAAATCTACTTCCAGATTTCAGCGGCAGGCCACGAGGCGCTGCAAGTGGGCGCTGCTCTTGCCTTGCGCTCCGGATACGATTGGTTCTTCCCGTACTATCGCGACCGGGCTTTGTGCCTGGCGCTGGGCGTGACACCCTTCGACATGATGCTGCAGGCCGTTGGCGCTGCTACCGATCCGGCCAGTGGCGGACGGCAAATGCCGACCCATTGGAGCAGCCGCGCGCTGCATATCGTGAGCACTTCGTCATCGACGGCCACGCAACTGCTGCACGCCGTTGGCTGCGCAGAAGCGGGGCGAGCCTACAGCAGGCAGCCGGAGATTGCGGCCAAGGCGGATGGGGACTATCGCGCTTTTCACGACGTGGAGTTCCATGGTGATGAAGTTTCGCTGGCCTGCGTGGGCGAAGGCGCGACCTCGCAAGGGGAGTTCTGGGAGGCGATCAATACCGCGTCGAATCAAAAACTGCCGGTGATCTTCTGCGTGGAGGACAACGGCTACGCGATCAGCGTTCCTGTCGAGGTGAACACGCCGGGCGGAAACATCTCCCGGCTGGTGGCCAACTTTCCCGACTTCTACTTTGCCGAGGTAGACGGCAACGATCCCGTAGTCTGCCTGCGTGCTTTTCAACAGGCGGCGGCACACTGCCGCGCGGGCCGCGGACCGGCGCTGGTCCATGGACATTGCGTGCGGCTGTATTCTCACTCGGATTCGGATGACGACAAAATTTACCGCTCGGCTGCCGAACGCGAGGCTGACTTGTTGTGCGATCCCATGGCGCGCATGCGGGCGCGGCTGATTGGCGAGGGAATTCTAACGGTTGCGGAGATCGACGAAATTGAACGGCGGCTTGAACGCGAAGCCGCAGAAGCCGCGGAGCGGGCGCTGGAAGCACCGTTGCCGGCGGTGAAGGGAATCACAGAGCACGTTTACTCCGAGGATCTAGATCCCACGAGCGCCGCTTTTGCAACGGAGCAGCTGCCGGCGCCGGCGAAGGCGAGTGGCGCGGCGACGAATGGAGCCGGTGCTGAAGACGCGCCAAAGGCAGCAGGCACGCGCACAATGGCTGAGTTGATCAACACTTGCCTGCGTGACGAGATGCGGCGCGATCCGCGCATTGTCATCTATGGCGAAGACGTGGCCGACGCGAGCCGCAGCGAAGCGCTTTCTGAAGTGAAGGGCAAGGGCGGAGTTTTCAAACTTACGGCGGGCCTGCAAACCGAGTTCGGATCGGAGCGGGTATTTAATTCGCCGCTGGCTGAAGCGAACATTGTTGGCCGCGCGATTGGTTATGCGCTGCGTGGAATGAAGCCGGTAGTAGAGATTCAATTCTTTGATTACATATGGCCAGCTATGCATCAGATTCGTAATGAGTTGTCTGTGATGCGCTGGCGATCGAACGGCGTTTGGGAAGCGCCCGTGGTCATTCGCGTTCCCATCGGCGGATACCTTACTGGCGGCTCAATCTATCACTCGCAGTCCGGCGAAAGCATGTTCACGCACACACCGGGGCTGCGCGTCGTTTTCCCGTCGAATGCGCTCGATGCCAACGGTTTGTTGCGCACGGCTATTCGATGCGACGATCCGGTTTTGTTTCTCGAGCACAAGCGGCTTTATCGCGAAACATATGGGCGCGCGGCATATCCGGGTCCTGAGTTCGCAATTCCTTTTGGGAAGGCGAAGATCGTTCGCCCCGGCAGAGACCTGACAATCGTTACTTATGGGGCGCTGGTTCCGCGCGGGATGCAGGCCGCGCAGCAGGCACAGCGCGAGCATGGAATTGAAACCGAGATCATCGATCTGCGCACGCTGAATCCATATGACTGGGAAGCGATTGCGGAGTCGGTGCGCAAGACCAATCGCGTAATCGTGGCTCACGAAGACATGCTGAGCTGGGGCTACGGCGCGGAGATTGCGGCACGCATTGCCGATGAACTGTTTGACGATCTCGACGCGCCCGTGCGGCGTATTGGCGCCATGGACACTTTTGTGGCCTACCAGCCGAAGCTGGAAGACGCGATTCTGCCGCAGCCGGAGAATATTCTGAAGGCCATTGTGGACCTGAAAGCGTATTGATTTCCTCGGGTCAACTCTGGCGTAACTGACGTGATCCAAGGCGCTTGACTTGAGGCCCGAGCAGGCGAGGCGCAGCGCCTCCAGCGCGGATACAATACGGGGATGGGCTTCCGCATTCATTTACAGCAGGGAATCATGCGCAGACCGCGCTGGGCGGGCCGCGTCGCATGAGGAACTTTCTGCGCCTGCTGCGCTATGGGCTGCCC